>MGHC01000026.1:0-13798 GCA_001793015.1 Candidatus Woesebacteria bacterium RIFCSPLOWO2_01_FULL_39_10
TGTTCGTTTTCCCTTAGATAAAGTGAGTATTACTCAAGGATATAAATTTTACCATAAAGGAGTGGACTTTGACGGCGTAACTGGAGATCGAGTTATGCCTATTATGACGGGAGTTGTTGTATCGGCCGGATACTCACGAGTCGGATATGGAAATACAATTTTAGTAGATCACGATAACGGGTTTACATCGCTTTATGCACACTTATCTCTAATATCGGTTTCACAAGGCCAGAAAGTAGCACCCGTAACAAAACTTGGCGAGGTGGGTTCAAGTGGACGTGCAATTGGAGATCATCTTCATTTAGAAGTCTATCAAAACGGAAAATCAATTAACCCCATGACAGTTTTACCTTAATTGCAGTAAAATCAGTTTTGTAACCGTTCACTAATTATTTAAGTTCTTCCAGACATACCAACTTGCTACTGTTCTGTAAGGCTTCCATCTTTCGGCGAATTCGATCATCTCATTTTGACTTAAATCCTTGTTTAATAACTTAGTCGTACCTTTTCTTATCCCCAAGTCGTCATCAGGAAAGATATCTGGACGTCCGAGAGTAAACATCAAAAACATTTCAGCTGTCCAACGACCAATCCCCTTTACAGCGATTAGCTCTTTCATAACTTCCTCGTCGGTCAACTTATTTAATTTCCTTATGTGTAATTTTCTATCTTTAATTCTTTGAGCTAAATCTTTAATCGACCTAACTTTTGCCCAAGCCATCCCGCAATCTCTCAAGTTCTGATCGTTAAGAAACAAAATCTTCTTAGGGGTTAATCTTCCTTTCACTCTTCCCTTTAACCTCTCATAAATTACATCAGCAACCCTTCCTGACAATTGTTGTCCGATAATTTCTCCAACAAGTTCTTGAAAATAATCAATGTGGATTCTTGGTTTTATCTTGCAATGTCCATACCTTTTAATAAGCGGTCCAATATATTTATCTTTTGAGAGAAACTTTTCAGCCTCTTTCCACATAGAGAGATTTTAAGTAAATATTAAATTAATGACAAGAAGAAAGTGGTGTTACATTCAAAAAGCAATTAAACTTTAAGTATATGAAAAAGATAGCCCTTATCCTTCATGGGTGGCCACGTCCTGATGAAAATAGTTTGTTATTTAAGTACTTCAAAAACAAGTTTTATAAAATTGTCTGCCCTTATCTTTTCTCTGACAATTTCGAATTTTCTTCTTTCGAAATAATTAAACAGGTACAAACATCGTTGAGGGGTATTTCTCCGGAAGTCATAGTAGGAATTTCACTTGGAGGGTTAATTCTCCCTGAAGTTGCCCTCAATTACCCAAAAACAAAACTTATATTTGTCGCTTCAGGAGTATCGGCAAACCCAAAATCCATCTTGTTTAGAAAACTTATTAATGTTTTTTCTGTCTCTCCGCTACTTCCTCTAGCTATTAAACTCCCTTATCCCGCACACTCTGAGTTATATTCGCTTTTCAATCCATTCTACGGTGACGAAAGGGAGAGGGCTCACTATCTTCAAGACAAAAGACTAAACCTCGAAGCGATTAAGGGTATCTCTCCCAAAAAATACCGCGAAATTCTTCTTTTCATAACTCATGTAGATAACTCAGCCATTTTTCCAAACTTAACACAAAAAACGTTAATAATATCTTGTAACAAAGATCCGTTAATGCCAGTAAGTGAAGGAGAAAAGCTGCATCGACTAATAAAAAACAATAAATTCATAAAAACAGATAGAGGTCATTTTGAAGCTAGTAATGGTTATGAAATTAAAGAAGTCAATAGTTTTTTAAAATAAACAGCCGAGGACTAAGGGTCCTCGGTTCTCTCGCCAAGACTCGAAGAGTTTGTTCACTCCTTCACTTCATCCGTGGAATAAGATTCCACGGTTTTCGCGAAGTTTGAATAAAAACTAAAAAATTAGAAATTAACTTAGTAGTCCATTCCCCCACCCATTCCGCCAGGCATTCCCGGCATTTCTTTCTTTTCTTCGGGAAGATCTGTGACTAATGCTTCAGTTGTGAGTACCATCGAAGCTACACTTGCCGCATTTTGAAGAGCTGCCCGAGTAACTTTCAGAGGATCCAAAATTCCAAATTTAGTCATTGATCCAAAATTATTCGTTAGGGCATTAAATCCATAATCCGAATCTTTATTTTTCTCAATTTCTTTTAAGATAATCCATCCGTCGCCTTCTCCGGAATTAATTGCTAACCAACGCAAAGGCTCGCCCAGCGCATCGTATACAATATCTACCCCTACTTGTTCATCCCGATTTTCTCCCTTTATTTTTGCATTGTCGCCTCTTAATATCTCTCTTGCTCGAAGTAAGGCTACTCCACCTCCGGGTACAATTCCTTCCTCAATTGCCGCTTTTGTGGCTCCAACCGCGTCTTTTACTCTTTCCTTTTTCTCATTCAATTCAATCTCTGTTGCGGCTCCAACGTTAATTTGCGCAACACCTCCTGAAAGTTTTGCTAATCTTTCCTCAAGCTTCTCGCGATCAAAATCTGAATCCGTCTCAGAAATTTGTCGTTTCAAAAGAGAAATCCTAGCAGAAATTCCCTTTTTATCTCCTTTTCCTCCAATGATTCTTGCATTGTCTTTATCTGCCCAAACTTTTTCTGCCTGGCCCAAATCGGTTATTTCAATCGACTCGTATGTTCGTCCAGTATCTTCTGAAATTACTACTCCGCCAGTAAGAACCGCGATATCTTCTAAAACTTCTTTTCTTCTATCACCAAACCCTGGAGCCTTTATAGCCAAAACGTTAAAAGTACCTTTGAGCTTATTTACAACCAAAGTCGCAAGTGCCTCACCTTCAACTTCATCAGCTATAATAACCAAATTTTTTGAGACTTTAACGAACTTTTCCAAAAAAGGAAGCATTTCCTGAATTGAAGTTACTTTTTTGTCTGTAAGGAGAATGTAGGCGTCTTCTATTTCTGCTTCCATTCTTTCCGGATTTGTCACAAAATAGGCAGATACATAACCCCTGTCAAATTCCATTCCTTCCTTGTACTCAATATCAATAGTTAGCCCCTTTCCCTCTTCTACGCTAACTACGCCGTCCCGACCGACTTTGTCCAATGCTTCAGCTATTTTTGCTCCTATTACATCATCGCCTGCTGAGATTTTTGCAACCTGTTCTATTTCTTCTTTATTTTTTATCGGTTTGGCAATTTTTTGAAGCTCGGTAACAACTGCACTAACGGCCTTTTCAATTCCTTTTTTGACAATCATAGGATTTGCACCGGCTGTAATATTTTTCATTCCGGTTTTTGTCATTACTTGAGCAAGAAGAGTTGCTGTAGTTGTTCCATCCCCTGCAACGTCATTTGTTTTGTCAGCAGCTTCTTTGACAAGTTGTGCGCCCATGTTTTCAAAGGGATCCTTAAGTTCGATTTCCTTTGCAACTGTTACGCCATCGTGAACAATATTTGGTGCTCCCCACTTTTTATCTAATGCAACATTTCTTCCTTTGGGGCCAAGTGTGGTAACAACAGCTCTCGCTACAACGTCAATCCCTTTCATTAAGGATTGTCTCGCTTCATCAGAAAATTTAAGTTGTTTTGCCATACTTTTATTCTATAACCGCTAAAATATCATCAAACTTAGCAAATAAATACTCTACTCCCTTAACTTTAACTTCATTTCCTCCCCATTTTTTATAGATAACAGCATCCCCTACTTTTGCTGGGGCCTTTCTTGTCGCACCGGAATCGGTAATTTCATCGTCGCCCACTGCTAAAATTTTGCCCTGTTGTGGTTTTTCGCTTGCTGTATCAGGAAGGTATATTCCAGAGCTGGTTTTTTCCTCTGCCTCAAGAGGCTCTATAACCAAATACCCGGCAGCGGGTTTTAAATTTAATTTTGAAGATTTCTTTCCAACCATATTTTTTATAATTTTCTTAGCAATTCTTACTAACGAGTGCTATTTTATTAGAGTCAACTAACTTTTGTCAAGTCCCTAGTTACTTTTGAGGAATACCGTACTGGGAAAGTACCGACGAAACTCCTTGTCCCAACTCTTTAATCTTAGTTTCTTTCCCTTGAGGCCATTTACTCAAAACTTTTTCGAAGGCCATTTTCAGTTGTGAGTTTACGCCAGTCGCACCATCAAAAGTGTTATCTGCCAAATACCAACTTTTCGCATCAAGTGCCAAACTCGCAACCGATCCTAATACGCTATCGTCTCTGAAAACAATATTCATTTCAGGTCGTGGATATACCCTGGAAAAAGTCTCAACATTTTTAATATTTTGATTTAATTTTTCAAGGTTCTTCCTTTCGGCCAAGAACTTCAGAAACTTCCAAGCTATCTCTTTATTTTTACTTCTTTCCCAAACACCATGCACCCAGTAGGTTGCATATGAATAATTTGGATCTGACGGGTTTCCCTTAGGCAACTGCGGAAGAAGTTCTGTTTTAAATGCTAAGTCGGGGTTCTCTTTAACGATTTCATAAGCTCGCCGTGAAGGACCAAGGTACATTGCAACTTCACCTCTTGCAAACGCAATTGTTGATGAAGGAAAGGAAGTGTTCCAAACCCCCAAAGTCTTAAACTCTTTATAAAATGAAAATACATCTTCTGTTAGCTCGCTAACAGGTTGTGCCGGATTTACCCGATTTTGAAATAACATCAAGGCTATAATTTCCGGCCAATGGTCGACATTTTCGATTTCTCCCAAAGCAATTCCGGCCAGTGTTATTCTACCGCCAGTTTCCCGAATGGTAAGGCTCCCCTTTTCTGCTGGGTCTACTTTTTTTACAAGTTCGTCCCATGTGGTTGGAACACTTTGCAAAGATGAAGCGAAAATATCTTCATTTATAAATAAAGTTAATGCATCATATTCCAAAGGCATAGCTACAATTCCTTCCCCAACTAAAGTAAGATCTTTTACAATTACTGGATAGAATGCGTTATTAAATTCTTCCGGACTCATAACTGAAGCAGGCAAGGTAGCAAGTTCATTTTTAAACATAAAAGGCCAACTGTTATGAATTTCAAAAATATCTGGCCCCTCGCCTGACGCCAAAGAATTTGTAAGTCTTATTCGGTAGTCTTGAGGAGAAAGCTGTTGATACTTCACTTTCATGTTTGGATTTTCCTGTTCAAAATCTTCAATTAATGATTTGTAAACGCTTTCTTCATGTTGAATCCCCCACCATACAAGTTCACCTTCCGTTCCAAAAAACGTTCCCTTTGAACGCGCTAAGTAAACAACTAATGCAACAACTCCCAACAAAACAAAGACAATAAAAAGAATTAGGAAAATTTTAGGAAATCCTCTTTTTGGATGTAATAACTTTTCAGTTTCTTGACTAGTTAATTGAGACGGCCTTGCCACTTGTGGTGAAACTTGCCCAACTTGAATCTGAAAACCTTGGGTTTCTTTTGCTTGTGTTGGACTTTGTTGAACTTGAGTTGTGGGATCATGACTGGTTGAAACCTTTTCCTTTTGCCCTTCATTTGGATGGGGTGGCGGTTCGACAGATGGAATTGTAGGGTTTTGTCTATCTTGCATAATTTTGATATTAACTCATGATATCATACAAATTATCTAACTAGGAAAATGAAAATACTTGTTACTTTTTTGGAAAAATTAAAAATAAAAAAAAGAAGAAATCTTTTTCTTTTAGGTCTTACGCCACTTTTCCTAATAGGAATAGGAATTACGATTTTCGATATCTACTATTATAATAGGATCCTTCCTGGTGTTTATGCTTCTAATCTTTTGTTGGCCGGTAAAACACGAGTAGAAGCAGAGGCGTTACTGAAAAATCAAATTAAAACTCCCGGAACAATAACCCTTTTAGCAAAGGGTAAGAAATTCGACCTTTCACTAAATGATATAGATTTAAGCTATGACATTCAGAGTACAGTTAATTCTGCTTACCACCTTTACAGATCTGAAAACATAATTTCAGACATTTTTAATAAACCTATTTCTTTATTTACCATAAAGTCTGTCCCAATAGTAACTACAACCGATGAGGGAAAATTAAACGAATATCTTCAAGTAATATCAAGCCAGGTTGCAACTGAGCCAGTACATCCTTCTGTAATTTATTCTGGGAACGAAGTTAATGTCGAAAAAGGATCTGCGGGAGAAAATATTGACAATAAAAAATTTAGAAAAAACCTTGAACAACAACTTGCTTCAGAAGATTATTCGGATATTCATATACCATTTCGCACAATTGACCCAGCACTAAGTGAAGAAGAGTCGGAATCTTTGAAAAAAAGAGCGGAAACTTTAGTTGAAAAAAGGATTACTTTACAACACGAGTACGACTTGTTTTCATTGAAAGAAAATGAGCTATTCAGTTTTCTTGATGCTCGGGAAAATTTTAACGAAGAAAACATTTTTAGATATGTGGAAAAAGAAATTAGTCCAAGGGTAAATCGCGAACCGCAAAACGCGGTCTTTCGTTTTGAAGGTGGTAAAGTTATAGAATTCTTACCTGGAAAAGACGGAATAACAATCGATCGACAACTTTTAAAAGATCAACTTATTGATAAGCTTGCTTCACTTGAAACATCCGATGAAAAAACATCTACGCTTATCGTTCCAGTACAAACAGATCCTCCAAAAGTTACGACTGATCAAGTTAACAATCTGGGAATTAACGAACTTTTGGGAAGCGGTATTTCAAAGTTCAAAGGGTCAATTCCGGGTAGAGTATTTAATATTGGTCATGCATCGTCAAAATTAAACGGAGTACTTGTCGCACCAGGTGAGACATTATCATTTAATCAGGCTGTTGGCGAAGTTTCTTCATTAACCGGCTACAAACAAGCTTATGTTATAAAAGACGGAAGAACAGTACTCGGTGACGGAGGTGGAGTATGTCAAGTTTCAACAACGCTTTTTAGAGCAGCACTTGCTGCAGGATTACCGATTAATGAGCGACGCGCTCATTCCTATCGAGTTGGTTATTACGAACAAAACTCCCCACCAGGACTTGACGCGACGGTTTATTCACCAACAACTGATTTAAAAATTAAAAACGATACTCCGGGACATATATTGGTCCAAACAATATTTAAACCATTTGAATCAACTCTTATCTTTGAGATCTATGGGACAAATGACGGAAGAATTGCGACAACAACAAAACCTGTTGTTACTAGTGTCACTGCCCCACCTGAAGATCTTTATGTTGACGACCCAACTCTTCCGACAGGAGTAGTTAAACAGGTGGATTATAAAGCATGGGGCGCTAAAGCAGTCTTTGACTATAAAGTGGAACGCGACGGTGTTACTACTTACGAAAAGAGATTTGTATCAAATTATCGCCCCTGGCAAGCAGTTTATTTAAAAGGAACAGGCGTACAGCAGTAGACTAGCACCGCCACGTCTGACGTGGCAAGCGGTCTTCTTAAGGGGAACCGGTCCAACTAAGTGAATCCTCTCCCCAGGCACTTAAGGCCTAGGGCATCTTTATTAAAGATACGCCTTCGGCGAGGTCTTCTAGCCTAGGTTCATCTCGCCTCGCTACAGCTACGGCGAAGCGGGTCATCCCCGAGTACGGAGACTCGGGGAATTCTGAAACTAGTCTTAAGTCTTCGAAATTAAGTTTAGCTGTATAATTGCGTATGGAAACTTTTGAACTGATCGATAAAATTGAAATAATATATGGAACCTGGGGATATCTCTTGGTTTTTTTAAGTAGCCTTATTGAAACTTCGCCGATTGGCTTTGCCATTCCAGGAGGGTTGATTGTTGCTTTAGGAGGATTTTTTGCATATGGCAAGTCATCAACGCTTGTGGGAGTAGTAATTTCAGGATCCTTGGGAATGTTTATTACTTTCCTTGGAGCATATATTCTTGGCAGAAAAACCGGATTAACTCTTGCCAGAAAACTTAATCAGGAAAAGTTTGCACAACAAGCATCTCTCCTTTTAGAAAAACAGGGTCCTGTTATTTTGACAACTTCCCTTTTGGCCAACCTTACTCGCTTTTGGGTCGCTTATGTTGCTGGAGCGCAAGGATATAATATCCTCAGGTTTTTATTCTATGCCGCTACAGCTTCTTTAACATGGAACTCTCTTTTAGTCACCGTCGGATATTTAGCGGGAAGCGAACGTTCGCAGCTTGAGTCTGGTCTTGCAAAGTTAGGCATTCTCTCTTGGATTTTAGTTTTAGTTTTGATGGGGGCAATATCTTTTAAAATCAGAAAAGAATTTAAAAAGATACAAAAGCAAGCTTTATGATTATATTAGGTATTGAAACATCTTGCGACGAAACAGCAGCAAGTGTTGTCGAAGACGGAAGAAAAGTCCTTTCAAATATCATTGCCAGTTCCTCCGAAATGCATGCAAAAACCGGAGGAATTATCCCAGAGCAAGCTGCACGACAACAAATTCTTTCAATTATTCCTGTTATATCGCAAGCCCTAGTTCAAGCATTCCCCAATTCAAAGGTTAAGGACATTTCTCAGTATTCTGAGAAAATAAATGCTATTGCAATTACCGTTGGTCCCGGATTAATCGGTTCACTTCTAGTTGGCGTAGAAACTGCAAAAACCTTATCCTATGTTTGGAAAAAACCAATAGTCCCTGTAAATCATTTACTAGGTCACGTTTATGCTAACTGGCTAGAAGAAGGCACAAATATTTATTCCCTTCAATTTCCCGCTCTGGCGCTTGTTGTTTCTGGAGGTCACACAGACCTAATTTTAATGAAAGACCACGGAGACTTAGAGTGGCTTGGAGGAACAAGAGATGACGCAGCGGGTGAAGCTTTTGATAAATGTGCACGCCTTTTAAATCTACCTTATCCTGGAGGTCCCTCAATTTCTATGGAGGCGGAAAAATATCTTAATCAAATTTCAATCCATTCGACAAGCTCAGGTCTTCGACTCCGAGGTCGCTCAGACTCGAGGAGATTGATGCTGAGCAAGGTCGAAGCATCAAAAATTAAAGGAGAGGAATTAAAGTATTTCCCCCGTCCTTTGATTAATGAAGACAACTTTGATTGGAGTTTTTCAGGACTAAAGACTGCTGTTTTACGCGAGACAACTAACAAACTAATTGATAAATCTTTTATTCCCAAATTTGCCGCGGAAATCCAAGAAGCAATAGTTGACTCTCTTCTCGAAAAAAGTGTTAGAGCAATAAAAAAATATAAACCAAGAAGTTTTCTTTTGGCTGGAGGAGTTGCCGCAAACAAAAGACTTCGAGAAAAATTTGGGCTACGAATAAAATCCGAAATACTACAGGTCTTCCACGTGCCAAGAACTAAATTGTGTACGGACAATGCGGCATATATTGCCGCATGTGCCTACTTTAATTATAAACCGGTTAGCTGGAAAAAGGTGTTTGCTAAGCCGCAGCTAACAATTATGGGAGAGATATAATTTAATTTATTATGGTTATTAAAACAGTCTATCTGAAAAGAATAAATACTAAAGTTCTCAGGAAAGCAGCTGATATTTTAAAAAGTGGTGGTCTTGTTGTTTATCCAACAGATACAACCTATGGTCTGGGGGCAAACGCACTCGACGAAAAAGCAGTAAGAAAAATTTACGAACTTAAGGGGCGCGAATTTTCAAAACCAACTCATGTAATTGTTCGTGATTGGAAGATGATTGAGAAATTAACTTATGTTAATGATGCCGCAAGAAAACTTTTTGAAGAGTTTTTACCCGGACCGCTAACCATAATTTTGAGAAAGAAGAAAATTGTCCCAGATATTTTGACAGCTGACTTACCAACTCTTGGTATTCGCATCCCTAAAACTAAAATCACTCAATCTCTTAGTAACCTGCTTCCTTTCCCCTACACTACTCCTTCGGCAAATAGATCGGGTGGGAAGACTCCTTATTCGATTGATGAAGTTAAGGTGGAATTAGACATTGATAAAATTGACTTAATTTTGGATGCAGGGCCTTTGCCTCAAGTCAAACCGTCAACCATAATTGACCTAAGTTCAAGTACTCCAAAAATTCTTCGTCAAGGACCTGTCACCAAAAAAGAAATTGAAAAAGTATTGAAAGTAAAAATAGTCAGCTAACCTTCCTTTGAGCTTTACCCACTATTCAGATATAATTTGCCAATGAGCATGGACAAAACATATAATCACAAAGTTTACGAGGACCCTCCTTCACTAAAGGTTCGGAAGGGCAAGAAAAATTTATATGGAAAAGACATATAATCATCAAAAGTACGAAGAAGATGTTTATAAACTTTGGGAAAAGTCCGGCGCATTTACTCCAAAAAAAGATCCAAAGAAAAAGCCCTATACAATTGTTCTTCCTCCTCCCAACGCAAGCGGAAAAATGCATACAGGAAATGTTTTGATGATTGCTATCGAAGACATTCTGATTCGATGGAAAAGAATGCAAGGATACTCAGCACTCTGGATACCTGGAACTGATCATGCAGGTTTCGAAACCCAAATTACATTTGAGAGAAGGTTAAAAGAGCAAGGAAAATCACGTTTCGACTTTGATCGTGCTACTTTATACAAAAAAATTTGGGTTTTTGTTCAAGAAAATAAACACTTAATCGAAGATCAAATTCGTTCCATGGGTGCAAGTGTAGATTGGACCCGCAATAAATTCACTTTAGACCCCGACGTACTAGAAACAGTAGTAAATACTTTCAAGAAAATGTTTGAGGATCGTTTAGTTTATCGAGCAGACTATATGGTTAACTACTGTCCAACCTGTGGTACAACCTTTGCAGACCTGGAAGTAAACCATAAAGAAAGAAAAGATCCTCTTTATTATATGAAATATGGTCCCTTTGTTTTAGCAACAGTGCGACCAGAAACAAAGTTTGGCGACACCGCTGTTGCTGTTCACCCAAACGATAAAAGATATAAAAAGTATATAGGTAAAGAGATAGAAGTTGATGGACTTTTGGGAAAATTCAAATTAAAAGTAATAGCGGATAAGTTTGTAGATCCCGAATTTGGAACCGGTGTTGTTAAAGTTACTCCTGCTCATGACAAAAATGATTATGAAGCAGGAAAAAGACATCATCTCGAAGTAAAACCTGTAATCGGATTAGATGGAAAGTTAAATCAAAAGGCGGGTAGATTTGCGGGGTTAACGATAAATGAAGCGAGAAAAAAAGTGGTCGAGGATTTAAAGAAAAAAGGGTTACTCGAGAAAATCGATGAAAATTACGTCCACACAGTTGCAGTCTGTTATAAGGGAGGGCATGATATTGAACCAACAATCTTGCCTAATTGGTTTGTAAAAGTCGGGCCATTGAAAGAACCAGCGCATGAAGTTGTTAAAAAAGGAAAAGTAAAAATTTATCCTAAATGGCAAGAAGTTAAATACCATCGTTGGATGGAAAGCATGAATGACTGGCCAATCTCCCGACAAGTTGTTTGGGGAATTCGTATCCCTGCATGGTATTCTACTTCCGAAAATCTAAACCTTCAAATAACTTTTCTTAACAAGGATAAGGTTACGAAATCTGGTAATTTAGCGGATTTATTGAAAGAATATTCTTTAGATGAAATTCGAGGAGGGTTACAGACTCTAATTGCCCCCGCAGATGCTAAATTTTCAATAAGTGATAAAAATCCAGGAAAAGATTATTTGCAAGAAACCGATACTTTCGATACTTGGTTCTCATCAGGCCAGTGGCCATTGGTTACTTTGGGTTACCCCAATTCTTCAGATTTCAAATACTTCTATCCAGCTGATGTTTTGGAAACGGCCTGGGAAATCTTAAGACTCTGGGTATCTCGAATGATTATGTTCGGACTCTACTTGACTGGAAAACCACCGTTCAAAGACGTGTACTTACACGGAATAGTGCGAGCAATGGATGGAAGAAAAATGAGTAAAAGTTTAGGAAACGTCATCAATCCCGAAGAGTACCAAGAAGAATTTGGCACTGACGCCCTACGAATGGGGTTGATAAGCGGAACAGCCAACGGACACGATTTTAACTTTCCAAGGGATAAAGTAATTGCCTACAGAAACTTTGCCAATAAAATCTGGAACATAGCAAGGTTTATAAATCTTATGTTTGAAAAGTACAGCGAGGAAACTGGAATTAACGTGCCGTTTCTCCCGGATAAAAAAAATAAAACTCAGAAGCTACTGAAAAAAGAAGATAAGCAGATCCTTGACGATCTTAACGAAACTACTAAAAAAGTTGATAATTCTTTAGAGAAGTATCGTTTTGCAGATGCGGCGGAGGCTATTTATCATTTTATGTGGGACAGGTTAGCGTCGGATTATTTGGAAAAAACAAAGAATCGCGAGGATAAAGAGATTTCGCTTTCTGTGCTAAGACATGTTTACTTTAATTCATTGAAGCTTCTTCATCCTTTTATGCCGTTTATTACAGAAGTAATTTGGCAAGAGCTAAAAGACTTAAGAAAACGTCCTGATCAACTTTTGATTTCTACACCTTGGCCTGTAATTAACTCCAAAGATTAATTACAAAAACTTAAAACCCTTAACTACCCGCTCTATTTGTTCCGGTGTTGTACTTATTGAATACGTAAGATCGTTTCTATTAAAAATTACTATCGAGCGCGATTCTCCCTCCTGGCCTTCTTTTGGGACAAATGTAAGTTTTATTCCCTCCACTCCAGAAATTTCTATTTTTTCTTCCTTTTGCAAAACTGCTCCTTCACCCGAGAAGTTTTCCTTTAAAGTTTCTGTTTCTTCTTCGACAGTTTTCTCGCTTACCCCAACCGCCATCCCCTTTTCCAAAGAAAAATTGGTTTGCTCAAAGCGAATAAAAGTTTTATAACCTCCTTGATCAGAAAATTCACTTTTGTATAAAAATTGAGGGATAGACATTTTGAATCCCAGTTCTTCATTAAAATACTCCTCCCACTGTAAATTTTCCGTTCCAGACGGTTTTAAATTACCTTGCAACTGTTCGCCTTGATTAACGATAGGAGTTTTGTCGTTGGAAAGTTTTGGAAAAAATAGAAGGTAAATGGTCAATAATAAAAGACTTAAAAGCATTACCAACAATCCAAGACTCCAGGACTGGGTAGGCTTTGAGGATCTTTTTCTCATGAATTAGTGGATTTGCTGTCTAAAGTAAAGCGCTAAAGCAAAAAAAACTGACACAATCATAAAAATAATACCGACGTACATTACTTTATTCAAAGACTTCTTATTCTCTGTAAATAAACCATTATTATCCGGTGTTTGAGAAGGGGCTTCAGAATTGAGTTGATTAGGATAGTTTTTGTCTGTCTCAGTTACTTTCTCATTAGTAATAGAGTTTTTTACTGTTTTTAATACCTGATCCTCGCTTTTTTGTATCGGTTGAGTCTGCTGAGGAATATTCTGCACATCCGATCCTGAAGTGTTTTGATTATCGCCATTCATATCGATTTATTATATATAATTACGAAAGTTTTACCTAAGTGAAAAATCTTTCTCTTAAACAAACTAAAAACTTGTGATATTGTAATCTAATGAAAAAGGATAAAAGTAAAAGAAAGGTATCTTTCAAAGAGAACAAGGACAAACTTTTTTTTTACTCTGCATGCGCAGTAATTATAATTATCGCACTTTCTTTATTTAATTTTTCGCTTTTTATATACCCCAAGAAAACTGTAAAGACCCAGGATAATGTTCAATCAAAAGACGAAATATTTTACTGGGAAGGGTTTGTTAGAGAACATCCAAGCTATATTGCAGGCTGGTTAGAACTAGCAAAATCTTATTATAAGATTGGAGAGTTTGCACTGGCACAATCTGCACTTCAAAACGCAGAAAGCATTGATCCGAATTCTGAGGATTTGAAAAGTCTCAAGACAAAGTTTAACAATTAGTTAGCTTTTTCCCCTTCAGACGAAGCTTCTTGGGGCTGT
>MGHC01000026.1:13828-63694 GCA_001793015.1 Candidatus Woesebacteria bacterium RIFCSPLOWO2_01_FULL_39_10
TCCGCAACAGGGGCTTCCTCGGGAACTGCAACTACTTCTTCCTTTTCTTCGTGCGGGGGTTCGACCTTCACAAGTATTTGTTCTACATCTGTTTTAACTTCCACTTTTTTACCATCAATGGGTAGATCTTTTACTAAAACACTCTGGTCTACCTCGACTAAACTTGCGAGGTTAATCTCAAACTTATCAGGTAAATCTGTTGGAAGAGCTTCTACTTCAATCTCATCAATATACTGAACAACTGTTCCAAGCCCCTGTTTTTCAGCAGGAGCCTCGCCTACTAATTCAACTGGAATTTGGGCTGTGACTTTACTTTTAAGGTCAACTTGCAAAAAATCTACATGAAGTGCCGAATCACTTACTGGATCAAGCTGTAAGTTGTGGATAAGAACCGGTCTCTTTTCCCCATTAACCTGGAGTTCTACCAACCCCGTCTCCCCAACCTCTTTATAAACCTTTTGAAATTCAGCTAAGTTTACCTGAACTGATTGTGACTTTACCTTTTTACCAAATATATTTGCCGGAAGGATTCCTTCACTACGTAATTTTTTTACTTTCCTTCCTTCAATTGATCTTTTTTCTGCCTTGAGATTCATTCTATTTTTCCTTTTACCAAGTTAAGTTTAAAAACTTATCTTGGGACAATGTTGTATTATACTCAAAGCTATCCCCATCGGTCAAGGTAAATGGTTCTTTTGATGAAAATATTAATTCATGAGGATGGGAAATTCTTATTTTTATAGGGTATTCAGCAATTCCAGATTGCTTTCTCCATAAAAGTTTATATTCTCCCCCTTGCTTGTATGTGTGAGTCGACCCACTCTCCCATTTAAATATAACCGCTTTCACTTCACGGGCTGGTATTTCAACAAATACACCAACCTCTTTGAAGCCACGAACTCCTTTCGACTCCAGATCTTTTTTCTCAGTCTCCCTACTTACAATTTCAACCGGTTCAAAACCGCTGTCAAAAGTTGTAATCAATCGAAGGTAAGTCAAGTAATTGATATCGGAGTCATTATCCAAAAACAAAATGATTTTTCTTTTTACAAGATTTTCTTCTAAAGAAACTTCGAGCTCTGCCTCTCGTTTTACACCCAAACTACTTCCCTCTTTTACCGATTCTATCAGAGCTACAAAATCAGAGAAACAGTTTTCAAAACAACTACTTTGAGTCAAAGCTCCGTCCCAACCAAGGCTTGAAACAGCTTTTTGAGTATTTTGATCTTTAACAAAAACCTGAACGTTTTTGTTTTCTAAACCCTTTAAAATTATCTTTAAAATTTTTATCTTATTTCTCTTGTCTACATTTCTTGTATTTAACAATCCGCGTAAGATCGCTGTTGAAAAAAACTCCGTATCCTGAGAAAGGTTTGTCTTATTATCTTTCAAACGAGTTAAGAACTCATAATTCACTTCCTCCTCATCTCCCTCAATCTGGATGCCACCCAGAGAAGAAATAATGTCTCCCACAAAAGTCCCATCAACCGAAACAACACCATCAATTCTCTCGTCCAATTCCTTATCTAAAAACCATTCGACCTGACTAGCGGTTGTAGGAAAATCTGGATCCCAACTAGCATCCTGTAAATACCAGGTTGAAGCATCAAAGTATTTTCTTAAAGGGCTTGGCGGGTCAATTTGTCCGACTAATTTACTGTCCGCCAATCCTGTATCATAAACACGTAAGTTGGTCATTTTTAAATTTTCAAAAGTGAAAATGCCAAAATTTTCAATTGTTCCCCCACTTCCTCTAGCTTGATTATTATTCTGGAAAAGTAGCGCGTATTTCTTGGGAGATTCTTTACCAAGAACACCACTTGCTTCTTTAAATACGTTACTTAGTTTTAACGATTTATCTCTTAGGATCTTTATGTCCAAATCCCCAACAATCCAATTCGACACAATCTTTGTAAGTGCACTCGAAGATTGAAGTTCACCCCCAAGGAAGCCAAGTTCTCTATAAATATTCTCCAGTTCCAAATAAATTGTCTCTGAATATTCTACCCCCTCGGAAGGCTCACCCCCCAAAACACCGCCGGTAAGTTTGAGAAAGTTTTCCATGAGAGAAATCGTTTCCACTCCTATGTCTACCTCCTTTGTAACTACGGTTGAAGTCTCACCAACCTTTTTATATAACCCCCCCACTAAAGGAATTTTATTCATCAGTTGGGAGTAGTTACTTGCGGCATTTGAAAAAAAAGATGAAACTTTTAGTTGTCTACTTGAAGTAGTAAGGTACCCCATTGGTAATGTAAGTTTAGTTAAAAGTATAAATAAAATTGAGACGCTTATAAAAATTGCTGGAGCGAGAAAAAGTAGAAAAATAAAAAATGCTAATAATTTTTTTTGTCGCTTAATGTTTTCAAAATTAAAAACGTGGATAAAAGATATCTTTTGCAAAAAAAAGGGCGTTTTAGTAAGACTTTTTTGTACTTCTATGGATTTTTTATCCGCCTTCGCAGAAAATCCTGAGCGAATTCGAAGGAATGAATGCGAAGAGTTTTTCGCTTCGGAGGATTTTGCTCCGACGAAGCGAGAGGAGAAGATACCACTGGCGTCAGCCAGTGGAGCTTCATTTTTGACTTTTCCTGTGTAGTCTTTCTTTTCAAGGCGGCTATATAATGGGGGCGTGGGTTTTTGTATCAATATATTTTCCTGCGCCCGAAAAGCGTTTTGGTATGCTTTCGAGAGTAGCGTTTTTTTCTTTTCGTAAACATATATCTTTTCGTCAACTTCGGGCTGAAATACTAAACCCTTTTCTGATGAAAAAGTAATTGAATAATAAGGGTTTATTTTTCTAAAATACAATTCTAGCTCTTTGCTAGAAACCTTCTTTCCTAATATTGCAATCTTTTTTCCAAAAGCTTTTAGAGAAAAAAGATAACGAAGTAAATGGGGCGCGGCCTTTTCAATACTGAGAGGGTAAAACAAATGGCTTTTGGTAACTACAGTTATTATCTGTCTTCCGACCGCTTCTTGAAAGAACTCTTGTAATAAGGCGTAAAGGTCTCTATCAAAAGTTTGAGGAATCAGTTCTCCTAAAAAGACTCCGGCGACATTAAGTTTATCGTTATTAATAATTTGGTTAGCTAAATTGAATTGCCCTTCGTGTGTCTTAAGTTTTGTCGAATAGGGCAAAACAAATACCGTTTTTGACTCGGTTTTGGTTGCAACACTTTCTGCAAGTCTTATTTTTTCTAAATCATGCTGAACTAACTTTTTGTGAGGATTATGCAGAGTCGAAGACAATAAAAGACAGATCGTGTATGCAGAATTGTATTTATAGATACTTTCTAGACTAGATCCGCAAGATATAATTTCAACATTGTTTACGTCTGCAAACTTTTTATTCCACTCGCCAACTCCGTGCGCGATAATTATTGGGGTACAATTTTTCTCGATAAGCCGAAACACGACCTCCTTCGATAACAGGTTAAATTCTGAAATTACTAAAACTTTTGGGTTGTTCCTGCTGAAAGAATCTTTTCCTGTCGCCATTACCGTTTAATACTAATGTAGTTAATAAAGGTTTACAATCTATCCTTTACAAATTAAGTACTTTAATAGACTAAAGCATGAAGACTTAATAATTTTCAAGTGACAAAAAGACTAAAACTTCTGGTTGACGTGAAATTACATTGGGTTTTCATCAAGTTTTAAATTTACAAGTTTGTCGGCAAGTTTATTTTTCTCTCTTCTGACAATGTTATATTTTATTTCTACGTCGGTTATCCTTTTTTCCAATGCTTTTATTTTAATTATTAACAACTTTAGCTTTTCACTTTTTACTTTATATAAGCCGGTTACCTGGCGGACCACCAATTCCGAATCAAGAAAAAATGAAATTTTACTATTTTGAAAAAGTTTCTGGTTATCGACAAGCCAGGAAAGGGCCATTGCTAACGCTTTATATTCTGCTTCATTATTCGTAGCTATTCCTAAAAATTCCGAATGTTTAATTAACACCCCACCGTCTTTTAATACAACAAACGCCGCTGCCGCAGGACCCGGATTTCCCCTTGCACCTCCATCTGTATAAATTTTGGAAATATCCTGCATACTTTTAGTCTACCATTAAAATATAGCTTTGAAGCCTGCTACTTGAGGTTGATTACTAAATACCGATCGCTTCCTTCTCCTTGGGATTCTGTTTGAATTTCTGAATCTTCTGATAGCACAAGGTGAATAATTCTTCTTTGGGAAGGAGCCAAATTATATAAATATTGGGGTTCCCCGGTTGCCTTCGCTCGTTCAGCGGCTTGTATGGCTAGTTTTTTTAACCGATCTTCTTCTTTTTCTCTCCAATCAGATGTGTTTACAAGAATTCTTACCCACTCGCCCGTTTCGCGCCTAACCATCATTCCTAAAAGCGTCTGGATTGCTTGAAGATTTTTTCCCCTATTGCCGATAATTAAACCCGTTTCCTCTCCAGCTTCAATATCTATTAGAATTCCCTTGTTTTCTTTATCTTCTGTAACTTTCGCCTTAGCTTTTGTTCCCAAAAGAGTAAGAAGTTTACCAGAAAGCTCTTCTACTAAATTTACAACGCTAACTTCTTCTTTTGTTTTCTTGGTTTTTTTTGTTCCCATTTATTTTAGGGCCTTGCCTTTTAGGCGTCATGATTGTACCAGTTTTAACTTATTTATCCAAGGACTTAAGCCTCCCCACCCCTGCATTCTCACTTGTTGAATTCCTTGAGAAAGCGAGAAGATAAACCAGTACAGTGCAAGTCCTGATGCAAACTGCATACCGATTAATAGAGTAAACAAGGGAAAAGTGTAAGTCATTGATTTTTGCATCGCAACCTGAAAGTCGTCCGACGACTCTTTCGTTTTCTTAGCAATTTTTTCCTCAACTTTTGTATACGGAGCCATAACTTTGGCCGATAGAAACTGGACGATAGCCGACAGAATTAATATTGGTCCTGGTATAGGAAAGGGTAAAAAAGGAAAGTTAACTATGTCTGGTTTAGTTATATCAAGGTAAAGAAATGAGGTGTTTACCTTTTCTTCTTGCGCAAACTTTAGAGGCTCATACAAAAGTTCGTTGAACTTTGCTGCCGGATCTACGTCGACAACCAAAGTTCTCGTAAAGACATTAAAAAAGGCAATTAATATTACTATTTGCAAGAGGTAGGGGAGACATCCTGCTCCCGGGTTAACTCCCTTTTCTTTATAAAGATCTGCCTGGGCTTGAGCGAGTTTTACTTTGTCTCCTTTGTGTCTTTCTTTCAATTTATCAAGTTGGGGGGCAAAATCTTTCATTTTCTTCATCGACTCCATATACGGACGTGTAAGGGGGTTCAAAATAAATCGAAGTAATAAGGAAAAACCAATAATTGCAAGCCCCATATTTTCAAAAAGTAGGCGGTAGGTAAGTATTAATCCGTTCGCTAAGGGCTGTATTAAAAGGCTGGTAAAAATATTCATAAATTTATAATATTTATTTTATTGTTAACTTCTTCGCATTTGGGGTTGAAACCGTGGAACAGGATCGTAAAAACCTGAAGATAGGGAGTTGCATCGAAGAAATCTTCGGGTCGCAAGAAATCCCCCTTTTAGTACGCCGTATTTGTTAATTGATTCCATTGCGTACTCGCTACACGTAGGATAAAATCTGCAGCCGCCTCCTAACAACTTTTCGAGTATTGGTGATAAAACCTTTTTATAAACCTTTAAAATCATGACAAGTATAAATTTCATTTTAGAGACAGGTTTTTTATGACATCCTCCCCGCTCTGAAGAGCGGTGTTTCCTCTAAAGGAGGACGACATATCAGAGCTCAATTCGTCCCCGCCTTAAAAGGGTGGGGTTTTCTTGAGATCTGCTATAAACCTTTCAACTTCTCTCATAATTTCTTCCGTGGACTTCGAAGCAATACTTTTCTTTGTTAGAATTACAACGTCCCACCCCATAGGGGTTATTGATAAATTCCTTCGTACGCCTTCATTAAATGCTCTTGAAATTCTGTTTCTATGAACGGCAAGCTTTGAAACTTTTGTCGAAATTACAAAAGCAAATTGAGACGGCTCCTTGTCGTCTCTTTTCAATACAACCGTTCCAAAATTCTCACTTTGAAGAAGTTTACCCTCCTTCTTCACCTGCTCTATCCTTTTACTGCTTTTTATTCGATGTTCATTGGCAAGTATCATAGCAGGTGTTACAGCCTTTCTCTTCCTTTCCTGACTCGTCGTTTCGAAACTTTTTTTCCTGATTTAGTTGAAATTCTTTTTCTAAATCCATGTGTCCGGGCTTTCTTCCTCTTACTTGGTTGGTAGGTTCTTTTAGTACTCATGTTTATTTCGTATTAGGGATCAACATTAAAGATTATATAGATTCAAACTTGGATTGTCCATTCGTTTTTTTAAAGTTAGCTACAGACCAACGCTTAATCTAAAGGAAGAACTAAGGGTTTCGGTATTTTTGGGGGTTGACGCGTTGTGGATAACTTTTTTAATATAGTGAACACAGTAAGCATATCAATCTTGTTTATCGTGCGAAGTACGCTGAGCATGACAAACTTTGTTTATCATGCGAACAGCAAGAGAACTACGGCCCAGTTAGTATTCAGTTGTTGTAGAAATATTCTGCTCTGCCGAATTTTTCGGTTCTTTAGACCTAACCTTATTCTATTATGGACGATGTTGATAAAAAGAAAGTTTGGAATGAAGTTTTAGAAAGCATAAAAGTAAGCGTTTCTTCTGCAATTTTTACAACTTGGTTTGCACAAACATACCTCGCAACTTTAGTAAAAGATAAAGAAAAATATATTGCAGAAATAGGGTGCGCGTCTAGCTTTGTTAAAACAACAATTGAAACAAGATATTTTGGGTTAATTCAAGACTATCTAACTGAGTCTCTTGGATCAAAATGTGATCTTCTAATTATCGTAAAAGAAAACCCTGACAAAAGGATTGTCGATGAGGCCGTGATCCCTCTTTTTGGCAATGTAAACAAAAACGAGCAAGATATGCTTGAGGCAGCTAGGAGATTAGGACTTCGTCCGGGATTTACTTTTGCTAACTTTGCTGTTTCTTCATCTAACCAAATGGCTCACGCTGCGGCAGAAGCCGTCTCCACGGACATTGGAAACGCCTATAACCCTCTTTTTATTTGGGGTGGTGTCGGGATCGGTAAAACACACCTTATGCATGCGATCGGCCACAAAGCCTTGGGTGGAAACCTTACATTAAATATTTACTCCTGTACTGGAGAACAGTTTACTAATGACATAGTTGAAGGTATACGAAATAAAACTACAGCTAGCGTCAGGCAAAAATACAGAAAGCTTAAGTGCCTGCTTGTTGACGACATACAATTTATTGCCGGCAAGGATACCGTACAGGAAGAATTTTTCCACACGTTCAACGCTCTTGTCTCAAACGGAAGCCAGGTCGTTTTAACTTCCGATAAAGCACCTAATGAAATTTCTAAACTGGAAGAACGTCTGAAAAGCCGTTTTGAGGCTGGTTTAATAGTTGATATTGCACCTCCAGATTTTGAATTACGGTGTGCTATTACTCAAATCAAGGCAAAACAAAGGGGTCTGGAAATTCCTATGGACATGGTTCAACTAATCGCTGGAAACATAGAAACACCAAGAAAGATTGAGGGGCTTTTAACAAAGCTCGTCTCTGAAGTAAAGCTAAGAGGCAAAGAAATTACTCCTGAAACTATTGAAGGACTACTAGGTAAAGACGGGGAAGAGAACGGAAAGCCTATCAAAGCAAACCCGAATGATGTTATTTCTGCTGTTTCAAAATATTATTCTTTAGGTAAACACTCGCTTCTTGGTGCTTCGAGACGTCGTCCTGTTGCAAGACCCAGACAACTTCTAATGTATTTATTAAGGATTTATCTCGGGCTTCCACTTCAGGAGGTTGGGAGATTGGTCGGAAACCGGGACCACACCACTGTAATGCATGCTGTTAATACAATAACCCATTTAGCCTCGAGTAATGTGGGTATTCGTGAGGATTTAAGGGGGATAAAAAATATGCTTTGAGGATTCCTTGTTAGATATATTCCACATATCCACAAAAAACACTAACTTATCCACTTTTTTATGCACATTTCACTACGTTCAATGTAAACAATTTACTTCGAGCTTTCCTGAAGAGAGAAGTCCACTTATCCACCGTCCCTACTACTAGTACTACTATATTTTTTAGATAAAAACTCACAAAGGACTAGACATGTAATCCTTACTATATTAGTATACGTTTACAATGAAGGTCCAGGTACTTCAGGAAAATTTATCAGAAGCTCTATCGTTTTGTTCTCGTTTTGCGGGTTCACGTATTCAACTACCAGTTCTAGCCAATATTCTTCTGAAAACTAATAAAAATAAACTCCTTGTTGCCTCAACTAATTTAGAAATTTCAGTTTCCATTTCTATCGGAGCCAAAGTTACAAAAGAGGGAGAAATTACTGTACCTGCAAGAACTATTACAGATGTAGTTTCAAATTTAGGTGCTGGCCAAATCAATATAGAAGTAGATAAAGAATTAGTTAAAGTAACAACAAACGACTTCGAATCAAGTATTTCTGGTATGAATTCAGCGGACTTTCCAGTAATTCCTCATGAGTTGGGATTAAATTCATTACAGCTTCCAAGTAAAGACTTCACGAAAGCTTTATCTAACGTATTATTTGCGGTTTCTAATGATGAAACACGTCCTGTTTTAACAGGAGTTCTCACTATTTTCAAAAGTAACGAAATAACGCTTGTCGCAACCGACGGCTTTCGTCTCTCCCAAAAAAAGCTTCAACTAAAGGGAGATAAGGAAGAAAAAAGGGTAATTTTGCCAAAAAACGCCCTTTCAGAATTATCTAGGTTGTCAGGCGCAGAGGACTCAATCGCTTTTTCATTCAAAAAAAACGAAAACCAGGTTCTTTTGGGAGTAGGAAACTCAACCTTAGCAACGAGAGTTATAGAAGGAGAATTTCCTGATTTTGAGAGAATTATTCCAAAAGAAACGAAAATTAAGGTTTTTGTAGACAAGGAAGAACTGTTGCGGGCAGTTAAACTTGCCTCAGTTTTTGCACGAGACGCAGGTAACGTAGTAAAAGTATTTATAAGGGAAGATTCGATTGAACTTTCTGCAGAAAGTCAGACTTCAGGAAGTCAAAAGACGAAAGTCGAGGCAAAAGTAGAAACTGATATTTTAAAAAAGGGTACAGACTTTGTTATTGCTTTTAATTATCGTTTCCTGGAGGAATTTTTAAATACTGTAGGAGGGGAGGAAGTTCAATTGGAACTTTCAGATCCTAACGCCCCTGCACTTTTTTTGGACCCTAAAGACACAAACTTTCTTCATATTATAATGCCGGTAAGACTTCAAGCTTAACTTTTTTAATAGCCTTGTTGAACTGGAAGGTTTAAAGAGTAATTGGGTGCGTATTTTTGCATAAAAGTATTGAGATTGGTGGGTTGAAAATACCAAACTTCAATTACAGTTCCGTCTTGATGACCCAGATAAGCGATTCCTTTTTCAGGGTAGACAAAAAGAAAAAAAGTACTACTATATGAAGTCTGATCAAAAAGCTTATAAGGAGGTTCTCCATATTTTTGCTTCAAAACCTGACTACTAATTTTATCTTCCAGTGTAACTATTTCCTTAACTAGGATAACTGTATTATTTTCCAGAGTAAATTTGTGTGGTACAAATGGACTTGTCGACTGATATTCTAATATTTTCTTGTCAGCTTCGGTTTTTGTGTTTAAAGGATTACCCAATTTATCAATTACTTCTTTTTCACTACTTATCCCAGGAACGATTGATTTATAACTTGCGCCCCCTTGAGGCGCAGTAGTAAGTTTTTCTTCAATAGGAGTTGTTCTAGCTAGAACAACTGCACTTATTAAAACCACCAGAATTAAAACAACAAATTTATATTTCAAAAAAGTAGATAAAAGTTTTCTCATTGTTACATTATAATCTATTATCTGAATACAACCGTGTCGGCAAAGTTGTAGTGTCGGGGATAGCGAGATTGAAAGGTTGTGTTACCGCACCTGCTGGCCCAAAATGACGGCAGTTGTACATAGAGAGCATTTCCTTCTGCAAAACTTTCGTTCTGGTTAGAACCAGCGCTAGGATATGAGCAGAGAGGGGGTGGCTCAAGCGTTGGCGCCCCTGAATTTATATATCGAGACATCCAGCTTCCGTCGATTGCATCGAGGTGATGAGAGGCCTCATGGGTTAATATGTAGGTTGCATTATCTTCTCTCGTCAGTCCACCACTATCAAAGCTAATATCGCAAGTTGCGCTATGAGAGTGATATCCCCAAGCCGCTACAGCGGGCGGGTTGTAGCAAAGATTGACGGTTCCGCCACTGCATACTTTTGAAACAAAAACTGGATATCTTGTAACAAGCCTATTTATTGCTCTTTGTAAATTGTTTTTATAACCAGAAACAACGGCGCTAGAATTCCAACTGGATGCGTTATCGCTGATTACAAAACAACTCGATGGGGGGGATCCTATTATGACAGAAACCACCCCCAACGAGGTTTGGGAAGTTCCTGAAGGTTCGGTAGCAGTTACAGTAAATGTGTCGGAGATTAGTGAGTCATTGAATTGGCCTCCTGTGTACGGAACCTCGTAGCTTACTAAATAGGGTTGAGTTGCTGATATTTGTTGTGGCGCAGCCGCTGCAATTGAAGGAAAGCTCTGAAGCGGTCCAGATTGAGGACCTGCTTGAATATTTGTTTCTAAATCTTGGCAATTTCTAGTGTAGCTTGCATAAACCGAACAAGTGTTAGAAAAACTTATGTTGGTCAAAGTTCCCTGTAAAGCAGTTATTGTAACTGTATAGGTAACAGTGTAAGTTTGGTTGTTAGCAAGTGGGCCAGAAGGGTTTGCCTCTTTAAAAACTCCGACATATGGATTTGTTAAAGGTCCTCCAAATGGCGCAAATGTTTGGTGCGGGGGGACGACGAAGGCGCTGTTATTAATAATTAGAATTATAAAAATAAAAAGTAATAGTACTGTGATTAAAACAATTATTACGGCTTTTGTAAAAATTGGCGCAACAGTATAAACAAGACCTAAGATCATTGAATGAACAAAACCAACAGCCTGTGTTCCAGCTCCTGCAACTCCGACCGTACTTAAAAAGCTCGAACCAAAAACAACGCCTCCGACCAAGGTCACTGCAAGGCTGGGCAATACGATACCGCCCAACATTATTAATGCTCCCATTACCATATAACCATTGCCGCGGTCTTCCTCACCTAAAAGTTTTGGAATGATTGAAACCGCCTTTTTAATTACTGAAAGGACTATTCCTGCAGCTTTAATTGCGATAGTTACTGCTGTTCCTATTCCGCCAGTAGCTACACCAGTGACTGCACTAGCAGCAAGATTAGCAAGAACTTTACTGCCTGTTTTTACTGCAACTTTGGTCACGGTTTTCTTCCCTTCAGTCTTGAGAGATTGCACGACGAGTTTTTTGACTTGCGATTTTGCAACTCCAACGGTTTCGCCAACTGCAGTTTTTACAATTGGGGAGAGAATTTCTTGCTTTCTTTCAAGCGTTAGGGTTTGAAAGGGAGGAGAGGGAATTTTTGGTGCAACTTGTTCTATTGTAATTTCAGGATGCCTAAATGCTAACTGTAGATTTTTGGTTAATTCCTTTTCTGATTCTTCTAGGCTAGCGATAATGTCCGAGCTTATAAAGAAGGACTCCTTTTCTTCTGGTGTGAGAAATTTGGCCTTAGCTACTTTGTCAATTAAGTCATCACTCCTTCCTCCCTGAAAATAAATTCTTAGCGCGGTTGTAAATTCCACGCCGTTAAATTCTTTAGAGATTACCCTTGCGGCTTCAAGTTCGTTTCTGGTTACTAGGTCAAGATCAAAGTGTCCGGAATCCTCTACGTGTTTTAAATGTTCTTTAACGTCCTCCCTGTCTCTAGCTTTTTTTGTTTCCTCACTTTCCTCGACAGTTGGTGTAAATGTTAGATAAATTCTCTCAGGAGCTTTTTCTCCGCCAGCAAGAATCGGATTGCCTTCAGAATCTAAACTAAAGTAAAGACCTGATTCTACTTTCAAGTCTCCTTTTTCAAGTTTTTCTACAAATCCCTTTTTAAAATTCTCGTATCCTTCAGGTGTCTCAACTTTTTGTTGGGATTTTGGTTCTTCCTTATCAGTTCGTTTAGCCCTCTCATCAACTGTTTCTGTATATATATTTCCTGCTTTGTCTTGCCAAACTAAATGGTAAGTCTTTTTACCTGCCTGCGCAGGCAGGTCTTCTTTTGTTGGAACAGCAAATACATCGTAGTTTGTAATTCCCGGCCGAAGTTCAAAGGTAGTTGGTGCTTCGAGTTTCTTGCTCGCTTTTTCAACTTCAGGTCCCTGGCCTTGGGGCTTACTTTCGTCTGGTGGTTTCTCGGGCTCCTTCTTCGCATCCCGATCCTGTCTTTCTTGGTTATATTTTTCTCTTTTAAAAACTTCACGATAGGCTTCATTAATGTCCCTAAGAAGTTCACCCCGCCTGTTATATTCCTCTTGGGATATCTTGCCTTCTCTAAAATCTTTGTCAATTAAATCTGGATGAAGTTCCTTTTGAAGCTTACGATAGGCGTTTTTGATATCTGTTTGTGACGCGGCATCAGTTAACCCGAGAGCTGCGTAATAATGAGCCGATTTTGACTGGCCTGGAGCCCCTTGGCTTTTCCTTCTGAATTCGTCGTAGTACCTTCTTTTTTCCTCGTTACCCAACGCTTCATTAGCTTCTTGATAGTATTCGTATGCCATTTTGGCTTGCTTGAGCTGTTCTTGTACTTCGCTATCGGGCACGCCTCTTTCTTTTAAACTTCTTTCCAGCTCGTCCAGGTTTAAAAGTTTCAACCCTTTGTTATATGCAACTTCGATCTCGCGGCCAGTTGCGTTTTCGTTTACTCCGAGCTGGGAGTAATAATCATTTTCGGGGGTTACGGGGGTTATAACAGTTGGGGGTTCCTCTTGTTTTTCTTCTTCTTCTCTACCGCCGCCTCCGCCTCCACCACCATAGTAGTGTTTTTTATGCAATAGTGAATAAAGGATTTTGTAGGCTGTGGGGACTTTGGCTTTTGAATCGTATTCTAAGGCTAGTTCTGGGTTAGTTTTCCACAATTCCTCGTATTCTGGCTCATGTTTAGTTAGTCTGGGGTCTCCATCAGGACCTAAAAGTCCATTTACATCTGCGATAAATTCTATCTCTCTATCTTTATGGCCTTCTTTTAATATTGCTCTTGCTTGATCTTGCATTTTGATTGTCTAGTACACTGCTGTGCGCGTAGTATTTGTAAGGACCGTTGCTTGTTCAAGAAGCTCAGACGGTTTTGTGGTAACTAGTTTGTGCTCTTCGGGGGAAGCAACGACGGTGATTGGTGCGTGGCTTGTTCCTGCAAAAAATATACCCTCACCAATATTCGCCCCTAAAAGTAGTTGTTTCTCTCCTTGAGAAAGGTAAAAAACTTCGGCAACACGATCAACGGCCGCAGGGGACTGTTTAAATAAAACCCTTAAAGCAGAATTTGTAACAATTGCTTTTCCAATATCTTGAGCCAAAAAATCCTCAACGTCTTGCGTAATAGTTGTTAATCCCAAATAGTATTTTCTTGCTCTTTTTACAATAGACCAAAGAAACTGTGCTGAATCAGCAAATCTCATCATGTGCCAGGCCTCATCAACAACCATCAAGCGTGGCTTTAAGTCTTTTCTTATTCGTGTCCAGATAAAATCAAGGATTACAAACATGGCAATTGGGCGCAATGTATCTTGTAATTCCCGAATCGAAAAAACAGTAAACGGATTTTCCAATTCAATATTTGTCTGCTTATCAAAAATTCCAACAAAGGATCCTTTAACAAACTTTTCAATTCGGGCAGCTAAATCCAGAGCATCTGTCGTTTCCATTCCGGTAAGAATCTTATAAAGATCTTCCATTAGGGGAGGTTCTTTTGTTTGGGTTTCAGGGTCCTGTGTTATTCCCTTACTCCTGTAGGTTGCAACAAGCGCTCTGTCCAATAATGCTTCTTGGAATGGGGTTATTTGACCCATAATGACTTTAAAAAGAGAATGGAGAGATAAGATTTTCAAACCGAGGTTATTTTCTCCGGCTTCATATACTTGCGATAAATCAAAAGGATTAATTTTAGAAGGAGAGTTAAAAGAAAAAGCGATATTTTGGCCTCCGACGGCATCTGATAGTGCTATATATTCACCTTCCGGATCAATAATAATAACTTCGGTTCCCAACATAAGGGATCGTACTGACTCAAGTTTTACAAAATAGCTTTTCCCAGCGCCCGAAGTCGCGAAGACCGTCATGTTTGAATTCTCTAGAGAAAATCTGTCGAAAATAATAAATGAGCCGTTTTGAGTATTAATTCCGTAAAGAATACCTTTGTCGCTTGAAAGTTCAGCTGAGGTTAACGGAAATGTGGTTGCCAAGGAGGTCGTATCCATGTTTCTAGTAATTGATAATCTGTCCAGACCAAAAGGAGCGGTTGACAAAAACCCATTTTCCATATCTAAAGTTGCATGCTGAGCGCGTATTAACAATGATCCTAAAGTTGCTTCAACCTGTTTTGTTATATGATTTAATTGCTCAAGATCCGCAGCCCGAATTGATATATAGAAACCGAACTCGAAAAAATGTTCAGCTCCTTTTACAAGCTCGTCTTGCAAAAGCCTTGCGTCCTCAAGTTTTGAAGTTGTTCCTGGGTCAACTATTTTCCCTCGCTCAAGGTCCGTTGCCACTTCAGCCTCCATTTCAGCAACTTTTCGCATCAGATCATCCAAAACATTTTTCCCCTCAATTGGGTAAATGAAAAACGATATATCCAGAGAACTATTAAAATTCACAACCTGCTCAAGCCAGCCAGGAGACACAAATCGAGGGTAGCCTGCGATAAAGAGCGTTCTTAAATAAACGTCGTTTATTTTAAAATAGTCGAAATCCACCTCTACTGCAGAGGATGCAACAACATCAAGAACTTCCATTTTTTGGTTATTTATTGCCTCGACAGGATCTTTAATTGACGGCTTTTTAGTGAGATCTGAAACGGCTGGTTGAGATTTTACTTCTGATGCGACCTGAATTTTTGGCACAATGGGAATTGCTTGAGTATCAGGTTGGGGAGGAACCTTTTTTTGCTCAGGCTTTTTATTTCGTTTAAAAAGATTAAATTTCATGATTATTAACTGAAAATATCCTTTTCTTTTACCGGCGACTCAGGGTTATAGACATTGTAAATAAGTTTAATCAGATCTTCGCTTGCAAGGGGACGTAACTTGATTTGTAATCTTCCAGCCTGACGTATTAAGTGGTCCCTTCTAGGAAGGAGTGCAATTTTTGCTTTTCTGACAACATAGGATTTTGGATACGGAAGCGGGCTCTTTTGCCCTGAAGGTCGAAGAGTTGAGAGTATCGATTTAGCTACACCCAGTTCGTAAGGCGTAAAAGGAATAACAACGTAAAACTTTTTACTTAAAACGTTTTTCTTTTTGATCGCATCGAGAATAAACATCTTATAATCTTCCATTACACTAAATAGCTTTGGGTTCTTAATTTTTTTTTCGGCTTCGGTTAAAAATTCCATATATCGGGAAATATCCTTTTTCTGAGTTCTTACAATAATTTGCGTTGGAAAGTTAAAAGAGTTTAGAAGTCCCGCGTAACTTGCTATAACGGCATTCTGCTCCCTTTCGCTCAAAAGTCCAAAATTAAGTGAGGTCGACTCCATGATTAAAGCTGCGCCCCCGTTTTTGTAGATAACCACACCGTCAACAATATCTGCAATAGGAATTAAATCTTGGGTTGTTGAGGTAAGGGCTTTGTCCGGTGTTGATAAAAACGGTATTGTCATATTAAATGGTTATTTGTTATTAGTTATTGGTTAGTTCGCTTTAAACTCTTCATTATCTTAATTACTTAGTAACTTTAATAACTTCTTAACTTGATTTCTTCGCCCATATTGCAATCGGTGGGATAATTTCTCCTTTTGCCTCGATCGAGACCGGTTCAAAAATAAGTCCTTCCTTTTCCGTTAGTATTTCGTACCTACCGTCAGCTAATGGAGTTACAATCATAAAATGGCCCAATTTGTTGCTTTTAAGTGCTCTGGCGGGTCTACCTTCAGTATCTTTTATTTCAAGAATTGCATTTTCCACGATTTTTCCGTCAGGATCAACGACCTGCCCGACGATAATATTTGCTTTAGTAGGCGGTGTAGGAGGAGCTGACTCTGGTGAAAAAGTAGCAGACTGTAGATTATCACTCTTTGTTCCAGCCATAGGGTTAACAATGGAACTGGTTAGGCTAGAAGGGGCAACAAATAGCTCAACAGGAGGCAAGTCTTGTATCTTTTCCTCATTAGCTACCTCAAGAGGCTGGATATTGGGAACCTCGACTTTTTTGGGACTTTGTTGAGATTCTGGAAAAACTGGAGCGGGAGAAACATCTTTTGCAAAATGTTGGGAAATTGAGGTCAGAATCTCCTTTTCCTTTTTTTCGAGTTTTGTGAATTCAGGAGGATTTACCGCGTCTTCATCGGGCGTGACAAGCGGTTGGATAGGAACTGGTAGTTCTTGGGTGGCCGACGGTAGGGTAACGGGAGCAACGTTTAATATTGGCTCAGCGGAAAAGTAGGCGGGCTTTTTGTCAGATTTTCTCCAGGTATAAATTGTCGGAGAATAAATTGACTTAATAAATAAAAGTATCCAGGTTGAAAGCGGTCTATTCTGAAGTGGGAAAAAGGCGAAGGCAACTCCAGCCAAAAAACAAATTATGATTAAAGGCCATTTAACATAGGATGGGAGTGAGGAAGAATACAAAAGAAGTGCAAGAAGTGATCCAGCAGCAACTTGAAAAAATTGCTTTAACGTCATGTCTCCCACCAACTTGAATTGGAAGGAAGAAATTTGTTGTGGTATCGGATGTTCTAGTTCCACTGCGCGTTAGCACAGTACATAGCACATAGTGCATAAAGCAAAGCACATAGGCTAAGACTGCGTTTTCCTTTCTAAATTTTTCATCATTGTTGTAAGTATTTTTGCGATTTGGTTATTTTCTTCGATAAATACTTTAACGGTTTTGTTATCAAACATTCCCAGCTCTAATATAATTTCTAGCCAATATTCGGTTTCAAAACAAGAGCCTCTCGCTATACTTAGAAATTGTCTGTAACTTTTATCATAATACCTTCCGTAACCTTCTGCTATATTTGCCGCTATAGAACTTACACTTCGTAAAAGTTGTATTACTAAAAACTCTTGTGTTTTTGGGAACCTTAACTTCGAGAAGTACAGACTTGTCTCAATTGTTAAACTTTTTGCTTTTTGGTAAGCTACCAAATTTTTATAGCTGGCTATCTCAATCATGACCTTTGTGCTATGCGCTTTGAGCTATGCTCTATAAGCTTCAGCTTACAGCATGAAGTTATATATTCAACCCCAAGCATTTTTCACAACCCATTATTTAGTTATTTTTGCCTCGAGATGGTAAAATATCCTATATGCCAGAAGAAGGAGAAGGAAACCCTGCAAGTATGGGTGACGATATGGAAAGAGAACAACTACCAATTGGTGAAACTCCAGAAGGTCAGACAGGCCAAGCTAGTAGTGGTGAAATTCCGACGACACCCGATAGTATATCTCCGGTAAGTCCAGAGAGCCAACCAGAAAGTTCTGCAGAGTCCGAGTACAGTAGACTTCAAGCCGAACTTCGAAAAACAAGAAAAAAGCTCGCAGAGGAAGCAGAAAAAGGCGGAGCAACAGGCTTAACAGCTGAAGCTTATTTACGCCAGTTAGAGTTTCTTGACCAGATAGCTGAAGCACAAGCCAATACTGCATTTTATGATCAAGCAACATTTGAACTTGCAGAACTTCAAACACCAGAAGTCTTTAGACTACCAACTCCTGCGAGAATGTATGAAAGACTTTCTGATGAGGAAAGAGGGACCATAGGGAGAGGGGAATATAATTACTCAAACGACAAATACAAAAACGATGTAGAAAAATGGATGGAGGATAGGATTCGAACTTTAGAATCAATAGAACAGCATTTTGAGGAGCAGCCCCAAGCGTACCAAGCTTTAGTAAATGCTACTTTCCACTTTTCGCACCGCACTGAAACGAGAACATTAGGAAGAAGAATGAAAGAAAACCTGGACAAACGAAGAATTATTCGGAGAATGGTTAGAATTCGGGAAGAGGCAGGGGTCCAAGGTTTTTCAGATGTGAGCTCTGCTCTTAAATTTGAGCACCTAATACATGCCTTTAGTTATGAAAGAATTTCAGGTGACGTAGAACGCGAATTCCAAAACTATGAGCGTATGGGAAGGATTTTGGCACGGAGAAGAGACCTTTTTGGGAATTTAGATCCGGATAGTCAGGAGGGCAAGGATCTTAAAAAAGAAATAGATGTTAAAGAAAGATACATTATTGATTATTTTAAGCACGGTGGAGTCGTGGAGGATAAAGGACTTGAGACTGCATATGCACTGGGGGGCAGAGATAATTCTGAGGATTTTTTCTTTAGGTTGGGCAAAGAAATACCTGATTATGAAAGAGATTACTTAATCGACAGGCAAATTAATGTGTTGGAAGATGGTGTAAGCGACGAAGCAAAGAGAAGGGAAAGATCTATAGTTGCCAAATATAAGAAAATTAACGAAAAACAAAAAAGAGGACTGCCAATTTCAGATGAAGAAAGACTTAGTGATGAAGAAACCAAACTTTTAAAGCTTTTAGAATTTAGAAACAAAGAGTGGGCAACAAAGTACACCGGAGGACTCTATAGTCTTACTGGAAGAGCTGCCGCTCAGGGTATGCGATTGGGTGGTTTGGGGGACTTCTATTTGGAAAGGCTTCTTAATATTCAGAGATGGTTCAAAGGCCATAGGGGTTTAAGAAGAACGGAGGGTATATGGAAAGGCGTGGGAAAATTTGAGGGCAACCCTTTTGATATGGGGCTAAGAGACCCCCTTACCGATATGCTCAAAGAAGCAGAAGATGAAAACCTTCAATATCTTCAAGGGTTGGGTTTGAATAATGTGGATTTCATTAAAGTGAAAGATGAAGTAGGTGAAGAAATAAATAAGATCGATAAAATAATTAGTTTGGAACATGTAAAAATAGGAAGTAAAGATTTGTGGCAAGAATTACTTGATAAAAGGCTAAAGACATATGAAGGAGTGGTTGGAGTTAATGCTGATTACGAAGCTAAGGCAGAAGTAACAAGAAAGGTGGCTTTACTACCTTATTTACTCAATCCAACCGATGAGAAGTTAATAGCTTTACAAGATTACTTTGAACATATGGGGACGGGTGAAGAAAAAGTTGGTTTTACAAGGAAAAACGGAGAACTAGTAGCAGGTAAAACAGAAAAAGTGTCAGGTATAGAAACAAAACATATTGAACTGGGAGAAAGAACTCTTGAGTGGATGAGGGCAGATAAAAATGCTCCCGAATCAATAGAAGCCTTAAAATATTCAAAGTTACAAGAGTATCTTAACTTGATAGATCTAATGTCTAAGGAAGAGCTGATAAGTAATGAAAGAAGAGACTTTCTTTACAAAGAGTATTTGGGAACTTCAATAAAAACTTGGGCTCAGACAAAAACGCAGGTGGATCAGATGGTAGGCTTTATTTTTCGAAATCCCGAAACCCGGGCATTGAACATAAGTAATTTCTTATCAAACCTTTTGAAACGACTTTTCGGATATGTATTTCAAGAAGAAGCAAGGTAAGCGAGCGAAGCTTCGTTAATTTGATACATTATTATTTAAAAGCCTGAAAGGAATTTATTAATCCTTGCTTTATACTCGTTTTGCGTATGGAGGAGAGAGTACTTCCTACGAGGATTCCATTTGCCCAATACAATCCTGTTTCCCCAGCCGGAAGTATATCGTAAGTGAAGTCCTTCTGGTAAAAAATATTATCGGCGGTTGTTACGTGACCTCCATCGTAAACATCTGCTACCTTAAGATCAGCAATTGTATAACCGTCACTTCTAGGGTGGCCAGGTGAAACGAAGAGTTCACGCCCATCGTCAATGACAAGATGAGTTATTATATGTGTCTTCGGCACTGGTGTAATGATAGCCTTAAGGATCTTTACGGAGATACGCAAACCAGATTTGTTTAATGTCCATATTTTTACCCCCTTCTTTAGATGTTGAACAGCAATCGCTCCTTTTGGAGTGTCAATTAGCGTATCTTCGGAAAGACATGGTTTCCTCCCAAACGCACTGAAAAGCCCCCTCCATCCACGAGCTTCAATTTCACCCATGATTTTCTTTTCATAACCGCCCCTTATAAGACCGTAAGGATAAGTAATAGGTTGTGCACCAATTCCCACTCCAGTCATAATAGCAGCACCAATTGCAGAACCATACCCAAACGGCCTCTTGGAAATAAGCGATTGAATTATATTAGCGATATTTGGAACCAAAGCGAGTATTCCAATTGCAACTATAAATCCGAAATTAATCCCCGTTCCCAGATCGAAACCAGGCAGATGAATAGTACCCGAACCTCCTAAAGATTGTATTCCGTACGGGTTTAATAAATTTACAGTGTTAAGCCCAGTGAAAATCGTTTCAAATATGCCAGGATTCGTTGCATTAAATGAACTCCAGAAAATAAAATGAGCCAAAAAAAACATAGCAATTATTCCGGGAAATACTGCAACTTGGGCTACTAGGTCTCTAAGCCAACTACCGAACCCTCCAGTATTGGGAAATATTCCGCCTAATATTATTATTGGGCCAAAAACTATAAGAAGAACGATATTTATAAAGGTTTTTATCCAAGTCCAAAGAATTCGTAGCCAGATAAGTATGAAAAAAGCGATAATTACAAGGAATATAATGCCCTGAATAAATAATGCTGGTACTGCCATGGTTACTGATAAAACTCCAACGGTTAGTGGGATTATTGTATACGCTGTAATGTAAGTATTTACAATCAAAAACATTGTAATCATTGGATGGCCTCCAATAAGTTTGGTGTAAAGTTCAACTGCAGAAAGAGAACTTACAGAATCAGCGGCAACGGCAAGAAGCCCGACGGATACAAAAGAAAGGTCTATAACAAATCCTGCTATCGCATAGGAAAATGTGATTAACAATAAAACGAATATCATGCGGGGAATTGCGGACTGAATAGTGATTACTGTCTGCGGAGATATTTTCAGTCTAAACATGACCATGAAGGAAATGGCAACGAATGCTATGACCAAAAGAAAGTACGCAATATTTCTTATTGCCTTCCAAATTTCTTGAATTGGAGAGAGCGTTGAAAAACCAAATCCTTGGGCTTCGGCCTGAGGAATTAGGTGAAATTGTGATAATTTATTTTGTATATACCCAATACCGGAAATCGGATTATTGGATACAGTATTATTAATTACCTGAGCTAAGTTGGTCTCACCCACATAACCGATCCCAAAAGCTTGGAAGATGCCGGAAATTACTCCTGCTAAACAAGCCGAAATAGATGTGGGGCTTGCAAAATTTGTTCCAATACAGAGTAATATTTCCGGGGGCATAAATGCCGCTTTCAACGCGTGTAGAATCCAAATTACTTGTGCCTGAGTATAGCGTTCGCCGAAAATCTCATCTGGATTGGTTTGATCGTAAACCTTTGTCGCGTACTCGCCAAATGTCGGGTGATACCATGTTCCTACTTGTGCCTGAGCATAAGGAGTAACAAGACTAACTAGAAGTACTGAAGCCAGAACTAAGGATATGATCAGTTTTTTGATTAATGACAATTGACTTTTGACTTTTGACATTTTACTTGAATAACTTCGTCTATCTAAATTAATAATAACATACTGTCATTCTCTAATTGCAAGAATAACTCAAGAATAACTTTTGACTTTTGACTTTTGACATTTAGTTACAAAATTAATTGCCATCTTTTAAAAGTTTTCTTCTGAAGGCAGTAATCTGATTTGCTAATTTTTGTGCATTCTCTAAGTATTGAATGTGAATTTCTTTTGAAATGTATCTATCTAACAATGCTATATCGAGGCAAGCGACAATTTCATTAATAGAAGTATGAGATTTATTTAAGAAATTGGCAAAATCTTTATCAGTACTCCGATCAGTACCCTCTGCGATATTTAGTATGATTGAATTAGCGGCTCTAATTATTTGATCCCCTAAAAGATATAACTCGTAATCAGGGAAGTATTTCTTAACTAGCGTTTTAATTTCACTTCTAAAAACAAGTGCATCTTTATAAACTTGAAATTTTCTGAATCTAAATTTCTTCATAGAGTCAAATGTTAATTGTTAAATGTCACAGGTTTTGTTGGCAAAAACTAAGTTTATATATCTGACCTGCATTATCGGGATTTGCGGATGCAGGAGTCGCAACGTCCACGTTCAATTTGCAGGCCTCTTCCGGGGTTATTCCTAGTTTTTCTAAGAAAACTTTTTCAGCGGCATCCTTCTGTTCGTTAAATGGTGAGGCAGAGATTGTAATATAAAAAAGGGTTTGGTCGGGAAGATAGAAAATATGAAAATTGTCTGTGCGGGAAATTGTGACATAACTTTTTTTATCGAAATTTTCTATACCCTTTGTAAAGTCATTCATTCTTACACCCGAAATTACGATTGTTGGGCCTTTAAATCTATTATTCCCAGGCAAGAATTTAGAAAGAAATTCGGTGTTTTTAAAAACTTTTACCAAAACCAATACACAAAGTATAAGAAATATAAAGAGAATTACTCTTTTTACGTCCCTTCCCGGCTTTGTGTTTTCGTTTTTTTTCTTTATGGGCATAGGCTGGCTACAAGTTGCATGCAAATAACATTGGGTGATCCCCAAGGACTCCAATCTTGTCCACCTCCGGACATTGCAGAAGCGTAAGCTGCGTTTTCGTCTGGATCAAAATACCCAAAAAATGTTTGTCCATCGCCGTATAAACAATAATCAACTGTCGGTTGGTCTAGTATTTGGCAGGAGGGATTGGGGTACGATGTATAACTAAAGGCCGCTGCACACACAGGCGGGTGAACTAAGAGGTTTATTTGGAAAAGACCAGCTGAATAGTCGGGAGTCGCTCCAATTCTACAATCATCATTTAAGGCTGTGGGGTTTCCACCTGACTCTCTGTTGCAAATAACTGAGGCTTGGTTGGCGTGACATCCTGGGAACCATTGGCTAAGATATGTTGGGCTGCAAAGCCCCGTTCCGATCTGACATCTTCCTCCGGTCGGAGCAGCCGGTGCTGTACAAAGGGATTGAAATACTTGATAAGCATCTTTTAAGGGAGAAAAGCCGGCAAGGGGTTCTCCCGTTAGACCCATACAGAGAGGTCCCTCAGGGGGTGGGATATCATGAAGCATGTGTAAATCGGCAAACTCGACATAATTTTGTGTAAAGATCCAGCTTAGGGCGTCTTGTACTCTTTGGGCCTGTTCTGCATAACTTAAGCCACCTATACAATAATTAGAGTTAGTTGCATGGATAGTGTTGAAGCCGTATTCAGTCAGCCAGATTTTATTGTTTGAATAGCCCCTTGTAACCATAATATCTCTTATTGCCAAAACGTTATTACGGTCTAAGGGGTCAGTATTTCGATTTGCCCCATAAGGGTGAAACGTAACTGCGTCAAATCTTCCATTATATCGGTAATAATCATCTACTGCGGAAGCTCCGGCTCCCCCCAGCGGGGCCGCTGCGGCGATTGTAAGGCTTGAGTCAACTTGCTTTGCGGCATCACTGAATTGATTTAACCAAAATACATATAGCGCAGGATCGAAGTTCCCATTGGGATCATAGTTCCCATTAATACCTTTGAAGTTTTCCCACATATCTGGCTCATTCCAAAATTCCCAATTTCTAATTCTTGGGTATTTTCTGACCACGTCTTGTGCAAACTGTCTAAATTCATTTACAACATTTTGATCATTACGATCCATTACACATTTTGTTTGATTACGGATACAACTGTTGGGATCGTTAGGATCTCCGGGATTGATAGTATTCCAAGGAGGAATTGTGACAAAAATTCCAATTATTGTTGTATTGTTTCCCAGCATCGTGTTTACGGCTGTATCAATTCCATTTCCATTCCAGTCATAAACGTCTTTTGTTGCTCCTTCAACTGCCGCCCAGTCTATTCCGAACCTGACGTTGGTTACTCCCAAAGTTCTGAAGTGTTGGGTAAATTGGGTAGGATTGTCCTTGATTCTCCAAGATTGGGCAGAGATTCCACACCTTGCTCCTCCAATTTGGCCGAGAGGGGCGTATGGGTCGTTGAGTGGGTCTGGGGCAGACGTACATCCTTGGCCAAAACCCTTAGGTCTAAGCGTTTTTTGAATACAATTTAAAAAGTATTCATGAATTCCGCCGATATGGGGAAAGTAAAGTTCGGCTTGAGACCCCAACCGCCCGGTTGCTGGATTTCCTGCAAGTGCACCACCGGTGACTGTATAGTTTACGGGAGAGGCTGCCGGAATGTCCCAAAGCCGTCTAATAGGACGCCCCGGCGCATCCTCGATTTTTGGAAATATTCTTTTAAATACGGCGGCTGGACCTGCAACCAAACGAGACCAAACCTCATCGGCTAGAGGAGTCTCCGTTACAGTCTGAAGAGCAATTGTTGCCGTACTTGAGCAATTTTGAGTTAGATTAAGGTTACTGCCAAAATTGGGATCAATTCCGCAAGTTAGATTACCTGTTCCTGTGTTGCAGGCTAATCCTGGGCAACATTGACCAAGCGATATCCCCGAAGCCTCGCAGACTTGCCCCGAAGGTATACAAGTAGGAGCAGCAGGAGTGCATCCGACACCACAGAATTGATTCAGTCCGCAGTCGACTTGACCATAGTAATTGCTACAGTTCCAGTTTGAAACAGGTAGGGGCTGACAAGAACCAGATCCACCTGTTAATTTACTACAAAGATTTCCTTGAAGAGTGGGGTCATAGATAGCAAAATCACAGGACATTTGGGCAGTATACTGAATCGTTGCGGTCAGATTTGAGGCAAAAAGAGAGTCTCCCGGGTTTGACCGAATTTCGCGTATGTCGCAATATTGAGCACTTGGCGCAATGGCAGGATCTGCTGGAGCAGCAAGATCTGCTCCTTTATACGAGTGAAGAGTTTGTAAAAGCTCTCCAAGCTCGTTTGATTCAAGCATGTGGGAAAAATAAAGAAAGGAAGGATTTTGTTTTGTAATTTGAGAACTTAAGATCGTTACACTACTGGAACCCGCGGGTTGAATGGAATAAGTATCTAATCTACTTTGACCAACCCTATCTTCAGTTGAGGAGAAAGGAATATAGGAAAACATTGTTGAACTTGCAGGATTAAATAATCTCCAGAACTGATACCGTATCCAATAAACAAAAAATGGACTGGGATTAACTGGAAGGGGTGGGGGTGGTTGTCCGGGATTAACTAAATTCCAATACAGATTCCATATTGAACTAAGAAGAGATATATTCCAGATGCGCTGAAGTGGCGGTGCTTGAGTTACAAAGTCAGATAGCCTAGCCCCAGGTGGGATGAGTGGTGGGAGTTGAAGACCCGGATAACAGTGAGATACCCCAAGAAGGATGTTCGAGCACGCGACAATCTGATTATGACGAATATTACCCTGCTGTTGTTTGTCTACCTCTTGAATTCTTCTGACGACCTGGCTCTCCCAAGAAAGCAGTCTTTTCAAAGGTCCGGAAAAGTCTATGATCCTCTTTTCTCCTTGGGTTGTAAGATTTCCAAAGATGTCAGTATCTGGCGGGTCATATTCTGCTCGGCCTATTACTCCATTTAAATACCAACTGACATATTCGTTTACTTTTTGTGGGTCGGTTACTGTTTCGTCTTGAAATCGGCTGTTTATAACTCTAAAAGGGTCAGACTGGTTACCTATTGAAGGTTCAGTGTAACCCATTATCGGTAATTCTGTATCTTGAGGGTCGATGGTGATATCCCTGGTTCTTGAGATGTTAAAAACGCAAGTTTCGGTTCCGTCGCCGTTATCACGACAATCAGGAGAGTTTGCGCACTGATTAGGAAGGGTCGGATCGCAAGTGTTTAAAGACGGAATGCATTGTGAAGATGGAGTAGTGGATACCGAAGTACATTGCGGAGCAAGCCAGTGTTCAATATCTGGCTCATTCGGCCCAGTAATTGCGTAAACAGTCCCGCTTACTTGACTGTCAATTGACCGAAGGAAGGCTCCGTATTGTGATGCTGACGGACCACTTGTCCAACTTGCATCACCAATTCGGATTATCGGAATAAGGTTACGACTATGTGCGATACCAATATCTGTAAGGACTGGGGTTTCGTCGATGCCGTTGGAAATAGCTAGTGTGTAAATCATTCCATCGACTCCATCGACGTCTGAGTAAAATTGTGACGGGGCTGAGTAATATACAGCAGAATTCGCTCCAAGTTTTGTGCACGGAAGGCTACCGCAGGCGGTTGCAAAGTCGGATATCTTTCCCTGGTTCAGTAAATTTGGATTCCAAGTTGCGGGATCGTAATTTCCGTAACCGAAACCGTTAAAGAATAGCGCCCCTAAGTAACTGGAATCTCCCTTTACTAACGACATTTGTGTTCCAAGATCGCCCAGTGTTCCATCGATAACGCCTGTTTCGGTTACCATTACAGGAAGGTTTAAGCCAGTAGCTGTTCTGAAGGCCGACACGTGTCCGGTAACATTATTACCACAACAGTTATAAGCGTTTCCTGCGATACCAGTAAGAGATGACCAGTCGGCACCGGCAGCATTCATTGCGCTCGCAATTTGATATGTCACGGGATTTGTGAAGTTAAATGCAGGAGAAAGAAATTTAATATGCGTTAAAGGCCCTGCGCTTGTTGCGCTGGATATCACACCATTCATATAAGATGCAAGTGCAGTTCCCATACAAGTTGGGTCAAATCCGATTGGTGAACAATTTCCGCCTCGACAGGCATAGCATGCTGCTCCAAGAGGTGTAGAAGGAACTGCGGGAGGAGAGGAGTAGCTTCCTGAATAATTTGAGGGGTCGAATTGTTTATCAACGCTAAAGCTGTCAGTTAAAATAAAATCGTTTCCGCAAAAAAGCGCCAAATCTTCCAAACGCCTATTACAAGGACTTGCCTGGTAGGGTCTTAGAGAGTGAAATTCGCCTTCAAAAGGATGAGTTAAGTTTGGCCTCGTTTCGTTACAAGGAACATACGGATCTGGATATGGGGTGCGCCTTCCAGGCGGTGGAGGATTTGTAACAGAATTACTACAAATTGCAGGAGGACGCTTTGGGTCATATTCTGGATTTCGTACGCTGCAAGAGCCGTATGTTTTTGACTCTGGGCAATGACTTACAGGTGAACCGCAGCAGAATACATTTGAGCCGCAGGCCAAAATATCAGTTATTCCAGTCCAGGCACCTGTATTAAAAGTAACATCTGAGGGTGTGGCAAATTGTTGCCATCCTTTGTCAACGGAAATACCGGCCGGTGTGATAGGACCATCAAAGTTTGTTCCCCAACAAATAAGGGACGTATTACTCCAACTTGTTCGAGAGCAATAAGGTATAGTTTCCGCAGCCGTACCACAAACTGGGTTTCTAACAGCGTCATAAGCATTTGCTTCCCACTGAGTATCGCATTTTACCGCGACCCCCTGTGTATTAATTGTTGCGTCATATAGAATTGCAGGTGGGGTCGGAGCTGCTGTATCGCAGGCACAGTTACTGCCGTCAGGATTGACGCAATAACAGGCAGCCTTAATTTCTTTTGGAAATGTAAAAAATAGTAAGAAGAAAAAACCCACTAAGAAAGTCAAGAAGTATATTCTAATAAACTCTTTGTTATTAAAAAAAAAATTGGACAGAAACATGTTGGGCCCTATGGTGCTATTTGGAAATTTAGAATGTTCAATTGTCCGGTAAAAACTCCGATGAATCGCAGGAATAAATATGATAAAGCAAGAAGTACCATTCCTCCAATTGCGTATGTCAAAGTTTTTTTGGCTTGTTCTATGGCCTTAGGGTCTCCGCCTCCTGTAATAAACTGAATACCTCCCCAAATAAGCATAAAAAAAAGAACGATGCCTGCAAGTCCAAGTAGAGCAGCAATTGCGTTTTCAAAAATGCCCTCCAATCCTTTGAGGGTAGCAATTCCACTTATATTGTGAACTCCCGCCTGGGCAAGTAGCTTACTTTCCATACCTCTAGTTTAATTGAAGAATTTGAGAAGGGCAACTGGTGTATTGATAGAATCTTATAGTTTTGTCCACAAAAAAACCCCGATTTAATCGGGGTTCTCTTTTTCTTACTCCTTTTATGGAGCTTGTGCATTCGGGATATTGAGTTGCAATATGTTTACCCCGAAGAATATATTAACTAAGTTGATTATTGCCCAAGCTGCAAAGACTATAACTAATCCAACTAGTGCTGCGGTGATTTGACCTCGCGCAGCCTCTGTCTGGGCTTTGTCGCCACCTGAAGTTATGTATCTTACTCCACCCCAGACTAGCATGAAGAAGAAAACTAAAGCTGCGACAATAAGAACTAAAATTATTAGAGCGGAAATAATGTTAGCAATCGTAATGTTATTAAGACCCGAGAACTGTCCTCCAGGGCTAATGTTGATTGGACTTTGGGCGAGAACTGTTGAAAAAAGTGTTGTCATGAAATTTATTTAATTATCTTTATGCTGATTATTATTATGGCCATCACCAATTCTTTTTGTCAAGGGGTAAAATGATCTCAATTTTATCCCCTAACGGACATTTTGTGTGCAAAAAAACTTTTTTCTTGACCCAACTTACATTTCCTGCAAGGTGAGTTTTTCAATTAAGGTATTCTAATTGCATTAATCATTGACTGAAGGTCGAGGATGTCCGGGAGTCCAAGTAAGGTGGCGATAAGGTCAAAAAGAAACATTGCGGCAATTACAGCGACAAAACCGATTGCCCCAGTTGTGATTCTTCTTCTGGCACTTTCGTACGCCGCTTTATCTCCACCAGATGAAATAATACCTAGGGCACCTGTTATTAGTACGAACATAAAGTAAAGTGCTCCGATGACTGTTAAAACGCCGATGGTTGTCGACAAGATTTGAGCAAGAATTCCAACGGCTCCTCCAGCACCTCCCACCAAACCAATAGTCCCTATACCGCTTAAGGGATTACCAATGGGTGTAGGATTTTGTGCAATCAAACTTTCCATAGTTAAGGGGTAAAGACCTTTAACTGTAATAATGCGTTTGCGTCGTTAAAGAGAATTAGTCCAATAACTGCCGCGAGTACGAAAGCCCCTGCAGCAATAATCAGGCCCAAAACGCTATGCCAAATTTTTGCACCAGCATCTTGAATTCTTTTTGGGTCACCGCCTGCTGAAAGATAGGCATAACCGGCAAGAATTAAGTTAAGTACTGTATAGATCCCGGCTCCGACAATCAGAGTTCGCAGAATAATGTTTAGAAGTACCTGTAGTCCATTCACACTTCCTCCGGCAAAAGGACGTAGCCAGGTTGGTACAGGAACACTTCCCCAAGGATTTTGCATATTATTAACCTAAAATACTTACACCAAATGTACTCTCAATAAAACGTACAATCAAAAATGCAACTGCTATTATTATAAAGCCAATGATTCCTGCTGTGATAATATTTTTTCCCTGCTCAATCTTTTGCGGATCTCCAGCCCCAGTAATCATATAAAAACCCGCAATAATTATAAGAATTACAAGAACAACTCCTGCTACCATTATGGCGTTAGATAAAAGGATGGAGACAAGTTGCCCTAATCCTTCAACGCCAGGGTTAAGATCTCCTAAAAAATGTCCAACCTGGCCAAAAAAAGATTGGTCTATATCAACCTGCGCAAGATAGTTCATAGTTAAAGTTTAATACAATACTATGTTAGAACTCAAATATTAGATCTCAAAACCATATCTTAGAGCTATTTAACTTCTTTTACCTTTCATTGTCAAAAGACTAGATGCAATCATTTTTCCGATCTCTTTTGCTTCAGACAGGAGTGGCTCTACTTTGTCTACTTTTTCTAGTTTTGAATCTTCCAGGAGCATCAACCAATAGATAGTTTCGTTAGTGCTTTTAAGGGCAATCTCATAAAATTTTATGAAGTCCCTTTTAGAACTCGATGACTTGGCTTCGACTAGGTTTGCTCCGATAGAAGTCGCGCAACGTAATAATTGATCTTCGATTATCCAATAAACTCTTTTTTCAGGAAAATCCTTAACGAAAACAATAATTGATAACGAAAATTGATAGGCTCTGTATTTTACATTAGATCTTAGATTTAAGTTATGGTTTTGAGTTTTGAGATACGACATATGAGTTTGTTTCTCATCCAAAAACATTTATTATTGGTGGTAAATTAAGAATTCGTGCAACGAGCTGCACTATCCAGAATGCCACAAATATTACAATGAAACCAACAATTGCGTACATAATTTTTTCCCGGCCTGCTGCAATTCCTTTCGGATCTCCCTGAGAGGTAAGAATTTGATATCCACCCATGACAATGTAAATAAGAATAAGAAAACCAACAATTCCAAAGATGTATGGTAAAAGTGCAGCGACAATATTTCCTACACTACATATATTCGTTAATCCGCAGTTCCAGAAGTTTGGCAACCCTAACCTAATAAATCTTCCAAATTGTATGCCAGCTCGTCCGACTGGCGGGGGGGTTGGTTGGCAAAATACGCAGGATAAACACTGAGATTGGCCGCATTGAGATGTCGTACAGTAAGGATCACATGGCAATCCTACAGGTCCTAGGACATCTAGATTTTCAATACAGTTTTTCGGACTCGTTGTACTGGTACTTGTTGCTGATATTGAATATCTCCCACGGGCTGTACAATTTACCGAAATGGGGGTTGAATTTTGCCCCAACGCGTCAGTCTGAAATGGGGTGGTTGCTGAGCAGGCGTTATTATTGAAAGCCAGATTATACCTTGTATTTGCATTTCCATTCGTCAAATTGATATTACCGGGCACACCTGCCGAAAGTGGATTCGGAGTAAATGTTAGGTTGCACTGCCCAGCTTGTGCATGAACTTTGGTGGGTTGAGATAGGAAAAGCACTCCAAACAAAAGAAAGATAGTTGCAATTAAAGTAATTTTAATTATCTTCATAATCCTGGAATATTAAGAATTCGTACTCCGATAAGTCTTAAAATATAAACTCCAAAAAGGAGTAATAATAAACCGCTAATAGCTGCGGTCAAAAGCTCTTTTCCCGCCTGAAGTCTCTGAGGATTTCCTGCTGAGGTTATTACCAAAAATGCTGCGTAGATAATCAAAAGAAAGGCAATGCCACCTGCAATTCCAATTGCCCAACCGAGAATAAATTCTGCAAAATCATTCTTGTTTGTTATTGGAATGCAGCCGATTGCTGTGTAAAGTTTTCCAGTTAATAAAGGATCTATGGTTGGATTTCCAGAAGCGTCGCAGTAAACCATGGGTGGTTTGGAAGTAGCAGGTGATGCGGGTACACAACAAATTTGGCCCAAAGAGCAAACTGAATTAGGGTCAAGTGGATTATTTATTCCATCTGGGGTGGTTCCTGGAATTGAACCGCAAGTAAACCCAGTAACACATGTTCCAGATTGTCCTGTAGAAACCCCCGTACATGTGGTGGGAGCCTGAAGGCAACTGAGAGTATTTTCTACGCAATAACCGCCAACGCATTTTTGTAAAAGATTACATTGTCCATTAGCCCCACAAGTGCCACTTGTATCAGTACAACTAAGACAGACAGTTGGTCGGTAATCGCATTGATAACCAGTAAGGCCTATTCCGGTGTTATAGCATACATATCCTGGCGGGCATCCACCCCCTCCACAAGTGAGATTATAATCAGTACAGATATTACACGAAGAGAGGGGATCAAATACGCATTGCCCGCTTGCGTTACACGTTTCTGTAGGACGGCATCTTCCGCCCGCTCCACAGCCCCCAATAGCGGGATTACAAATTTGAGTTGTAGGTAGCGGTTGATTTAGAGTACAACCAGTAATTAAAGGAATAGCACCTCCATCCAAAATTTGTGTTCGATCTCTGATAATGAAGTAAGGTATGACTCTAATCCCGACTTGGCCGCTTGGATAATTAGATAAGCCACCTGGTGCTGAATGCGAACCAAGATTTGCGGTTTGTCCAAGAGGACAAATTGTGGGTAAATTACCAGTACAATCATAAATTTGGACATCGTTTGTAAGTCGGTAAGAAGAAACAACATTAGATGGTCCGCACGGCCCATCGCAACAATCGATTAGTAGACTGTAGGAGGGGTTTGATATAGTACTTAGGTAAACATCGGCATCAGCTATACCTTGTATTAATCTGCTACTTACGGTAATACTAACTTGAGCAGTTGAACAGCTGGAAATATTTGATAGGACTTCAATTTCACCTGCTATACCTGACGGAGTGGGAGTTTGTGCGTAAAGTACGGAATTATTAAAAATGAAAGTCGCTATAAAAATAGTAATAAAGACTACCAAAATCTGAAGTAACCTTTTCATTAATTTGAGTGTAGCACGAAAAAGAAAATTGCTAAATTGCTAAATAGTAGGGAGCAACTAAACAAGTTTTTTCAGATAGATAATTGTGAGTGTAGTTTAAAATAAGGAAGAAAGATAACTTCAGTAGTGTTTATCCCCCTTCGCGAAATACCCCGGACGTAAGTCCGCGGATGAAAGCGAAGGAATTTCGTTTCGGTCGAACGTCGCCAAAGGCTTTGCCGACGGCGCGAGGGATTCCGCTCCCGACGAAGCGCTGGGAGAAGATACCCCGACCGCAAGGTCGTGGGGAGCTTCATCTTGATCTTTTCCTCAAGGGATAGATTGGCAACAATTGCTTTTTCGGGTTTGTATTTTCCTATGAAATTTCTCAATGAACGCGTAATTTCAGGTTTTTTCATTGTAGAAAATTTAGTTTCGACAGGTACAATTGTCTTACCTTTTTCAATTATAAAATCGACCTCGGACTTGTCTTTGGTTCTCCAAAAATGGGGTTTTGACGGGAATTCTGAAACTAGTCTTAAATTATGAAGAATGTACCCTTTTATTACCACACTACCTTTTTAGTACGAGATTACAGGTAGTCAAGTATCTAATCATGTCAATTAACACTACTTTTTTATCAGCAAAAACAGAAAACCACGCATTTACCAAGTTTGACTTGGCCAAGCTTTGCTTATGCGTGGATGAATGATTTTTCCGAGATACAGCTGAAAGCTAGTATCGAGGTCGGCTGAACTGCTTTTGCAGTGAAGATGTCCTGAGAAGATACCCCGATCGTAAGATCGGGGAGCTTCATTTCTTTTCCTAATTACTAACTACCATCTCTGCCGAACCTGATTGTAGTAATCCTGGCCGAGGAGATATCGATTTTTGTTTACAAAGAATCGGGAAAGATCTAAACATCAATTCATAACAGATTTACATGGTATAATTCGAAGATGGTTAAATTTAACAAGGAGAAACTTGACGTTGTCCGAAAAAGATATAATTTATCTTTAGTTATCCTTTTTGGTTCTCAGGTTGACGGCAGGGTTCACCCCAAAAGCGATCTAGACATCGCCGTTGTCAGAAATGATCAGAGTTTAGAGCTTAATTTAATTAGACTAATTAGTGATCTGATACATATTTTTAATAATGACCGTGTGGATTTGGTTGATTTGACTCATGCCGACCCACTACTATTATTTGCAACGGCCTCCAAAAGCAGACTTCTTTCTGGGGAAGAGAAAGATTATGAGAACCTTTTATTGCGTGCATATCTTAGATATTCTGACTATATTCCTTATCTTGACATGGAAAGAGACTTTGTATTAGGAAAGCTTAAAGATTATGTCGCCACTAGATAAACAGCTAGTAACAAGAAAAGCCAAACTAATAACAGGTGATTTGGAAAAGCTCAAAAGGTTTGAAAAAACACCCCTTTCGAATTATCTGAGAAATCCTGATACCCAGCTTTTAGTTGAACGATTATTAGAAAAGATCACGTCCAGATTAATTGAAATCAATTACCATATTTTAAGACAAGAATTTGGAACATTGCCAAAGGACTATTTTAATTCTTTTGAAGAAATGGGAAAGGTTGGTGTTATTTCTAAAGAGTTAGCCGAACAAATTGCGCCATCTGCTGGTTTGAGAAATGCGTTAGCTCATGAATATGACACAATTGACCAGTCCCAGGTGTATTACTCGATGAAAAGGGCTTTAGATCAAATTCCCCAGTATCTTCAATTAATAATTGAATATCTTGGTTAAAATCCTTACTAAAACTTAGGATTGATATAATAGGAAGAAGCATGATTATTCAGTTAATTTCCAAATTTTTAAAATTCAAGAATCTTGCATGGTTATCATTAGCCCTTTTAACTTTTTTATTTTTTTCACTATTCACTAATCACAAATCACCCTCCGGGCTAGAAGCCCTCAAGGGCTGGCAGCTAGTCACTATCTTTGCCGAACCTGATTGTGATAATCCCGGACGAGGGGATATTGATTTTTGTTTACAAAGAATCGAGGATGAGTTAAATCAACTCAAACCTGCTCAAGAATATAACAAAAAAGAGCTCGCTGGTTTACGAAGCCAAATTACAAGTTTGGAAAAAAGGATTGTTGGTTTGTCAAACCAACTTAAGGTTGTTGAAGAAGATATAGGGGTTCGAGAGGAAGATCTTGCTTATGCCCAAGCAATTTTTATAGAAAAAACTAAAAATCACTATAAATTCATTCGTCTTTACGATCCGCTTATGCCTTTTCTTTCATCAGAAAACGCCTCATCTTTTTTTAGAGAAATAGTTTTTAGGCAAAAAGCAGCAAATGAAGATATAAAGACAATGGAAAAGTACGCTGATGATCTTTTAGCTTTAAAAAAGGACAAGGAAACTCTTGAAAAAAATAAAAAAAGCCTTTCTTCGCTTCGCACCCAAGTAAATAGCAGGGCTACATTTTTAGCAGGAGAAGTTGAGAAAACAGAAAAATACCTAGCGACTTTGACAGCAAAGCAAGAAGAACTTTTAGCTCTTAAAGCTGGAGGATTTCAGACTTCTGTTGGTGAAACCCCGGCAACTCTTGAACCGTGTTCCGGTCCTCCGGGATCTTCAAACTATTGCGATCCTGGATTTAGACCCGCATATGCCGCATTTTCTTTTGGTGCACCGCATAGGACTGGTATGAGTCAGTATGGGGCTTTAGGAAGAAGTAAGTCGGGACAATCAGCAGAGCAGATTTTGTCTGCTTACTACTCTGGTTCTGAATTAAGAAAAGATTACCCTATTCCTGCAACGATTGGAGTTTCAGGTTATGGAAGAGTTTCTTTTGAAGAAAATTACTTACTTGGTATATATGAAGTGCCGGAACGTTGGGGTGATGAAGGAGGGTTCGAAGCCCTAAAAGCCCAAGCAGTTGCCGCGCGATCCTATGCGCTGGCAGTTACTAATAATGGTAGCGGTACAATTTGCCCTACAGAATCTTGTCAGGTTTATAAACCCCAACTCAAAAGTGGAAAATGGGCTGAAGCTGTTCGGGCAACTCGTGGTTGGGTAATGGTTAGAGGAGGTTCAGCCGCGACGACTTATTATGCTTCCACCTCCGGCGGCTTCACGATTTCTCAGTGGGGTTGGAGCGGAATAAAAGATGCAAAAGATGACAGTTGGCCAAGCCAAGCTTATGAGAAAATAGCCAGCTCTCCCTGGTTTTATAAAGCCTGGTACAGAACTCGAGGAGGGGCAACCTGTGGAAAAAGTAATCCTTGGTTAACTGGAGAAGAGGCGGCAGATATAATAAACGCCTGGGAAGTACTATATAAAGGAGGAGGAGATGTGTCGAGAATTTCGCCTGTTGATACAAATTGCTGGAGTGGCAATCCTTATTCGAAAGGCGAGCTGGCTGGAATTGGAGGTTATACAAGCGTAACAAGCGTGTCGACCGTGTATTCAAACTCCGGATCAACTTTAAATATTTCTTTTGGTACTAATAAAGGGACAGTTACAATAACAGGCGAAGAATTTAAAAGAGCGTTTAATTTACGCGCACCCGGTTATATTGGTCTTAAAAGTAGCCTATTTAATATAGAGAAATTGTAATTTCGTTCGGTAATGCTTTTTTCAGAAACGGCCCCGCACAAGCCTTAGCTTTACGGGGCAAGCACCCCAAGAATATAGTTGACTGTTTACCCCATAAACGAGCAAAGCGAGTTTTATGGGGCGAAGGCTTTTTCAAAAAGATTACCTCCCTCAAATATAAGCCTAACAATGATATAATCAAAATAGTTATTTTCTTAATATCTTAATATCCTAGTATCTTGATATCTTAATAAAATGCCTGATGTTTTTGACGCAAAAAAAGTTGGCGACAATGTTCCTAAAACTGAACTTGATCAGGTAGCTCCACATAAGACTTCCCAGAAACATGTTCCTAAAAAAGTAATCGAAATTCCCGAAGGTGTAGATGAGCACCAATTGGAAGGTCATAATCACAATCCGTTAAGTGCATTTTGTTATTATCCAGACAATGTTAAGTTCATTAATGAGGACCCTGAGGAAAAGATTATTCTTCTCCTGCGAAAGCACCCAATCACTAACTTAGGTTGGCTAAGTATTACCTTTTTAATGTTGATAGCCCCTCCTTTTTTGTCTGTTGCCTCTCCTTTTGAAATGCTGCCTTGGGGATTTCAAATAATTTTATCTCTAGTCTGGTACCTAATAACAACAGCTTTTGTCTTGGAGCAATTCTTGAGTTGGTTTTTTCATGTAAACATCGTTACGGATGAACGAATCATTGAAGTTGATTTCGTGAATCTTCTTTACCGGGAAATAACTGATGCAAACCTTGATCAAATTCAGGATGTAACAGTTGAAGTTGGGGGAGCTTTAAGAACTTATTTACACTTCGGTAATGTGGTAATTCAAACAGCAGCCCAGGTTCCAAAAATTGAATTTGAGGCTGTTCCTAATCCTGACAAAGTTGCGCGTGTACTTAGGGAACTTCGAATTGAGGAAGAACAAGAAAAGCTAGAAGGGAGAGTTCGTTAAATGGAAATATTCGGAAGTTTGGGAACACCGCTTCTTTTTGTAGTGAAAGTCGCTATTTGGCTATTTTTGGTTCTTTATGTCCTTTTTGCGGCAGTTGTTATACGACAAGTTCGGGTGATGATAGAAACTTTACAGGTTGGTTTAGAAAAGCCTTTAAAAGGTATTGCACTAATCCACCTTATCTTTTCTGTCACAGTTTTTGTATTATCCCTTTTTATTCTATAACTTAGGAGGTAGCCTCAAAAGGTAGTCAACGACATGTCTTTTACAACCGTTTCGGCAAAACTTACAGGTAATCCAGATAAAGCTGGTTGGGCTCAGGCGTACGAATTTAGTCCTGAGGATGAGGTTAAACTAGTAAATCGTGGACATTTTTTTTCAGTTATTTCAACGTCCCGTAAAGGTGAGGGAATCGATAACGTCCTTGCGGGGCGCGAGGTGTTGTCGCGCCTTCATGAAGAGTATTTTGGCTCAACAGGCGAGAAGGTGTTAGATGCGCTTCGCAGTGCAACTCAAAAGGTGATTACTGAATTTTCCTCTTGGGAGGACGTAGAAATTGCGAGTGTTGCGCTCACGAAAAACATGGTGTATTTATCTTCCGGGGGCGGAGCACAAATTGCACTTTTGCGCGATGGAGCTCTCGTACAAATAATAAAAAGTGCTAAGGGTGAAGTAGTTACTGCCTCCGGTTTTGCAAAAGATAAAGACGTTCTTATTATTGGTACAAACTCGTTTTTCCAAACTTTTTCTTCGGGAATCATCAAAGGTGCGATTTTAGGTAAAGATCCAAACTTAGCCGTGGAAGCATTGGCTCCGACTATTCATTCGCATGACGCTTCAGGAAATATTGGTGCCTTTTTTTTACGGTTGGAAGAAGTAAAACTCGAAAGTCTACCTGATATCAACGCGGAAGAGAATAATCGTGAAGGTATAGAAAGTTATGATAGTGTAAAGAAAATTACGGATGTAGATTATACAACCCAACCTAAACCCTATACTTCTAGACAAAATATTTTTGCGAAAGCCTTAAAAAATCTACGAGAAAAAAGTTTGTATGTGAGTAAGGCTGAAGGATTTAACACACTTACCTCGTCGCAAAAAAGGGTATCAGCGAGTGTTGGAGTACTACTGATTATTCTTTTAGGGGTGAGTATTTTTTTTGGAATAAGGCAGAAACAGGAACAGGAGAAGGAATCTTTCTATAAAGAGAAATTTACTGCCGCTTCGCATAATCTAGAAGAAGCCGAGGAATTGCATAGTTTGAATCCTTCAAGGGCCAGGGAACTTTTACTTGAGGCGCGTGAGTCTGTATTGGGTCTAACCAGCGACGGAGTTGAGCAGCAAGAACTTCAGGAGTTAAAGAAAAAAATTGAAGAACGAGAGAGAGAAATTTTAGGTGAATACAGAGAGGAAGCAAAAGTTTTTGTGGATCTGTCGCTTCTTTCAGAAGGTTTTAAGGCAGATGCAATTGCCTTATCTGGTTTAAATGCGTACGTTTTGGATAAAGAAGGAAAAAGAATTATTCGCGCAACTATAGATTCGAAGAGAAGCGAGGTAGTAACAGGGCCCCACATAATAAGCGAAGTTTATGCTTTTGCCGTCTATTCAGATAGAGTTTTTACTCTCAATAATGAAGGAATATTTGAAGTTGATAGCGGAGGGAAAAATAGCGTAATTGAAAATGATTGGTTGGGTATGGTTTTGCCATACGTCTACGCTGGTAACTTTTATATTCTTGATCCAAACGCATCAATGATCTATCGGTATTCGGGTACGGAAGATGGTTTCGGTGGGAAAAATGAATGGCTCGCTCCAGGGACCTCTGCCGATCTATCGGAGGCAATTTCAGTAATTATAGACGGGTCCGTTTGGGTACTTACGAAAGAGAATGATGTCTTAAAGTTTACCTTAGGAAATCCTCAGCAGTTTCACTTATCAGGCATATTTCCGGAACTTACCGAAATTACTTCTTTTTACACGAATGAATCCCTTAAATACATATATTTCCTAGACAGGGATAGTAAAAGGATAGTTGTTGTTGTTAAAGACGGAGAGTACAAAGCCCAATATGTATCTGACGAAATCGGAAATTCTAGAGGACTGGTTGTTTCTGAAGAGGAGAGGAAAATAATTCTTTTAACTTCCGATAAACTTTTCTCGATTGACCTGAAACACTTAGACTAAATGCTTGTTTCTGAAGGCAAACCCGGAACTGGACTTAAGATATTTTTCAAAATCAGTTGCTTTCTTTTTATTCTTAAAAGCTATATAGCAAACAAGTTTAGGAGAAGTATTTTTAGTTGCGAGAATTCTATTTTCTTTATGCGACCTTAGTCTATTTCTCAAATCTGAGGAAAAGCCTACATAAAACTTTCCATTTTTTAGTTCAAGTAGATAGGTATAGTACATTTGGTGTACCACTTCGCTAAAGCTTCGCGGCACACACTCCTAGACAAATAAATAGCGATTGAGTGTTACCGAAAGGTGGCCGTGCCACGCGAAGCTCTTTACATATAGTAAAGAGCGGAGTGTGGAGACGGAGGGAGTCGAACCCTCGTCCGAAAAGCCCAGTAACAAACGCCTACAAGCGTAGCTAATTTTATAATTTCCTTTGGTCCTTACCAATTAGCAGGATGAATCAAAGTAAGATTTATATTTCTTAGACTAAATCTCTAAATCAAAAGATTAAGCTGCATCTCAACAGGTTTATGCCTATCCGTATCGGTTGAGAAACGGGTACGGTAGACATTCAACTTAGCTTAAATAAGCGTAGTCGAAATCTAAATCGCGGTTATCAGCAATTATTTTTTTTGATTTCTGATTAACGAGTGTAAATCAAACTCGGCTTGCAGTTTGTAAAAGTACTTCCCGTCGAAACCGGTCGTCCCCATGTTTTTCAATCTAAACTTTTACCTCTAAGTTCGCGTTCTATGTCACGCTTTATGTCGCGTTTTTTAATTAATTCCTTCTTCTCGAACTTTCTTTTTGTCTTGGCTAGTGCTACTTCAGCCTTAATCAGAGGTCCTCTAGTATACACTTTTGTGGGTACGAGAGTCAATTTCTTTTGCTTAATTTTTCCTTCAATCGAGATGATTTCGTTTTTGTGCATCAAAAGCTTTCGCATTCGTGATGGATCATGGTTTAGTCCGTTCGCAATGGGCATATTTGCGTTAATTAGGAAAAGTTCACCGTTTATGATTTTTGCAAATGCATTCGAAATATCGATATGACCTTCTTTTATAGATTTAACCTCGCTTCCGGAAAGGACCATGCCAGCCTCGAACTTTTCTATAAGTTGATAGTTAAACTTTGCCTTCCTGTTTATAACCTGCATATACTCTTATTGTACCCCAAAATGGGAATAATTGATCTTGTTTTTCCACGAAATTGCCTTGGTTGTAAAAAAAGCGGTGTATATATTTGCGGCTCATGTATTCAAAAGCTTCCGCAACCGACACCATTGTGTCCACTTTGTGAGAAACCATCTGTTGACGGATTCACCCATTTTAAATGTAAAAAGGCACAAGGTTTGGATGGTTTATTAACTCTATGGCCGTATCAGGGTGTGATAAGGCGAGCAATTATTGCCTTAAAATATAAGTACGCTCGAGAGGTGGGAGATGAGCTTAGAAAGTATGCTGCAACCAAAATTAAAGACTACTTGCCTTTTTTACCCAAAGACGCAGTTTTTGTGCCGATCCCTCTTTATTGGTATAAAGAAAATGTAAGAGGATTTAATCAGGCGGCATTTTTTGGAAAATATATTTCTCAGAAGGTAGGGTGGGAGTTTTTGCCAGATTTATTGGTGAGAAAAAAACATACCAGACCTCAAACGGAATTGAGAAGCGAGGAGCGCCAGAAAAATATAAGGGGGGTTTTCGCACTAAGTAAACATTCTCAGTCAATTGTCAAAAGTCAAAGGTCAATTGTTCTGTTTGACGATGTCTATACAACAGGTTCAACTCTCAAAGAAGCTTGTAAAGTATTAAAAACCTACCTTCGCAGGCAGGGAAATGGCACCGGAAAAGTTTGGGGCCTGACTATTGCTCGTTAAACGGTTTGGTTTACTATGTTGTGCCGTACTTCAAGAAACTTTGAAGTTAGTCATTTTTATATTTTTCACCAATTTCGTCTCGCCGTAGCTAAGCCGAATCTCGCCTACGTCCTGCTCAGCAGGACTTCGGCGAAGCGAAGGCGGAGGGTGTGGGAGTCGAACCCACTCTGGACTTTCATCCAGCAAGTTTAGCAAACTTGTCTCGTGACCGTCTGAGTCACCCTCCAAATTTATTGAGTTAGATTTCAATTATACCAAAGGTTCTCTTGGTAGAGAAGTTTGGAGTAATGTATAATGAATTTGTAATGGTGGAAGTACAAACAAAAGAGGCTGATTCACCAGAAAATTCAACTGAAAAAAAAGAAGTACCTGAGAAGGATGTTTTTTCTTGGCGAGCACCCGAACGCCCCTTCAAAAGAAGAGATAGACAATTTTGGATCACAATTGTCGCAATAGCGTCTATATTTGGACTGATACTATTTTTGGCAGAAGGAGTTATGCCGGTAATTCTTATCATTTCTCTAATTTTTCTTTTTTACGTTTTATCGACAGTTGAACCTGAGGAGACAATCTATACGGTCACAAATAAAGGAATTAAGATTTCTGAAAAACTTACAGATTGGCAAGTTCTTACTCGGTTTTGGTTTACGAAAAGGTTGGACAGCGATCTTTTGGTTTTTGATATGAACGTTGTTCCTGGTAGATTGGAATTGGTAGTACATTCAAAAGACAAAGATAAAATCCGGGATATTTTAACTTCCTATATGAAGGAAGAAGAAGCACAACCCTCCAACATAGATCGCACTGCAAGCTGGTTTTCTCGGTTTCTTCCGAAGGGTTAATTTATCATTCCACCGCAGATTTTTGGCGACATTTCTGGTAAAATAGCTGGGTAGTGTGTTCCTTTAGGTTAAGGCGGAACGCACTTTTTCTTTTAAAACCGCCCCTGTAGCTCAACGGATAGAGCGTCGGTTTGCGGAACCGGAAATACCAGTTCGATTCTGGTCGGGGGCACTAGCGGGTGGGATGCTGGAGCGGTCTAACAGGCTGGTTTCGAAAACCATGCGAGGCATTAGTCTCACGGGGGTTCAAATCCCTCTCCCACCGCTTGTTGGAATAAAGTATGTTTAATAAAAATTTAGTATTAATATCAGGAGCCTGCACTTTTCGGGAAGTAAAGGGTCAAAACCGTTGGTTTTTGATCAAACTACCTGACCTTGAGGAATGGGAAATTCCAAAGGTATTGGTAAGAAAAGGAGAGTCGTCGGTTAGGGCAGCTCTGAGAATGATGGGAGAAAAAGGCGGAATGACAACGAGAGTTTTGGAAGAAGCCGGACGAGCAGGGGGAGTTACAACAATCAATGGCAGGACATTTCCCCAAAGACATATTTATTATTTAATGGTTGCAAAATCAATGGCAGGCGAAGCAATTGGTTTTGAAAAATATAAATGGTTTGAGTATAAACAGGCGTTGAAACAGCTTTCTTCCAAAAGAGAACGATCAATGTTGAAGGCTGCAAAAGAGACTTTGGAGAAGTGGAGAAAAGAGCGTCAGAAGAAAAAGACTTCCTGAAATGAAACGGCAATTTACTGCTGGAGGAGTTGTCTACAAAAGGGAAAATTCAAAGGGCAAGGATGAACCCTTGTGGCTTATAACAAAATCTTCACCGAGTGAAATTTTCCCTACAACTTTTTGGAGGTTACCAAAAGGGTGGTTAGATGACGAAGACCAAGGTAAAAACCCTGGCCCAAAAACAACTGGTGAGAAGAAAGCAACAGAAGAAGAAATTCGAGAAGCCGCCAAACGCGAGGTAAGAGAAGAGGGGGGAGTAGAAGCAAAAATAGTTAAAAAAATACAAACAGAAAGATTTTTTATAACATACGAAGGTGATCGTATACTTAAATTTATAACTTACTTTTTAATGGAATATATTTCCGACCTTCCGGAAGGTTTTGGTTTTGAAACATCGGAAATAGCTTGGCTTCCTTATGAAGAAGCCAGGAACAAGCTAAAACATTCAAGTGAGAAAAAAATATTGGATAAAGCTAAAAATATTTTAGATTCAGGAGTTCAGGAAAATTTGATATAATTCATACTCAAACTTTCTTTAAAAGAAAGTTTGGCAAAGAAACAGAAAATGCAATTCAGAGTCCATACGAGGAGAGGTGCGAGAGCGGTTTAATCGGTACGATTGGAAATCGTATGTGATCGCAAGGTCACCGAGGGTTCGAATCCCTCCCTCTCCGCCGCGGAGACGTGCCGGAGTGGTCGAACGGGCCGATCTTGAAAATCGGTGTAGCCTGCAAAGGTTACCAGAGGTTCGAATCCTCTCGTCTCCGCATTTTTTGATATTGACAGACGGTATGGCATACCAATATCATAAGTTATGAGGCTAACGCAAAGGAAGGGAGATGTTGCAGTATCACAGGCAATATCATCGTTTACAAAATTAGGTTATGACGTTTCTATACCCTTAACTGAATCAGCCCATTATGATTTGGTTATTGATTCAGCTGAGGGTCTCAAAAGAGTGCAGGTAAAGTATACCAGTAAAAAAGATGTCGATTTGAGACGTGTCCATTCAAATTCCTCTGGATATGTCGTTAAAAAAGCACAAGAGAACGCATACGATTGGCTATATGTTTACAAGGAATCTGGAGAAGAATATCTTTTCTTAGTATGCCTTTTTGGTAGAAGAGCCGTAAGACCGTTTGATAAAGATCTTTTAAGAAATGTATTGAAACGTAGGGAAGAAACCGAGTGAGGTTTGGTTCGAATCCCACCCTCACCGCCAGTTTTGAAAAAAATTGAACCTTTATTTAATAATAATGCCTAAAAATCTTTTAATAATCATTTTGCTTATTATCGCTGCCGCATTAGCCGTGCTTGGTATTTTAGGTTTTCAAAAATCGACGGGTAAAGTTGACCCAGCAGTCAAGGAGATAGCAGACGAATACGTTATTAGTTTAGTTGGGAAAACTGAATTTAATAAAAATTATGTATTCGACTTTGATAAATCTGAAGAATGTAAAGATGACAACCAAGTAGGGGGATGTTATATCAGATATAAATTTATTCCAGCAGAAAAATATGGTGATACTGAATATCTTTTCTTTTACAACTTTAGTAATAATCAGGTAGCGATAGCAAATAATGGTGTTTCAGTAATTTTGCCGAGCTGCGAGAAAGATAAAAATAATTGTAATTTTAAAGTTTCGTTTGAAGAGTTGAAAGAAATTGCAAGACAGGAAAACCTGGACGATGGTATTGAGTTGATTATGTACAACGATGAGATTGTTGCAGAAATAAGTTATTGTAATTTGGAAACAACAGAAAATCGAAAGAAAATGTACGTTAGTCTACAAGATGGAAGTATCTTATGGAGCGGCCCTAATAGTGAGTGTCAAGGAATAATTTAGAATTTGCCGCCAAACCGAGCGAAGCTCGAAGTTCCGCTAAAAGCGGAACGAAAAACTTGAACTCGTCCAATCCGAAAGGGTCGCTTCTCCGCCAGAGGCGGACAGGTGCGGCGGGCGGAAGGGGGGTGTGGGGGGAATTCCGCCCGCCCTACAAATTTTGGGCGAAATCTGTTCGAATTTTTTCGAACGCACACCGCCCCGTATAGAGTAAAATTAAAACTTTCTTTTAAGTGGATCTTCTACTTCAAATTTGATTCGATCGCTCGTAGTATTTACTTATTCTTTCCCTTTGTGTGATACTGTCAAGGTGATAAATAGAATCAATTTACTCGTTAGAAAAGTGAAGGTAGGATCTCTCACTTTTTACGGGGTAATTACAGAAATTATTTATTTATTATTTTTTCTTGTCGAACCTTTAAAAGGACTTTTAGGTGACAACTTCCGTGAGGTGACGAGCGACCGCATATTCGTAATCTTATTTGTGGTTTTTCTTACTTTGACCTTTATTTATATTAAGGTAACCCGAGTCATCGATTTTCAGAAAGTAAAATTCAAGCATATCGTTCTTTTTTCACTCCTTTTTAACCTTACACTTTTGCCAATCCGACCAGTTATGTCTTCTGATTTGTATACATATATTTCTCGTTCAAGAGTTTACTCGGAATATCATGCCAACCCTTATACAGTTCCTTATAATTCTTTTTCCGAAGACGTTCTTTATCAACAGCTTGTTACACGCTGGTCGACATATACAGCAATATACGGACCTTTATTTATTTTTTTCGGGAGCCTTATAACTTTGATTGCCCAAAATAATCTTTTTTTAAATATTTACATTTTCAAATTATTTTTTGTAATTATGAATATTGCTAACATTTTCTTAATAAAAAAGATTACAAATGACAAAAAAGCTGTACTTCTTTATTCCTGGAATCCACTCATTACTTTAGAGTTTGCACTGAACGCCCATAACGATGTTCTTATGATCTCCTTTTTTCTAGTGGGTGTACTGTTTTTGTTTTCAAAAAAGAGAAATATATTTACGTACACATCTTCCTGGTTATTCTTTTTCACTTCAGTTCTAGTTAAACTTTTTACAGTTATTTTTATTCCCTTTATTTTTATCCACATAATAAGAAAACTTCCGAACAAAAGTAAGTTTATATTTTTGATTATTGCCTTTTTCGGTAGCGTAGTCTTACTTATTATGCCGTTCATACCGTTTTGGGATGGGTGGAGGATATTTTCTCGTTTATTCGAAGTAGTACAAATGGAGGGTTATGTGACAACGGTAGGGATTCTAACACTCTTTTTTTTCCTTGCAATGCTGCGAGTGCCGAACCCTAGCGTTTTAAGCAAAGTTATTAGTAAGTCATTTTTTTATATTTCCTATACAATAATTGTAGTAAAGTCGGTTTTTGACAGAAATATAGTTCAAGAAAATAGATTGCTTTGGTATCTTGCTATCTCTGCCTCGCTTTTTTATATATTTTTTATTTCAAGATTTTTTCCATGGTACTTTACAACTTTGATTACTATCTATGTTATATACGTTGGGATAACCAAAAATAATTCACTGATCGCTCTCATTCATGGAATGACACTTTATGCCCTTTCAACCTACATTATTCTTAGATAGAAGCTATTTCAAAACCTCCCAAGTCAAGACTTGGTCGGGTTTGAAAAGCCCTTCGGGAGCTTATGGCATCCCAGTTCAAAAAGGGTTTTGAAATGGGCTGTAGGATTCATTCATTGTGAAAAGAAAAAATTTCAATCTTGATTTTGTTGGAATAGGTGCTGAAAAGGCCGGAACTACCTGGCTGGCTGAGTGTTTAAATGATCACCCTGAAATTTATGTACCAAATCAAAAGGAGATTTTTTTCTTTAACGAATACGACCCTCATTATCTTAAAGTGAAAAATTATCGATACTCCAAGGGACTTTCGTGGTACAAACACCAGTTTGACGGTTCGGGCAATGTGCTGAAAGGAGAATTTAGTCCGACCTATCTTTATGACGAAAAGGCGGCAAAACGAATTGCCAAAGATTTTCCAGACACAAAAATAATCGTTATTTTTAGAGAACCTGTAAGTAGGGCTTTTTCTCAGTTCATACACGATAAACGTATTGGACTTATTAAAGATGTAAGTTTTGAAGAAGCGATTTCACAGCAGGATAACTACATCAAAAAGGGTTATTATTTCACCCACCTGAAAAGATATTACAAACTATTCAAACCTGAAAATATTTTGACTTTGATATACGAAGATATAAAGAAAAATCCCCTCGCGATAGTTAGAAAAACTTATAAATTCTTAGGAGTAAAAAAGATTAACTTCAGACCAAAACATCTTTATATGAGATCAAATACTGCAGGAGAAGCTCGGTTACCCTTATTTAACTATTTTATGATGCAGACAGACTACTTTCTTAGAAAGAAAAGATTGGACTTTTTGCTAAAAGCGTTTGATACGTTGGGAGTGAGAAGATTCGCTATGTATATAAGAGATCTAAATACACTTAAACTTAAGAAATATCCTGAAGTGGGTGGGGATGTAAAACAACAATTGCGGAAAAAATACGTAAGCGATATTCATAAATTGGAGAAATTGCTAAAAAGGAATTTAAGTTTTTGGTACAAATAATGGTTATTGCTATTCAAAAATATGACCAAAAGAAATTTAGAACTGAGGAAAGAATCTTCTTTTAACCCTTTTCGATTCTTTACAAATCCTGTTTTTTGGTTAAGTTTGATTGTCTTACAAGTAGTGATAATTCTTTTTAGTAGGTTTTTTTCTGAGTCAGCCTCTTTTCTTTTAGTTGGAAGCGATTACATCCACTACTTGGCTGCTGCACGCTTAGTAAGGGATGGAATGGGTGATCTTATTTATAATATCGAGGTAAATTATGAGGCACAGAGAATGGTTTTGGGACCAAACTCACCGATAAGTATTTTAACTTTTAGAAGCCTTCCTTTTGTTAGCTTAATTTTTCTACCTTTTACTTTTTTTCCAGCCATAACGTCTTTTCGAATATTTGGGTTAATAAACATTTTGCTAATTTTTTTGATTATTTATCTTTTTATTAAATACATATCCAAAAAGAATGTACAGACACTTTATTTGCTGGTGATCAGTTTTACGTTCGTCCCCATCCTTGAAACTTTGAAAAACGGACAGGTTTCCATTATTTTGACTGCAATTTTATTTGGAATATACATAACCTTCAGGAAAAAGAAGTATTTGCTAGCGGGACTGTTAGTAAGTCTAATGCTTTTGAAAACTCAATTTATAATCTTTTTTCCCTACCTTTTTATTTTATGTAGCCAAAGGAAAAAATTTCTGTTAGGTTTTGTGACGGGGTTAGTTGGATTATTTTTGTTAAGTTCTGCGGTTTCCGGATTTAATTTCTGGCTTAGTTACCCAAAACATCTTTTAGAAACAGAAGGACCAGAGTATGGAAGTCGCACGAATGAGCTTTTTACGTTTTATGCGCTATTTCAAAACTTAGGGGTTTGGCAGAAATTAAGTGCATTATTAACAGGAGCTTTTTATATATTTACACTCATACTTTTTAATAAAAAACAGAAAGAAGTTGGTTTTAATAACTCATTTATTTCTTTCGTCCTCTTATCAATTCCTTTGTCAATCCATGTTCTTTTACACGATTTAACGTTCCTTTTATTGCCACTTTTTGTTATTTCTAGTTCGCTGTCTCAAAGCCTCGCCAGGAAGAGAATCTTGTTGAAAACTTTCTTTATCCTAGCAGTACTTTTCGTATTACCGATATTATCTTTAAAAGTGTCTCCCAATTATCTTTTACTTATAATTTTTGGATTGGGTTTGTATTTTCTTTACAATAAATTACCCAAAATAAATTCTGTCTAACCAAAATATGGTAAGAATCTCACAAACCAGTAGACTATTACTTTGCTTTGTTATTTTATTTGCAGCCTTTTGGTTAAAAGGAAATCTTTTTCTTGATCCTGATTTTGGCTGGAGATTAAAAACCGGCGAATTAGTTTTGACTCAAGGAATACCAGAGACAGACCCTTTTACATACACAATGCCCAGTTTTCCCTGGGTTGATCATGCATGGAGCCAGTCTTTGCTCATGTACATAGCGCATTCTCTGTCTGGGTACGCGGGACTTGCTTTAGTCTACTCACTTTTTGCAGTTTTAGCTTTATGGATTACAAACAAAAGATTAAAACTTGATACCGTAAAAAAGTTGACCACTCCCAAGTATTTTATCGTTTTTCCATTTTTTCTTTTTGTCTCAATTTTATTTACTTTTTTTGGCGTTCGTGCACAGGTTCTTAGTTGGTTAATGCACGGAGTTCTTCTTTTTATTCTTTTCGAGCCTGAAAGGTTTAAACGACTGCGTAACTTTTTGCCATTATTCTTTCTTTTCTGGGTGAATCTTCATGGAAGTTTTGCATCTGGTTTAGCAACGTTTTTTCTGTTCGTGATTGTAAAAGCAATTCGAGAAAGGAAAATTGATAGAGGTGGCTTAATAATTTTCTTTTCGTCGATACTGATTACCTTAATTAATCCTTATGGAGCAGGTGTTTGGAGAGAAGTGTGGTCTTCGATATCTGATTCTTCACTCCGCTGGACAATCGTTGAGTGGATGCCTGCACTCATCATGCTTGATGTCGCGATGGTTGTCTTGATGGGAATTTCTTTGGCTCTAACTTTAAGATATAGAAAAAAAATAACTCTGGAAGAAAAAGTACTTTATTTTGTGTTTTTACTTCAAGCAATGGCTTCAAGAAGACACCTTCCTTTGTGGGCGCTTGTCGCATATCCAATTACAGTTAGGGGTGTCTATTTCGTATGGCTTGAGGCAAAAAAGTATAAAGGTGGGGTGGAGCGGTTTCGTAAAATGAATTCTATTGCTTGGGTGTTTTGTTTAATTGTTTTTTTTACTCAATCTGGTTTGGCACTCCACGAAGCCTATTTATTGGGATTCGGAGATTTTTATCCGAAAAAGGCTGTTACTTTCCTAACAAGAAATATTCCGGAAGGCGAGATTTTTTCAGAGTACGGTTGGGGAGGATATCTAGTCTGGAAACTTCCAGAAAAAAAAGTATTTATTGACGGAAGGATGCCTAGTTGGCGATGGAAACCCGGTGACGAAGCAGAGTTGGCGTCAGCATTTGATACCTACACTGGTATACAAAAAGGAGAAATAGATTACAAAGAAGTTTTTAAAAAGTACGAAGTGTCAACGGTTTTATGGAGTAAGGCGAAAAAAGAAACCCCGATTGATAAACTATTTAGTGATTTGGAAGACTACCTTGTCGTTTTTGGATTGGAGAAGGATGACTATGATTTTTTGACCGACCTGGAAAGTAACGG
>MGHC01000026.1:63710-74994 GCA_001793015.1 Candidatus Woesebacteria bacterium RIFCSPLOWO2_01_FULL_39_10
TTCAGAAAGTTTGGTTTGTACCTTTGAGATATAATCAGGTGAGATGACAGACGAGGTTGATGAAATAAAAGCGAAAATCGATATTGTATCTATTATCGGGGAGCACGTAGAACTCAAAAAAGCTGGAAGAAATTTTAAAGGACTCTGCCCATTTCATTCAGAAAAAACCCCATCTTTTGTAGTTTCTCCAGAAATGCAAATTTTTAAGTGTTTTGGCTGCGGAACCAGTGGTGATGTTTATACATTTCTACAGCAATACGAGGGGATGGACTTTTACGAAAGCTTGCAATTTCTTGCCCAAAAAGCAGGCATAAAGTTAAAGACTAGAGTTGGTGAGAAAAGCGACAAAGAAAAGGAATACTCAATAAATCAACTTGCTGCAAAGTTTTATCACTGGGTTTTATTAAATCACCCCAAGGGTAAAGATGCACTTAACTACATAAAAACCGAAAGAGGTTTGACTTTAGAAACTATTCAAGCTTTTCAAATTGGATATTCTCCTGATGCTCCTTTTGCTTTCAAGAAGTTTTTGGTTGAAAAGAAAAAAATACCAGTGCGGGATCTTGAGCGAGTGGGACTGGTGTATACAAGAGACGGTAGAACCTTTGATCGTTTTCGGGGAAGAATTATTTTTCCTTTATTTGATCATAAAGGAAATATTGTAGGCTTTGCGGGAAGAATAATTCCGGGAAAGGCTCCAGTTACGCTTGCAAAATATATTAATACTCCGGAAACTGATATTTATCATAAGTCAAAAATACTTTTTGGACTTAATCTCACCAAAGGTGAAATTAAAAAAGAAAAGTGCGCGATTGTAGTTGAGGGCGAACTTGACGCAATTTCTTCTTGGCAGGTGGGAATAAAAAATATTGTTGCTGTTAAAGGATCTTCTTTGACGGAGGAGCAAGTGAGACTTTTAGCTCGTTTTACAGATACATTAATTTTAGCAATGGATGCTGATTTTGCAGGGGACGCTGCAGCGCGCAGAGGAATAGAAATGGCTGAAGCGAGCGGACTTGAAGTTCGTGTTGCAAGAATGCATGATTTCAAAGACCCGGACGAAGCAGCCAGAAAGGATCCGGGTGCCTTAAGAAATTCTTTTGCAAATGCCCAAGGAGTATGGGATTTTATCATTGACTCGGTGGTGGAGCGTTATAAAGGTGTCTCGGGTCAAAGTAAAGCCAAAATAAGTCGGGAGCTTGTACCAGTAATATCTGCAATACAAGATAAGATAGTTCAAGCCCACTACATAAATATTGTTGCAAAACGACTTGAGGTTCCGATTGAAGCTGTTAAAGAGCAGATTGGGAAGACGTTTGTAGGAAAGGGACCTAAACTTATTACAGAATCTTTTGTTAAACCAAAGGTAAAAGAAAGATATGAACTTTTAGAAGAAAGGTTATTAGCGGTGGCTTTTCACTATGACCCATCTGTTCTCTTGACTCGGAAAGTTCAAAAACTTTTTATAAATCCACTTGTAAAAAGGATCATAACAGAATTTAAAACTTACTCTGAAAATCATAAAACCTTTGACCTTAAACTTTTTGTATCAAACTTACCTAAAGAACTAGTTGATGCTTTTATAGATATTGCACTTAAAGATACTGGGTTTGAAGAGGCAGCTCCCGAGCGTCTACAAAATGAACTGGATCTAATTATACGAGAGATTAAGATGCTTTCTGCAAAAAAGAACCTTAATGAGATTGGGTCATTTATTAAAAAGTATGAAATTTCAGGTGAAAAAGAGAAACTCAAAAAAGCTCAGCAAGAGTTTGGCGAGTTAACCAAAAGACTTTCTGAACTTGAGGAAGAAAATTTTAAGGGTATAATTCTTAATAAGTAATCCGATTAGGAGTTTTATGGCAAAAAAAGACGTTATAGGACTAATCAAAAAAGGAAGAGATCAGGGGTTTTTAACCCAGGATGATATTTTAGATGTCTTCCCTAATGCAGAGGAATATCTTTCGGAATTGGATGAGCTTTACGATAAGTTACTTGCTGAAGGGATTGACGTATTTGAGTCTGTTGAAGCGGAAGAACTTGAAAGCGACGAGAAGGCTAAAGAGAAATTAGATAGAGAGATCGAGATCTTATCAAAGCTGGGGGGCGCTGAATCGACAGATCCGGTTAGACAGTACTTAAGGGAAATCGGGAAAGTACCGCTTCTGATAGCTGAGGAAGAGGTCGAGCTTGCAAAACGATTTGAGAAAAAAGATAAGGCAGGTAAAGATAAGCTTATTCAATCAAATTTAAGATTGGTTGTGTCTATTGCAAAAAAATACATTGGGCGAGGATTGTCATTACTCGATCTTATACAAGAAGGAAATCAGGGTCTTATTCGAGCAGTTGAAAAATACGATTGGAGAAAAGGTTTCAAATTTTCTACATATGCTACCTGGTGGATAAGACAGGCAATAACTCGAGCTATTGCTGACCAAGCACGTACGATCCGAATTCCGGTACACATGGTTGAGACGATTAATAAGCTTTACAGAATAAGTCGACGTTTGATGCAGGAACTTGGGCGTGAGCCAACGGCCGAAGAAATCGCAGAACAAGCAGAAATCGATGCAGATCGTGTTCGCGAGATTTTTAAAATTGCACAAGAGGTGACTTCTTTGGAAGCTCCGGTTGGAGAAGACCAAGAAAGTTTTTTGGGAGATTTCATTCCCGATGAAAGCCAACTCTCGCCAGTAGACGCTGCCTCAAAACAACTTTTGAAAGATCACTTGGATGAAGTCTTAGCAACACTTTCCGATAGGGAAGCAAAGGTTTTGAAGCTTCGATTTGGTCTTGAAGGAAATAAACAAATGACTTTGGAGGAAGTCGGAAAAGTATTCGGAGTAACAAGAGAGCGCATTCGACAAATTGAAGCAAAAGCACTTCGTAAACTGAAACATCCCAGTAGAAGAAAGAAGTTGCAGGATTACCTTGAGTGAAGCAAACAAGCTAAGTTTTACTTAGCGCAGTCCCGCTCAGCGGGAAAACTTCAGGACTACCTCGAGTAACACCGAATATATTAACAAAGTATAATCGTGTGTAGAGTGAGTAAGAATGCTCAAAATAGATTATTTTTCTTTGACTTTCACCTCTTAAATTTGGTTTTTGTAATCGTTCTTATCGCAAGTATTTTCAGTTTTTGTTTTTTTCTAATGAACCCGACACTTATTGCTGGGTCAGATTTTGTCAGTTACCGAACGGGAGCAGAAATTTTGTTAGGGGAAGACAGAAAAAATCTTTACGATATTTCCACACAAGCAAAGTACCAAAAAGAGGAATTGGATTTACTTGGAAGAAAAGTTTTGCCTTTTAGAAACCCTTCGCCCATAGCTCTTTTATTCATGCCTTTTGCCTTTCTTCCAGAAATTTGGGCTTATAGACTATTTGCAATCGCTAATTTGGCGATCCTAGTTTTCGCAGTGCAACTTTTTGGGAAAAGTATTTTTAGAAAACCAAATCAATATATATACTGGGTTGCCCTTACTTTTTGGCCTGTAATTTCGACTATTATCACCGGCCAAATTTCGATACTCCTCCTTGTACTTTTTGCTTATATGTATATTTTCCTAGAAACAAATAAACCCTTTCAACTTGGAATAGTGTCTTCTTTGCTTTTATTAAAACCTCAGTATGTAATTTTTCTTCCTTTTTTATTTCTTCTAACAAACTTAAAAGGAAAATATTTAAAAGGATTATTCTTGGGGGGCTTAATGCTGCTCTTATTAACAGTTCTAATAAGTGGTGTGGAGTTTTTATGGAGGTATCCTAAGTTTCTGATGGCAACAGAGAGCCCGACATACGGAAGCCATATAAAAAGCTATGTTGGATTTAGCTCATTTTTACAAAATATAGGAACAAACTTTAATCTGCCAAGTTATCTCCCATTTATATTAAATGCTATGGCATATTTTTTTATGCTTTTTATTTTTGCTCGCTATGTACGAAAGAAAAATCTTGGCCTACTTTATTCAAGTGCAATTATCTTTACTCTAATATTCTCTATTCACACTTGGATACACGATTTGGTCTTGCTCCTAATTCCTATGTTTGTAATTTTACAAAAAATGACCGAGAAATCTGTAAAAGGAAAAAAGATTTTGTTTGCGTTGTTTTTAATCTTATTTTTATTGTTTCTGATTCTTGACAGTAACTTAAAGGACACCGCGCCATTTATTCTTTTTGCCGTTGGGGTTATTTTCTTGCGTTTAAATGTTGCAAAAGTGGTTGAATCAAGATAACTTTATTTGTTAGACTAGTAGTAAGTTATAGAAAGGGGGTGAGTTTGATGGTTTTATCAAAATTAGCTCAAGAAGTAAGCGATGCGTTAGTCGCGACAGTAAAAGGAACAGATGATGTACTCTCGGCACTTCGAGGAGCTGTTAAAAATCAGGTTACAGGGGCTTTGAAGGATGTTACCGATATGGCAACCGCAGGACTTGATGCAGTTTCTGATGTTGTTCACGGAAGTGTTTCAGCAGCAAGCCAAGTGGGTGCTTCTTTAACAGACGCCGTTAAGGATACTGTAAGCTCAGCTGTTCAAGGAGTTTCTGAAGTCGGAGGAGACGTATTGGCAGCAGCGAGCAAAGCTGCTCATGGAGCTGTGGCCGGTGCGGCTGACGTTGGGGGAGATGTAGCCCAAGTTGCAGTCTCAGCCGTTGAAGGAGCGGTGGAAGCGGCAGGATCGGTCGGTGCAAGTACAGTTGATGCGGCTCGAGAAGCAGCAGTGGGTGCTGTAAAGGCGGCAGATGAAGTAAGTGATGAAGTGGGTAAGTCAGTACGAGAAGCACTAATGGCAGCAGCGTCGTTACCACGAGACGTAATAGAAAAAGTTGTAAAAGGAAGTTAAGAAAACGTCAAACACCAAGATTTTCAACTTTGAATACAAAGTTAGTGTATTTATTAATGGTTGAAGTTTTTTGTTGATTTTTTTGGCACAACTGGATTAAGTGTCAGCAGATAGTTTAATTTTAAGCCAACACAAACCACTCCTTTTGAAAATAATCTAAAGGATTTCTAATCAAAACGAAGTACTAAACCTTCGTTAATTTCTTTGGAAATCACCAGGGGCTCTTTCGACCTTTGGTCTTGCTTCGTTTACAACCAATTTTCTTCCCTCAAGATCTTGACCATTAAACATTTCTATTGCCTTTTGAGCATCTTCTTCTTTTTCAAATTCTACAAACCCAAAACCTTTTGATCTACCAGATTCACCTTCTGTTATAACAACACAATCAGTAACTGCGCCTGCTTTGGAGAAATGATCTCTCAACAGGTCAGTAGTGACTGTGTAAGGAAGATTACCGACGTATAGCTTTTTATTCACAACCTATCACCCCCCTTCGCCCGCCGAAGCCAAATGCGAAGGCGGGTTCTATATTATTAAGTTTATCTTCTTCTCTCATTACCCTAACGTTTATGGGCTTCGGGGATAAACCCCTTGTCCTTAACGTGGAGACTTCTTTGAAGACCTGTCCGAAGACTAACCAAAAGCCTTGCGTGAGAGCCTGCTTGTACAAAAGTTGTCCAAGCTAAGCCAAGTCAAAAGAAAATCCCAAACACCTGAATTGTAACATTTTTAAGAATTTAAAACAAACCTATCTTCACGTCCTCGTCCATCAGCTAACTTTTTCTTATTTATCAACGATAACTTATCATAAAACGAGATTTTTCTTCTAGTCAATAGCTTAAGGACATTTACGATTAAGTTTGGGGTGGAGTACACTGAAATATGTTAACAATATCGTTTGCGAAAATTTCGAAACGCTTTAAGTACATCGCATTTATTCTTCTTTTTATTCTTTCATTTTTTGTGGGAGCCGTAGCTAGTTACATTTTCTTGCACTTTCAGAAAGTATTTGTAGCAAATAAACCAGCTGTCGAGGTAAACGATTTTATAGATTCTGACTTGTCCAAATCTTTTACAGTCTTGGTTTTGGGGTACGGAGGAGCAGGGCATGACGGTGGAAATCTTTCAGATGTTATCTTGGTTGCCCACATAAATCCTGAAACAAAAAAAGTAACTTTTATAAGCGTGCCGCGGGACCTTTGGGTGGAACTGCCTATGCGGTCTGACTTGAGGGAGTCGCGCAAAGTAAATGCAGCTTATGCAATTGGGTCTGATGACAAAAATTATCCCTTAAAGGAACCTCAGTACAAAGGTGAAGCTGGAGGGGGGACAATGGCGAAAGAAGTTGTTTCTAAGGTTATTGGTATGCCAATCACGTATTTTATTGCAGTTGATTTTGAAGGTTTTAAAAATATAGTTGATACACTTGGTGGGGTTGAGGTAAACGTGCCGGTTACTTTTGATGATTATTTCTATCCAATAAAAGGGCGAGAAAACGATACTTGTGGGAAAAGCTCTTCTGAAATTGTCAAGCTTCACGAACTCTATTCTGATACTGAACTTCATCATCAATTTGAATGCCGCTACGAGCATATTCACTATGATCAAGGAAGTACCAAAATGAATGGAGATGAAGCCTTGAAGTTTGTGCGCTCGCGGGCATCAGCCCAGCACGGAGGAGATTTTGCAAGGTCTCTTCGTCAACAGGCAGTACTTACGGGTATAAAGGAAAAATTTATCTCTGGAGAATCTCTAGAAAAAATTGACGAAACTTTCGGGCAATTGAGTAAAATGATACGTACCGATCTTGACCTTACGACTATTAAACAACTTTTAGAGATATATGGAAGTCCGGAAGACTATTCATTTTCATATATTGGTTTAAATGATCAGAATGTTTTTGTCGCAACAAAAAGCTTAGATAGCCAGTTTATATTAATTCCTAAAGAAGGAGAAAACGTTTGGACGGAAGTTCACAAATACATTTTAGAAGAGATAAACAAATCTCCCAGCTAGTTGGTCAAGTAACCTCACTCGATCTGATTTCACTTTCGCATGAAATCCAAGACTAAGGCAGTACCAACCAAAACTAAACCTAGCCACAGATTTCCGAGGGATGGTAGAACTGAGACCAGCACTAACCCCAATCCCAAACCAAGGAGGCTATGAGTCATTACGTGCGGGGTAAAACATTCTTTCATTTTCGCATTCATTTATAATCACCCCCTCATACATTTAAGATAGGATTTTTGTAAAGGAAAAGCAATAATTGCATAACTAAGGATATTTGTTTTTTGATCTTCAATTATCTATTATTTGCAAATGGGAGAAGAAAGAAAGCATAGTTTGGCGAGTAGAAGGACTTTTTTGAGGTCAGCAGCTGTCTTAAGCGGTGCTCTTTTCTTTGGACCTCCCCTTCTTCATTTAGATAACACTTTTCGCGCAGCTCGTGCACTTGGCGGGGGAAGCATAGATTGTTTACCAAAAACCGAGGTAGAGAGTACCGAATATCCCTTTGACGCTTTAGCAATTCCAGGGTCAGGAACTCTAACAACGGAGGATGGGATTCTTATGCCTAATCTCTATGGTCAAATGAGATTAGAAGCTGCAGCGTTAGCATATTCAAAAAAACTTGCCCCGACAATAATTCTTTTGGACGGCGGAGCTGAAATTGGAGGAGAAGTTTCAGTAAGTGAAAAATATTTAAACGCCGCCTATAAAAATTTAACTGGAGACGAATTGCCAGAAGGGGTCGTTAAAAAGAAAGAAGATACCATAAATACTGCAACAAACATGGAGGGGTTGTCTGATGAAGTCAAGGAAAGTAACTTACAGAAAATCTTGGTAATTACAAACACTTTTCATCAAAATAGAGCAATTTTATTTGCATGCGCTTATGGAGTTAATGCCTTTCCAATGTCAGCAGAAGACCTTCTTCTTGCAGAGGGATCCGCTCGTGAGGGAGATATACGAAGGCTATCTCAGTCGTGGGAGATGAGAACGGCCGAGATAAAAGAAGGAGTTGAGATAGTTTTTGCAATTTGGGATCCAAGAGGGAAGGTTCCAACGTTTTTAAAAAGACTTCAGTTAAACCTAGAGAAGTAGTAAGAATTCTCAAAAAGCAGTCAAAATTTCAAAAATAATCTTATCTTAAGATATAATTGCGCTGAGTGAAAAATACATACGTCTTTATAATAATTATTTTGGTAATAACATCCGGGGCCTTTTTGATTTATATCTTTACGCGAAGGCCGCCTCAAGGTCCGGCTACGGATGAAAATCTGGAAGAAATTACTGTAACACCTACACCTTACCCAACACCAGAAATACCCGTTGGTTGGGAATATTATTCAAATACTGAACATAGAATATCGTTTGCAGTACCCCCCAACTTTGAGGTCGAAGAAAATGGAAAAAATAGTATACTCGCAGTCCCAATAGCTGAAGAATTGGGAGCCGTAGGAACGAGATTTTTTTATGTGTTGTGCCAAAGGGATACCCGGATGGAGAGGTGGATATTTACAACTACAACAGCCCGCAGTTTCGTAAACTTGTTTCATCAAACGTGAATGACAGGATAAACTTAAGCGATATTGAAGGACAAGAAGATTGGTTTACTTACGAAAGATATGGGGATGATATTTTCAATGGCAGAACTGCTAAAGTTTTTGTAAACCAAAGACCTTGGGAATTTCCGAATGGAACTTGGGAATACCGATACATTTTTGAACTTCCTGAGAAAACAGTCATTGCAGGAGCCTATATTAAAGGAGGCCCTTCGGATGCGCAATTTACTCTTCCTCTACTTACTCAGATTATGAATACACTAGTGTTTCAGTAATGCTTAAAAGCAACGCACTTTTTTCTCAAAATCTTTATATTTAAATGTTGGAAGCTGCACGAAACTCTTTATCAAATTTTGCAAATGATCCTCGAACGCATGAATGGGTTGCTCAACACTTACCAGATGAATACGTTGAGTATCTAATTACAGAAAATAAATATTGGGAATTAGAAAGACGTGCCCCGGGTAAGTACACCGTTTTGTTAAACACCCTTAATGCTCTTTCAAATTTCAACCCGTTAACCAGATTTTATATTGGTCCAGCATCTAGCCAGGGAATTTCTCCGGCGGCGTTACCTTCTTATAAATGGGGTCGTTGGAATGATGATATTGCAGATGGTCACCTACCTCTACCTTCGGGTTATTCCAGTTATGAAGAACTCGTACAAGCTCAAAAAGAAATTATTACATCGGGAGGGGAGGATGTAGTCAAAGGCTTTACTATAGAGTTTTTACTAAAAAGAGTGATTGCAAAACTGGAAAGGGTTCAGAAAAGAGATGATAACGTTGGAGAAGACTTGTCAGTATTTCTTGATGCAATGCAAACCGAATATCTTCGCCGAGTCGAAAGAAAAGTATCGACTTCTCAAGAACTAAGCGATCTTTATGCTAATTCTTTCGGTAGACCTCACAATATTATGTTAATTGCACTTGGTTCTTCTGCCCGTGAGTCACAAATTCGAGAACTGTCTCAAATTCTGGGGAGAAGGTATAACTGCGAAGGAGGGAGCTTACACGAAGATCTTCCAAGAGGAATCTGTTATATTCCATCAGAAGTACTTTCTTCAAGCGGATTTAGCTTAGATGAACTTATGCAGAATCCGTCTTTTTCTGACACGAATCCAACCATTCAGGAGTGGGTAAGTGGAGAAATTCGTGACTGTTCTGGGCTTTATGATACTTTATCAGAGAAAATTGAGGATTTAGATTGGAGAGCAAGAGAGTATGTTGGAAGGTTAACTAAGGATATGATACCGAGATTTAACAATTTACCATAGACTCTAAAACTAATTTGAAAGAAAATTCAGTAAAGTTGGATTTACTAGACATCATGCATATCTACTGATACAAATAGCTTACTAACATCTTCCGTGAACTAAAGTTCACGGTTCCCCCCGAGGGAAGATGATATATTAGGTTCAATTCCTCCCTGGATTAAAAATCCAGGGTTTCCTTGAAACTATTATGAAAGACGAATTACATCAAGTTCAGGCAAGCATTTTAAAAGAGCTCCTTTTCCACAATGGAACTAATTTTTCTTCCCTTAATAAACTTGGTCTAACCAATGATCACTTTACATTTCATTTGAAAAGATTGATGGAAGAAGGAGTTGTCGAGAAAAATGGAAAGAAATATTCTCTTACCCAAGCTGGGAAAACTTATGCTCATATGCTCGACGTCGACGCACTTGTAATGGAAAAACAAGGAACTTGTACTGTTGCGGTTACTGCAAAAAAGGTAATAGATGGAAAAGTACATTACCTTGTTCAGCAAAGGCTTAAAGAGCCTCTTTACGGATACTTCGGTTTTATAAACGGGAAAATTCGCTTTGGCGAGTTTTCCGTTGATACTGCTCAACGCGAACTTGAAGAAGAAACGGGTTTAACAGGTAAACCAACTGTCTTGTGTGTTGCCCACAAGATACGAGGTCCACGAAGAAGCGAAATTAAATTGGACCATTTTTTCTTTTTGTATCTGGTCAAAAAACCAATTGGAAAATTAAAAGACACTAAAGAAGGGAAAAATTACTGGATGACTTTGGATAAAATAAAAAAGTTGAAAACTTTTCCGGGATTTAAAAGCTATTTGGATGCTGTTGAGAAAGAAACTTTCACCCCTTACTTCGAACACTTTATAAAAGTAGATAATATTTAGGAAAGACTTTTTAAAAAACCTAATCAAGCTCTTTTCTCAAAATCTCATAGAACTTATCCTTTGCTTTTTCTTCTTTCCATGGAGTGTGTCCACAATCTTTAAGTAAAATAAAGCGAAAGTTTTTAAGGACGCGCGAAAGAGGTTTACTAACTCCGTCGGCTGGGTGAGGATCGAAATTGCCGTGTATGGCAACAACAGGGCAGAGAATATTTTTACCTGCTTTTAATAATTTTCCATTCTTTCGCAATTCGTATGCTTCAGCCCAAACACTTTTATAAATTTCCGGTTGAAATTCCATTTCTTCACCAACTTTCGGCAAAGGATTTAGTGTATCGGCCTTATCCATTAACAATCCAAAATCCTTAAAGATTTCTGGTTCAACCTTACCCAACTTAAGCTTTTCTAGAATCACCTTAACTTTTTCCCTATCATCCTTTGAAAGTCTTTTAAGTCTGGTGGCCAAAATAGTTTTCGCATATCTTGCTTCGAATGGACCGCTACCGACCAATATTAACTTTTTGACCAAAGAAGGATGGCGAGCTGCCAAAAGATAACTTAACCAAGCACCCCAAGACCACCCGATTAAAATAACTGGAGGGGTTGAGTGATCATCTATTACCTTTTTTAGTTCGTCTATCTGTCCATCAACTGTATTTTCAGTCTGAAACGGTTCCAATACACCATAATTTGATGCCAACTTTTTAGCAACTGGTTTCATT
>MGHC01000026.1:75007-75971 GCA_001793015.1 Candidatus Woesebacteria bacterium RIFCSPLOWO2_01_FULL_39_10
TTTTAGCAACTGGTTTCATTTCGCCAGGAGCTCCCGGCCCGCCATGAACAACAACAATTTTAAAAGGAGTCTTTCCGTATTTTCTTAAATTGGCGCTCTTTTTTTCCACAATACAATTTTTTATTTAAGCCGTTAAATTACTCAAACCATAAAGGGCTCTTATCTTTTGAGTTTCCGTAATTGTAATTAACTGTTATTTCGTCATCCTTTTTAATATTCTTTAAAGCAATAAAATCAATAGTCTTTTCTTTATGCCTTATCTTGTATGTCGCGTTTGGTTTATAACTATGGTTATAAATCGATCCAAAACCCAATGCGATTGCCAAACGCTGCTTATTTTTGCCAAAATAGAAAAAATAAGTAACAAGAATGCCTTCTCTTACATTAGATACATCATATTTCGGAACCTCAACAACCGGGCATTTTTCAATAAGTTCATCTTTTTTAATATCACACCTGGCAAAAACACCTCGACCAGCGTCAAGAATTTTTGATTGTTTAATGTAAATTTTTTCTGAAGCGACGAGTTTTTTCATGGTGTGATTATAGCAGTGTTTACCTGAGGCTATAGCGAAAGCGAGCTGCTCAATGGGACGATTTTCAAATTACATATTGACTTGAAATTATCGTTCCCATCTCCACACGTATATTCACCCTGAGCCTTTACGTTTTGTTCTTTTAAATTCCACCCTACTATTAAATGATTGTATGAGTACAGCGGAAATATTTTTGGAGAGACCCGTTTCATGCAACCCAAGCGAAGCAATCAAATCTGATATGCCAGTTCCATATATGAGATTCTCAAGACTTATATTTGTTTCTTGTAATTGTTGCCATCCAATCCGAAGGAATCTGTATTCTGCATCTCCTTCATGTGCAGAAAATGCGATAGCTCGTTTGGGGTCGGTCAATTGGGGTTATCCGTCATGGCTTTGGGAAGATCTTCAGGATTCAATGTTTTACC
>MGHC01000026.1:75990-76211 GCA_001793015.1 Candidatus Woesebacteria bacterium RIFCSPLOWO2_01_FULL_39_10
CGGAAACGCCAATGGGAATAGTGATGCCATGAGAATCTGCCGTAAATAGATATCCGCCCTCCGTCCATTCAAATCCCGTATTGCCTAAATCACGGCCGGATGGAAATGGAGATAGTTTACTTACGCTATCGGGATGAGTATGGAAAAATACGGGTTGGAGGGAGAGATTGGGACCTCCGTGCTCTTTCGGAATCATTGCAAGTTTTGCTTCGCCAGATATT
>MGHC01000026.1:76220-76482 GCA_001793015.1 Candidatus Woesebacteria bacterium RIFCSPLOWO2_01_FULL_39_10
TCTCTTTTTCCGTCTCGGATAATCATCTTTAATCCGCTCTCGTGAGCATCGTGGACAGAAATTTCAACTAATCTCTTTAAGTCACCCCAGGTAATTTGACCCATTATTTCGGTTCGTTCTTTATTACTTAAGGCGGCTAATGCGTTTGCAAACATACCGCCCGCGTCTAGTCCTGATTCTGCCATAAGATGAGTCTATTGTAGCAAAGTATCGAGGCTAGGATATGAAAAAATTGAGGCGAAAAATGATTTGCTCGCCAAGT
>MGHC01000026.1:76574-76662 GCA_001793015.1 Candidatus Woesebacteria bacterium RIFCSPLOWO2_01_FULL_39_10
ATATTATGACACGGATGAATTGAATTCAGAGCCAAAGTTTTCCTTAGGGCAAAAGCCCTGGCCTGTTAGGCCAGGGAAATTTTACTGA
>MGHC01000027.1:0-4697 GCA_001793015.1 Candidatus Woesebacteria bacterium RIFCSPLOWO2_01_FULL_39_10
GCCAGGCTTATATTTAACAAAAAAACTGCAGTTTTCACCTTAATTTCTTTTCTAATTATTCCCGAGGTAATGATTGAAACTCATATGCCATTGGAACATATGATTGTGGTTCCCTTTGTTTTACTTTGGCTAATCAGTTTATTCAAGTATAGACACACTCTTGAGAATAAATATTTGATCTTTGCGGCTCTCAGTTTAGGGTTAGGTTTCTATTCATACGGAGGTATTAGACCAATGGTTGCTATTTGGGTTCTTGTTAGTATCGCTTATATTATCTACCTCAACTGGCCAACTCAGAAACTTTCTTTAAAAATTCTGACTAGAAGGAAGTTCTTAATACCTCTCTTTACATTTATATTAACCGTACTTCCATTTTTTGCAGTAATACCTATACTTGAATACTATTATTCTGGGGCTGTACTAAATCGGGTAAGTTTTAAAATAAATTCAATTTATAATTTCTTTTATTATTATCTGGCCAGTTTTGATATCTCTTTTTTGTTTGTCACCGGCGACAAATTGTTAATCCAATCAACACTTCGCCACGGAATGTTTCTTTTATCAACATTACCAATATTTGCAATTGGCTTATACCAAGGCTTTAGAAAAGGATCCGATTATTTTACATTTTTGGGAATGACGTTTCTTATTTCCCCGCTTCTTTACGGCTTCGTAGGGTCGGCCTTTTTTGCACATCGGCTACTTTATATGGTACCTTTCTACACAATTTTTTTTACACTGGGAATCAAAAAAATGCTGGATAGCCGGAACCGTTGGCTAAAATATGGCTCATTCATCTTATTTATCTTGGTAATTGTTAACTATTTCGATTTCTGGCGTTATTACATGTTTACCTACCCCAAAGATAGTTATCATATTTTTTATCATCTTGAAGACTACAACAAACCTTACAAGACACTTTCTGAGGAGGCAAAGCAAAGAAAATTACAACCCTTTTTGTCTTCCCAAATATCACGTATAGACGGAATAAATATCAGCGATACTGAGCTATTTGCAAGAGCTATTTATTTTCCCAAACCACTGAGTGTTTTAGACGAAGAAAAGGATACTTTGCCCAAAAGCGGCATACTACTATCGAATAATCCTAGCGTGGCCGGCCTAAAAAGGTTGGATTCCGACGCAGCCCCCTTTTATCTTTACATAAGAAATTAAGTACAATCCCCAAAGTTAAATGTATAAGTAATTAATGATTGTTAAACGAAAAGAAGGATAATATGTCCTTTCAAAAAAGACAAAAAGAAACTTGGGCGGTCCTAATAAAACTCGCGGGGAAGCCTTAACACACCTCCGCCAAGTCGAATTTTTTAAACATAAAAAATAAGTTAAGAACCGACGTCATACCTCAGTTGTTTTTTGCCGGGAACCAAAGTGGCGATGTATAACAGAGGTTAGGGAAATCAAAACAAACGGGAGTATTTAAGAAGCATGATCGCGAGAGAGATTAGACAATATTTATGTTTAAGCAAGGCATAACAAAAACCCGTAAAACTAGATAATTAAAAATGTTAAGAGTAACCGGCCAGTATGATGAAATATATTATTTTTCATTTCTGAATCATTTGTCCGCGTAACCGCATCACTTAGGTCTTACAATTAATCCCCCGCCTGATTGAAGTGCATAAACAGACTTGTCATCCTCAGCTATGGGTTTACCACTAAAGCAATCCTGTTCTCTCTCTACTAGCAATCTAAATTTATCAGATGTTGTTATCGGTTGAGTTTCAAAATATTTATAATCCTTTTGTATCTGTCTACCGTACTCACTATATACGAAGGTTTTGTCTTGATAAAATCTACAAATCAATTTTTGATAGCTTGAGGGGTCACTTACGTGTATTATGCCATCATCGTAAACATTGTTAACGTCATAAGCGATATTTCCTTTAAATGTTAACGATTGTAGATCACTACCCTGAACTATCGAATCGGCTATTATCACATTTTTTCCATCTTGGTAAATGTAAGCACCGGTTGAACAACTCAATGGTATATTATTGCTGCATCCGAATCCAGCATATTTAAAATTAGAGGCGTTTACTTTTTTTACAAGACTATCTCTTAAAAATGGAAAATAGTCTGGGGTAACACATCCCCAAAAGCCGCAGTCACGAGGCATTCTCAGATAAAGTTTATTCAATAGACCTTTGTAATATAAGTTTTTTGTTAGTGGTGAATCAGGAGCACCTGTCGAAACAGGTAATTTGTAAACCAAAGATAAGATTACGAAAGAAATTAAAGTAAAGGCTAATATTATTGACAATATGAAGTTTTTTTTCAAATTCACCATAACAGTTATAGCTAATCAGCTAGAACGAGACAATTTTACCCACTCCAGGTTACCAACTCCAGGAGTGGAATAGCTTGACACTTCTGGGTTCCTCCCACTAAATCTGCTGCGAACTGTGATGCTTATTTACTTTTCTTTGAATAAGGGTGGGTTAAAAGGTAAAGTCCGGGAAGAATACCAAGCGAGTTAACTAAAAGAAGAACAACGAACCACCATTTTTGCCCCGATCTTGCACTTCGGTAAAGTGCAAAACCTTTTAGAACTAAATCTATAAGCGCAAAAGGTAATATCAAACCCCACCAGTGATTAGGGAATCCCCAATTCCCAGGACCACCCATGTATTTATACCAAAGCATAAATATATTTTAGCACAAAGTTATGCGAAGCTAGGATTCGCCGTGCATAGCATGAAATTCCATACTTAGGGGCAATCGAACGCTAGCGACCAGGGATTTTGCCCTCGGGAGATGCTGTTCCTTTTTGCGTAACCGCTAACGAATCTTCACTGTCTATTTACTACTGCGCCCAGATTATGAAGGTGAAAATTTTCTGGCCGCCCCCAAAATCGCGTTCATATAAGGCTACATTCCCATTGTTTTTCAGCTCTTTTCCCCACTCACTTCTATTTTCAAAATCACTATTTAATGCTCCTCCCGCTATAGACAAACCGAGTGGCAATTTTTGGGTTCCACTCTGAATAGTGGTGAAACTGTCAAGATGAGCATAGACTGTCTCCAGTTGTTCATAATCATGCTGGTTTGGGTGCTGGTTTGGGTCGGGGTTACTCGTATAGTCCATGCAGGTGCCGAGGTTGGTATTATTGAAATTCTCATCCTGATGATCCAGACCAAAGTTGTGACCGACCTCTTGGCACATAACGAGATTCCTCCAGGCTGGAGTATTGTATGTTGTGGTGTTGAAATAAGTGTCATTTACCTTCGTCACTCCCTGAGTAATATGACCACCACTTACCCAAATTTGCGCTAAACCAAGCCAACCGTTGTTGCCATAGGAGGCATTACATACTTCCACACGGCCACTGGTTGCACGACAGCGTCTCGCTGTGGTTCCACCGGGAACAATAGTCGGTATCCAAAACTGAAGACAAACTCCAATCAATCGATGTGGTCCCGAGATAAGAATCCCAAGCTGAGGAAAGGTTGTCTCCCAGTTTCAGAGTGAAGGGGTTACTCGTACGCGCCCAATGATAATTACCCCAAGAATGGCTTGCGCGGACGGTTGTAGCAAAAGAAGCTAAGAATAATACGATACCAACAAGTAGGAGGAAAAAGCGTAACTTTGTGGAATGCATTAGGAATATAATAACAGGGTCCTTTTTCCAAAGCAAGCACTTTTTTACGCCTTTTGTGAGGTAAATAGCCTCACCATTCGCTGCCTGGCAAAGCCGTGCACCGAATGGTGCGTGGCTGCGGAGTTAGTTTTCTTTCGCTAAAGCTTTTTTAGCTATTTTACGTCGCCGGTAATTAAAGCCTCCTTTTTTACTCTCGACCATTTTTTAAGTTGGTACTCTCGTTGCATCGCTTCTTTTCTGGTTGAATATTTTTCTGAATAAACTAATTTAAATGATTTAAAATAGCGGATATATTTTGCCGCTTTTGACGATTTATTCTTGTGTTCTTTTAGTCTTTTTTCAAGATCGTTTGTCTGTCCTATATAAAGTGTGTTTGAAGAAGTACGGAGAATGTACATGTAATACATAAGAATATCTTTGCACTTCGACTCACCCTGAGTGAAATCGAATGGGTTCGCTCAGTGTGTTCGACTGATTTAATATTAATCTCTTCATTCCGGGTCGAAGGGTCGCAGACTGTGAGCGATGGCGAGTTTAATCGAGCCAAAGTCGAACAGCTGCGGAGCTAGGATTCGAACCTAGAGTCGCACGGATCCAAAGTCCGGCGTGTTACCATTACACCACTCCGCATTATCAAGTTAACCTTTTGTTTCGAAATGCTATTCCCGAACCAGATTTTAGATATTTTTCAAAGTTTAAAGCTTTTCTTTTATCAGAAAAAGCAGAATAGTATATTAACTTAACTGGTCTGTTCTTCTTTATATGAATCGTATTGCCTTTATTGTGATTTGCGATTCTATTTTTAAGATCTGTTGTAAATCCTATGTATAAAGCGCTATTTGCTAATCTTAAGATATAAACGTAATACATGATATCCTCCTTCGCTCAAGGCTACGGAGGACCTAATTCGCTAAATCTTAAGTGCTTGCCCTCTGAAGCTTTAGCGAAAGAGGGTGAGCCCGGCGCGAATCGAACGCGCAACCTTCTCCTTAAAAGGGAGCCGCTCTACCATTGAGCTACGGGCCCTTAGAAAATTTTCTGCGAAAATTTCAAAGGCGAGCCTTAGAATTTGTGTCA
>MGHC01000027.1:4703-5937 GCA_001793015.1 Candidatus Woesebacteria bacterium RIFCSPLOWO2_01_FULL_39_10
TCAAAGGCGAGCCTTAGAATCCAATAAAGTTAATTTTAAAGCACTCCTTAGGTGTTTTCTTCCCCACCCACCTTTCAAATACTTCTCTCTCTTAAAAGCGTCAACCTTATTAATAAAAAGTTCGCAGTAAATCAACTTAAAAGGTACTCTACTTTTCGTAGAGATTTCCAATCCTTTATTATGCTCTGAAATTCTTCGTTTAAGGTTATCTGTAACCCCAATGTATAGGTTCCAGTCTTTCAAGCTTAAAAGAACATAGACGTAAAAGAACTTTTGCTTTGCACTTGAGTTTTGCATAGCAAAACTTCTAGTGACCCCACTGGGATTCGAACCCAGGTTACAAGGCTGAAAACCTCGTGTCCTAGTCCACTAGACGATGGGGCCGCGCTAAGCGCGGCCTTACCCCAGCTTAGCTGGGGGGCCAGTTTATGAAAATTTTAGAAAAATAAAAGAACATCCTGAACAAGCAGCTGAAAAGAATTTTACCATTTTTTTTAAAAATGGCCAAGCTTTGCTTACCAACGAAGTTGGCCAAGCTGTGCTTATCATTTTTCAATCTCAAATGCTACAATATCTAGATTATGCAAAAGCTAAACGCTCAAGAATTAAGAAAAACAAATCCAACCGAGGAAGAATTAAAAAAAATACAAAGAAACCCGATTTACTTTGTTCTAGACAGGATAATTGATACTTATAACACCGGTTCCCTTTTCCGTCTTGCTGACGCAGTAGGAGTTGAAAAAATGTATTTGTGCGGAGAGATGGAATACCCTCCGTCTTCAAGAATTCATAGGGCGGCGGTTGGAACCGAAGGCTGGGTACCTTGGGAAAAGGAAGAAAGTACATTGGAGGTGGTAAACAAGTTAAAACATCAAGGAGTACAAATAATTGTTGTTGAACAACACCCCCAATCTACTAGCTACAAACTACTAGCTACCAAAGTTAATTTTCCTGTTGCAATTGTTGTCGGGAATGAAACTGGTGGTATAGAAAAAGAGGTTCTAGATGCTGCTCAGGTAATTGTAGAACTGCCAATGTTTGGCATTAACAAATCTTTTAATGTTTGGGGTTCAGGAGCAGTTGTCGCGTACAAAATTCTGGAGTCACTTACTTAATAATCACCAACTTGGGACACTCTTGTCTAAGTAACGCAAGGCGTCCATCCCAGCCACCCCACTTCGCTAAAGCTTCGAGGGGCGAGAATTCTGATAAAACAATCTTCTTTACCATGTTG
>MGHC01000027.1:5983-17040 GCA_001793015.1 Candidatus Woesebacteria bacterium RIFCSPLOWO2_01_FULL_39_10
AGCTTCGAGGGGCGAGAATTCTGATAAAACAATCTTCTTTACCATGTTGGGGTGGGTTTGTCTAAATGACGCAAAGCGTCCATCCCAGCCATGCATCCAAACCCCGCAGTTGTTACAGCTTGCTTGTAATGTTGATCGTGTACCTCTCCTGCCACAAATACTCCCTCTATATTCGTCTTAGTATGCTCGTATACTTTTATATAACCTCTTTCGTCCATTTCAATCGGCCCTTTAAATAACTCACTGTCAGGCTTATGCCCTATAGCTACAAAAACACCATCTACAACAACTTCTCCGGTGGTTTGATCTTTATTATTCTTAGTCAAAAGCTTTTCAACTTTGCTCTGTCCGACCACCTGAGTTACTTCCGTATTCCACAAAACCTTTATTTTTGAATTGGCGAAGACCTTCTGTTGCATTGCAGCTGAGGCTCGAAATTGATCTCTTCTATGAATGATTATTACATCGGTCGCATATTTAGTAAGTACAAGGGCTTCAGTCATTGCAGAATCTCCGCCTCCAACAACTGCAACCTTTTTCCCTTTAAAAAAAGGTGCGTCGCAGGGAGCACAAGTTGACACTCCCCGGCCGATAAGTTCTTTCTCTCCTGGAACGCCTAACCACTTGTCCGAAGCACCTGTTGCGATAATTACTGTCCGCGAAGAATATTTTGTTCCTCCGGCAATAAGCTCGCGGGGATTTTTGTTAAAATCGACCGATTCAACATTTTTTTGGATAAATTCAGCCCCAAATCTCTCGGCTTGCTCTCTCATTAATCTCATCAAGTCAGGCCCTTCAACTCCATCAGGAAAACCAGGAAAGTTATCAACTGTTGTTGTCAGCATAAGCTGTCCTCCCCAAATTTCACCCCCAAGAATTATTGTTGAGGCGGCTCCTCGGGTTGTATAGATTGCAGAAGTTAGGGCGGCGGGCCCTGAACCAATTATCGCAACATCCCACGGTTCATCACCTTCTGGCTTTTTTGCGAACTCAATTTTCTCTGCCATATATTCACCCACAAAAAAAGTATCTTCTTAATAATATATGAAGAAATGTCTAAGGCTTCTTAGGCACCGCCCATCATTCCACCACTTGAACCTGTGCCGCTTTTATCTTCCTCCTCTTCATTAGCTAAACCGGCTTGAGGGGTTGGCACAGTTCCCGAACTCACTGGCGTACTTTGCGGTTCAGTAACTCCCGTTCCTCCTAATCCCACTTCTTCCGGTTCCGTTGCAGCTCCCATAGGACTTGACATGGCAGGTGCTGCCGGACTCTCATCAGGAGTAATTGCGGCTGGAGTTGATGGCATAGATGTCGGCTGACTTGAAACTGCTCCTCCCATACCCATAGGAGCTGGCGGACTTACGGGCTCATCTGCTCCTCCCAAAGGAGCTGCTACCTGAGAACTTTGTGCTGGCTCCGCAGGACTTCCTCCTAAACTTCCGGTCGGTTCTGTCACAGTTGGTGTAACACCAACTGGCGAATTTTGTGTTTTCTTATAATTTGGATCCAAAGTTATCACCTCCTTGCATACATTAATTCTATCATTTTAAATAGCATGCAATCCGCCGACCAATCTTGGCACGAGGCGTGAACGAATAGTTCCTAAAGCCGAGTGCGAAGATTAGGCGGACTTATCCTAACCCTTTTTTAATTAAATCTTCAAATGCATTTTTGCCTGCAAAACCTATCTGTCTATCCACTTCTTGTCCGGCTTTAAAAAAAATGGTTGTGGGAATAGACATAACTTGATACTTACCGGAATACTCCTGATTATCATCAACGTTTACTTTCACTATCTGAACTTTATCTTTATATTCCTCGGAAAGTTCTTCCAAAACCGGCTCTGCCATCTTGCAGGGACCACACCAAGGAGCCCAAAAATCAACCAATACAGGAATGTTTGACCTTAAAACCTTTTCTTCAAAATCTGCATCTGTAACAGTGGATGTTGCCATAGTATTTATTATTTACGTCAATACACTATACCGACTAACTATATTCTGAGTCAATACGAAAATATTATCTCTTATCTCCTTAAAAGTAAGACCCTATTGACATTTAACAAACCATGTATAGATAATAAGATATTATGTATTCACTTTTTGGCGTAGTATTCGCCCAAGTAACCTTAACTCCTCGTCCAACACAAATTATTAATATTGGGCCACAGCCGGGTCAATGGTTTGTGTTAAGTCAATTCTCATTCGCAGCCGTAATATCAGCTTTAATCACGCTGATACTTGTTATTGCTGCTATTGTTTTTGTATTTATGCTTTTGTGGGGTGGTTTCAGATATATTAGTTCAAGCGGAGATAAAGCTCAGCTCGAACAAGCTCGCGGCACAATTACCTCAGCTCTGATCGGATTAACGATATTATTTGCTACTTGGGCAATAATTAATCTTGTTGAGAACTTCTTTGGCATAAGCATTTTAAATCTGTTAATTCCAACCGCCGCCCCGTAAAGCAGATTATATTTTTTATACTCCCTAAAGCTCTCCTCTACTAGTTCCTCTTTTTGTGAATATTATCATCAGTGAGCCTTGAATCGTAATATAATTAATCGATTAACTACGATTCATTTCTTAAGTACTTTTAAAAATTCTTCCTTAGACATCCTTAAATCTTTTTTAATAATCTTTGTTAGTAAACCAATCCCAATAGTTTCAGAGGGATGAATAGAAATTGTAACCTTTCTCCCGTCGGAGTGAACATGAACAGCATGACTTCCGCTTTGACCTCTTTTAACAAACCTTAATTTCAAAACCACGTTTATTAAATCGCGTGCTTTAATACGGGGAAGCTTGTTCATTAAACAGTAACTTCTATTGAAGTCATGCTCACGGGTTGAATTTTAGGAATCTCCTGTCTTTCTTCTTTTAATATTTTTAAGTTGAGCTTTATAGCGTCTCTAATATTCGTAATTGCTTCCTCTAAAGTTTTTCCTTGAGTATGACAGCCGGGAAGATCTGGACAATCAGCTACAAAAAATCCATCCTCGTCTTTCTCTATTATTACGGGAAAGTTATAAGTCATTGTTTTGATTTTCTTTGCCATATTGAAACGATTATACCACACCGTTTAGAGACTCGGTCTTTCAGAAATTCTAGAATTAATTGCAACCCCTTGACAATTAAAAGGTTAGAAAAAAGTGTGGGGAACTATTATTTTTATGTTAAAGAAGGTAAGTAATTACCAAAACAATTGCCCTCCAGATGAATATCTTCTCGACTGAAACTGCCGATTTGGAAGTTCTGTACAAATTGCATACTGCAACTCACAGTTAGCCTTGTGTTATTTTATGAGCAACTTTTCTTGTAGCTCTGTGTAGTTGAGATCGCATTTCTCGGGCTTCATTAGTTCTCATAGCGAAAGGCATACCATCTCTTGTGTAATTGACACCAATGTAAGGTGGATTGTCTTGCCAGGGAACACTTACTCGTCTGCTACTACCAGAAACATCTGCAGATTCACCACACATAACTGCAAAATTGATATCTGTTTTGTCCAGTAACCCTATTGCATCCAAAGACTCCATAATCTGCCCACGAGTAGCCCCGCTGGAAACCCAATCATCAATAAACATAATCCGGAGGCGATTTCCGTTGATATCCTTCCCGTGTCGTTCTGATTCCCTGGTACTTTTTTCAACTATTCTGAATAAGGCAGCGGACGTAACATCTGTACCAAGTGATGTACTTAAACGAGCAAAGTGCATTGTTGAATCCAAAGTTGGGAATCGTTCTTGGCCAGACTTCAATTTACTCCACATTGCGTGAACGGCTATTGCGTATAATCGTGCACCTCTATCGCAACCGACAACAATATCAGGTTGGGTTTGATCTATAAACCCGACCACGGGAACCGCCATTACAGGTAAATCTGCCATTGTAATGGTTCCTGCATGAGGCGGAGGAACGACAATTGTAGAACTTTCAGCATGCCATAGAACTTCAACGCCTCGTTTTACTTCAGTACGTTCAACTTCTTGAAATCTGTTCCTTTCAAGGGAGAAAAGTAGTCGTGAGAACTCTGATTCAGGAATACCTACATTCCTTTTAAGTTCCCGACGACTTATAAAAAAGAGTTGTTCTGTTCGTAAAGGTTGTCTGATTGGTTCGGGCTCAAAGTATCTTTCCATAAGTATATTATAGGCTAATGATGATGATTTATCAAAGTTGGCGAGAGCTTATCTCTAAGAAAGTCACCAATACAACTATAGATTAAGGTTAAATCTTAATTCCTTTCAACCTAAGAGAGTTTCCAACGACGGAGATTGAACTTGCGGCCATTGCGAATTCAGTAAATTATTTATCAGTAAAAAGTCCTTTCTCGATGTATCGCTTAAGCAGAGACTGATATGGAATATTAATAGCATTTGCTTTCTCTTTTGCCCTGTCGATAATATACTCTGGCAGTCTCAAAGATATGGGACGAGTGGTTGGCTTTAAATTAGGAAAACTTACGGGAACGAAATCACTCGGTTCAAAGTATTCAGATAGGTCTAATTTGGACCAGAAATCCCTCTCTTCGTCCTCATCTTTAAACTTTGGTAATACTAATTTCTTTTTCATTTTTCGTAAAATTTCACCTCCTTTTTATTAATATCTCTCACTGATATAACTCTCACTTTCCCATTACGTTCAGTAAATGCTATATAAAGTAATCTTCCCTCCCTAGTCTTCCCTATCAAAATATTTCTTGACTCTTTCTCCGAATGAAACTCATCTTTATAAATTACTTTTTTATTATCGTAAAATGCCTCTTCGGCTTCCTTATTGTTAACATTGTGCTTTAACTTATTTTTATCAATATTCCACTTGTCCCACTCAAATTCAAAAGCATTCTTTACAGTCTTCATGTATATACTATATTATACACTTTGATCTTGTATGTCAAGGTTTTACCATACCAGAAAAACTTGACCAATATCGCATTTGACTCTAAAAGAAATTGAAGTTCCGAGTGCTAAGAGCCCTCGGAATCTTGGTCACGCTCCTTCGGAGCGAAAATCCTCCGACCCGCTTCGCCAAAGCAACAGCGAGGCGAGAGCGAAATTGCTTCGCTTCTTCCGAGGGTTAATAACCCGCGGGTTTCGCGAAGGTGGACTAAATCCTATAATGATTGACAAGTATGTTGTGGTGGTACCATACACCATATGTACGAATTGGGAAAAAGAGGTGAAATATTTGGTGCCGATAGACTCCAAAATATGAGAACTGGAACCGATATTCCCGTTGATCACCGTGGTAAGCCAACAGCAATGCCCAGTCTGAAAGATACTGAATTTGTCATTGCAGGATACGACCAAGGCTTGGGCGAACGAATTATCGTCTGTGAATCGTTAGAAGATATGCAAGAACTTCATAGTGCCTATGCTCTGGGTGGAGCTTTAAATCTCAGATGGTATAAGGGTGAAGATCCTGGTTTTGTAACTTTGATTCCTCCTAGCGAAGATAAACAATAACTTTTTAAATTTTTATTCCCTTTAGCCTCAAAGAATTTCCAACAACAGAAATCGAACTAGCGGCCATTGCGAAGGCGGCAAGGGCTGGGTTAAGAAGTAAGCCAATAAATGGATATAAAACTCCCATCGCAACAGGAATAAGAATTACGTTGTAACCAAATGCCCAGACAAGATTTTGCTTAATAACTGACAAAGTCTTTTTACTCAAAAGAATTGCCGACTTTACTTTTCTCAAATCCTGACTAAGAAGCGTGATTCCTGCTGATTCCATCGCGATATCTGTTCCAGTCCCCATTGCAATTCCTACATCGGAAGATGCCAGGGCAGGCGCATCATTTATACCATCGCCAGCAAATGCTACAATTTTTCCACCAGATTTTAACTCATTCACTTTTTGAGATTTTTCATCCGGGAGTACCTCTGCTAAAACGTTATCAATCCCAACTTGCTTTGCTATTGCCGAAGCTGTACGAGAGTTATCTCCTGTTATCATCCACACTTCTATATGTTCCCTTTTTAGTGCCTCAACCGCCTCTTTTGCACTCTCTTTTAATGTGTCGGCGACAGCTATAAGGCCCAAAACCTCTTCATCTTGAGCAAGAAATACTACAGTCTTCCCTTCATCTTCCAATCTTTCTACTTCCTGATCTACATCCTTATATTCAATCTTTTCATCTATCATCAAGCTTCTGTTCCCTAAAAGAAGCTTGTGATCAGAGTAAAAACCCTCTACACCCTTACCCGATATTGCTTTGAACTTATTAACTTTTCCGTGTTCAACCTTCTCTTTTTTTGCATTTTCCAATATCGCTTCGGCTAACGCGTGCTCAGATCCTGCCTCAAGACTGGCTGCAAGTGAAAGCATTTCTTTCCAGTCGACTTTATTCTGTGTTGGAACTATATCGGTGACCTTCGGTTTACCTTCTGTTAAAGTTCCGGTTTTGTCAAAGACCGCTACTTTTACTTTGTTTGCCACTTCCAGAGTTGCAGCATCCTTAATCAAAATTCCGTTCTCAGCACCTTTGCCTGTGGCAACCATTATTGCAGTAGGAGTTGCCAGTCCCAGCGCACACGGGCAAGCAATAATTAATACTGCTATAGTGCTCGTTAAAGCAAGGCTAATCCCCTCGACACCGCTCGGGGTCATGACATACCAAACCACGAAGGTAACTACAGCAATCATTAAGACGATGGGTACAAAGTAAGAAGAAACAACATCAGCAAGTCTTTGAATCGGAGCGCGCGAGCTTTGGGCTTCGGCTACCATTTTTACAATATTTGCAAGTATTGTTTCGCTTCCAACTTTTGTAGCTTTAAATAAAAACGAGCCAGATTTATTAATTGTTGAACCTATTACAGTATCACCTACTGTCTTATCAATCGGCATAGATTCTCCGGTAATCATAGATTCGTCGATGCTGCTTGCCCCTTCCGTGATTTCACCATCAACGGGAATTTTCTCTCCGGGACGGACGCGGATTATCTCACCAACTCTTACTTCTTCTATTGGAACATCAACTTCCTGTCCTTCACGAAGCACTCGTGCCGTTTTTGCTTGGAGCTGTAGTAACTTTTTTATTGCGTCACTTGTATGAACTTTTGCCCGCGCTTCTAAATATCTACCCAGTAAAATTAGTGCCATAATCACCGCCGCCGTATCAAAATACATATCCATCGGAATTCCAAATCTATCAAATACTTGCGGAAACAAAACGCCGAATGTTGAAAAAAAGTAAGCGGCAGATGTCCCAACAGCAATTAAAGTATCCATGCTCGCTGCCCTATTTCTTAACCCCGACCAGGTTGCCAAATAAAAACCTCGCCCGGCCCAAAATTGTACGGGTGTTGTAAGAACTAAAAGTACGTACGGGTCTGACAATATTTTGGGTATAAAACTGAACCATTCTGGGAAACTTCCTGCGAAAATAAGGGCAGAAAATACCATCGAAAATATTACTTTTTTCTTTAAGTCAGCAAGTTCTTTCCTCTTTTCCTCCTCTTTTATTTCGTCTACAGTCTTTCCACCCCCGAGGTGTGCCGCAGGCGCAACACCACCTCGGGGGTGGGTTGAATCTACAAATATCGCCTTATAACCTGCCTCTTCAACAGACTTTGCTAGCTGATCATCGGTAACCGAGGGGTCACTTTCGATAGAAGCATTCTCACTTGCATAATTAACTGACGCGTTTATTACTCCCGGAGTTTTAGAAAGCTTTCTTTCAATAAGCCTTGCACAGGAAGCGCAGTGCATTCCGACAATAGGAAATGACTTTCTAGTAAATTGTTGATTATTCGACGATGATTTTTCCATGATACATATTCATCCCACAATGAAATCCGAATTCACCTAGCTTCTGAGGAGTAATGGCAATTTCTACTTCTTTGTTAAGCGGTAAGTATTTTTTAATTTTAAATTCCGGCAAGATTATTTCTTCCAAACAACTGTTTGAGTCGCGCCGTGTAATCTTTAAGGTCGTTTTTTTACCATTTTTGATTCTTATGCTTGCTGGTTTATATCCCCCATCCACAATAATGTCTATCGAATCCCCCGCTAGAACCTCCTCGTCTTTTTTCCCGAAGAAAAACCACCAAATGAAACATATCAATCCGGCACCAACTACTGATACTAATACTTTGTCTATCATTTTAAATTCCTCCAGTTAAGTAGCTTCTTTCAGAAGCACATAACGGAGTCCCGTGAGATCTGAAAGTATCTCACCGGGAAAACCACTCCTTCATCCATCCTTGCATCATATCTATTTCTTCAGATTGCGCAGCTGTTATTTGATCAGCTAAGGTTCTAAGTTCTTGCCTTTCCGTTCTTGTAGAAACTAGTTCAGCCATCTCTATTGCACCCTGATGATGATCCATCATTTTTTCAATAAACTCCTTGTCGAATTCTTTGTCCCTTAAGTTTCTCAAGGATTCAGTCATCTCATTCATACCCATGTTCATTCCCTCCCTTTCCGATATATCACCCATAGAACATCCAAAATTTTCGTCTTGAAAAGATCGTATTCCCATCATATTCATCATTCTAGAATTACTTGTATTTACAGCATTTCCGGCAAAGAATATTCCGATAATTACACCTACTAAGCCACCAATAATTGAATAAAGTATAGTTTTGTCCATACTAATCACCTCCCCAGAGAAGTAGCACTTTGTGCACTTCACGGAACCCCGTTAGATGCATAAGCTATCTAATGGGGCTTTTTCGGTACCCAATGTTCTGGATGTGCTTCAAACATTCTTTTGTCGCCCTCTGTACAAAAATAGTATATCTTCCCTTTAAAAACAGAGGAAGCCCTCATCTTACTTTTGGGCTTCACCACCAAGTTTTGCTTATCCCGCAAACAGGATCTTTTACAAATTCCTTCTTATTACTTATCACTTCTTTCCTGAAAAATAGTTAAAAAGCCTTGCAAAAAGCCAACCAGAAATCCAAGATGTTGCGGTAAAGCTAATTAAACCGATCGCAAAACCGCTTGGAACGCTTTTCCACAATCCTTCCAACCTCAGCATATGGAACCAACTCACAGCCACCGTCTTATACAGCCCCGGGAATAGACTAGCTACTGCATAACAGAAAATATAATAAATACCACCCAATGTTCCCAACGTGTTTGCAGTAGCCATTTCATTATGCTTCATGTTTCTCTCACCTTCTTTCTTACCTTGTATTTATCTTAAAATTTCTTTGCCTACGATCTGTAAAGATCGAAGAGTAAGTTATGCTCCGCAACTTCCTCCAAATTCTGTATCGAATGGTAGAGGTCCAACCTTCTGGTTTAAGACAGCCGCTCCTTGTCCTGAAGAATAGTCGGCTCCCAAAACCAACTTCGCGTCAACTTTGTCCCAGGTAGTTCCCTGACGTGCAAAGTATGTTGCGGCGGTTAAATAATTACTGGGAAACCAAAACGAATTTAATCTCAATACATTTTTGTATATTTCGTCATCAGAAATTCCTTTTGCAACCATCAATTCTATTGCTGCTAAGGCCGCCATACCGTGATTACAGTCTGGAAATGCAGTATGATTCCCGCAACAAGGTCTGTATACATTCGACGCAATTTCCATTACTTTCCTATGTTGTTCAGGAGTCAATGCAATAAGATCGTGTACGTTGTAGTGGCTCATCGCATCACCTCTTGCTAGTGTCCATCCACCCGTTGACGCAAAATTTCCTGCTTGCCCTTTGTATTCCTTTCCCATCGGCCCTTCATCGTAAACTAAACTTTTCTGAGCAAGTCCTAACGCCCATAAAAGATCAACAACAAACTGACTATTACTTGCATTAATTCTTATTGGAATATCTGCTCTTCCTTCAAAAATTTGTTTCTCCGCGTCCCCCATTGCTACGGCTTTCTCAAATTTAGCTTTATCTATAACTCCCAGTTGGATAAGTCTCGGACCAAGATCTCCCCAAGAAATCGGAAGCTCAAACCCAGATTCGGGTAAAACTTGATTTGGTAAACTAGATAGGTCTAAAAGATCATAGCCTTGCTTTTTCCAAGCGTCCATTCCACCTTCAAGGTGGCGGACATTTTTATAGCCCATATTCTTTAAAGTGCTAAGTGCTTGAGTACTCATATTTCCGCTCTTGCAATAAAGAACAATTACAGCATTCTTATCAGTCGGAAGTTTTGATTCGTTTGCTATTAAAGAATCGTATTCGATGAACGTATCCGTCCCGGCAATTTCTCCCTCATAAGGCGTGTGTACATTAATGAATGTAATATCTTTTTCTACCGGCAGGCTAGCTTCATCCTCTAATACTTTTTTTAAGTCCTTAGAAGACAATTTTTCCGAAGCTGACAACTTGCTAGCTTTGGAAGGAAGTTGAAAGTTAACGACCGTTTCCAAGTTATTTCCTAGAAAAAAACCAAATAAAATGAGTCCGGTAAATATTAAAAATTTTATTAAATTTTGATTTTTTCTTTTCTTTCTTGTCATATTAGATGTAGTAATTTATCAAAATATAAACTGCCACACTCGAGAGAACCATGGAACTTAAACTAAAAACAATTGATTGATACGGAAAAAGCGACTTCCCGTTCTTTCTTTTTATGTAGCCATTCAAAATGTCTACCAGGTAAAAGACCAGAGCTCCTACGACCATGCCAAAAGTGAGCTTGTCGAAGCCAAAAACGTCACCCATTTTACCGACTAAATTAAATCTATAAAAAGACCAGAGAGTTATCACAAAAATAAACACATATACAATAAACCTAATAAAACGATTAAAGAAAATCTTATTCTTTTGTCCCAATATCCTTAGTAACCAAAATGAGGAAGCTCCTAAAAATGCTCCTATCCAAATTCCGGTGATACTATCGTCCACACCAACCCAGCGGGTTAAAGTTATTCCTGCTGCAGCTCCGGCAACACACAAAGGACAATGAGCATAGGTTGGTCTAACTAAAGTTAAAAGTAATATCAATGAAAGGATTATAGATTTAAGTTTTTTCATTTCCACAACTTAAAATTCAAAATTAGAACTTTTTAAACGTTTCGAATTTGTGTTGCAAACTAGTTTGCAACAACAGTTCCATTAAACTTCAACTCTTTTATGCCAGCAGGGTCTG
>MGHC01000027.1:17067-20290 GCA_001793015.1 Candidatus Woesebacteria bacterium RIFCSPLOWO2_01_FULL_39_10
AAGGTCCCACTCCTTGAGGGCCATGTGCAGCAGGATCAAATTGGACAACTACTTTACCTACCTGTCCAGCTGGAATTTCAATATTTACAGGGGGATTTTTATCTCCATGACCTTCCATACCGAAAAACTTTGTTTTTGTTTCTTCTACTTGAAATGAAGCTTTTGTGCACATACAGCTAGTTGCTATTTTTTTTAGTTTGAGAGTATTTCCGATTGTATTCTTTATTTGATACTCCTTCGTCACTAATCCTCCGTTTATTGGCACATCTCCCAAATCATAGACTCCCGGATTTGCTTCTACTCCTTCTATTTGTGCTCCTGCAACAAGAACTTCCTCATCTTCCTTCCCTCCAAAAAACGCGGCAAAACCAACTATTAAAATTACTGAAAAAATTAATGTAGCAATTAGAATTTTTATATCTTTCATATTTGGGATTTTTGAAAAACATTCATAATCTCTGAGATCAACTTTTTATCATCTGACGCACCAATTTTCACTTTGTCTAAAACACAACATTGAAGGTGATTCTGAAGCACAATCTCATCTACGTTTTTCAATGCTGATTGAATTGCTTGCGACTGATGAATAACATCAATACAGTATGCGTCTTTCGCGACCATTTCCATGACTTTTTTAAGATGCCCTTTTGCAATTTTTAACCTATGAAGGATTTTGTTTTTATTTGGTTCCTTAGAATATAACCTTGTGTTCATGTTTCTATATCCCCATAGGGGGGATATGTGAATTAAACCACCACCCCGGACACTTGTCAAGTCTTACATTTTCGAATAAAATTTGATATTGCTGCTGGCAAAGTAACTAACTAACAAACTAACTATTTATGAATACAGTCTGGCTGGCTTTAATCACAGGTTTAACTACAGGGGGCATCTCCTGTTTTGCAGTTCAGGGAGGACTTCTTGCTTCGTCCCTTACTCATCAAGAAAAGGGTAACCAAAGGAAAGCCATCCTTTATTTTTTAGTAGCGAAGTTTATTGCGTATTCGATCCTAGGAGTACTTTTAGGATTAGCAGGTGCTTCCCTTGTCATCTCCCCTAAACTGCAAGGTTTGATGCAAATGTTTGCCGGAGCCGTAATGCTTATCACAGTCGGTCGACTTTTGGATTTGCATCCAATCTTTAGAAAATTTGTACTTACTCCCCCAAAAAGTGTCTTTCGAATCTTGCGAGCCAAGAGCGTTGATCAAGGAATCGCAGCTTCCGCTACTCTGGGCTTTTTGACAGTCCTAATTCCGTGTGGAGTTACCCAAGCCATGATGCTTTTGTCAGTAGCCTCCGGAAGTGCCATCTATGGAGGACTTATTTTGGCCGCTTTTGTTCTTGGTACAAGTCCTGTCTTTTTCGCGCTTGGTTTAGCCTCAAATCAGATCTTGGCCAGAAAATCATTAAAATACTTGGCAGCAACTGCAATATTTGTTCTTGGAGTAATGTCTATTAACACCGGCCAGATTTTACGCGGCTCTGTACATACACTTCAAAATTATTGGGCGGCAGCAACAGGACAACTCGAGACTCATTCGACTACTGCAAAAGCTGCCGGGACTAACTATAAAGGCACGCAGGAAGTCGAAATTAAAGTAACCTCTCGTGGTTATAAAGCAAACGCCTCAACACTTAAAGTCGGAGTCCCTGTTAGTCTGAGGCTAACTTCTGAAAATGTAGCAAGTTGCGCCCGTTCTTTTACAATACCTGAATATAATATTACCAAAGTCCTTCCAGAAACAGGCACAACAACTATCGAGTTCACACCAACAAAAACAGGTAGACTCACATTTACATGCAGTATGGGAATGTATACGGGATTCTTCGAAGTTATATAGTTAGTTAGTTACTTAGAAAAATATGATAAAAAAAGTCTACAAAGTAAAAGGAATGGATTGTGATGCATGTGCAAAAATGATTGAATTGGACCTAGAAGATCTTGGTGTTAACGCAAGTTGTAATTATACCGACGAACTTCTTGAAGTAGAATTTGATAAAGAATTAGTTTCTGAAGATAAGATTGCTGACACTTTAGGAAAGTCGGGATACAAGCTATCTCCAAAAATATGAAGCCAAATATATTTCTTTTTATAATTCTTCTAACAATCCTTGTCATCATTGGCGGAGTATTTATCAGTTTTGCAAAAGATGAAGGGCAAGTTAGTAACAGCGAACTAGGTCAAACCGCACCCAACATCCATGAATACTATTGGAGCGAGACATGCCCACATTGCGCTAATGTTGCCGAATTTTTGGAAAACTGGGAAAAAGACCTGCCTGCGCAGGCAGGTAAGCTTCAAATGGAAAAATTTGAAGTGAGTAAGTCAGTAGAAAACCAGCAAAAATTTATTGCGAGAGGAACATTTTGCAAAATCCCCCGAAGCGAACTGGGCGTTCCCCTACTCGTTACTCCTGAAGGAGAGTGTTTTATCGGTGATGTGCCGGTGATAGATTATTTTAAGTCTTTAGAATTATAGCTGATCTTATAACGTAGAACTTTCCTAAGGTATTTTGCAATTAAATAACGCCTTGATTTAAGCAGATGAAAAACAGATTTAAACGGATACTTTTCCTACTTTTACTAATCACTATTCACCAATCACTAATCACTCGCGAAGCACTCGCAGTTTGCCCTATATGTACTATCGCCGTTGGTGCGGGACTTGGATTATCAAGATGGTTGGGAATTGACGATGCTGTTTCCTCAATTTGGATTGGAGGACTTATACTGTCTTCTTCTTTCTGGATTATTGATTATTTGAAAAAAAAGAAGCCAGAATTTCCAATTTCCAATTTCCAATTTCCAATTATTTTTTTAATGTATTTACTTGTATTATTGCCGCTTTGGTACCAAGGGATAATTGGTCATCCTTTAAACACAATTATCGGAATCGATAAAGTAATTTTCGGAACGGCATTGGGTTCGATAATGTTTTTGGTTGGAATGTGGGCTGATAAAAAAGTCCGTAAGATTAAAGGTAAGCAACTTTTCCAATATCAAAAAGTGGTCTTCCCGGTTATTTCTCTTGTAATTACAAGTTTACTGATCTACTATTACGGCGGGTATTTATATTAACTCGATCCGAATGATACGAATTTAAACCCGAATTATCCGAATTGAATTTCATTTGAGTCATTCGGATGTAATTTGTAAATTAGGATCGCTTTTTGAATTATGGCTAGCAAAAAAGACATCCAAGATCTACTAGACAAAGTTGAA
>MGHC01000027.1:20377-26667 GCA_001793015.1 Candidatus Woesebacteria bacterium RIFCSPLOWO2_01_FULL_39_10
AGCCTGCCTGCCGGCAAGGCAGGGCTACAAGGGGCAGGCAAAAAATATCTTGATCTTTTAAACGAAATTCGTTTGATGCGCACTGAATTAATGAAAGAAATAATTAAAGAATCTGAGGGCGAAGTCTGGTGTATTTCAAAGCACCTTTTGGCAGCGTCTATGAGAATAATGGAGGTTGGAACTAAGGAACTCAAAAAAGGTAATAAGGATAAAGCTTGGAACCTTTTTGATAAATCCTACAAACTTTATTCACTTTTTTGGGGGCTGAATCTTGGTGTGGTAGGAACAAAAGATGTTAAACAAGAAAATAAAGATGATGTTCGGTTTATCGATGAAAAGTCCGAAGAAAAAGGTTCTTCTTCCGTCTTCTCCAAACTCGGATCTCTAGTTCAAAAGGCAGTTGACTGCTGCAAGGAATAAACGGAGTATTCCGATCGCATCGTTACACCTTCAAAATATAAATATTTATGATGTACGTTGATTAATTATATAAGAGAAATTCCCGGCAAGGGAAAGAGTGTTTTTGTAAAACAATTTATTCCCAAAGGTACACTGGTTTGGAAGCTAACTGAATCGAAAAAATACACTAAGGATCAATTCTCAAAACTACCCGTAGATATTAAAAAGGTTGCTTATCCACAAGGAGATTACTATATTTTAGTAACAGGCAAAGGTGAATCTTGGAATCATAGCTGCAACGCAAATACTTGGTGGACATCAGATGATGAATTATCCGCTTCAAGAGATATAAACAAAGACGAGGAAATAACCTACGACTACGCAACGACGGATCAATTCAATTTCTTCAACCAATTTCTTCAACGCCGGGTGTTGATTAGCTTCTAACACCGGGAGTTTTTAGAAATTATGAATCTCACTCAAGCTCACGCTTGGAGTATCTTCTCCCCTCGTTTCGTAGGGAGAGAAATCCCTCGCGCCGTCGGCAAAACCTTTGGCGACGTTCGACCGAAGCGAAATATTCTTCGCTTTCATCCACAATCTTACGATTGTGGTATTTCGCGAAGGGGGAAAAAAGAGGTAGAACTTTCCCAAGAACTTTTTCTCCCACAACTTAGAATTCAAGTCTTTATAACTTTGGATCGAGTAAAGGTAAGAAATCGCCTTAACATCGTTTCCAAATCAAAATCCTCTACTTTAAAAAGAGGGGCTTTAACTTTATTGTATTTCCTACTATGAAAATGTATCGGAAAAGTTTCTACTTTCTTCCACTTAAGATCCGGTACATTATCAATTCTATAAATTGTTTTATCTAAATGTCCCCTTTCCAAATGAATCGCAAAACGAAGTTTTTTAAGTTTAGTAGTAAAGAAAAAATCAACAAAACTCTTATCCTTTAGATATATCCGGAGTTTGTGGCCAAGATCGTGAGTAGAAATTACGACGTCTGAAAATTCCGTCTCGGCAATTCGAGCAAATCTTGCAAACTTTTCCATGCATCAGACTTTTTAATCGAAAGCTTTTTAAGTTCCTTCTCTAATCTAATCTTTTCAGAAATCAAATGATCCAAACGGAATAAATCCTCTCCAATTTTTTCCTCAGATAATTTGCCGCCCGCAATCAACTCATCAAGTTCATCAACAGTTTTTATATTATGTTTAGAGGCAATACGAAATATCTCGCTTTCCACTAAGCGAAGGTTCTCCAAGGTTACAATAGCTTTTGCCTTCTTTTCAGTCATATTCTAATCTCTACCAAATAAAGTATAACACAAAATTCCGTCCTTATTCTCCAAACTCGGCCTCCGGCTCAGACTTCCGGTTCGGAAGAACTTCGCGTTCGGAGAAGAGTCTCTGGCTCGGCGAGCTCTTTAGTTCAAAAAGCAAAGCCACGTATGAAGTGGCGAAGTCCCGCACCGAATTTATTCTGGTGCGCGGGGCGGTAGATTGTTGCAAGGAATAATATATGCAACCAATTTCTTTCGCAAGAACACTTGTCCCACTTCTTACTTAAGGAGAAAAAACACCCCTCTTGATGTATTGCTTAATTAATGATTGGTATGGAATATTTATCTCGTTGGCCTTTTCTTTAACGCGATTCAATAAATATTCCGGAATTCGGATTGAAATAGAACGAGTTGTAGGTTTTAGGTTCGGAAAACTAATAGGCTCCATGTCGCTCGGTTCATAATATTCAGATAAGTCTAAATTCCACCAAAACTCCCGTTCTTCATCTTCATTTTTAAATTCTGGTAATTTAAGTTTTTTCTTCATACAGTTTCACCTCTTTCTTATTTATATCTCTTGCAGAGATAATTCGGATCCTATCATTCCTGATTGTAAAAGCTATAAAAAGTAATCTTCCTTCTTTTGTTTTCCCAACTATTCTAAGTCTTTCCTCGCCTTTAGAATGTAATTTATCCTTAAATGTTCTTTTTCTACTATCAAAAAAGGCTTCTTCTGCCTCTTTATCTGCAACATCATGTTTTAAGTTTTTATTGATATTTCCCTTATCCCAGTCAAATAATATAGGCTTCTTAAAAATTCCCACGTATATACCAGATTATACAAAACTCTGGAGCCCTGTCAAGACTATTGCGTCTTCTCCAAACTCGGCCTCCGGCTCAGACTTCCGGTTCGGAAGAACTTCGCGTTCGGAGAAGAGCCTCTGGCTCGACGAGCTCTTTAGTTCAAAAAGCAAAGCCACGTATGAAGTGGCGAAGTCCCGCACCGAATTTATTCTGGTGCGCGGGGCAGTAGACTGCTGCAAGGAATAACTCACTTTTTCTTCTTTCTCTGTTTATGGCTGTCGTACATTTCAGCACCAGCATATGTGATTACGCTTCCGCTAAGTACGGCATTCGCGAGTGCTGGTGCCATTCCGCCTGCAACTAGAACTAAAAAGACAGTTCCTATATCAAATATTTTTGATAGCCTAGCTAACCTTTCTGACCAAGATTTTTGTTCCCAATCTCGCCCCTTTAGTATCTCTTTAAATCCCATGCTTATATGATACTTCCTTGAAGCAAAAGTATGTGAATTTAAATACCGTGGCCGCCGAAACGATTGCGAAGAGCATTTATTACTTTTCCCTGATAGTTTGGTTTACTCTGGCTCGCCTCCCGCGACTTGACTGATTCATTAATCACTTTAAGCGAAACACCTAATTTTTTCGCAACCTCGATTGTCCAAACTGCCTCGCTTTTTGTCTTACCCAGTTCCCCACCCCCCGTTCCTCCTCCTCCAGCCTTTCCGCTAACCTTACTCAAATTATCTCCATAGATCTCAAATGCTTCCTGCATCCACCCAATCAGCCGCGATTCTATGACACTTCCGTGATTGTATATTCTCGAAAGATCTTTAAGTTGATAACGGTATTTTGATTTTTTCAAAACATCAAATCCTTCAGCTATTGCCTGCATCATACCGTATTCAATTGCGTTATGAACCATTTTTGCAAAGTGTCCCGCCCCTTTACCCTCAAAAAATTCATATCCACCTGATATTGACATATCAATAAATAAGGGCAACAAATTCTCCTGCACTTTCCTTTTTCCGCCAATCATAAGACATGCTCCGTTCAAAGCTCCTCCGGGTCCTCCCGAAATCCCCACGTCTATAAATTCAATTCCCTTTTTATTCAAAATCCTGGCGTTCCTTATTGACTCTTCGAAAAATGAATTTCCACCGTCAATCACAATGTCTCCTTTTTCAAGAATATTAGACAATTTCTCTACATGCTCGCTGACCACCACACCTCCCGGTAAACTTAGCCAAATAACTCTTGGCCTTAATAGTTTTTTTGAAAAATCCTCCAGTGCATAAATAGGTAAGATTCCCTCATTCTCCATTTCTTTTGCAACCTCGTTAGTTCTATTGAACCCAATAACACGCCACCCTTTTTTAGTAAGCTGCCGGGCAAGATTTGCCCCCATTTTTCCAAGGCCTACAACTCCAATTTCTTTAGCTAATCCACTTTTGCCTTTCTTTTCACTAATACTTTCTGATAGTCCCAGAATCTCATCTGAACCGGATTTGTAAGTATGAAGCGGCACAAGATTTTTCTTCCAACCTGTAATCACAGGATCAATATATCGCCACATTTCAGAAACTTCTTGTGTTGAAACAAAAAGTGTTTGGTCACCTATAATTACCTCCATGAGAAGTTTCTCATATTCCTCTGTATACTGATTTTTCTCGCTTAATGGTCTATGCGGAAGAGTAAAAATTTTTTGAACTACTTCTTTGGAATACCCAGGCCTTTTCGCATATAATTCCACGCAGATCTCCTCTGATGGTTCAAGAGAAAACACAATTTTATTCCTAGCTTTATGAAGACTGGTCGGTTTAAAAATTACCGTAACTTCTTTTACCTGTCGCTTCATCGCTTTTCCCGACTCAAAAATAATCGGTACTCCTCTCCATCGAGCATTTCCCAAGTAACCTGTTAACTTAAAATAGGTTTCTGTGCTGGAGCCTTTTGCAACTCCAGGCGATTTCTTGTAACCATTGTATTGGGCGCGAAAACTCCCCTTTGTTATTTCTTCCCTCGTAGGTTCTATTAAATATGAAAGAAGCTCAGCTCTTCTATTTCTAATTTCCTCTGCCGTAAAATTCTTCGGACTCTCCATTGTTGCAACCGCAAGCATCTGCAGTAAGTGATTTTGCCCGACATCTCGTAATGCTCCTAAGGAATCGTAAAACGCGCCTCTTTTACCGACATCCTTTTTTTCCAAAAGTCGTATGATAATTTTCTCAACATATTTATTACTGAAAGAATGTTCAAAAATATTATTGCTAAAGCGAAATATCAAAATATTTTGAACCATTTCCTTTGCCAAGTAGTGATCAATTCTATAAATCTGCTCTTCTTTGAAAAGCTTTCCTAAAAGTTCGTCAAGTTCACGAGCAGTTTCCAGGTTATCTCCAAATGGCTTTTCGACTAGCACTCGGGTACCTGAACCCATCTTGGAAATATCAGACAATCCCGAGCCTTTTATATGTTTGAAAAGTATTTTGTAGTACTTTGGTGGAACTGCAAGATAAAGAAGTTTGATAGTCGAAACTTTGTTTGAGGAATCTATTTCTGAAAGAACTTTCGCAAGTTTAAGAAAGTCCTTTTGACTTTCGAAATTCCCTTGAACGTACGTGGCTTTTGATAAAAACGCCTTGGCTTTTCTTAGGTCGTATCCGATATTTTTGTGTCTCTCAATAATTTTTAAAATATGTTCCCGAAAGTCCTGATCTTCCCAGGGGCGCCTTGAAAAAGCAACAACAAAAAATTTATTAGGTAGCTTACTTTTCGTAAAAAGATGGAAAAGTGCCGGAATTACTTTTCTAGCTGTTAGATCTCCAGTCGCACCAAATATAACGAAGGTTGTTGGAATATCTTTTGCTTCCCTATTCATACTCCCAATTTCTGGGCATTAGTTACGATTTAGTAAGTTTACTCTTTCTTAGAAACATTCCAATTATAATCAATGTAAAGGCTGAAAGACTCATCCAAGGAATGGTGATATATCCAAAATGAATAAAGGGTCTTTCTGAACAAGAAACCGAAATACCAACTGTCGAGCACGGAGCAAGAGCACTTGGGGTCACCTGAAGGTAATAATGATAAAGAGCAATAACTGCTCCTACAATTGCTAAAGGTAAAACGTAAATCCAGACATCTTTAGTTTTCTTCCACAAAGATATCCCTAGTAAAAATACTAGCGGGTACATAAAAATTCTTTGATACCAGCAAAGCCTACAAGGTTCGAAATGCGCAATTTCGGACAGGTAAAGGCTTCCGCCTGTGGCAACAAGAGCAATTATCAAAGACGCCGAGGTCGAATTTTTAGTGAAAAAAGAAACAACTTTCTTGAAAAGGTCAATTTTTACTTTAAGTTTGTGAAGTATTAAACCTAAGATAAATAAAGCTATTCCGATATTAGATAGGAGCGTAACCAAAGATAAAAACTTAATTACTATTTGCGTGTTCACTGAAGATTAAATCCTCGAATTTGATCATCAACTAAATCTTTAAACTCCTCAAAACTTCTAGGCTGAACTTTTTCGCCATTAAGGAAAAACGTTGGAGTTGAACTTAAGCCCATTTGGGAGGCTTTTAACGAGTCTGATTCAATTCTTTTTCTTACATCCTCGGAGTCAAAATCCGATTTAAACTTTTCTTCGTCCAATCCTAAGACTTTTGCATATTCCACAAACTTGTCTTTTGCATTTCTTTCATCCGACCACTCAGTTTGTTTCTCGTAAAGTAAATCGTGCATTTCCCAAAATTTACCTTGCCTACCTGCTGCTTCAGCCGCTCGAGCAGCAACAATCGCATTT
>MGHC01000027.1:26706-32241 GCA_001793015.1 Candidatus Woesebacteria bacterium RIFCSPLOWO2_01_FULL_39_10
TCACCATACTCAACCAGCACAACCTTACCCTCAGGATCCCCTTTCACCCAATCTATTTCAGTAACCTCGGTAGTTTCTCCTGCAACTTCAGGAGTAGGAGCTGTCACCCACTTCCAGGCTTTAAAACCTGCAAAAACTACTATACCCGCTGTCAAAAACCAAATAAATAATTTCTTTATTGATCTTGTTCTATCGCTTTTTTCTCTTACTTCCCTTTTCGCTTCTTTGGCGAGCTCTCTTTTCTCCCTCCGGGTCAGCTTCCTGCTCGGAGAGCCATCCAGCTCGGAGAGAGACCTCTCTGGGTCGGTGACCTTTTTTGTTAGTTGTTGTTCTTCCACAATATCATGTAGTTTACACTAACTTTATTCAAACTTCCAGAAAATCGTGGCTCTTAGTCCACGATGAATGGAAGGAGTGAACAAACTCTTCGAGCACACGCGAGAAAACCGAAGGTTAAAAATCTTCGGTTGTTTATCTTCAATGCCACAGAAGTTTTACAGAAAGAATCCAAGTAAAAGAAGTATTACCGCACTTCCGATCAAATACCATCGTTTTTGTTCTATATCCAGGATTACCGGAAACTTTGCAAACCAAGTATCGAGATTTCCAGTCTCCATTAAATCAATTACCTGATCAATTAAAAGATGCAGCATGAATGCCAACACAAGTCCTCTTGCAAGCATTGATCCGGTTGAAGTAATGATAAAAAACGAAAATATGGCAAAAAGAATTTGAAAATGGGCTGTATGTAAAAGTAAATCCTTTCTTTCCCGTCGTGTATTAGCTAAAATATCCCAACTTTTAAAAACTTCACGTTTTGCTAATAACCCTGAAACTCTCAGAGAGGTTGCGTCGTTTGGGCGTAGTAAATAAACATAGATAAGATGGTCAACATCTGGCATTAGAGTCCCCAATATTCCTCCAACCCAAAATGGCAAGAATTCCAGTCTTATCCAATCCTTATACAAAGAAATTAATATAAAGATCGCTATCATGAAGGATAAATGAGTAACAAGATCTTTCTTCATACAGTTCCTTCAATCCATTCTGCATTTTTTTTGACATCTTGGCAAGATCGTCAAATCTTTTTGACATTCTCCGTGGGCTAAGGGCCCGTGGTTTATCTTGAGAGGGAGTAACATATCAAGTTCAACTCCTCCGTGGATTGCTGTATAAATTCAAATGATATAATTTATTTATGTCCAACGAACTCCTCTATCTCTCGTTTGCTATTATTTTTTTGTATGGCGGTTTAAGGGAATTTTTTCGTATTAGACGAAAACCTGATGGTTGGCTGAATAAATTACCTGTAGATAGACTGCTCTTATATATTTTGGGAAGGAGTGCTTTTATCTTCGCTGGGTTTACGCTTATTCAACTAGAATCTTCTAACTTAAATGCACCCATTGAAACTTGGAGAAAAATTTATTTGTACATGTCAATTATCATAGCTGATGAAATGGGTTCATATATTTACTCAAAAACAAAGATCGAGTTGAAAGAATATGCTCTAGCCGCCATGTTACCTGGTTTTTTAGTTATTGTAATTTTCTTCTTTTTACAGATTCTAATAGTGTCGTTTCAATGAAAGATATTAATTTGAGCACTAGAATAATTAATTCCCAGCGCCCCTTGAAACCAGTTCCTGACATAGTTCACTAGTCACTGAAAACCTACGGTTTCTTGAATTGCTATGAAGCTACACACACCGAGCTCGGGATATCAAATCCTATATCTCTGGAGTCCACAGGTGCTTTTCCAAATCAACGTGCATTTCGCCCGCCTTGCCGCGAGGCAGGTCTTTAAAGCCTATTCCTTCTTTTACTAGCCTTCTTTTTTGCTCCTTCCACCCGCCTCCGAAAGCATAGTTGACTGCAACTTGGCCTTCTTTACTTACCACTCTATGACAGGGAATATTTGGATCCCTGTTAGCGTGTAGAGCAAATCCTACCTTTCTCGCATCGCGAGTTCCTAAAATTTCAGCAATCTGGCCATATGTAGCAACTTTACCTTTTGGTATAGTGCGAACAATTTTGTAAACTTTTTCAAAAAGACCCGGATTTTTTAGGTGCGGCATTTTAATCTGTAAAAAGCTGTACAAACCCTTCGACTTCGCCAAGTCAGACTTGGCTTCGCTCAGGGCAAGCATTTTACCTAGTCCGTGAATAATTGCACAAACATCTTTCCATAGAATCCATTGTCGATAACCCCAATTCCGACTCTTTTAAATTCCGTGTCCAATATATTTTTTCTATGGCCTTCTGAATTCATAAGACCTTGGTGAGCTGTCGATAAAGTTGGAGCTAAGGCTAAATTCTCACCGACAATCATAAATTCTACTCCCGCTTTCTCCATTCGATTGCCAGCGTCTTCTCCTTCAGGTGAGTAATGCCCAAAATATTCTCGCTCCCACATATCCTGCGCATGATCTCTTGCGACAGGAACGACATCACTTCGCCAAGTTAGTTCACTTATTCCACGACTTTTACGCTCCTCGTTGACCAGTTTAAACATTTCCCTTTCCGCCTCCTCATCAACGGTTAACTCCTGTGTTTCAACTGTAATTGGTACCGACTCTTCGCTTCCGGGACGAATCGTAAAATATGTTAGAGAGTCTTCAACTAAGCCTCCAAAAATCTCATTCACCCTTGACTCAAATCCCGAAGTTTGGCGAACCAGATATCCGCCAATGGTCGATTGGGTTACGTCCTTTTTTAAACGAGGTGCAATCGGGAGGCTTATTGCAAGAGTCAGGATAAATGACAGAAGAATAATCCCCTGACCTGCGGCGGGAATTATTGCCGCGAGATTATTCCAAGGCTTTTTCCAAAATTTGTATGGAATCTTTTTAATTAATCTGACCAAAAGAAAGCTAACTATTGCCTCAGTGAAAGCTGCTGTTACCAAAAAACCAATTGCATTTGCCAAAGAGTGAGAAATCGAAAAGTTGCTGCGCAATAATTCGGCAGGAAATTTATAAACTCTTAGTGCAACAACCAATGAGAGTAAAAATCCTATAAAGTCGGCCAAAATTATCCAAAATCCAACTCGCCAGGCCTCGCTTACGAAGTAAAGAAGAATTGCAATTATTATCAAATCAACCCAGTTTGCTTGAAAGTTTGATAAGTTCATATCTTAAAAGTTAAAACTCAAAAGTCAAAACCATAACTTAAAACTTTACGACTATTTTAGTTTTGGGTTTTTAGATGTAGATTTAACATTTGAGCTTTGAGTTTTGAGTTCTTTTAATTTCCACATGAATAGACGTCCTTTGCTTTTGACATTATATGCATCTTTTACGAAATTTTTTGCAGCCTCCAGAAACCCGCGCGGAGTTTCTTTGGCCAATTTTATATATAAAGAGACGCGCTTCAAGTCGCCCAATTCTTCAGCAAGATCATATCCATATTTTTGGAACTCACGGGAGATGTACTTGTCTTCATCCTTGTGAAATTTTTTAAGGACGTCGCCAATTTGAGTAAAGTCTTTTTTTTTATTATCCATGCTACTAGCTACTTGCTACCAGCTACTCTATCCGTTAATCCCCCGACAACTTTTTCTGTTACTCTTTCAAGAAACGTTTGTTCAACTTCAGTAAAATCCTGCAAAACATATTCTTTACCCTCCGTAGCTTTAGCGAAGGAGGGCTCTCCCTGAATTCTGTTGTTCGGATCTCTGTTATCAACACCTATTCTTACTCTCCAAAAGCTTTTAGTTCCTAATTCTTCCTCAATTGACTTTATTCCGTAATGAAGTTTGGGACCTATCCCTTTTTGGATTTTATAACTCCCTAAAGGAATATCCAAGTCATCGTGAATAACCCATAAGTTAGGCAGTTTTACTTTAAAATGTACAAGTAATTTCTTCACAGCCCCACCTGACTCATTCATATAAGTTTGGGGCTTAGCAAGAATAAGTGATTGGTGAATAGTGATTAGTGATTGGAGTTTTTTGTTTAATTTGTAGTTTGGACTTGGGATTTTATTGGAAATTTGAGACGCTAATGCGTCGACCACCATAAACCCAACATTATGTCTGGTGTTTAGATATTTTTCGCCTGGGTTCCCCAAACCGACAACAAGTTTCATGAAGTTATTGTAACACTACTTAACTTTTAACTCCGGAGGATAAAATTCATCGAATGATAAAATCCCATCGAGTTTATATTTTTCTAATGTCGCCAAATTCGCACAATCTACAAATGATGTCCTTTTTTTAGTTTGTTTTCTAAATATCTCCCAAGAAAAACTCTCAATCTCTTCATCTAACAAAATTATTTGTACAGGCATTTTCTGAAATTGATTCAGAAAATCCACCGCAGTGCTTTGTTTATCTTTGCGACTCAAAACAGTTGCCGTTTCCTGAACAACTAAATTTAGAACCAGTAAATCATTAGAATTCTTAACAACTCTTTTTAAAATTAATTTAGACTCGTTATTGTGAGGATCCTTGGCAACAAATAGTCCAAAGAGAAAATCAGAGTCTGCTAAATACTTCATACAACATCATTCTCGTAATAATCATCGATCAACTCTTGGCCACTTTTACCCCCAAAGTCGGTTTTACAAAATCCAATAAAATCTTTCCATCCTTGTATGTCTTTTTTCCTGTTTCTTGTTGCTTTTTTAGCCACTACTTTTCTTACTCCCTCGCGAATGAGTTCGGAAAAGTTCTTCCCACTTGTAGCAGCTTTTAGCTTCAGCTCTCTGTGGAGATCATCCGGTAAATAAACTTGAGTTCTAATCATACATTCATTGTATGTTGTATGTCGTATGTTGTCAATAATAATCAACGAATGAGGTTCGTATTGCGTACAGTAACTCCCTCTGTTCGCAATCTACTTTTACGTTTAATTGTCTCCCCCCTCCTCTTACTTAAATTGTAGGGGGCTGCAATTAATTCTAGAGCTTCTAGCCGGCCATAATTATCTATTAATTGTAAACATGTGTCCTCTACCCCTTACTGTTTTTATTAAAATCTTGGGTTTTGAATCAATTAGTTTCTGGCGTAATCTGTGAACTATCTGATCGTAAGCATGATCTGAGATATCCAACGCTTTATTCCCCCATAATTTTTCAATTCCTTTTTCTCTATGGACAATTTCACCTTTACTATCAATTAAAAAATTAAGAAGTTTTGCTTCCAATTTTGTCATTCTCTCTCCAATTTCAATACCATTTAAAGATTCTCCGTTGTCTTTTCGAGATAAGAAACTTTTGTATGCCTTTAGAATCTGACTCTCATTTTTTAAATCTCCCGAATCCAGGAGCTCCTCTAAATGAATCGAAAGAGAAGTATATAAAGTTGGATTTACAATCAAATCGTCTAGAGTATTTCCCCGACTTAGCCCCTCCACCAACCTTCTCATTGTCCGCGGTATCCCGCCAGAAAGCTCGTATACTCTATCTTTTTCCTTATTGTTAAGCCTTAATTGTTCAAATTTTTCTATTTCTTTTAAAAACCATTTACTGTCTTTTTTACCAAGAGGTGGGTTATAAATAATATTAGAAGTCAAAAGTCTTCCGAGATACCCAA
>MGHC01000027.1:32271-43493 GCA_001793015.1 Candidatus Woesebacteria bacterium RIFCSPLOWO2_01_FULL_39_10
ATCTCTCGGAAACAAATAGAAAACACATTTCAAAACGAAATTTATTGTAGATGTAAGAAAGGTTTGTAAAAAATGGTTTAAGCTCTGGAAAGTTAAGATTCTGTATATGGTCAATTATTATCACTAGTTTTCCTTTTAGGCAGATATTTCTAATCTCTTCAGTTAGTTTTTGATTAATAGCAACATTATCTTGTGGAATACTTTCATAAGCACCAAAAAGAGAAAGAAGGAGTCTGGATAGAGTTAAAGAGTTTCTTTCCAAGAGAAAATTCGCATCCAGAAGCAAAAAATGAAAATTCAAACTTTTGGGAAAATAGGCGGTACTTATTTCAGGTACTTGAGTAATAAGACGCACGATCGTTGAGGTTCCCGAACCTGGTGTGCCAACGAGTTGGACCGATTCTCCCTTTTTTAAAAGACTGCTTATCTTTGTCAAAATATCTTTTTGAAAATCTTTTGGAAAAGATGAAAAAGATAAAGATCCGAATGGCATAGGTCACAATAGTATCACAAAGTAATTTTACCCACAAACTGAGAGGATATTATCACGCGTTCATCAAGTACTTTCTAAGGTTATCATTTAAACTTCCTTTAATCATAAGACTTTGAAAGGAGGTGTAGAAAAAAATGTCGGTAGATAGAAAACCAGGAATTTTAACCGATGCTGAAGCAAGGAGCCCGCAAGGGTGCGGAGCGGGAACAGAAAACGCATGTTTTGCCCTTACCATGGGACAAGAAGGATTTGCGTGTTCTTTAATTACTAATAAACAATTAGCGCAACACGCCGGGTTTAGGTTGGGATGGAGAGTTAATGTAGACCCCACTGACGAAAAAGCATGGTGTCCTTTAGGGGTATTGAATAATTCCAAGAAAGCCCAGGCAGGAGCCAATGAAGAGTAATATGGAACGAAAGCTTTTAAGAGAATTGTTTTTACTAATTGTAATGGGAATTGTGAAATTTTATCTGTATATTCTGTTGCTGCCCCTTTCACCTTTCTATTTTTTAATAAGCGACAAGCAACTTAACAAAAGCCTTCTGAATTAATCTTTCTTCTCAACAAAGGGGACGAAGTGGAAGGTTCCAAATTTCTCCTTCTTTGCCTCGCCGAAGCTTTGGTGAAGGCGGGTTTTAGTAAAACGAACCATCTTTTTATCAGCTCCCCGACCAATCGGGGCAACCATTACCCCATCTGCTTTTAGTTGTTCAAAAAGTGCATCAGGAACTTTCTCACCAAGTCCTGCTGTCACCAAAATTGTATCAAATGGAGATTTCTCCTTCCATCCGTATTCTCCGGTCCCGATTTTGACCTTAACATTTTTGTATCCGAGTCTTTTTAAGTTCTTTTCTGCGTTTCTTGCTAATTCAGGAATGATTTCAATTGTGTATACTTTCCTGGCCAATTTGGAAAGAACAGCCGCCTGATATCCAGACCCTGTTCCAATTTCCAAAACTTTCTCGTTACCAGTAAGCTCTAATAAATCTGTCATAAAAGCAACAGTATAGGGTTGGCTCATTGTCTGACCGTGACCAATTGCTACCGGACGATCTTGGTACGCAATATTTTTGTAATTTTTCGGGACAAACTCTACCCGAGGAATTTCAAGCATTGTTGAAAGAACGCGAGGTGCTCTTAAATCATAGCGAGATCGTATTTCGTAAACCATTCTCTCCCGATCATCCATAACACTATTACCCCCTTTTTATTAATAAATACCACATATAACGTGGAGGGCAGTTTAACCTGTTATGTCTTTTTCGAGAACTTGCGTGCGTATTTACCCAATACCGGCACTTCCCACTCGTTACCTTGCCAGGCTTTATATATCAAAAGTAGCCAAAGCACGAAACCAAGTATTGAAAGAAGTGGTACTAACGGTAAGAGTATTAATGTTAAACCAAATACCCATTGCAAAACAAATAGGGCGACAAATACTACAATTGACTGCATTGCATGAAATCTAACATACGGATCTTTTTCAAGTACGTAAAATACAACCCCTGTAATGGGTCCTAATACGTAAGAAAGAGCCGCTGCAGTATTTTTTGGAAGCCCTGTTCCTTTATTTTCTTCCGCCATTTATCTCACCACCTTTTGCCTCGCCAAAGCTTCATGCAAAGGCGAGTATCTTAAGTTAATCTTTTCAGAAAAGAGCCCCTTGGTCAATAGGCTTTGATTTATCCTCATCGTCTCGCCAAATTTTAACTTTCCCAAAAACTCCATCATAACCAGGTTCGATAACAATATCACCCTTTCTTACTTTCAAAATTGCGTCTGCTATCCTCTCTCCCACAACTTTCAAGTCTTTGTAAGGAGTTTTCAAAAGGACAGAAAACTCATCTCCAAATTTTTCTATCATGTGTTCGTACAAAACATCTGCCTTTTGACTAGTGACGCTTGTTGAAAGACTCTCAGCAATTATTTCTAAAAGAGGTACGAGCATAACATAAGGTCTCCGACTCAGAGAGTCTCCGACTCGGCGAGTGGTCTTAATCCATCTAACACCATTCTTATCGATTTCGCTTGTGGTTTCAATTTCTTGCGAAGCAAGTTGTTCAACTCTGCTCATAACTCCCATTGTTAGCGCTCTTCCACAGACAGGACATGTTAAACCCTGCTTTCGCGCCTCATTCGGAGAATAGACAACATTACATTTTCTGTGTCCTGAATAATGATATTTTCCTTCCTCGGGGTAAAATTCGATAGTATATGAAATTTTTTCTGGCCCTCTACCCCAAAGTGCGCGTCCGATCGCGTCATAGGTAAGTTCTTCGACTTCAAAAACGGTTGCCTCTCGACCAAGTTTTTGGGGCGAATGCGCATCTCCGAAAGAAACTATTCGTTTATTTTCCAGCTCTTCAATCCTCCAATTCATTGCAGGATCAGAGGAAAGTCCTGTCTCCATCGCCGGAATATATTTTTCTAAATTACCAAAGGCCTCGTGCAAGGAGTCATAACCGCTCATGTGTCCGTAAAATCCAAACCAGGGAGTCCAAACGTGAGCTGGAATTATTAAAGCTTTTTTATTAACACTCAGTGCAATTTCAGCAACTTGCTTTAGAGTCAATCCTATTATGGGTCTGCCGTCTGAGAAAAGATTGGCTCCACGCGCTACGAGTTTTTTATTAAATGCGTGAACGTCGTTAAACGTGGGAAAGTACACAAGGAGATGGACTCTCCTACCCTTCCCCTCATGTGTATATATACATGAGACCTCGGAAGTTAGCAGGAAGCTGACTCGTGATTGGTGACTAGTGATTTGTGATTTGATACGATAAATCCCGTCACCGACTTCCTCCAAACTCGCCTCCAATTCTCTAAGCCACATTGGGTGTGTAAAATCTCCCGTTCCAACAAGATCAATTCCTTTTTTATCCGCCCATTCAGCGATAATAGGAGGAGTCATCATTGAGGAAACTGCTCTCGCATATTTTGAATGTACTTCGAGATCCGCAATTATTTCCATTTTCCTAACGTGCCAAGATTCTACACTCAAAAACTTAGAGTTTGCAACCGCGAACAGAATTTTCGCATAAAGCCTTGAACTATTAGTTCGGGTTAAAGTACCATTGGTGTAATGTCCGTCGTTACCACATTCGCAGTTTTATTTGTCAGTCTTATTGTTCTGGCTAAATCAGCCGATCTTGTTGTAAAAAATTTGATAAGAACTGCGAATGCAATTCGACTTAGTACATTTGTTGTTTCTTTTTTGGTTTTAGGTTTGGCCACATCGACTCCAGAATTTTTTGTTGGCATAAACTCTGCACTTGATAAAACCCCGCAGTTATCTTTGGGTAACACAATCGGAGCAACAATTGTGCTTCTTACACTTATTACCGGACTTATGGCTATAACCTCAGGTAAAGTTGTAGTCGATTCAGTTTTTGCAAAAAAAGATCTTATTATTATGAATTTTATAATTCTTCTTCCTGTAGCTCTTCTTTTCGACTCGAAACTTTCAAGACTTGATGCAGTAATCATGTTTATTGCCTATGGGTTTTATATGCTGCGGGTTTACAATGAACGTCATAGATTATCCCATCCGATCTCGCTAAATCATAAACCTGGCTTTTTACGCAGTTTGCTATTTTTAATTCTCGGATTTGTCGGTTTAGCTATTGCTTCAAACTATGCTGTCCATTCAGCGCGTTCATTAGCGGAATTTCTAAAAATACCGGTATTGATGGTTGGTGTATTAGTATTTTCAATTGGAACTAATTTCCCCGAGCTAATCTTGACGATAACGGCAATACGGAAAAAACAAAAAATGATTGTTTTGGGTAATGTGATGGGAAGCGCAACAACAAACACGCTGGTCATTGCACTTGTTGCTCTGATTCAACCTTTTGAGATTCTTGATATCAGATTATTTACGGTAAGTGTCTTCTTTTTAGCAACCTCTGTTGTTACTTTCTCTTATTTTGTAAAAAGCAAAAACCAGATAACGAGACCCGAAGGATTTGCTCTTCTATCCCTTTACTCCTTTTTCCTAATTGCAGAAATTATATCGAAGTTAATTTAAAGCTAGCGAAAACTACAATTAAGCGTGGCTCTGATTTTCATTAAATCTTATCCTAAAGAGTACTTTTGATAATTCTATAATGACAAACATTACGATAGATGCACCAAAAATACTTATCCAGTGGGAAATTGTTAAGGGTTCCAGCTCAAAAAACTTTCGAAGGCCGGCTGTTGTGAAAGGTAAAATTTGGAAGAGTAATCCGGCTACCACAGCAATATCGAGCCACTTGTTTTTGAAAGGATTTTCCTTCCAGAAAGGTTGAGTGAGCGTTCTTATTGAAAACACATATACCAAAGAATTTACTCCCAAAGTTGCAAAGGCAACCGAGCGGGCTAACCCAAGATCGTTAGTAAGTCTTAAATAGTGGAAAAAGAGGGCTAAAGCTACAGCTCCTCCTGAAAATGAAACAATACATATTAATATTTTCATCCATGAAGCTACAATTCGTGTTTTCGGCGACCGTGGATGCCTTTGCATTATCCCTTTATCCTTGGGATCAACAGTCAAAGATAAATGTGGAAAGCCATCCGATACTACATTTATCCATAAAATTTGCGCAGCTGTAACCGGAAGAGGTAATGCAAAAATAATTGTTCCCACAACAGCAACAATTTCTTCAAATGAATCACTCAAAAGATAAAGTATAATTTTTCGTATATTATCAAAAATCCCCCGCCCTTCTCTAATTGTTGCGACAATTGTTTCGAAGCTTGAATCAAGTAGCACTAAATCGGCGGACTCTTTGGCAACGTCAGATGCATCCCCAACTACCACTCCTATATCGGCTCGATGGAGAGCAGGTGCGTCATTTACTCCGTCCCCCATCATAGCAACAACCTCTCCATTTTTTTTAAGAGCATTAATTACTTTCAGTTTCTGCTCAGGTTTTGTCCGTGCAAATAAAATTGCACCTTTTCCCTCCTCGTACAAACTTTTAAGTTTCGATGCGACTTCTCCTTCAGTCATTTTCTCCAAATCATTTCCTACTATTACTCTATCCTCATCCGCTTCCATTTCCAGTTCTCTCATAACAGATAGAGCTGTTTCCGGATAATCGCCTGTTATTACAATTGTTCTGATACCTGCATCTTTTGTTTGGGCAAATGCGTGGCTTACTCCACTCCTGACCGGGTCTGTAAAAACCAAAAGTCCGACCCAAGAAAGCTTATCTTTTAATTTATCTTCAGAAATTTTTTTCATACTTTCCTCAACGTCTTTTTTTGCCATTCCAATTACTCTATTCCCTTCCAAAGTAAGTGCTTTAATTTTTTCCTTAATTTTTTTAATTTCTCCGGAAGGTAGTGTGGACCATTCGAGAAGATGTTCGGGAGCACCATTTATATAAGCTTCTTTATTCCCGTCTCTATGTTCAATCAAACTCGCGTAGAACCTATTTTTTGGATTAAAGGGTATTGAGTCAATCATTGTGCAATCTTTGTCAAACTTTTCACCTATTTCATCAAAATGTGTTGAGTGCTCTTTCAACCAATTTTTTGCTGCAACCATTATCGGATCATCTGATGAGGCAAAGTGTTGTGCACAAACTTTTTCAATATCTCCGTATTCTTCAACAACCTTCAGTTTTCCATAAGTAAGTGTCCCTGTTTTATCCACGCAGAGCGTGGTCACTCCCCCAAGAGTTTCTGCTGAAACCAAATTTCTAACAAGCCCTTTTTTCTTTAAAATCCTTTGCATTCCGACTGCAAGAACAACAGTCAGAGCAATTAAAAGTCCTTCGGGAATTGATGAAACAGCAAGTGCAACTGATGTTTTGAAGATTTCAACAAGATCCTTTCCTGTCAAAAGACCAACAGTAAACACAAATAAAGTTAAAATTACAACAACGATTGTTAATTGGTTAGAAAAAAATTTAAGTTGTTTTGTTAAAGGTGTATCCTCATCCGGCTTTTGTACTGACACTGCAATTTTTCCCATCTGGGTTTCTGCTCCTGTAGCTTCAACCTGCATTAATCCCTCTCCCGAGGAAACGATTGTGCCCATATAAACCTCATCTTCGTTATTTTTTTCAACAGGGATGGACTCACCTGTAAGAATTGCTTCTTCGATAAAAAGTCTATTTGCATGAATCAATTTTCCGTCAGCAGGAATCTTGTCGCCCAATTCAAGTTCAACAACGTCCCCCGGGACAATTGACTCAACATCAACTCGAATCTTCACACCATCGCGTATAACGTCTACTTTGGGATGAACCAGGGCTTTTAAAGATTCAAGAGCGTTATTCGCTTTCTTTTCCTGCACAAAACCCAGTATTGAATTCACGAAGACCACAAAAAAGATTATTCCTGAGTCAGAATAATCGCCCAGAAAAAGTGTGACAATTCCGGCTGCCAGAAGGACATAAACTAATGGATTTTTTAATTGAGACAAAAAAATAGAAAGTGAAGTGGGAGGCGCTTTTTCGGGTAAGATGTTGGGACCGAATTTTTCTAACCTAATTCTGGCTTCGTTGGAAGTTAACCCTCTGGCTTCTGACCTCATATCTAAATGCTAACATAAACTCCGCGAATTTGATTTATCCACAACCATCAGCTATACTTCTACGATTATGTCTCCTTTTTTAGAGTCCGAGACAAGTTTGAAGGAGTTAAGATACGCCAAATTCGTTCGAGATGGCGGTACCATTGCTTACGACGATCCAGTAATTGGGCACGATATAATAGCTAAAAACCATGGATTGGGCGAACCAATTAACCCTTCGGGTTATACCATGCAAAAGAGATTGGTTGATGACGCAGGTAGTACAGAGCCATTAAGGTTTGGGGACAACACATCGCCAGTCAGGTTCGTTAATTTCTCTACTACTTGCAAACTACGTGGAAACAAAGAGGATGCCAGAAAACTTACAACGCAAACCGCTAAAGAAATATTAGGTAACGACAAAGTAGCAGATTAATTTATTTCGGTGAAACTATACTCCAATAGTATCTCTTATAGGTAATAAGTAATCAGGATAGCTTCAAATATCGAATTTCTGCATATCAAGAAGTTTTTTCAGTTCTTTGACGGTTGTTGCTCCAGTTGGGTCTTTATCATCACGAAAACGAACCAATCGAGGGAATCGAAGCGCGTAGCCGCTCGAATGAGTTGGGCTTTTGGTAACTTCATCAGCTGCAATTTCTACAACGACTTCAGGTACAACCCAAAAATCCGGCTCTAGCAGTTTGTTAACTTCATAATTTTTGGGTTTTTCCTTAACTTCCAATCCGGATAAACGTTTTTTAAGTTCTCTAAATTGCTCATCTGTCAATCCTGTTCCCACCTTGGTAACTGTTTTAATTTCTTCATTGTCTCTAACACCTACTAAAAATTGCCCCAAGCCAAATGACACTCTTTTTCCTTTACCCCTCGTGTAACCCATTACCACACAGTCAACAGTATCAGCCATTTTCCCGACCGACTCTTCAGCCTCTTTCATTTTTACCCAGCGCCAACCGGTTCTTCCCGGAACATATTCGCTACTTAGCCTCTTTATAATAATTCCTTCAAAACCCATCTTCCTTTTTTGAGAATTTTGGAATTTTATCTCTTCAGGCTTATCTGTAATTTGATAAGCAACGACTTCAAAAAGTCTCCCGTCCTTAACAGTTTTTTCCAGCATCTTTCGCCTTTCAAGATACTTCAGATCAATTAAACTCTTCCCGTCTTTATACAAAATGTCGAAAACGTAAAACTTGATGGGGATTTGAGCAGATATTTTTTCAATCTCATGCTTTCTTCTTCGAGTCATCGTCTGTTGAAAATTAGCTAAAATTTTTCTTGTTTCATCAACACCAACTGCCTCTGAATCCAAAATTACTTCATCTGCCTTAATAAAACTTTCTGCAAGTTTAAGTTCCGGAAACATCCACGAAGTTTCGTTCATATTTCTGGTAAATGCTTTGACTTTGTCATTATTAGATTTCAACCCTTCGGTTACATCTTTTGCAAAGCCTTTACTTTTGAAGTGAATCGAAATCCTTAATCCGTCAAACTTTGGTTCAACTGCAACTTCACCCATTTTTTCAATCATTTCGGAAGGTGATTTCAGCCTTTGTGCGAGCATTGGCATAATTGGCACACCCAACATAGGACTGGCATCTTTCGTTGCTCTCTCAATCCCCTTGAGCTTTACCTCCTTCGCAAGTAATCCAACATCAGGAAGCACTTCGTATGCTCGCTCAAGAGCGTTTTTTGCACTTTTGTCTCCTTTCTCCATCCATGACAATGCATCAAGAATAGTTTTATCCGAAAAACCAAGTCTTAATCTTCCTAAAGGAATTCTTGTTACATATCGCGAAGATAAAGGATCAAGAAGTGACAAAATTTGGGCCAAGCCTAGTACTTTTCTTTCCTGACTATCCTCACCGTGCTCCTCGGCAACCTTCAAAAGTTTCTCGTAAACTTCGGTAACGGATATATTTCCTCCCCTACCTGAAGCTAAATCTTGAGCAACTCCCCCCAAATCTCCCTTTTGTTTATATTTACTAAGCACAACCCGTTGATCCTTTCCGTAAGCTTTGGCCAAAATCCTAATCATCATCCGATCCTTTATATTAAATACGATTCCTTTGTAGTTAGGCGCTAGTTTTCCCAGAAGTAGGTACGTAGCTTTATCTATTTCCGCTGCATCCGCTTTGCGAAAAAATTCTGCCAATATTTTAGTGATTTCAATTCTTGAAGCGGTTTTCTCTAATTGTTGAAGGTATAAAGAAAGCTCTCGAAACTTCATGTTGCTTCAATTATATCTTAATTCTCAGACTGAAACTTGCTGTCCCAAATAAGAAGAAAAGAAAAGGTAAGCAAAAACTACAACTCCTATAAAAATAAGTCCAAAAACTATACTTATAATTCCTCCTGTCTCTTCGTGCATAATTTTATTTAGTCCATCGCCCACCAAAGTTAAGCCAAATAGGCTCGGAAGAACCAAAATCATGTATAAAAACTGTGGATCGGTCGGTGACATTTGTTAGCTAACTATTTGCAATTATATAACGTGACGCTTTAGTTTTCCCCTCCTTTTTGATTATACCTTTATCGAGTAGGTCAGTAAGATCACGCAAAACAGTGTCTTCGGAAATCATTGGTAGCAAGTTTCGTAAATCCTGCATAACGGCTGGGCCTGTTTCTGTTAAATATTCTACAAGTTTCATCTGCCTTTCAGTTAGCGCAACTTGTTCGCCAATTTTTCCTTTTAGGCGCGAGTCTATGGAAATCCTTCTTACTTTTTCTTTGATTTTCCCAAGTTCAACCGAAACTACCTCTGTAAAATACTCAAGCCATGGGGTTAAATCTCTTTGGGCAATATTTTTTGCTTGTCTGTCAACGATCGCAAAAGCTTCGTAGTATGCTCCCGGATCATTATCAAAATGTTCTTCAAAAGAAAAAAATTTCTTTATGTTGTACCCTTCACGCATAAGAATTAAGGTTGCAAAAGCCCGCACAGTACGTCCATTTCCTTCAACAAAAGGGTGCACGGTAACAAGAATATAATGAGCAATTCCGGCACGAAGAATCGGGTGCGCCTCCCGCGCTTCTTCGGAATTTAACCACTCAAAAAAATCATCCAGTAGGTAAGGAACTTCAACAGAAGGAGGAGGTTGAAGAATAATCTTGCCAGTCCCTTCTTCTTTAATTACTACCTGCGTTTTCCGAAATACTCCAACCTTTTCTTCAGCAACAATTTTATTTACCGTTTCTTTATGAATCTCTAATAAACTCTCTGTATCGTATCCCCCACGTTTCACTGCAAGTTCATCAAGAAGCTGCATAACGTTTCGATAATTTATTACCTCCTGCACGTCCCGATCATGGGCAACGACTTCTTCACCCTCCAAAACGCGCCTCGTTTGCTCAAAACTTAAGTCATTTCCCTCAACATGGGTTCCGTGATGAACTGTTCGAAGTAGTGCATCCGTCTGAAATTGTTTTTCGAAAAATGGAACCAGAGGTGCGTTTTCAATCACTTCTTTTGAAGCTTCGATAAACCCTATGTTTCGGAGGATTTTATTGGATATGGAGAACTTTGGAGTATACACAATAGTATCTTACGGAAATTTTGCGGGAAAAACAATGGGTTTCTAATTTATTCGACAAACTATTCAAGATACTCTAAATTGATAATTGGAATTAATAATTATATGGGAGGACCCCAACCACCAATACCTTGCTATGCTCTGCACTGGAAAGGTAATGTATTGATTGAACTTTTTGAAATTATATATGGAATAACAAGACAATGTTTAAGCGAAGGTACTTTTACAAATAACTTTATCTTGCGTGTAATTTTTATTTTGGCATCTTTACTAGTTTTAGGATTATATGTAAAACGTTTACCTAAAAAGAGAACATACAAAAAGAGGTTACAGATTATGTATTATATTACTCTTTCATTCTTTCTTATTATTTTCCTCAGTCCAATACTTTCTATACTGATCAATAAAATTATATTTATTAGAAAATATGGTTGGTACGGAGATAAAAATTACACCGATACTACACTTTTTGACTTACTTATAAAGGCCTTTTAAAAGTGGATGGAATCTTGTCTGCTAAATCATCTGCATTATAGTTAACTCCAAATTTTTTGTGCAGTTCATCGGCTGCTCTTTTTACAATATATGAAGCTGACGAGGCTGCCAGAAATGGATCGTTTTTAGCTAATAGTGCAACGGTTAATCCTGCCAACACATCCCCCGTTCCCC
>MGHC01000027.1:43504-43729 GCA_001793015.1 Candidatus Woesebacteria bacterium RIFCSPLOWO2_01_FULL_39_10
TTTTTAGCAGCATCCCCTGGATTCGTATTTCCAAAAAGAATTTTGTATTCCTTTTTATTCGGAGTAACGATACAACCCTTCGGCAAAAGCTCAGGGTCTACGACCTGCAAACTTCCTGCATCGATCACCCAACGTTTATTTGGAAATTTTTTAAGGAAATTCTCTGTAATTTCTCTTGTCTTAATCCCCTCCCCATCTAGGCTTCTCCTATGTTCAATGTTCTTT
>MGHC01000027.1:43738-44970 GCA_001793015.1 Candidatus Woesebacteria bacterium RIFCSPLOWO2_01_FULL_39_10
TCTGATTCAAAACGCATAAACCCCGGTCCAATAAGAACCGCGTCAGATTTTTCAATATATGCATCCACGTCTTCCCATGGAATCCAAATAAATGAAAAAAGTTGTGATTTAATTTGCTCGGAAACGTAACCCACTGATTTCTCTGGGGTTGCGAAGAATACCATATCAACGATTCTTGAGGCAACTTTAAGTGATAAAAGTGGGGCTCCGTGGAAAAGTTTGCTTCCACCAATTATAGTCACCTGCCCGTTATCTTCCCCCGTCGAGTCATTTGCAGGTCGGTATAGATTCTTAAGCTGTTTTATGTCAAATAACTTCATCTTAGTAAGATAACGGAATAGTCCCGTATGAGCGCTCTTGCGACAGCCCCGTTAGATAATTACATATCTAATGGGGGGAGCAATTAAGCTTCGTACGGGAACCATTGTCTTCCCCCGAATAATCTACTTTAGGTTTATGTAACTTTTTTAATTCACGGGGATTAAATACTTTCATAGCATAAATAGCATAAAATGATGCAAATGGTCTGGGATTAAGATAATAGAGTTACAATCCACATAATTCGTATATATTCGTTGCATTCGCATAAATTCGCAGATTAGCATTATATTTTCATTGTATACTATCACTAACATGCAGACTGAAAATAACCAACACGAAGAAGATAACCAAAAAAGTAAACTCAAAAAAGAAGTTCGGGAATTTCAAAAAGAATTTGCCACACAACTTTTAACTTTGGTTACTAGTGGGTTTGGGCTAGTTGCCGCTCTTGCTTGGAATGAAGTAATTAAAGAAGTTATTACTAAATATATTCAACCGATTTTTGGATCGAGCTCAGGCTTAGTTTCGCTTCTTATTTACGCCTTGGCAGTCACATTTCTCGCAGTTCTTGTTACGTATCAGTTAAGTAAAATTTCGGGGAAAGAAAAATAATTTTTTAACCGCAAATCTAATTTTCAGAGGGTGTAGGAGGATTAACAACGACTTGTAAGCCTTCTGACCCCACTTCTCGTAATCCTCTTAAATCTGTAAGAACGACACCATGACCTTCCTTAACAATCTTACTAGCGAATTCAGCTGCTAAACAGTCACGCGGAACATCGCCCACTATTACTAACGGTTTGATTTCTATTTCTGCTCCTTCTCTTTCTGCCATTGGCTTATATTTTATTATTTTAACTCAATTTTCTCAAATTTTTCGTGCTCTCCAACGTAATGAGGGTCTGCTGTTG
>MGHC01000027.1:45193-58857 GCA_001793015.1 Candidatus Woesebacteria bacterium RIFCSPLOWO2_01_FULL_39_10
TACTCTTTTACTCCCTCGCCCTTTAACTCCAAACACAAAATCATCTCGATGTGGGCCTACCAGAGTACTGGTTGCAGCTATTTCTTCCTCCGAATATTGAGCCAGTCTTGCTTCTGAAATCGCTGATTTGTCGTATTCCAATTGGAAATTGGAAATCCCTCGACTTCGCTCGGGATGGTGAGCGTGTCGAACCATTGGAAATTGGAAATTCGCGACGTTTACAAAATTAATAAATTCGTCTCGACGGCGCGCTATATAGTCGCCGTTTTTTATCAATAGTTTGTTCCAGAAAAGAAGTTGTGATCTTGGAATTCCTTCCTCCCGTATCCGAAAAAGGAGTCTATTACGTTGTCTTAACCCCTTTTCATAGGACATGCTTGCGCGCCTATATTCTCTATCGACCTGTGATAGAACAGTATCCAAAAACCTCCGACGAATACTTGGAGAACTAGTAACAAGATCCAAGTCCCAAGGGCCGAATAAAACTGTTTTAAATATTCCTGCAAAATCAATAAGTCGTTTTCCAACACCATTAACGAGAAGCCTCTTCCTGGCAACCTGCCTACCGGCAGGCAGGTTTTTTCGATACTTTTCAGGAGACTCCCCAATAGTTATCTCGCCCCTTGTTAGTACAATTTCTAAATTCACTCCTGAGTCCTCATCCCTCTCCTCGATTATCGCTCCTTTCACCCTGGCAATTTCTTCATCGTAGGCAACCATTTCTTCTTCCACCCGAGCTCTGAATGATTTACCCGTTGAAAGAAAAAAGATTGACTCAATAATATTGGATTTTCCTGAACCATTCGGACCAACAATAACCGTTATATTGTCGGAGAAATTAAGTTTAATATCTTTAAAACTTCTGAAGTTAGATAACTGTACTCGAATTAATCTCACGCTTTTACCTTGCCTTTGTTCCTGCTATTATACTCCCAATCTTCTTTGATTTTTTTTAATCCGCCTTCGCGAAAATCCGAGGGTAAACCCTCGGAGCTTCACTAATTTGAAGTCAAGAATTAAATGCCCCCAATTTCTCAAGTTCATTCATCATATAAATAAACATTCCGGCTCCCCAAGAAACCCCTCGTTCGGGCTTATAAATAGTTCCGTTTACTATTTTACCTTGTTTATTAAAAACTTCGGGTACTGTTTCATTCGTTGTAATAACTTGAGACAGGGCGGTTAAACCACGCATTGCTCCTTCCTTATCGCCAAGTCTATATCGCTCCAAAATTTCCCAAGGCCCCCACCAGGCAAAAATACGATTAGTTGGATGATAATATGGATGTGTAACCTTTACAAACAAGTCCATTGCTCTCGGAAGACGGGGATGGCAAGCTAGAACAGGAATAGCGTTCAAACTATGTCTATCAATATAATCGTATACCCCTCTAACACGTTCGTTATTGGCAAGACCCCATGAAACAGCTAATAAGTTCCCATCAGCAAAAAAGTAATTGTGAGCCTTCCCTTTTCTGATACGATCGACATAATATCCACTCTTTTCATCCCATAAATTAATATTTATATTTTGCCCTAACTCGTCTCTTTCTTTTGTCCATCTAACATTAATTCTCGACAACTCTTCCAATGCTTTCCAAGTAAGTACGTTCGTAGAAGTGACAGCTCCTCCTCCTGGAATCATATCGGCCCAACTGCCCATCCACCCCTCTTCAATTAAACCTAATCCATTTTTTCTTCGTAAAAGCCATTCTGCAGCTCCTTCTAAGTGTGCAAAATTTCCTTTCAACCAATCCCTATCCCCTGATGACTCTACGTAGTGAAGGGCAGAAATTACAAATAGTGCCGATGTATCAACTGTAATATCTGCCCAAGGTTGACTAGATTTGTATCTAGCAACAGGTGGGTCGTAATTTTTTTGTATATCTAGATAATTAAGTGCGTGATTTCTACTCTCTACTCGTTGAGGGATTTGTCCGTCATCTTTTTGAAATCTAACTCCCAGATCAAGAGATGCCCGGACCATTCCAAAATCACCCAATGCACAAGCCCCGTACGAAGCATAACAAGCGTCTCTTAATACGTATTCGGCATGATTCTTGGGTCCTGCCAAAATTCCAAGAGGGCGGTAATTTGTTCGCAGATTGTCAAGAGCGATTTCACTTGCTTGATAGGCAATTCTTTGTTCCAAAGTCATTTAGGGTTGAGTTTTAGTAACATCCTGTAGTATACACTGGAGCAATATATTTTAAGCACGTTGACAAAGAGGACAGAAGTACGTACCCCGGCCAGAGAGAAAATATTTTTCGATTTTTGCTTTATGGCAACGACCACAAGGTTCGCCTTGATGGCCATAAGCCAACGTATGATTTTGATACTCTCCCTCTTTCCCGTCGGGAGTTACGAAAGCCAGTTCCGACGCTCCCCCATATTTTAAACCTGACCTTAAAACTTCGTGGATAGAGTCATAAAGGCTTTTAACTTCAGACTCTGTCAATTCGTTTGCGGGCCTTTTGGGGTTAATTTTGGCTAGCCACAGAGCATCATTGGCGTAAATATTTCCTACACCTCCCATTTTTTCCTGATCCATAAGGATAACTTTCACCGACCTTCTGCTTTTGGAGAGAATTTCCTTGAAAATTTTAAGCGTAAGTTTGCCGGGCTTGCCCTGAGCGGAAGCGAAGGGCTCGGGCCCAAGTTTTCCTACAAATCCTGTTTTCTCAACTTCCGAAGTTTTAATTACTTTTATCCAGCCGAAGCGTCGAACGTCGTTATAATAAAGAAATCCTCCTCTATCAAGCGTAAAAATTACATGCGTGTACTTCCCTGGTACACCGCCAACAACTTTTTTGGATAAAGGAGGAAAGTTTTTTCGGCCAGAGGCCGATCGTCCTTTGGACGTAAGGTTCGGACCTCGGTAAATTAACTGACCTGTAAGTTTTATATGAATTACTATCGAAAATCCGTTAGTTAAATCAAGAGACAAAACTTTTGCAAAGCGTCTAATTCCAGATACCTTTCCACCCACCAAAACTTTTTGGTCTCCACTGAAAATCTTCGGAACGTTAATTTGAACATTTTCAATTTTGTGTCCCTTTAAATATTTCTCCAGCTGTAACTTAACCGTTTCAACCTCAGGAAGTTCAGGCATGTAATCACAGAGAACACGGAGTAATCACTGAAGTCTCAGAGATATCTCCAAACGTCTCCTCTCCTTTCATTTGTTGTTTTCCATTTCTGTGCAATTCTAGACCTATTTTTCAGTGCTTTCTGTGATCACCCTTTTTATCTGTAATTTTGACATTCCGAAATTCAATATTAAACCCAAATTCAATTTCATAGTTTTCAAATATGATACCACTTGTGCAATATGAACATCATTGATTTCGTCTGCTTTCTTCAACTCTAAAACCACCTTATTCTCGATAACGAAATCCAGCTTCTTTTTACCAATTGTTACCGAACCGTACTTAATGTCTATCTCCTTTTCCCTCTCAAATCTCAGTTTGTTCTTTTGAAACTCAAGATATAATGCTCTCTGGTAAACTTTCTCTTCATAAGCCGAACCCAATTCTTTATGAACTTTAATTGCAAATCCTATTATCCTGTCTGTTAACTCGCTGTATAGATAAGTAGTTATTGGATACTCTCCTGATCACGGAATGCACTGAACTAATTGAAAGCACAGATTTTTGAGTACCTTCAGTATTTTCTGTGCCTTCTGTGATCACCTTCTGTGACTTCTGTGATTACTCTTTTCATTTCCTTAACAAACCTTTCCTTAGAAAACCTTCTTGCATTTTCTTGCAGCTTTTTCTTATCCCACTTTATCTTATTGAACTTATCAACTGCCTTCTTTATGGTTTCTTCATCTGTATCGTCAATCAGTATTCCTGTAACACCATTAACTACTGACTCTTTAAATCCTCCCCCATTAAATGCAATAACCGGAGTACCAGCTGCTTGCGCTTCAACAACTGTTATTCCAAAATCTTCATCGCGAGCAAGGGCTATAAACCCCCTTGCTTTGGCATAACTATGATATATCATAGTGTCGCTCAATCTTCCAAATAGTTCAACGTTTCCTCCCGATAATCTTTTTAATCTTTTTTCAACATCTGAAAATCCGTGTGCTTCACCTACAATCTTGAGTTTGTACGGCAAGTTTTTACCAGCCAAAGGCTGGTCGTCCTTTGGACGAAAAGCTTTGGCCGCTTCTTCCAAACCCTTCGCCCCAACCAGGCGAGACACCATCAAAAAGTATTGACCTTTCTCACTTGTGACTAGTGATTTGTGACTAGTGACTCGTATTATTTTTTCTACATCCACAGGTGGATGAATAACCGTTGAATCTTTCCTGTAAAACTTTTTAATTCGTGCTTGTACATTTTTAGAATTAGCAATCCAGTTGTTTATGGGTTGGGCCGAGGTAAAGTCGTACATTCTTAAAAAGTGCCCAACGATTGCAGAATAAATTTTCACCGGCCAATATTTAGTGAATCCGACTGAAGTTTCGTAACCGTAAAGCCAACGAGGAGGCGTATGGCAGTAAGCTACAACGCGTGTTTCAGGCCCCACCTTAAATCCTCTAGTTATATACCAACTGCAGGATGTTATAACTAAATCATAACCAGATAAGTCTCGACCATAGGCCGATCCGCCTTTGGCGGAAAAACTTCTCCAAATTAAAGGCGTCAAAAATCTTAAAGGGCTATAAAGTTTACCTATCTTAAGAAGCGGCGCCAGCCAACTTTCATAAATTTCTTTACCTCTAAACTCCTTTTCAGCCGTACTACCTTTTACCGAAAACGCGGTATATATCGGAGCTTTCGGGTACATTTCAGAGAGAGTTTTTAAAACCCTTTCTGCCCCTCCAAATTCCTTGAGATAGTCATGTACTAAAGCTACTTTCGTATTAGCCATCGGCTAATTTTAACTTAACTAGCCCTAACTTGCACAAGTTGAAAATAGTTTCCATCCAGATCCTCAAAAGTTGCAAGCCAACCATATCCTTCGACATGATAAATTTCTGCAACGACCTTAACTCCGGCTTTTTTCAACCTTGGTACCTCCTTTTTAATATCGTCTACCTCAAGATTAAAAAGAAACCTTTCCGGATTTTTATTTTTTCCTTTTACTTTTGAATTGTCTAAAATTGAAAATCCGCTTCCTTTCTTAAATTCATACATATAGGCTTCTTCTCCTTTATCCCCCATCTCATAAACCCCTGTATTTTTAAGACCGACTTTTTTCTCATAAAATTCAGCAAGTTTTTTCGCGTTTCCGCTAAAAAGAGTAATACTATCTAATCCTCTAATCATAATTTATCACCACCCTTCGCCCTCCTTCTTATTGAATTAAAAATAACTGGCGAACCCTTCCGTAGCCTTGGCGAAGGAGGGTCACATACACCTTCGGGCTTCGGAGTGGCACAGCCTCCTCTTATATCAGTTTCATTTGATTCTCATCAATTATTGTCTTTCCAACCTCTTTTACTCTATTTGTCAGAGTTTTAAAACCAAACCGAGAAAAAAGATCTAAAACTTGCTGATTATCAACTTGCCACTTATTTGATTTCTCTAGGTTATTCTCTAATTCAACATCTCTAACAATAGTCGCTAATTTCAACGATAAATATGCGTCATTTTTTCCATCTTCCAATCTTTTTCTTGTCGAATCTCCTATTTCATCCATGTGCTCGTAAACTTTTTGCAAGGTCCCAAACTTCGCAAGAAGGTTTATAGCAGTTTTCGGACCTATTCCAGATACTCCCGGATAATTGTCAGACTGATCGCCAACAAGCGCTTTGTAATCAGGAATTTGTACAGGTTTAACTCCAAGTTTTTCTATGACATCATCTGCTTTCATAAGTTTGGCATCAGACAAGCCCCGTATCGGCAAATAGACTTTAACCTTTCTTTTATCATCAACTAATTGGAGAATGTCTCTATCCCCTGTAATAATTACAATCTCGTCGATTAGTGACTGGTGACTAGTGACTGGTGATTGGTATTTTGTTTTCTCTTTTGAGTTCTTATTGGAAATTGGAAATTGGAAATTGGAAATTTCGGTCGCTTTCGAAGAAAGAGTACCGATCACGTCATCCGCTTCAAATCCCGCTTTCTCAAAAACAGGAATATTCATTGCCTCAAATACTTCCTTCGCTTTCTCAAATTGAGTTGACAAATCTTTATCCATTGGAGGCCTTTGAGCTTGATACGAAGGAAACTCTTTGTGCCTAAATGTGGGTTCTTTACGATCAAATGCAACAGCAATATGAGTGGGCTTCAAATCCTGAATTACTCGTAAGAGCATGGAAATTAACCCATAAACAGCATTAATGGGTTCGCCACGCTTTGTAGTTAACGGTGGAAGCGCATGATAGGCACGGTGCATGATTGCGTTACCGTCAATTAAAACTAGTTTAGACATTCTGAGGATATTTTACTACGTTTGTAGATGGTAGATAGTAGATGGGTTTTAGGTTATGGAAGAAAATCCTATCTGCTAAAGGCTATATGCTATCTACTATTTTCCTTCTTCCCCACAATTTTCTCGAAATCGTCTCTATCCAAGGTTTCTTTTACCAAAAGTGCATCAACCACCTTATCAAGGATTTTTCTTTCCTTTTTGACTATAACGGCTGCTTCTTTGTAGGCTACATCAATAATTTTTCCAATTTCGTTATCGATTTTTTCTTGCATAGCCTGGGAAACAGAAGCCGGCTCATACCATTGAGCTTTACCCATTTCATCAACATCGTATTGAGGCCCCAAATTAACCGGACCCAAATCACTCATTCCAAAATCAACAACCATTGCGCGGGCAAGGCGAGTTGCCTGTTCAATATCATTAGATGCACCAGAAGTCATCTCATTAAAAACTAATTTTTCTGCAGCACGGCCTCCGAGCATTGCTATAATTTGCTGCAAAATTCTTGTTCGGGTTTCGTGAGTTCTATCCGCGGCAGGCGGAATTAATGTGTGCCCAAGGCTCATGCCGCGAGCAACAATTGAAATTCTGTGAACCGGATCCATTTTGGGTAGTTTATGAGTAACTATCCCATGCCCGGCTTCATGATAAGCTGTTATTTTCCTATCTTCATCGCTTTGAAGCTTTCTTTTCGCAGGACCAAGTTTTACTTTAGTTGCAGCTTCCTCGATATCACTCATATTCATTTCTTTTTTATCCTGGCGCGCAGCATAAATCGCAGCCTCGTTTAGCATATTTTCCAAGTCAGCTCCTGAAAATCCAACTGTTCTATCTGCAACCCTTCCCCAATTGATATCCTTTGCAAGTTTTTTATTTCGGGCATGGATTTTAAGAATTGATTCTCTTCCCTCTTTATCAGGCATATCAAGAAGTACTCGTCTATCAAAACGACCTGGACGCAAAAGCGCAGGGTCAAGTAAATCTCCACGGTTTGTTGCTGCAACAACGACCACATTGTCATTGGGAGTAAAACCATCCATCTCTACCAAAATTTGATTTAAGGTTTGTTCACGCTCGTCATGTCCTCCGATAAATCCGCGACCGCGTTGTCGACCAATTGCGTCAATTTCATCAATAAAAATAATTGACGGGGCACTAGCTTTTGCGTTAGCAAAAAGGTCTCGAACGCGGCTTGCTCCAACTCCAACTAACATTTCCATAAATTCGGAGCCCGCCATAGAAAAGAATGGCACTCCAGCTTCTCCTGCAACAGCACGGGCAAGTAATGTTTTTCCGACCCCTGCAAGGCCAAAAAGAATAACTCCTTTGGGAGTTCTAGCTCCGATTCTCCTGTACTTTCCAGGATTTTTCAAAAAATCGACTATTTCTTCTAACTCTTTTTTCGCATCATCAACGCCTGCAACGTCCTTGAAAGTTACAGACTGTTTTCCTTTTGCAAAAAGTTTTGCCCTAGATCGGCCGAAAGAAAAGATATCCTGAGCTCCTTTGGTTTGTGCGCGAATTATAAAAAAGAAAAATACCGCCATAAGCCCAAGTGGAAGTAAAATACTTAGGATATCAGTTACTGCTTTTGTTAGGCTTTGGTCAGCTACCGTATATTTTACTTTTGTTGGATCAACTTGAACTTTCTCCAAAAGTTCCGCAAAACTTTCATTTGACTCTTTTGTGGCTGTTTTTACAGTGCCGTCCTTATAGGTTATTAATAATTTTTCATCTTGAACAATAACCTCCTTTACTTTGTTTTCTTTTATATCAATAAGAGCTTGGGAGGTTTCGACATTACCCTCAGTTGACTTAAGTTGCGCTACAGAAAGGACAAAGGGGAGGAAGAAGAGAACCAGAAAAAAAGCAATCAAAATTTTCCAAAGGTTAATTTTTAAACGAAATTCAAACCGTTTTTTCTCTTTAGGCATTTGTTTCTGAATTTTCTTTTTAGCGAATTGTAGTGGGTCCATTCTAGTTACCTGTTACTCAAATTTCGGCGCATTATATCATGCACACGAAGCTAATGTTAGCAGAACATTTACGAGATTGCCAGTCAACGAATCTTTGAACCCGGAGCGACATCCTTTTCAGGTTGGAGTATGACAGGCTCTCCAGAATCTGCTGCAAGCAGCATTCCTTGGCTTTCAACACCTTTTAAAATCTTCGGCTCCAGGTTTGCTAAGTAAACTATCAATTTGCCAATAAGTTCATCAGACGTATAAAACTCCTTTATTCCAGCAGCAATTGTTCGCTCCCCTAGTTCTCCAACATCAAGTGTAAGTTTTAAAAGTTTATCCGCCCCCACAATTTCTTCAACTTTAACAACCTTTGCAATTCTTATATCTAATTTCTGAAAATCTTCAATAGTAACCGGGCTCATAATATTGAATTAAAATAATATTAAATTCTCTTGAAGAAAAAGTGTAGCTGTAAACTTTATCTTACAAACAATATTCGAGTTGCACCCCTTATTCCTTCAATTGTGGAAGGGTGAGAGGATGCGGCATTAACTAAATCAGTATGTGCTTCTTCAACCGCTTTGTTTACACTACCTCTTACCAAACCTAAAGTTAGCGGTAATTCCCCTGCTTCTATATTTACCCCTTGAACTCTTATTCCCCCACGCTCATCCTTTACCACTGCTCCATCAAGTAAAGTCTTTACTGCAACATCTCCGGGTGTCCCTAACCTATCTGCTTTCATATTAAACGTATTATAAATAAAATATTTTGATAGTCAAGTTTGTGAACCATCCTTACCTTAGAGATGAAATTATATTTTCTCCTTTTGTAAAAGTCCCATTTTTTCTCTAACTTCAGCAACAGTTGCAGCTGCAACCGCTCTCGCTTTTTCTGCCCCTTCCTTAAGTACCTTTTCAATATAGGATTTATCCTTTTCTAGTTCTAATCTTTTTTTCTGAATTGGCTCAAGTTCTTTAAAAATTGTTTCTGCCAACTCATTTTTTAATTCCTGATACCTGATGCCTGTTCCTTGATACCCATTCTCATATTCTTTCCTTTTTTCCGGTCCCTGAAATAGTTCAACCAGGGTTAACAAAGAGAACACTCCACCTTCTTCGGGTATTTTTTCACCTTTACCAGAATCTGTCGGCACTTTAGACAGTCGCTCCTTTATTGTTTCCGAATCATCCGTTAAATTAATGAAGCTTCCTTGTACAGATTTACTCATTTTCCCTTCTCCTGTTAACGAAGGAATGTATCTTCCTTTTGTATCAAGACTTTTTGGTTCTGGGAAATCCAAATCGTAAAGTGAATTCATTTTCTTAGCAATTTCTCTTGTTACCTCCATATGTGGCTCTTGATCGATCCCAACGGGTACCACGCTAGCTTTATAGATCAAAATGTCTGAGGCCATAAGAATAGGATAGTTAAGAAGTGCCATGGTCACATTTTCTGGGTGTTGCTTTACTTTTTCTTTGAAAGTTGGAAGGTGCTGCATCCTCGCGATTGTAACCACGGTCGAGAAATAATAAGCCAATTGGACATGCAAGTCTGCCAAATCAGATTGGAGAAACAATGCCGACTTTTCAGGATCAAGACCCACTGACAAATAATCAATAATAACTTCTCTTGCTTCAATCCCAATTTTTTTAGGATCAAATGGAGTTGTCATCCCATGCAAATCCGCAACCATATAAAAAGTTTCATACTCAGGGTCTTCCTGCAACGCAACCATTCCTTTGGCCGTGCCAAGGTAGTTACCCAAATGAAGGCGGCCTGTCGGCCGCATTCCTTGTAAAACTCGCTTTTTCATAGTTTTATTCTAACAAAAATCCGCCTCTTTGGGCGGATAAGCTCGTTTTATATTGTTCTGGGTGCCAGCGACTGGGATCGAACCAGTGACCTACCGCTTATGAAACGGTCGCTACTGCCACTGAGCTACGCTGGCTCGTTCAGACTTAAACTATGCAAAAACCGCTTTCTTGACTTCCTTAGGAATAACCTTTCCAGTTTCTTTTAAGAACTTACTTGCATTAAGTATTTCCAATAAAACAAGGTTCCCATTTTTATCAAAATGAGTGATAACATCTCTACTGTGCGCTGCATCCTCAATTTTCGCTTTTGAAAATTGAATCAACAGAGCGTCGTCTTCTTTAGTGTATCTATATTTCATGTGTTGCGGGGCCAGGGATCGAACCCGGTCTGGAAGATTATGAGCCTTCCGTGCAGCCGTACACTACCCCGCACGTAGAGACTAACTTGCTAAATAAATCCAAAGTAAGTCTTAATTTTAAAGTACGAAAGCCAGCTCGTCCCGTTAAATCGAGTGTAAGTGAGATATTTTACGGGACACTACCCCGCGCATAAACGAACAAGGTATTATATCATTTCGTAAAAACATATTCAGTCGTTTTTTCAGCGAGTAGGATGTTTGAAAATTATGTTACGGATTTCCGAGACACTTAATCGGCCTCGTGAGTCGGAAAATTTGGGTGGTATGGGCTCCCTGATTTGATTCTATGATGGGGACGATGATATAATCTAGCCTGTAATATCAATTTAAGGAGGTGATTGGAATGGCAGAAGGAGAACCAAAAAAAGAACCAAGATTAACACCACAGGGTGTAAATTTGAAAGCACTATTAGCTGCGTATGATGAGGCTCGAGCGGGAATGACACCAGAAGAAAAAGCGGCTCAAAACCAAAGAGTTGTATCTGGCCAAGAGCAATTCTCAATAAGTGCAGAAGATGCTGAAAAGAAAAGGGTTGCTGTAAGAATTGCAGAATTACAAGGTAAATCCGTGGCCGAGGGTGAAGCTGACCGCCAGACTCTTGAAGAAGCAGCGGATATGCTTCAAGCACCTGGCATTAAGAACCTGTTGAGTATTCTAGGTAAAGACGAAACAAAGAAAAGTGAATAAACGGTTCTGGTTGTTGTTCAACTCCAGTCTTTATACCTGGTAAGGGTTGTTATGCCAAATTAGGTATAAAGAGTGGGGCTTGGAGAGTCAGAAAGTAATTTCTGATTTCTTCGACTCCCCGCAACTGAGTCACATCTCAAAATCGCTAAGCGATTTTGAAGAACTTAAATAAACAGCTTCAACCACTTTTTCCAATTCGGGTCAGGGAGATTCTCTTCCTCCTCTTCAAACTTTGGGGCAAACTTTTTGACCAGCTCATCTTCAGGCAAAACTACTATTATTTCACCTTCTCGAGCTAATCCAAGTTTATCCCTTAGTTGTTTCTCTATAAACTCTTCTGACTGCACTTCCTGAAGTCTCTTTTCTAATTCTTCTTTCTCGTTTTCCAAGGCTTTCACCTTCCCCTCTTCTTTCTCAACCAATAGCGAAATTTGTTTCACCCGAGATATATTTCGGGTAAGAGAAAGAGATAGAATCAGAATAGTAAAAACCAGAACTAGATTTGTGAAACGTTCAAAAAGTACCTTGATTTTTTCAACCAAATGTGTCTTCATAATATAACTCACTGTTGACCTTTTTTTTAAAACTATGATATGATACAGTCATTGGCCTTTGGGGCTCGGTAGAAAGCCCCTATTTTATGTTAAAAACCAATTTATGGCAGAAACGTTAAAAAGTTTGCTACCTATTTTCGTTGAGCATCTAGAAAGCAAAGGTCGCTCTCCATCAACTATTTTAGCCTATAGAGCGGATCATGAACAACTTTTAGAATACCTGACTCAAAAAAATAAAGTAGAAGCCGATCAGGTTACACAACCAGACATTGAAGCCTTTCGTGATACCCTCTTAGGGCAAAAATACACCCCCAAGTCGGCTTCAAGGAAGCTAAACGCAGTTAAAACTTTTTTCCGATGGTTGGTTTCCGAAAAACACTCAATCGCCAATCCTGCGGAAGATGTAGCTCACCCCAAAATCGAAGCTGCCATGCCAAGATTTCTATCCCCTCTTGAATATCGAGCTTTAAGAGATGTTGTAAGGGATGATATAAGAATTGCAGGAATTGTTGAACTTATTCTTCAAACAGGAATGCGAATCTCCGAAGTTGCAAACCTTAAGCTTGAAAAGGTTAAAGACAGCGAAGTTATTGTCGAACCCTACGCAACTCAGCCCCAAAGAACAATTCCCCTTAATAAACCTGCAAAATTTGCATTAGAAGAATATATGAAAATTCGACCAAAAACTGATTCCCCTTACGTGTTTGTTAGTAAAAACGGAAAACCCTTGGCAGTTAGAAATATAAGAGCTGCAATTGATCGATACATGCAAAAAGCAGAAGTCCCTCAATATTCGGTTAATGATCTTAGAACCACTTTTGTTGTTCATAACCTAAGGGACGGTGTAGATTTAGTACTTCTATCCCAAGTAGTTGGCCACAAACGTTTATCAACAACAGAACGTTATTTGGATTTGGCACAGGTGAAGGAACCGGGCAAAAAACAATCTTTAGCTGAGCTGTAAATCTTCACTCTCGAACTTCCAGTAAGCAATTATTAGTTAATTTGGTGGAACGGGATGGGATTGAACCATCGGCTTCATGTTTATGACAGATTCTTCGAACCTGACATGTCAAAACTTGTGGGCATGCATGGATTCGAACCCCCCTTCGCTTAAAGCTTCGGAGGGGCAAGCCATCGACATCTAATTTGTGCGCCCGCTTGGGATCGAACCAAGGACGTCTAACTTATAAGGTTAGCGCTCTGCCGCTGAGCTACGGGCGCGTAGCCGAATTATACCAAAATCGCACACATTTGTTACCAAATACTTTGAACACCTTTAAATGTAAGTATTTTTCTGTCACTCGTAATAAGCTTTGCTTCCAAGTTTAATGCAGTTGCAACAATAAATCTGTCAGCAGGATCTTTATGAGTCCATTTCAAGTTAACCGAAGCAACAGCAATATCAACATCTACATCTACAAATTTTAGAAAAGTAAGGTTTTTTACCTTTAACAGCCACTCCTCAAAACCAATATTAAATAGAAGCCTTTTCTTTTTAACAAGTAGCGCAATTTCCCAGGCACTTATGGAGGATACATATAATTCTTTTCTGGTTTTAAATTTATTTATCATTTTTAAAGCTAATGGGGAAATATTTTCAGGAGAGGTTGTTAACCAAACTAAAATATTAGTATCTAATACAATCATTTCTTAAGCACTTCCCAATCTTCTACTCCGACTGGTTGTGTGGGGTTTTTATAATAAGTAACTGTTCCTCTCAACTGTTTGAGAATCTCTTCGTCATTTTCTTCCTCATAAGGAATTATTTTTGCAATCGGCTTTTTGTTATGAGTTATGACAAGAGTTTTTTTCTTCTTTTCAACAAG
>MGHC01000027.1:58896-64206 GCA_001793015.1 Candidatus Woesebacteria bacterium RIFCSPLOWO2_01_FULL_39_10
AGAAACTGTTATTTGTGGCATATGACTATGGTCAGATTACCATGGGCATAGAATTCCGTCAAGAGTTTGTTGCCAAGTCAAACTTGGCCAAGCTTTGCTTACAATTTTGCTCTTCTGATTACTTCGGCCTCAACAAGTTTTAGGTCTCGACCGTAGCGAAGTCTGCTCATTTCTTTAATGATTTCGGATATTTTAGGGTTCATTGTTTCCTCTTGCTTTTTTATATCTTTAAAAAGATTTATCGAAAATGGAGGCACCGGTTCGTTATCAACAATTGTCTTAACATATGAATGATAGCGTTCAATGTTAAGAAGGTCCTCCTCTGCAAATACAGGAGTAAATTCGCGAGCCAAATAGTTAGCATCAGTTGTTCCAACTCGGAAGGAAATCATTGTTCCAACGTTTCCAAATACAGCATTCTTTACTTCCTCTTCAACTTGTCCGATAAACTGATTTGCTACACATAAGGCTAAATGATATTTACGCGCCTCAGATAAAATTTGCGCAAAGTCAGGAGTGGCAAAATTCTGAAACTCATCAACGTACAAGTAAAAGTCTCGTCTTTCATCTTGGGGAGTATCGGCACGACTCATCGCGGCCATAAGTATCCGGGGTACCAAAATAAGACCAAGAAAGCTTGAATTTTCTTCACCCAGTTCACCTTTTGAAAGATTCACAAATAGGATTTTTCCTTTGTCCATCACTTCGCGGAACGAGAAAGATGACTTTGATTGACCAATAATATTACGAATCATTCTATTGGTTACAAATCGTCCAAACTTTGAGGTAATGTAATCAAGGACTTCTGATTTATGGAAATCGGAGGTTTGCGCGATTTGGTCTGTCCAATAGCGTCTTACGATCGGATCCTGTACTTTTGGTAAAAGTTCTTGAACGTAGCGCGCATCGGTCAAAATTCTCATAACTTCAACAAAGGTGGAACCTTCCTCGCTCATTGCCGTAAGCATGGCATTTCTGACTGCGTGTTCAAAACGAGGTCCGACAATTCCAGTTTTATAAGGATCAAAAAGTTTGTACATCATATTAATTACAGCAGTTGCCGCAAAGTGTTTCTGATCCTCAGTATTAGCCTCCAAAAGGTTTAGACCCATCGGACGTTCTGTATCTGATGGCCGGAAATAAATAACATCTTCTGCCCTCTCGGGTGGAATCATTTGCAAAAGCTCTTCAATAGCATCTCCGTGGGGATCCATAAAACATACTCCTTTCCCGTTTCGAATATCTTGCAATATCATGTCTTTCAAAAGTTCGGATTTTCCGGTACCGGTTTTTCCAATAATATAAACATGTCGCATTCTGTCTGAGTCTCCGATATAAACACCCCGTTCTGTTCCCCTGTAAACACTTTTTCCAAGATACATCCCTTTCGTTGGAATTTGAGCTGGAGCCGGAGCACGTTTTGCATACACCCAATAAATATGCGGCGTTGTTATAAGCTTATTGGGAAAATGAAAAATTGTTGCCAGTTCCTCAGAATTTAATATCGTAAGCCTATTACCCAAGACATTAAAAAGCGGTTGATAACGGTATAAAAAATCTTCTATAAAAGCGCCTTTTCTATGTATCTTTCTTCCTGAGAGTCCATTGAATTCTCCTGAAAATTGTTCGAACCCGCTTATAATGTTACTTAGGTGTGCGTTAGCTGAAGCTTCGTCCGGGGAAACACAGACAATCCTGATCGAGGTTTCAAAACCCGGCTTTGCGACTTCGTTTTCAACTGCTTCCAATGTTTTTGATGAAACAGAAAAACGTGCCTTCTCTGGATCTGATTCTTGTTTTTTCGTCTGAGTGATAAAGGATGACCCCGACTTCTGCCAACTGGATTCAGTAGGTGAAATTAGTATTTGTACGGCAGCGGCTTCACCTTCTCCCATCTTCCCAAGAGCTGATGTTAATGCTGCCAAGGGGTCTGTCGGTAATTCGCGGTATGTTTTTATTGGGTAATAATTTTCCTTTTTCGATTGAAGCGATTTATAGGCAACTTTCCCATCTTCTGTAAAAATATTGTACTCTGGCACTTCGAGTATTTCCGCATCCGAATAAGCACCATGAATTTGCTTTTCAATTAAATCCTGAAAGCTTTTTGGGGTCCAAATGTAGAACTTAATTTCTTCTTGACGGGCTACAATCTCAAAGGATACAGGTGGTTGTACAGAATATTTCTGTTTCCAACCGCCCTTTTTTATTGAGTAAAGGGAAGAAAAAAGCTGCTCCATAGCATCGATTTTGACTTCGTTACTTTTTGGAACAGCCACTTGTAAAAGTACTGAGTCGATTGATACTTCTTCTCTACCTCTACCTTTGAAATATGCAAAAGCAAACACAAAAACACCGACAGAAACAAACAGGAAGAATCCAAAAAATATCATTGTTATAACGAAAAAAGTTGGATCAAATAACATTTTGGGCTCCTTGCCTCATGATAACTCTCCAGCCAAAGTGTATTGCTTTTTTGATTAAGCGTATCCAAAATGTTGCCAGCCAGGTTAGGGAATCCGAAGGAGATCCTTTTGTCCAATCAGCAATTTGCTGCTGGCTGGCTGGAATTGTTATTGTAACAACCTGTGTAGCCGGAGACTGCATCATTTGGCGACCAGCATCATCAACTACCTGAGCAGTTATTTGGGAAGGTACAACGCGACCTCCGACCTCCTGCACCAACAGTTGTGTCTCAGGAGATACTTCTTCTTCACGCTGATCCACTCCTCCGGGAATTTGCTGTTCACCTTGTTTATCTTTTCTTTCAGGTTCCATACTTTACAATTGTAGCACCCGACTTTGGAAGTGAGAAGCGCTTATTGGATTGTTGAAGCCTTATTATTTTCTTCTACCAATCCAAACTTCGTCCAGAATTTCAAAATCAGCATTAGCTTTTCGAGCAAGCATAAATAAAAAATCCGAAAGACGATTCATATAAATTAGTATATTGGGTTTGGTATATTGTATTTTGGATAGAGCCACAACTCTTCGTTCCGCACGTCGGGTAAGTGCGCGTGCATATTGAAGCTGGGCGGCATTTATACTTCCACCAGGTATAACAAAATTTTTTAGTATGGGCAATTTACCTTCAAATTCATCTATTATTCTTTCAAGTTTTTTGGTCTGGACAGACGAAAATTTAAGTTTTGACCCTCCAGTAATTGAACCTATTCTTAGAAGATTTTTTTGAACTTCACCAATTATTTTTTGGGTTTTTGTGTCTTTACTTTGCGTCTTTGCGATCCCAAGAAAACTATTCAGTTCATCAATTGATCCTAAGGCTTCCACTATTAATGAATCTTTTGAAACGCGCTCCCGCTGAGCCCCACTCGTGTCATACATGCTCGTCTCCCCCTTGTCCCCTCTTTTCGTATAGATAACCATTTTGTAAAGAGGATACTAGAAATTTATAGTCTTGACAAATAACAGGCTGTACATATATTATATGTACGGTGCTGGTTCCAGATTTAAGTAAAATTAAAGGTTTTCAATGGGACAAAGGAAACGTTGAAAAAAGTTATTTAAAGCACGGAATTTCAATTAAAAAGGCTGAAGAAATTTTTTTAGATGTGAAGTTGCTGCTTTTAGAGGATATAAAGCATTCGCAAAAAGAAGAGAGATTTATTGCAATCGGTGAAACTATTCAAAACAAAATCTTATTTGCAGTTTTTACTGTACGCGGCGACAAAGTTAGAATAATTTCGATAAGAAATGCTAATAAAAAGGAAAGAATACAATATGAAAAATAAATTTAAAACTATTCCATATTTTAAGACAGAAAAAGAAGAAAGGGAGTTTTGGCAAACTCACGACTCCACTGAATACGTGGATTATTCTAAAGCCCGAAGAGCTAGCTTCCCGAATCTTAAACTTTCGACTCGGCCGATAACAATTCGTTTGCCAGAAAGTACTATCGAAAGAGCGAAATTAAAAGCCCACAAAATGGATATTCCCTATCAAGCTCTTCTTAAAAAAATAATCTTTGAAGGTTTAACAAAGTAAAAAAACTCGTCTCCCCCTTGTCCCCTCTTTTGGTGTAGATAACCATGTGATTATTATATCAGCATTCGAGAAAACTTCAGGCTCTTAGCCCGGAGATGAATCGAACCTGGTATGTCGTCCTTTTTTAGAGGAAACCACCCGCTGTTAGTGCGGGGAGCTCAACTTCATCTAATATACCCAATTTAACCTGGTTAAGAACTTCAATAACTGGTTGATACTCAATTTTGACTATTCTTTTGTCTTCTATGAGTATCCTATTGAAGAAAAAGTTAAGATAGGCACGTTTAGTGTTAGTATCAGACGTTTTGTAAGTGTTTGCTATGTCTTTGGTCAAAGCAAGTACTTCGTCAATTACATCAATATCTATGGTGCGTATTTTATTTATTTTTATTAGTTCCTTTTGAATATCTGTAAAGTCTTTATCAATGTTAGTATTAAGAACCTTAAAACGCTCCCGTGTTATAGTTCCTTCTAACAATTCTTCCTCTAGCTTTTCCCTCTTTATTTCTAATGCATCCCTGCGATTGTAGAAAGCCTTTTTAGCTAGTTTTACCCTCTTGTTGGCGTCCTCATATATATTACGAACACTTCGTTTTACTGCTTCTATAAATTCCTGCGTAAATTCCAATTTCAACATTTCTTGATCAACTTGCTTTTCTAACTCTTCAACCTGGACATATACCGATCTACATTTACCAACCCTCCCTACACCTGCACAATGATAATAACCAATTCTGCCACCCCTTTTTGCGTACTTCTTTTTGTCTACGTGCCATTCTGCGGTGTAACGTCTACCGCACAAATTACAAAAAATCACTCCCCTTAACAAAAAATTGTGCCTTCTTTGCCTGACGTCTTTAATACCCCTACCTGAAAGGATCCTCTGAACTAGTTCGAAAGTCTTTTTCTTAACTAAGGGTTTATGTTTACCTTTTCCTTCCATTCCACCCCACCGCATCCAACCCCAGTAAAACGGATTCTTAAGAATGTTATAAACTAGCGAATATGACAAGGGTCTGCCTGTTTGTCCTCTAATACCATTTGAGTGCAGGTATTCTTTAATAGTAAAAATCGTGTGTTCACCAGTTGCGTACATCTTAAACGCTTGAGTAATAAAAGGTGCTTTAACCTTATCAATTGCAACTACACGCTGGTCATACTTGCAAGTTGATTTTGGATTTTTAATGTTTTTATATCCCAGTGGAGCCCATGACGGATAAATACCATACTTAAATTTTTCTACAGCGGTTAGTTTTGACTTATATCCGCTAATACGGGGGTGTAGGGCATTAACGGCAGCTATTACTT
>MGHC01000027.1:64219-67918 GCA_001793015.1 Candidatus Woesebacteria bacterium RIFCSPLOWO2_01_FULL_39_10
GCCTGCATTCCAGACAGTGCAACTATTTCAACATTGTGCTTTTTCAAAAGAACTCTAATGGTCAAATAATCTTTCGTATCCCTAGAAATTCGGGAAGTATCCTGAACTATTAGATGGCTAATGTCCCCTTGCGAACAACGAGCAAGTAGTTCATTAAGGCCAGATCTATTCATATTTGTTCCCGATCTGCCACCATCAACGTACACTTCTTCGATCAGCTCACCACCAAGTTCCCCAACCTTTTCTAATATCTTTGCTTTTTGTACATCTATGGACAATCCATTTTCATTCTGATCGGCTGTGGATACTCGGGCATAACCCAAACACTGGGGTACTGGCTGGCTACAATTTAATGTTTCGTTTATTGTCTGAGTTGTCTGCATATTTCCCTAATCAAATTAGTGAAATCGCAGTTGTCCTCTGTGTTATACTTTTGTATGACAGCAGGGCAACCTGCAAGTTCGTTTGAAAAGCGTCTTTACTTTCTAGGTGGAGGCGCTTTTCTTATTTCTATTATCAGTAAGAATTCGTTCACGCTCAAGCCTTGAAAGACTGCTTTTTAGTAGAGTTTCAAATAGCATTTCCACCCATTGTTCTGCAAGCTCGTCAAGATCTAACAGGGAGCCATTATTGTACTTATAGGTTCTGTTACGTTTTGGTTGGTTCTTTGTCATATCGGTACAAGTCTGGGTTAATATCCCTATTTATGCTAACCAGTAGGGATGTAAATCTTACTTTCGTCTTAGTCTTCAAAGTCTTTCGATTAGCCTCAAATACTCTTCAGAAAAGTGGTTGACAGAAAAAACACATAAGATAAATAATCTATCTAATACCTTCAAATAAAATTACAGAAAATTAGACGAAACTAAATTACCCTTATATGATCTTTACATTAAACCAACATCTTCATTTTTTAAGGCTAAATTGACTACTTCCTGTTGAGTTTTTTCAATTTCTTCAGTGGAAAAGGTTATATTTAATAGAAGAGTTTCCAAAGCCTTTTCGTTATCTTCCTCTTTATGAAATACTTCTGCATTTTTTGTGTTATATCTTTGAGGACTTTTCAGCTGGAACAATTTCCTTTTCAAATCGTAAGCAACAATAAACTTTTTAGAATAAAGCCCGTTATGCCATTTTCTAACAGCATCCTTTTTCCTACCAAACTCTTCGGATATTTCTTCAAGATAGGCCTCGAAAACTCCATATTTCTTATGCCTATCATCCCAATCACTAACATCAATGTAGTACTCAAGCAACAAAAACTCATGAATAGTTAAAATCTTATTTTTTAAAAGTAACCATCTGTTACGATGACTTACTCGATAACCATTTATACTCATACACATTTTTTGAATAGTAGTTAGCCATTCAGGTACAAAAGTTGCTTTAACCGCTTCATTGCGTTATGGAAACTTAACGGCTCAACACTTGCTTGCATTTGGGAAAAATCATCCACAAGGCTTTGGCACTCATTGTTTCGGGTGAATAGAAACGTAGCCCTTTTTGAAGAATCTTTATTAATGCCTACAAAGTTTATACCCTTAGTAAGTAGAAAAGCGGCTAAACAAATATCCGAAGTTTTGAAATATTCATCCTGCATTTTCATAATAAATCCATTTTCGTTGAAATGCAGGGTTACAAACAGGAATCTTACAAGTTTGTAAGACGTCCGTTATTGGGAAAGAAGTTTTTTGTACAGCACAGCACCACGTCTAATGCGAGTTTCCTCTTTATCTGATTCTGTTATTCCCGATTCATGTCTTTCACTCCATTTGTCAGTTGTTTGTCTATACTTATTGCCAGCAAGACGATCCCAGTACCATTCCCGATAGTCACGAATCCGATTTACTTTATCTGTTCTAGGCTTGTAGTAGCTAACATTTTCGTCAGTTTTGTAAATGTGTCTTGCGATTTGAACTTGCTTTTTAATATCAAGGTCTGTTGATGTAGATGAAACAAGTATTGCTACTCTAGGAAGCTGAAAGGGTGCAGTTGTTGAAAGTAAGGTATCACCTTCTATTATTGTCGTTGAAGTTGGTTGAAAAAAATCACCATCAACAGCACCGCATAAGATTGCTTGTTTTATCATTCCCGAAAAGTAGGGTGGTCTTTTAAAAATGTAACAAAGTACACCCGCTTCCATGTCTAATAGCTGTAATAAATCCATTTTTTCTTCAAGGCCTACCGTCCATGTAGTTTGTTTTTTGGCATATTCAATAAGTTCTTTGAAGTTTTTATAAGTTGAAAAGTCAAATTTTGCGTACTCATCAGTTCCGAAAGAATCTATTGCTTTATCGTAGTTTTTAAGACCAATTAAAGAATCAAAATTGTATTTCTTTCTTATTTTGGGTAGAAATTCCAAGAATTCAGGTTTATCAAAGAGTATCGCCAACTCTAAAAAATTAGTATCATTCTTTGTTTGTATATCAATTTTTAACCGTAACAAATCTTCGTTTGTCATAATTCTCTAAATTCTCTTGGGTATATTGTACAAGATGTCTTTGTTTGCAGAAGGGTTGTCAACGGAAAGAAAGTATAGATTTGTGAAGAAAGTTTTTGTGTCAAAAACCACCGAACAATGAAGACAATTGAATTTTATTCAGTGACCCGAAGATATACAAAAAGAAGCTACCACGACTTATTAACCTTGCAAGGCTGGCGTTTCTTGTTTCTCAGTATCTTCTTTTATAGCGGCAGAAACTATCAAGAGTACAGCACCTATTACTAGAATTATCCACCCCCATTGCAACTGAACTGACTGTAAGGCTAACTCACCTAACCCCGCAAATGGATTACCTTCAAGCCCAGACTGCATTTCACTTTTGACGCTTGCCATTTTTCCTTGAAAGTTGATAAAAGTAAAAAGCATCATTCCAAGGGAAGCCAAACCTGTAATCCATAAGAATTTGTATTTTTTAAGAAATACTACGACTAAAGAAGCAATTGCTAAGATTAAAACGATCGTTCCGTCCCCGTTTCCATTATTAAAATAGTTCATGCTACCAACAAAAGGCAAACTAACAATTGGGGTGAATACACCTATGATAAGAACTAAAGAGCCGATAAGTCCAAGCAACTGTTTTTTATTCATCTTTTTCACCCCCTAAAATCCCCACTGCATAGAAAAACCAACAACCTTGTAGCTAGCTACAATTTCATCCAGGTGTGAAGTGCTTGCTTTAAAGGCTACGGTTCCGTTGGGGGATATAATTTCAGGTGTAGGATAAGCAACCTCAGCATTTATTAGATTTTCTTCTTTGTCAAAAAACAAAACCAATGCTCTTGCATCTTTAACTTCTTTATCAGATGCGTTTTCTAACTCGCCTACTACTTCGTAGTCGTAAGAAGTCTTTTTACCTGAGTCATTTATAGCATTTAGTTTAATTGGTTCTTCGTTAGTTTCATCAAAAGAAATTTGGACTTTAGCGTCTTTTATGTCTTCTTTGGGTACTGTATTCATTATTTGTACCGCCATGTATGCTTCTTCATTAGGTCTTAGAATTCTTGGATAAACAGAATCTGAACTATTGCCGACTACTTTCCCATCCGCACCATAAACAGTACCTGAAGCATCGTTTAATCTAATGTTGGTCTCGCCTGTATTTTGAATCACAGCGGTTACTATTGCCCAATTGGTATTAATGGAATCTGTGTAAGCAACCCAATTTGTTTTGATAACCTCAGCCTTTGCTTTACTTC
>MGHC01000028.1:0-6018 GCA_001793015.1 Candidatus Woesebacteria bacterium RIFCSPLOWO2_01_FULL_39_10
CAACAAGGCCAATATCTTTATTGCCCACAACTTCATGCGTTATCAATTGACCATTTTGATATGCAACCCATGTGATACCACAGTATTCGCCTGGCTCACAGACTTCGCCTCCGTTTGGTGTAAGAACTGTTACTGCGACCTCATTCCCGTAAACTGTAGATCCCTCCACCACTTTAAATGACATTGCATTGCTAACACCATTTTCGTTCGAAACCTTAATTGGACAGGCGGCCTTTGGTTGGCAGGGAGTATTACCAGGTAGTGTGAATGTAATGGTCGTACCATTAGAAGATGGAAGGTCATTTAAAAGCGTTTGGCCCTGCATGAGAATATCGTTTGTAATTGAAGTAAATCTCGAGCCAGTGAGGGTAAGTTGTGTGCCTAAGCTGCCTGCTTCTGGTAAGACTGAATCAATTTTTGGCGGAGCCTTAGCATTCTGAACAAAAACAGCTCCCACAATAAGAGTTGAAGCGAGAAGCGTAATATGACCTAATTTTCGCAAGTGTCCCTTTTTCTTGAGAACAGACTTTTTAGACTTTTTCTTCATGGCACTCCTATTTCTTATTGATCGTCTCAGGAATTTGTATAAATATCAATAGCCGCTTGAAATTATTTGGAACTTATTTGAGAGATCTTATTCAAACCATAATTGACCGCTTGTTCAAGTTTATCTGGCGACATACTGCAGCTTTTTGAATCCGTATCATTGATAAAGTCATCCCATTTGCTAATCCATTCGCGATCTCCAAATGCGGCAAGCTCCTGATTAATGTTGGCCTTATCAGTTGTACTAAAACAATTCGGCGGTTGTTGTCCAAACGTTGCCATCATCATGGAAGCAATATTTGCTATCTTCGGACTACTACTCACATCTGCTCGCAACTTGGTAAGGTTTGCTTGTGTGGTTACAAGGTCTTTCTCGGCAGTTTTCAGTTTGAGATTGAGAATTTCGACTTCTTTTGCAAGGTCTGTGCTTTTGTAGAAAATCAAGTCTTTTTCGAGTTGCACACCTTTTTCTTTTGACTGAGCAAGGTTATTTATTGTGGTTGTTAGATCAGATGAGAGTGACTGGTTTTTCATAAAAAGAAAGCCTGCCCCAATCACTCCTGCTGTTGCGATTACTCCTGTTAAAACAAGAACGAAGCGGGTTTTTGAGGGGGAAGGGATTGGTGCATTCTTTTGAGACTGAGTTACGGTTTGAGGCTGATTGGTGGGGACAGTTTCCTTTAATCTCATTTTTACACAAAAGCAAAGAGGGAATCAAGAAGTGGAGAATCTTTACCCCCTAGGAGTACTGAGAGAGGCACCTGGAATTTCGAAGGTTATTAACAATACTAAGCTCCTCGGGTAGGGTCCTACGCTTTAAGCTTCGGAACACCATTTATGACCAGAGAAGCATCTTTCTTTAAAGCTACATCTACAAGTCGTTTGTATACAAAAGCTTTTCCGGAACCGGACTTAATATAGAGTTCAAAATTTTCTGCCTTCTTTTTGTTCTTGAAGGCTGAATACCAAACAAGCTCCCAAGGTAAATGGCCCTTTGTAAATTTCGATTTACCTGAATTGTGTTCCACTAGCCGTTTTCTTAAATTATTTGTATAACCGTAGTATAAAATTCCAGATTTTGAACTCTTTAATATGTAAACGTAGTGCATTAATCGTCTGTAGCTTTAGCGAAAGACGAGCTCCTCGGGCAGGATTTGAACCTGCGACCTTTCCCTTAACAGGGGACCGCTCTACCACTGAGCTACCGAGGATTATCAATGTGCAATCTATCTTTCAAGAACCTTCTGCCGTATCCTGTTTTAAAATATCTCTCCCTTTTTCGCGCAAGAGACAAATTTAAACAGGCTTCGTAATAAATTAGCTTTACAGGCAGTCTGACCTTCGTTGCCTTTACCTGGCCTTTATTGTGTTTTGATAATCTACTTTTCAAATCTGACGTACTGCCGATATAGTGTTTTCCATCAGAACACAAAAGTACGTACGTATAATTCATAATTTGATTATACGCTGAGCTACCCGCCCGCCATCGCTTGCGCTCAGGCGCTTGCGGGCGTGGCCGAGGAATGTAAAAGAACACATGGATTATAACATGTAGGAAAGGCTCATCCAAGCGTAGTTGGAAGTTTAATTAAACCCGCTTCAAGTTCGCGATGGCAATTGAAATCTAATTGTCAATTAATTAACAACCGCCGAACTTTTTGCCGCAGCCATCACAAAATGGCTTGCGTCCTCCGTAAGATCTTTTGTTTGCGGCACCACAAGTATCGCAGTTAAAAGTCAAAGATCCATCCTGGTCGGCTTGATCTGTCGGGACCTCTCTTAAATTCCCAAAAGAGTCCGTGATAAAACCAAAATTTGAATTACTGGAGCGGTTGATTTGAGAGTTAAAAAGACCGGGACAAGCGGATGCCTTTAATTGCCAACCTAAATTTTCCATCGAGTTTTCTCCCCAGGCGCCAATGTTAACAAGCTCGGATTCTACTCGCGCGTAAATTAACCGCTGCGACATCTCTTGGGCTATTGGTTGTGCATCGATTTCCGCCCTTTGTTTTATTTGCCAGGGGAGTCCTTTCGCGATTGCGGTCCAAGCATCACTATCTAAAGGCGCAACTTCAGCAAGAAAACCCCAAGGATTTCTCCCCTCTGGTAAATGAATAGGAATTGCAAGTTCTCGCAAATTTTCTGGATCGGTTATTGATAAAGGAAGTGTATTCCACTCAGACAATCTTGTTGCATAATTCACCAGGGCATCTGGATGCATGTGGCTCGGTATTCCGTAGAATTCTATTTCTTCCTCATTTTTACGATAGCCCACATTGACTCTCGCCTCCAGATATCTTGCTGGTCCACCAGCTGGACTTAGTGATATGGCAAAGTTACCCGTGTTTCTTAATAGATGGTCATAGAAAGAATTTGCGGCGTTACTTTCCCTTTCTTGTAAGAAAGTTTTAAAACCCCACTCCTCACGTACATTTTTTCCAGTTTTGGGATCGATAACTTCACCATTAATAATTGTAAATGAACGTGGATTAATCCGTTCTTCCAAAGGACGATCACCGGCCTCAATTACCAATCCTGCTAAATCTTCTGTTAAAACAGGAGGTCTATTTGTTTCGGGGATCGCAGAATATAAAGAAGTGTCAAAAACTTTAACTAATCTTTCTGTCTGCATATTTCTCCTTGCTCGGGATACCGGGTACAATTCTGTACCCGGCCACGAACCGATGGTTCTGTGGCTTCGAATCCGCTAGTTTTCTGGCTCTCACAGTTGCGAAACAGCCCCGGATTTACACCGGTGTTCCTTTCCCGGTTAGATAGCACTTTGTGCATCTAACGGGACCCCGTGAAGTGAACGAAGTTCTACTTCACTAGGGAAACACGGATTCGTGCTTGATAATTTTTCAGTAAATATATAGCTATTTCAGTTAAGATTAACCCAAGCGGCACAAAGATAAGAGTGCTTGTTAGTTGATATCGTAAAAAGGGTATGGCATTTATGTAGGACATTAAAAGTCCGTATGAAGTGTGCGGATAAAGATTGCCAATGAGCCAGACGCCGAAGTTGGTCCAGAAGTAGAAAAAAATATTTGAAGAAAGACCAAATGCGGTAAGAGAAAAAGCATCAAATATTTTTTTAGTGATTTGTGATTTGTGATTTGTGATTAGTTTTTTAATTAAAGAACTTGCAAAAAGCGCTGGGATTAAAAACCCACTCCAGGTGAAGAGAAAAATGTTAGAGTTGCCTAAAATTGCATCTGAGGTAGCAATAATTGCAAAAGTTAACCAAAATGACTCTTTTTTACCGAAATAGAATGAAGATAAAATCAGAGCCATAGTTATTAATTCAACGTTAGGACCTAAATCAAAAATAACTCTTTCAATAAATGCTGCAAGAAAAAGAATGCCTAAAAATATGACTTTATTAATTGGTAATTTGGAATTTGTCATTTATCATTCCTCCGAAGGAGTTACGTATTTCCATTCGACTGTATCTGTCCCAACGATTTCTTTTTGATCTGCCGCAATTGTTCCGGACTCACCGTTCACATAATAAATCCACGCTTTTTCGCTACTGCTTTCGTAGCTGTCAATTGATTGGACAAAAACTCCAAAGTCATACTGCTTAGTTTCAATTTCTATATCATTTTCATCCACAAGTTTTGTCAAAGCGCTATAAGCTGTTGTTGGTTCGCCTATTACCACTTTTCCGGTTTCAATTTTTCCATCTCCAAAATCAATTACGACTGTTGCTTGGGAGGCTTCAACTAATGTGTTTTCAGTGTTTGATGCGTTGGAAGTTTGGGGATTGGATGTATCGATAAAATTAAATAATCCAAACCAGGTTGCAAGCCAGGCAGCAAAAAGAAGTGCTATGAAAGTGAGGGCTAACTTTATTTTATTCATTTTTTCCTTCGGGTACAATTCTGTACCCGACCGGGTATCGTATGGTACCCGGGGGCCGGGATCCTTCGACAAGCTCAGGACAAGTATCCTTAAACCTGTCGGCTAGAGATTGTTAGTTTTCCGACTTACCTCGCCGAAGCTTCGCGTAGGCGGGCTTTCGACAAGATTCACGGTTGCGGCACAGTTTGGGAATTCCACCCACTTCCTTCCGGGTACAAGTCTGCACCCGGCCAAGCACCTTACAATACCTGGCGATAGCCAGGTACCGCATGGTACCTGGAAACACAATCTCTGGTAAGTATTATGTAAAAAAATAAATCCTCTCGCAAGTAGCAACCTGCCCGTTTCTTGCCCGGAGGGATCTTTGTGGTACTATGAGAATAAATGGCGAGAACTACTATTCACGAGAAAGCTGAATTTTTGTCAGATGCTATATTTGCATCAAGTGATGGAATTGTTACAACCTTTGCAATCGTTGCCGGAGCAGCCGGGGCCTCACTTGAAGCTAATATTGTGTTAATACTTGGGTTTGCGAATTTATTTGCTGATGGATTTTCAATGGCGGCAGGTAGCTACCTGGGTGTAAAAAGTGAAATTGAATACGAAGAAGCAAAAGGGAAAGATGGTGATGACGAAGGTTCTCCTTTAAAGCACGGAATCGTGACATTTGCGACTTTCAATATTGCCGGACTTATTCCGCTTTTACCTTTTGTATTTGGAATGGATGGCGCATTTGCCGCGTCAACTGTGTTGGTTGGGTTCGCGCTAATGACAGTTGGCGTCCTGCGTAGTCTCTATACCAAAAAGAATGTTTTTAAAAGCGGGTTTGAGATGTTTATGGTTGGAGGCTTTGCAGCGTTTGTCGCCTTTGTAGTTGGATTTTTGTTAGACCATTACGTAGTGTAAAAGGGGGGGCTTGCCTCCCGAAGCCCGATGGAGTATTGACCCTCCTTCGCGTAAAGCTTCGGAGGGCGAAGGGGGGTGATAAAAGTGGGTAGTAAAGAAAAAAAGATGCTTTCGCAAGTTTTAATGGGAGGATCAGTTCTTGCTGTAGTTCTTTCAGGTTTGGGATATTTAGGGACAGATATCTGGCTTGCATCGACTCAGTGGTTATTAGTCGCAGCAGTAATGGCTCTTTTTGGGGTTTATTTGAAAATGAGCTAATATGCGGGCTTGTCTCGCCGTAGCCGAGCGGGGCGTTCCCGCTTCCGTCTAGACTCCAGCGAGGCGAAGGCGGAAATAATGCGGCGAATATGCGGAAAATGAAGAAGTGATGTGCTTTTGTTGACACATAGTATTGCTTTTGCTATCTTAGATCGAACATGAATAGACGGGATATAGTAATAGGTCTTCTTATTCTTCTTTCTCTAGCTGGTGTTATCTACTATAGACAAAAAACTAGACCAACTGAAGAGATGCGAGTTCCGGAAACCTTATCTTCAAGCGAGGAAGTTTTTGAAGAGAAATTTAAAATTGATATTCCTGATGATATTTCAAAGTCCGAGTTAAAGGATATCTCCGGAGGAAATGCAACCGGAATTGCTACTCGGAATTTTGAAAATGCAGTATTTTCCCACACTGTTTTGGCAGATCTTCCTGATCCACAAG
>MGHC01000028.1:6032-7533 GCA_001793015.1 Candidatus Woesebacteria bacterium RIFCSPLOWO2_01_FULL_39_10
GGGCGCATGCAACTTGCAAAAGGCGGGTGGATGCTTAATTTTGAATCAAAGATTGATTACTCTGATCACGGAAAAGTGGTTATTACAGAAGAGGAACGTTCGGATGCCACTCCTGAAAAATACATCCTCGAAGGAACCTTCTAATTTGTGTTATTCTAGGAAGATGAAGCAAATTCTAGCCTTAATCATAATAAGCCTTCTTTTCTTCTCTGGGCCAGTATCTACCTATGCCTCCCTTTTGGTTGTTGAAGATAACGGTGAAATCATTTGGAATGTTCTTTCAGAGGAAACCAGCGTGGATTTGGGCATTCCAAGACATTCATATATAGAAGTTAAAAGGGCAGCCGAAACGCAGCCTCCACAATCATCCGTTGTGAAATTAACTAGGGAAAATGACAAAGTTAGTCTTGTTGTAAGTTCAGATTCTGAGACAAGAGAGTTGGATGTAACAAATTGGAATGAGACTTTGGTTGAAATCGAAGAACGCCCCGAGACTCAACGTCTCACTATCGGAATGAAAGACAATAAGTTTAAACTTCAACAGAGGGGAATTAGCGCCTTAACAGATTTTCCGGTAAGTGTTGATTCAAAAAAAGCACAACTCTCTGTACAAACTACAACAGGTGAAAAATTTATTTCGATTTTCCCTTACCAAGCAACAGAAGCAGCGCTTCGTACAAAGATTGTGAATAGATTGGAAAGTACCCAGATCGAAATTATTGAGAAAGAAAGTAAACTACAATATCTTATACACGCTCAGAAGGTGTTTAATTTTTTTGATGTCTACGAGTATGTAATTCCTATTACAACATATATTTCGGCATCAACTGGTGAAGTACTCGGCTTAGAAGGACCAGGTTGGTTAAAGTACATTAGTTTTTTGTTTACTTAATAAATAATGTCACGGTTGGATAGCACAAAGTGCATCCAACGTGACTCCGTGAAGTGCTTTAAAAAAGCTACTTCACTGGAGGAGGTGAGCAAACTTTGAATAATAAAGGACTTTTAATTGGAGTAGTTGTTGTTTTGTTGTTAGTAGGAGGATATTTTGTTTTTGCAGGTAAGATGAATAAGCCTTCAACAGCTGTGACAGAACAACAGGAGGTTTTCACCCCGACTCAGGAAGCGTCGAGTATGGAGGAAGAAGGTGAAGTAGCAGAAATTACTGTTGAAGGAGATGAATATTCTTTTTCTCCGTCGGAACTCACGGTTAACGCTGGACAAAAGGTACGCCTAACATTCAAAAATGTTGGTAGTCAACCACACAATTTTGTCGTTGATGGAGTAGGAGTTGCCAGCAAAACAATTACAGGGGGAGGAAGTGACACAATTGAGTTCACAGCCAGCGAATCGGGAACGTTTGGTTTTTATTGCGGTGTTGGAAACCACAGAGCTTTAGGGATGGAAGGAGATTTGGAGGTGGAGTAACATTGGTCCGCCTTATTTCCGCACTCGGCTTTTCAGTTCTGTTCGAACACACCTCGTGCCGAAATTTGGTTGG
>MGHC01000028.1:7570-27677 GCA_001793015.1 Candidatus Woesebacteria bacterium RIFCSPLOWO2_01_FULL_39_10
TTGGGGGGGATTTTTATGCAAGTAATTGTATATACGACAACAACCTGTCCTTACTGTAAAATGCTGAAAGATTATTTGGAAAGTAAGGGTACTAGCTATGTTGAAAAGTTGGTTGATCAAAATGACGCCGCAAGAGATGAAATGATGCAGGCATCGGGAGGATTTTTAGGAGTTCCTTTTACCGTTGTTGCAAAAGAAGACGGAAGCAAATCAACCATAATAGGTTTTGACAAGCATAGGGTTGATGAAGTACTTGGATTTAGCTGACAGGCGTGATACTTTAAGATAAATGATCTTCGTTAACTTCAAAACTTACCAACAAGGAACAGGAGGGGATGCAATTTCCCTGATAAAACTTTTGGAAGAAATTTCGCATGAATCCCAAGTGAAAATAATTCCAGTTGTGCAAGCAGCAGACGTAAAAGAAGCGGTTATGACTTCAAAACTTGAGGTTTGGGCACAGCATATAGATCCTGTCGAATTTGGTGCACACACGGGCTACGTTTTACCAGAGGCAGTTGTTGAAGACGGAGCAATGGGAGTTTTCTTAAATCACTCAGAGCACAAATTTGAGAGCTTCGACGACCTCAAAAAAGCTCACTCACGGGCAAAAGAAGTTGGATTAAAAACGCTTATTTTTGCTGCGGATTTGAACGAACTGGAAAACATTATGAAATTGAATCCTTCATATGTTTCCTACGAACCACCAGAACTTGTAGGAAGTAAGATAACATCGGTTGCGAGGGCAAAACCTGAAATAATTGCCAAAGCAGTTGAGATTACCAGAAAACACGAACTTCCATTAATTGTTGGTGCCGGCATAAAATCCTATGAAGATGTGAGAAAAAGTTTAGAACTTGGAGCAGTTGGGGTCGCAGTTGCCTCAGATATCGTTACTGCAAAAGATCCTAAAAAAGAAATCTTGGATCTGGTACAAGGATTCATATGAGCGGCTGGCGAGGAAATTACATCAAATCTTTTATTGCACTAATTGGTTTTGCCCTGATTTTTGCCGGAATTACTTCGTCTAAGCTATTGGGTGAAGGATTTAATATAGGTTCAGCCTTTCTAGTAATAGGAGTTATTCTACTTATTATTGTTGCTTACTGGTGGTATAAAGAATTTCAAAAGGGAGCATGAAAATTTTTATTCAAACTTCGCGAAAACCGTCGAGTCTGACTCGACGGATGCTCAGCACCATTCAGTGCTGGACCAGTCCTGTACCGTATGGTACAGGGAAGCGAAGCAGTGAACAAACTATTCGAGCCTTTGCGAGAAAACCGAGGGCTCTTAGCCCTCGGTTGTTTATTGGTTCAGACCACCCCGCACAGATCTTACTTGCTCCCCCCATTAGATATGAAATTATCTAACGGGGCAGTCGCAAGAGCGATTATGCGGGGCAAGTCAGACTATCTATTTATGAAGATCTATTTAGGTTCGGATCACCGAGGATTCCAACTAAAAGAAAAAATAGCGAAGTGGTTGTTTGAGCGGAAATATGAGTTTGAAGATATGGGAGCTGATCACTTGGATCCTGATGACGATTATACGGTTTATGCAGAGAAAGTGGCTTCTCTAGTTGGGTCCCACTACGCTGAAGCTTCGAGGGACAAAAACGAACACGTTTTTGGAATTCTTCTTTGTGGGAGCGGAGTAGGGGTAGATGTTGTAGCAAATAAATTCGATGGGGTGAGAGCATCAATTGGGAAATCTTTCGCCCAAGTAAAAGCAGGGAGAAATGATGATGATATGAATGTTTTGGTTATCGCCGCTGACTTTACGAAGGAAATTGAAGCGAAAGAAATGGTTAAGGCTTTTCTGGAAACAAAATTCTCCGGTAAATCACGTTTTGAGAAAAGACTTGAAGATATCAGCAGGATAGAACAAAACAACTAGGAGATGGCTGCTATAATTCAAGAGAGAGTAGTTAAGTTGGCTACTCTCGTCCCGCATAACCGCCCTTGCGACGCAAACTCGTAGAATTTTGGAGCAAGCAAGGTCTGTGCGGGATTGAAAAAATCGAAGCGAATAATTAACCTTGTTTTGAGGCCGGTTTGCCGTATGTTTGATCTAATCTTTCATCAGCCTTGCGAGCAAAAGTTTCACGAACTGCTCTTAATACCGGCTTTGCAGCAAGAGGAGTTCTTTTATCATCAATAACCGAATTTAAAACACCATAAACACGGCCATGTGCCTGAGTAGCTATTTCTCCAGCGATCACTCCGTTTGGTGCCTCTAAAAATTGTTCGTAGTCAGTCTTTGACATACCAGGGTGAATTATAGACTGTGTGTGTGAATGTCAAGATTATTAGCGACAAGCGATAAATGATAAGTAAGAAGTGACAAATCATTAAATATTGACAAAGTTATGAAGTTATTTCATAATTGTGTTATGAATTATCAAAGGATTACCGTTAGCTTACCCAAAAGTGTATATGAAGACCTTCTTACTCTCTACGGGAAAGGAAACATTAGCAGTTTATTAGCCGAGGTCGCCCAAAAAAGGGTTTTGCAGGATAAATTATATAAGAAAACTCCGGTTGAAGAGTTTTTTGCACTTCGTAAAATTACCACAAAGAGGACAATCAAGCAAATTTTGGCCGGAATTCACAAGGGAAGAACATGAAAAAATATGTGGTTGATGCATCAGTTGTTTTAACAGGTATCCTTGAGAATCAAAAGACGGTTGTAGATGAAGTTAGAGAATATTTTGTTCAGGCAGAAGGCAATAAACTCGAATTATACTCTTCATCGTTTCTTAAAATGGAAGTATGCAATGGATTAAGGTTCAATGAGAAAGATCTATCGAAATCCACAAAATTATTAAGTGTGTTTTTTAAGTTACCAATAAAATTTATAGATTTTAACCATGCTTTATATGAAGAAAGTTTATCAACTTCCTATAAGCTAAATGCGACAGTTTACGATACCTCTTATCACATTTTAGCGAAAGCTCACAATGCAGTTTTTTTGACATGCGACGAGGAATATTATAAAAAAGCGAAAGACCTTGGAGATATTGAGCTTATAGCAGATTTCGAGAAAACTCTGGACTTTTAGCCCAGAGATGAATCGAACTCTGATATGTCATCCTCGCTTACGCGGAAATCACGGACCTAAGTCCGTGGAGGATGTCATTGAATAATATGGTTTCAGAAACAAGGTTTGACGAAGGGGCAAGACACAAAAGAAGACATTCAGATATTGAAAAAATCGAAGCGAATAATTAACCTTGGTTATTCAGTTCGTGAACACGTTGTATGATAGGACAACCCTCGGGACAGACTAAATTACTTTTATTTCTACATGCCTCCACGACACCTAGACCTCTTACGATAACCGCATCCATATCTGCGCAATCTGCGTAAGGCTCACCTGTAAATATATCCGTATTTGTAGGAACTTCTGCGTCGAATTGGAAACCCCTATCACACGTTAATATTTCTGACATATCAAGTGTATTATAGGAGATATGCTTCTGATGTCAAGTCGTGCTACTATTTTTGTATGAATCTTCCAAAACTTTCTGATGTAGATGTTTCTGGGAAAAGAGTAATTGTAAGGATGGATTTGGACGTTGACGAAGATTACTCAAGGTTGGAGTTCGCAGAAGAGACATTAGATTTTTTGGTCAAGAATATGGCCAAAACAATAATTATTGGACACAAAGGAAGACCTGAGGGGGAAAAGTTGCCCGAGTTGTCCCTAGCACCTCTTGCTGATGTTTTAGGTGGGGTTGTTGGCGAAAAGGTAAACTTTTTCCATGACATCACTGGATATGAGGTACAAAAGAGGGTGCAAATGTTACCGGGGGGTGAAATTCTTCTTTTGGAAAACTTACGATTCGACACTGGAGAGGAAAAAAATGATGAAAACTTTTCTAAAGATTTAGCTGATTTGGGTGAAGTTTATGTTAACGAAGCATTTGCGGTATCGCACCGTCCTCACGCTTCAATTGTAGGAATTCCGAAGTTTTTACCCCATTACGCCGGCTTTCGATTTGTTAAAGAAGTTGAAACTTTAAGCAAAGTTTTGGAAACACCACAAAGACCTGTTGTATTAGTTATCGGTGGTATTAAAGAAGATAAAGTTGAGTATATTAAAAATTTTACTGGATTAGCCGATAAAATCTTAGTTGGAGGCAGGCTTCCGATCTATTTTGGAGATGAGAATCCTGACCCAAATAAAATAATTATGGCTCACCTTACTCCAGATAAAGAGGATATTACAATTCATACAATAGAAAAGTTCAAAGAAGAAATTTCGAAAGCTGGCACAATTGTTGTTGCCGGAGTCCAAGGTAAATACGAAGATGAAGGTCACAAACAGGGAACTCTTGAGGTTTTCAAGGGAATTGCAGCAACCAGCGCTTTCAAGATTGCCGGCGGAGGAGATGCTGAAGCAGCAATTACTGAATTTGGTCTGAATGATAAGTTTGATTGGATATCAGTCGGCGGCGGCGCAATGCTTGAATTTTTGACAAAAAGAAGCCTTCCCGGTATTGAAGCACTATTGCAGTAGTATAAAAAGTGTTAATCTAAATATAGAAAGAAGGTGAGGAAAGTGGAAGTGAAGCCTCCCCAGGCACGGAGGCCTGGGGCATCTTTTTCAAAAGTAGTCACCTTCGGCGACAGGCTTCTAGCCTAGGTTCATCTCGCCTCGCTACAGCTACGGCGAAGCGGGTCATCCCCGAGTACGGAGACTCGGGGAATTCTGAAACTAGTCTTAAAAACTGTCTCAAAATGGTTGGTGGTACTGGGAGCTTTGGAGGTTGGACTCAAGGGTGCCCTTGGAGTTGATTTAGTAGATGGCCTCTTGGGTAGCTGGCCAATGTTGGTTAGGGTTCTTTATGTTCTCGTCGGAGCAGCTGGAGTCTGGGGTGCGTACGCCATGCTTACCAAGAAAAAATAGTGGGGTTTGCCAAAATAACTTCACATAAGGTGTTAAAGGCACAAGTGTTTGTGTATATGGTATTGGTTTTGAGGATAAACTTGAATCTATGTTTTTATCGCGCCAGGGATTGATTGAGTTTGCAAGAAAAAACTCTTTCTTAAACGATAAAATCTACAAAGCAGGTTTCAAACGAACTTCATGGATGTACGACAGAATTGATTCTTACCTGAAAAAGGGTGACCAAATTTTGGATATTGGATCCGGTACGTGTAACTTAGTTGAGATATTAAGGACCATGAGATTCAACGTCACGCCCCTTGATATTATTGATTTAAGCTTTGTCCCAGGGATTAAACCGACTATCTATGACGGGATAGTTATTCCCTTTGAGGACAATCAATTTGACCTTTCTTTGCTAATTACTGTTTTACACCACACTCCCGATCCTGAAAGGTTGCTTCTTGAGGCAAAGAGAGTTTCTAAAAGGTTGGTGGTTATTGAGGATGTTTATACCACTGCCGTCCAAAAATACTTAACCTATGCGATGGATAATATTAGTAACTTTGAAATTTTTGTTAATCCTCATTCAAATAAAGACGACGTTGGGTGGAAACATACTTTTAATAAACTAGGTTTTAAACTCAAGGATGTAAAGCAAGTGCCTTTTTGGGGTATTTTTTTAAGTGCCACATATTACCTTGAAAAATAAAGTATGGATGGTGGTTAATTTAAATCCTCCTGTGATAAACTAAATTATGGTTAAAGTTGGAATAAATGGTTTTGGGAGAATTGGGAGGATTGCTTTTAGAATTGCACTTCTTAAACACACCAATGATTTAGAAATTGCCGCAATAAACACTTCAGGAAGTATGAATGTTGATGGGTGGGCGCATCTTGTTAATTACGATACTATGTATCGAAAGTTTGAATTGGAGATCGATTCAGAAAAAGTGAGAGATTCAAAAGAGGCAACGGACACGGATCCGTTGATAGGATATTTATTTGTTAAAGGTAAGGATAAAAAGATTCCCATCTTGGCGCAAAAAGATCCTGAAAAAATCCCATGGGGGAATTCTGGTGTTGAGGTTGTCATTGAGGCTACGGGTGCATTCACTAAAGAAGAGGATGCAAAAAAGCATGCGGTTGGGGGCGCAAAACGAGTTATTCTTTCAGCACCAGCAAAAGGCGGGAATGTTGGTACTTATGTAATTGGAGTAAATGACCCTCCTTCGCACAAGGCTTCGGAAGGGCGAGAGCCAAAGGAGGCTGTGGTTTTGTCAAACGCAAGTTGTACAACAAATTGTGTAGCCCCCGTGATGGCGGTTTTGCATTCAAAATTCGGCGTAGAGAAAGCACTTTTAACAACTGTCCACTCCTATACTGACGACCAGAATTTACAGGATAACTCTCATAAAGACCTTAGGCGCGCTCGTGCTGCAGCTGAAAATATTATTCCCACTTCAACCGGAGCTGCAATTGCTACAACTGAAACAATTCCTGAATTGAAAGGAATCTTTGACGGAGTTGCCCTTAGAGTCCCAACCGCAACGGGTTCTATTTCCGACTTCACAGTACTTTTGAAAAAGAACGTAGGTGTCGACGATGTAAATAATGCATTTAAAAATGCTGCTGAAAATGCCTTGTATAAAGGGATTTTGGCAGTATCTGATGAGCCTTTGGTATCTTCAGATATTATTGGAAGATCCGAATCATCAATTGTTGATTTATCATTAACTCAAGTTGTCGGAGGAAATATGGTAAAAGTATTTGCCTGGTACGATAACGAGTGGGGATACGCAAATAGGCTTATTGAGCAAGTAATTCGAGTAGGTCTTAGGCTTGATTCTGAAAACGCTCCAAGTGATCCAATAACACTTTCATTCAAAGAATAAGGAATAAAAGAGTAAATGAAAAATCTTTTTAGTTTTTTATCGATTTATCACTAATTCTTGTAGTCTTTTAAGACTAGTTTCAGAATTCCCCGAGTCTTAAGTACTCGGGGATGACCCGCTTCGCCGTAGCTGTAGCGAGGCGAGATGAACCTAGGCTAGAAGACCTCGCCGAAGGCGTATCTTTAAAAAAGATGCCCCAGGCCTTAAGTGCCTGGGGAGGATTCACTCTTATTATGGAACCCAAAGGAAGAAACGACGGTCATATTTTCGACTTTTCTAAAATTACAGAACAAATTATTATTGGTTCTGACTTGTGTGGCGGTGGTGTGTGTTTACTTCACGCCGATCAATTCAAAAAATTGGGGGTCAGTGTTGAATTAAACCTTAGTCAAGAGGAGAATGAACTTCCACCAAAAGAGATTGAAACTTATATTTGGCTTCCGGTTGTTGACGGGTACGCACCGAGTGCGACACAACTAGCTATTGGAATCTCGGCAATGCATGAAGCAATAAAAAACGGTAAAGTTGTATTTATTCATTGTAAAAACGGCCACGCAAGAAGCCCTTCAATGGTTGCCGCTTATTTAATGAAATACCAAGGACTCAATCTTGACGCGGCTATAGAGCTTATTAAAGAAAAACGCCCGGAAGTGCATATTGAGGAATCACAGAAGAAAGCATTGGACGAGTTTATCAAAGAGCAAATAAAAGTGATTAAGTGATTAAAGCGATTAAAGTTTATGAAAAGGGGTTCATTTAGAGATTTAAAGATTTGGAGAAAGGGCTTGGAATTATTGAAAAAGATTTATCAATTAACAAAGAAATTTCCCTCAGAAGAAAAATATGCTTTGAAAGATCAAATAGATAGATCTGCAATTTCTATCATTGCGTTAATTGCCGAAGCTCATGGGCGCTTTCATTATGCTGACAAAGTAAGAGTGTTATATCAAGCAAGAGGTGAATGCGAAGAAACTCAAAGCCATTTATCTGTTGCTTTCGAGTTAAAATATATTACAAAAGATGAATTTGAAAAACTCGATAAAGAGTATGAAGGTTTAGGAGTAGGAATAAACGCATACATTAATAGTTTAAAAAAAGGTAAAACTCAATAAAATTATTGGCTTAGTCGCTTAATCTCTTAATATACTTTAGTCACTTAAATTTATGATTGAAATAATACCTTCAATTCTTACCAATGATCCCGTTGAGGCAAGAGAAATGCTTACCCGATGCGAAGGTGTGGTTGAACGCGTTTCCATCGATATTATTGACGGCAAGTTTGCCGAAAATGAAGCTCCCGCGAGCTTACGCTTGGGGAATCTTCTCCGCTCGCTCAATCGGGAGCAAAATCCTACCGAAGCGGAAAACTCTTCACATTCATCTGCGAGCTCACGCTCTCAGTTTTCCGCGAAGGCGGATAAAACTATTGACCCAAGCGTTTTTGCTGACCTTGATACTAATTTAAAACTTGATTTCCAACTAATGGTTGTAGAACCCATAAATTGGATTGAACGATGTGTGAGGGCAGGCGCTGATAGAATCATTGGGCATATCGAACATATGGAAGACCAACTGGAATTTGTTGGTAAAGTGCAAGAAACTGGTTCGTATGTTGGGCTTGGTGTTGATCTTGCGACTCCTATAAACAAGCTTGATCCAACTATCCTTACAAGTATAGATGTAGTATTGGTGATGAGTGTACCCGCAGGACATGGAGGGCAGGAGTTTAGCGATAAAGTGATTAAGAAAATTAAGAGATTAAGTGAAATAAGGGATAGAGATTCAACTCCCTTTAAAATTCAAGTTGACGGTGGTGTTACAGTGGATACGATTTATAATGTACACAAGATCGGCGCGGACGAAGTTTCGGTAGGGAGAAGAATTTTTGAAGGAGATCTTGCGAAAAATATAGAAAAATTTCAAAGAGCGGCACACGGGCTGGAGTACAAGAAGTGACTAAGTGATTAAGAGATTAAGTTTTAAAATATTCTTAATCTCTTAGTTAACTTAATCAACTTAATTGACTTATTCCCATGGATGATTCATTACCAAGACCTTTGATTAAAAATATTGCCTTTTTTGGAGATGCCAATATTCCTGAGCAAGATCCTGTTTATAAAGACGCTTATGAAGTAGCTAAAGTTTTGGGGGCTCACAGATACACTATTGTTAATGGGGGAGGGCCTGGAGTGATGAATGCCGCAACCCAGCGGGCTGAGGCCGGAGGTGGAGAAACCCTCTCTGTCACTTTTAAACCAAAGAACGCTCCCGGGTTTGAAGGCCGCTATATAGGTAACATCACAGACAAAGAGATTAAAACCACAAACTATATTGATCGGATGTTTAAACTTCTGGAACACGCGGATATGTTTATCATTTTTAAAGGCGGGTCAGGTACAATTAGTGAATTCGGCACAGCCTGGGTACTAGCTAAGATTTATTACGGACATCATAAGCCATTTATACTTTACGGGGCTTATTGGGCAGAGATAATTGAAGTTATTAAAAAATACTTGAATATAGATAGACAAGAACTCGACGTTTTTGAGATTGTTACACGGCGTGAAGATGTTTTACCGACAATAGAAAAGTTTGAAAAGAAAATGCAGGAAATTAAGTTAGAAGACGGGAAAAAGTAATTATAAGACGGGTTGCCTTATGACAATCGAGGAACTTCAGAAAAAAGCCAACCCCGCACAGAGCTTACTTGCTCCCGAGCACTACGTGTTCGCGTCGCAAGAGCGCTTATACGGGGCAAGTGAGATTAGGAAGGTACTTTTGTGACAATTGAGGAGTTACAGCACAAGGCTAACGAAGTAAGGCAGGATATTATAAAAATGCTTCTTGAGGCAGGTTCGGGACATTCTGCTGGACCACTGGGGATGGCGGATATATTCACTGCTTTTTATTTCGAAATTTTGAATCATAAACCTGAAGATCCTAACTGGGGTGATCGGGATCGACTATTTTTGTCAAACGGCCATATTTGTCCAGTGCGTTATGCCGCAATGGCTCATGCTGGATACTTTCCAATTTCTGAATTGATGACTTTACGCAAGCTTGGAACAAGGCTTCAAGGGCACCCAGAAAGAAAAAGACTCCCGGGAGTTGAGACAACTTCAGGCCCGTTGGGTTCTGGTTTAGCACAAGCAGCAGGCTATGCGTATGCCAGTCGGATGGATAACAAGCGATTCAGAGTTTATTGCGTATGTTCCGACGGGGAGCATGATGCGGGAAATCACTGGGAAGCCGTACTTTTTGCAGGAAAAAATAATCTTAATAACTTAACCGCAATTGTTGATCGGAATAATATCCAGATTGATGGTCATACAGAAGACGTGATGCCTTTGGAACCGCTTGATGAAAAATACAAAGCCTTCAATTGGCACGTTTTGCATGTCGACGGACATAATATTGAAGAAGTAATTGATGCAGCAAACCACGCAAAAGCAGTTTATGAGAATCCGACTGTGATTATTGCCCACACGATTCCTGGCAAAGGAGTCGATTATATGGAAAATGATCCCAAGTGGCACGGAGCCGTACCGGGTGTAGCAGACATACCCGGCGAGCCTCCTAAAGGAAAGCAAGCCCAAATTGCCCTTCATGAGCTAAGAACCTTGGGCGGAAAAATTCGAGGGGAGCACGAGTAGTTAAAAAAGATACTAAGAAATGAATCCGACTTTTACAAAGTCGTAAGTGATTAAGTTAAAAATTTCCGCCAGAGGCGGACAGGCAAAATGCAAAATCCAAGTGAGTGATTTTTTAAAATGGATGTTGAAAATCAGTTAAATCTTATTAGTAAAACTTCGTCTTATTTGTGGTTGGGACTTGTAGCAATAATTGTTGGGACGATATGGATTGCTATTTATAAAAAAAGAAAAGGTGGAAATTACAGGCTCGTAATTATATTAGGGGTCGGGGTATTATTTTTTTATTTGCTAATAATGGCATTTGTTATGAGCTATTTAGTTAGTCCGGTTTATAATCTGGGAGGTTAAATTTGTTGAATCCAAAAGCAAAACTATCAAGAAAGATTTTCCAAAGAGACATTGATATGATTCCGAACAGACAAGGATATGGGGAAGGGTTGGTGATTGCGGGAGAGAAGGATGAGAAAGTCGTTGTCTTGTGTGCGGATTTGACTGAGTATGAATATTGCTTATATTGATGAATCCGGGAATCTTGCAGACAAAAACCCATTTTTTATTGTTGCTGTAGTTTCTGTTAAAGATGAGAAACTGCCAAGCAGAATTATTAAAAGAGTTCGTAGAGTTTTGGGAAGAAGTAAAGGTAAGGTTGGTAAGGAATTAAAATTTTCTGGTAGCTCAGCTAGATTAAGGGAATATTTAGTAAAACGATTAGAATCAGAAAATCTATATTGTTTTGTTTTTGTGGTAGATAAGATTGGGAGAAGGATCGCAGATACGCCTGAAAATTATGGAATTGTCTTGAATTGGGTACTAAAAGAGGGTTTTTCCTTATTGGGATGGGAGGAAGTAGTTGTGGATCGAAAATTTGATAAAGAAAGGGATCAATTAGAACTTGTGAGTGTTCTTAAAAATGAAGGCATTCAAATAGACAGGGTACGATTTGCTGATAGTGTTAGTGAGGACGGTATCAAATTAGCCGATTTTGTTGTAGGCTTTTATGGGCAGTTTTACAACAAAAAAGAGCCGCTACCTAAATCTTTAAGGAATGTTGTAAGTGAGGAACGTTTATCTTGGAGTTTAGTAAAGCAAAAAGCAGTGGCACCCAAGGGATCCGACGATTCTGATTAATTCAGAATACCGGCTGGTCCTTCGTTCCGAAGGACCGATCGCACTTGGACTTACGCCTACTGCTTTTCGCATAAATATATTAGCAAATTTTAACTAAGAATGCAAAGTTCAAAATTACAAACCCAAATTAAAAATATTATAGAACCGAGTTATTCAAAAGTAGTTCTTTCTTTGTTTTTAGTATTGATACTATTCTTAATAGAAGTCTTTTGTTCTCCTCTCCACATCGACGATTTTGTCGGAGGCGGATCAGAAGTTTCCGAAACTTGTGGCGTGTTTTCGCGTCTTTATTACGCATTCGACGTTTCAAACCTTTTTACTTTCTTTAGAAAGATAATTTTTGTATACATAATCATAATTTTATTTTATGGAATATTCTTATTAATTAGAAGAATAAGTACTCATGTTAAATCCAAAAGCTGAATTATCAACAAAAATTTTCCAAAAAGATATTGATATGATTCCCAACCGACAGGGATACGGAGAAGGTTTGGTAATTGCTGGGGAGAAAGATGAGAGGGTGGTTGTCTTGTGTGCGGATTTGACTGAATCAACCCGCTCGATTCTTTTTAAAGAGAAATTTCCGGATAGATTTATTGAAGTTGGTGTTGCAGAGCAGGCTTTGGCGACACTTGCTGCAGGAATGGCAAATTACGGAAAAATTCCCTTTATATCCTCTTATGCCGCATTTTCTCCTGGGCGCAATTGGGAGCAGATTAGGACAACAATTGCACTAAATGACGTACCGGTGAAAATCGCCGGAGCTCATGCAGGTCTAACTGTCGGTCCTGACGGAGCGACTCACCAACAGCTTGAGGATATTGCAATTATGCGGGCAATGCCAAATATGATTGTTGTTGCACCCTGCGATTCAATTGAAGCTAAAAAAGCAACAATTGAGGCCGCAAAAAACGGAAAACCAACATATATTCGATTTGCTAGGGAAAAAACACCTGTTTTTACGACCGAAGACACTTCTTTTAAAATTGGGAGAGCGGAAATATTGTGGGAATCCGAAAATCCACAAGTAGCAATTATTGGTTGTGGTCCGTTGGTTTACGAGGCACTTTTAGCTGCTGAGCAACTGACAAGGATGATCCTTGTCAATACGATGGTAATTAATTGTCATACAATAAAACCAATTGATGAGGAGATGATTATTTCAGCCGCAAGAAAATGTGGAGCGATTGTCTCAGTTGAAGAACACCAAGTAAACGGAGGATTGGGGTCAGCAATTGCAGAAGTTTTGACACGAAATTACCCGGTCCCAATGGAATACATCGGTATGCCAAATTCCTTTGGTGAATCAGGAGAACCCGATGAACTATTGGAAAAATACAAAATGAAGTCAAAGGATATAGTTGAAGCAGTCAAGAAGGTAATTCAAAGGAAAATTAATTAATCACAATCTGCCCCAATTGGACAGCAACATGGACCCAATTTACATTCATTCAAAGATTCTCCTTCTTTACATTTCTTTTCAAGAAATTTGAAGGTGGAGAGGATTTGGTCAAAATAGGGTTCATATTTATTGTCTGTATATCTACTGAAACCGAATGTAAAATTATCGTCCTGATTTTTGAATGTTGCAACATATCTATAAACGGAAGATCCGCTTTTATACTTCTTAATTTCTATTTTCTGACCATTTAATGTAATATCTCTTACGGTTTCAAATTCTGCTATGACTGGATTGATGACTGATTTGCTATTGGTAACTTTTATAGAAATGGATTGATCATTGTCGGAAACGTCCTGTGGGTTGAAGTACACATAATCTTTGCTAAGTTCTTTATAAATCCAGTTTTCAGGATATTTAACACTATAATAATATTTTGTGTTTATATAATCTTTCCAGTTTGCCAGATCACCATTCGGCGACCGGCTCGCCAGGTCACCATTTGGTGTTTGGTTTGCAGTTGAGTTGGGGGTAGGAGTCGGTGAAAAAGAAGGGATCGATCTTATCTGCCCGTTTTTATATGCCCAATATCCAATTCCAACAATTGCGATTACAGCTAGCATTATTGGAATAATAATTTGAGTAAAACCTTTTGAATTATTACTCACTTATTAATATTAGAAGTCTTTGATATGTTTTACAAACTTAAACCCTGTTTTCTCGATGAATTTTTCATCAGCAGTGTATAAAATTGCACTTCTTTCTTTTGCAACGACAGCATAAAGCATGTCATAAACTGATGTTTTAAACTTTTTTGCAAAAGTTGACGCTTGTATTAAATTTTCGTTATCAGTTTCATGAATTTTTAGGTTAGTTTTAAAGACAATACTAAGGCTTTTTTTAATTGTTTCTTCGGTTGTTGCCGACTTTGTTACTAAGGCGTTAGCAATTTCTATAAAAATTAACGAGGGAGCGATTATCAATTCCTTACCTGTTTTGTGTCTTTGATACAGGCTCAAAGCCTCATCCCGGTAACTTTCCCCTTCTTTTAGCCATTTAAGCGCAATTGATGCATCTATTACAATCATTGTTCGTAGCGCATTTGAATTAAAGCTTTTGTCAAGTCAAGTTCGGGATTTTGTTTTGCAACCTCTTTTGCTACGGTGTTTATTTCTTTCATGATTTTATTAACACCCACTTTTTTACTAGGTTTATTCGTAGAAATTTTCTCACGCACTAACGCTGCAATGCTGGTTCTTCTTTTTGCAGCCTCTATTTTTAGCTCCATGTAGTCTTCCTCAGAAAGTCTTATGTTTGTGGTAATCCAGTTCATTAATACAATTGTATAATTGTATTAGATTTAAGTCAACGATCTAAAAATTCATCCTCCTTAACTGAAACTTCGGAAGGACCAGTTCATTCTAAAAACCTGAAGGTGGAGAGGATGCTTATTGGGTCTATGTTAAATTTGCAAGCACTTTCCCAACCTGCTTTGAGTTGAAGATTGGGGACATGGAGGGTGTATTGAAGGTGGTTGTGGATTAGGCTGTAGTTTATGCAGAAATCTGGTGGGACGGTGTCGGAAATGGTTGATACAACATCGTATGTTCCTAGTTTTGTTAGAGTGCACATGGCACAGTTCTGGCTTAATTCGAGCGTGTTCTTGTACTCCGGTTTTTGCCTTGATACATAAACTTTGAAGGCTTCTTTCTTTTCGCCATTTTTGAGCGAGAAGTATGTCAACTCCTCACCACCTTCCTTGGTTGATAATGACTTAAAGAGGTTTTCGTCTGGATATTGAATTGAGTATCCAAGTTGGAGACTGTTGTAAGTTTTCCAATTTGCCAGATTACCGGTCGGTACCTGGTTTACAGTCGGTTCGGGCGAAGAAGTTGGGGAGGGAGTTAATGAAGCTTATTTTTGAGAGGGAATTCTTATCTATCCATTTTTATATGCAATAAAACCAACGATACCAACTCCTACGAATAGGATTATGACCAGAAGTATAATATGCGCAAAACCTTTTTGTTTGTTAGTATTTCTCATTCTAATTATTTAAAACGTATTGTTCTGATTAATTCGATCATTACAGATTCTGGTACTGGTTTTAATTCAGCAATAGCAACTCCTTTGTCTCCTAAAGAAACGACATAACAGTTCCACCTCGGAGAATCAAAAACATCAACCAGGCTACAATTAGCCTCTCTTTCGACCTCGATTCTATAAGCTGTTAAATTACCCCTATTTATTATTTCGGTGAAATTATTGGACTCAAGTGGTGAATAATTACTGTTTTGGTAAAGGATGTGGAGTTTCTGATCCAACGAGTTTCCTGGAAAGGAATTTATAGATGGAATTTGCTCCATCGATACGTAAGTGTAGTAATCCGTATGTAGCGTAACACTTCCACTATCTTGATTTTCAACAGTAAAAATACGTGGATAAGCGAAAGAAAAGTTACGCTTCGGGATGGTTTTGAAATCAGTATTGAAGTGCGCCCATGTATTTATGTTTGAGAATTTACTCCAGTCGAGAATTGGGGATTTGGGAGTTGTAAATTTAATAGTAGAAAGGATTTGGTTGTACTCAATGAGGAATTGTTCATCTACCTTGCCTGATTGGTGAGAAAATTCGAATAGTAAATCGCTATGTTTAACAAAAGTAAAAACACGACTATATTGGCCTTCGTTAGTTACAATCTGGAGGGAATTGAGAATAGAACCAGGAACAGTAGGTCGACATGAAGGTGTAAATGTTGAATCAGTGCATATTTTTCTCGATTCTATGTACTCGTTTAATGAGACATCTGTTTGGACTGCGACGATCATAAACTCGTTTAATTGTTCTTCGGTATTATTGAGAAATCCGATTACTGTACCTCGTGAGGATGGCGGTAATAAATTTCCGTTATTTTGATAAGTGAATTTAGACGGATAACTAAATTCAAAACCGAATCTATCATCAGAGTAGATTTTCCAGTTAGTGATATCAACATTAGTACCGGTTGGGGTGGGGGAAGTAACGTTGGCAGAATTTTGTGAAGGAATTTTTATCTGCCCGTTTTTATATGCATAATATCCAATTCCTCCCACAACTACCAACGCAAGGACAATCAAAATAGAAAGATGAGCGATACCTTTTGAGTTTTTGTTCACTAAATTATTTTAAAGCAGTGAATTGCTCTTAAGCAAGCATGAGACGCATTGGGCGAAGTTTTCTTTTAAACGGATCAACCATCAGACCCATTCCTTCTAGGGTGATTACCCCAAGAAGTGGAGAATCATCTTTTTGACCAATTACAACAGTAGAAGCAGCTTCGTTCCCGTCGATTTTAACTATGGCGGAGCTTAATTTTCTTTGTACTGTAGTACCGTCGGCTAGACTAAACTTTTGGGTTCTAATGGGCTTAAGACCAAGTTTTTCAGCCATTTTTTTAGGTACCACCGTATAGGCAGCGCCTGTGTCAACTAAAAATTCGCTACTTACTTTCTTTTTTCCCGTAAGGTCTGTGATTGTTACCGGAATTGTTGTTATTCCCATTTGGCCTCATTATATCACAGGCCTTTTTTTGTTTATTCAAACTTCGCGAAAACCACGTGCTCTTAGCGCGTGGCTGAAGCGAAGCAGTGAACAAACTTTTCTTTAGAAAACCATGGCCTCTTAGGCAATGGTTGTTTATTTGATTATTTGGGGAACATTTACCTGACAGTTTGCTTTGATCCATTCTAAGTCAAACCATTCAGGAGGGTATTTATTACCGTCGCCTATGGTGATGTACTCTTTTTTAGCTGGCTGCGGGCCGTAGGGAAGGGTGGGTGGGATATATTCTTCCCAGCTTTCTGGACAAGTGCGTCTAGGAAAGGGTGTGGGGGAAACTTCGTTGTAAAAGGGGCCGACAGAGATGACTATGGAGCCGTCTGGGTTATCGCAGCGAGCGCCATGAGAAGTAGTTTCGGTGAGAATAGAGTTAGGATCGTCGGGGAGAAAAAAGAGAATGGAGTAAGAGTCTGGCTCTTTTAGACAATTGTTGCGTTGGGTGAGTTCGAGTCTAACTTGCTGGTTTGGATTGAGATGAATAGATTTGGGTTGTATATATTCTTCAGAGTAGTGGCCAAGGTTAAATTCAACAATTTTTCCTTGGGGACTTCTGAGTTGAATTTCGGGGTAACCTTCAAGTTGACAGGGAGTAGAAGAGATATTGGTTAAACTAGCGAAACCGACGAGGGAGCCTCCAGCACCGTCCCAAATTACAGGTTCAGCCTGAAGATCTGAGGAATTGCAAGGGCGAATGGGCGAAAGGGTGGGCGGAGAAGTAGTTTTTATTGGAGGTATTATCCTTATCAATCCCCTTTGCCAAGAGTAGTAAAGGAGTCCACCGATTACTAAAATAGCAATTCCGGTAATAAGAAAAAGATCGGCTAAACCCCTTGAACCCCGGACCAAAACAAATTTTGGTACGGGGCTTATGTTTATATTCACTTTTAAGCTAAATAGAAGAGACTGTTTTATCGGTTCTTAATTTTCTTTTGCTCAACCATCTTCGAACAAGAATATAAATGGCAAGAGCAGGGACCCAGACAACGGCGTAAACCCCAACCCAAATTGCAAGTTCTGCAAGATTTCTTAAAAACCCTACCAATGATCTGACTGCAAGCTTGAAAATTACCCCTGGTCTAAATGTTTCGCTTGGTTGATAGGGAAGTGCGATTTCGTCAGTCGAAAGATAAATTGTCAATTTAGCAAGTTCGGCATTTTTCGCCAGAGCCATTTGCTGCCCTTTCAAAGTATCTATCTGCCCTTGATAACTTAAAATTTGCTGCGTGAGATTTGTAATGTCTGCGATCTCGGTGGCTGATTCAAGAATAGTTTCAAAACGTGCCTTTGTTTGTTCAAGGGTGGCAATTCTAGTTTCGATATCGACGTATTGATCTGTTACGTCTGTACCGACCAAATTTTCTGATACGACTTTGACGGAAAGAGAATGGAAAAAGTTTAGCGCTTCTTCGAGTTTCACTGAAGGAACACGAACAACAACTGTCGCGGTTGGTGCATCCTGCTGGTTTGAGACGTTTGAGGAAACCATATACCCGCCGCTATCCTGCGCATATTTAACAATTTTGTTTCTGACATCAGTTACATCTTTTACCAAAAGTGACAGATTTGATTCCTGAACTACTAGCCGGTCTTTTACGTCAGGCTGGGGAGTGTAGTTTTGCTGGAAGGGAAGTGAGTATGAAGGAATCGATGGGTTGGAAATTGCCCCGAAATTTCCGCCCGCAGCGGATCCTCCTCCGTCAAGGTATAAAGCATTTACTCCAAAAAATGTCCTGTAAAGTTGAAGGAGGACATATGCAACGACTACAACAACTAAAGCCTTAAACTTATTTTTCTTTACCCATTCAACTATTCCCATCAAGTAGATTATGATGATTAAAAGATATGATTGTCAATTTCGAATCAAGAAAGGTTAGTTTGCAACCTCAAGAAGTTTTTGTTCTTCAGGAGATAATGGTTGAATAAACTCGTTTCCGTCTTTTGCAACACAAACAGCAGGATAACTTTCTCGAATCAGACTGCCTTTTGATTTGACACATTCACTGTAATTTTCCGGCGCTTTTGGCTTAGTAATGTAGCTGTAAGCAATAAAATAGGATAGTCCAAAAAGAAAAAGAAGAAGACTTAATGTCACAAAGATAGAAGCATAAGGAGACGTAAAAACAGCCTGTAAATCAAATTTGGATTTTGAGGTAGATAAGCTTTTGGGCGTTATATCCAGGGCAAGCAGAGAATCATTTATAGATTTGGTTGATTGATTTGGCGATTTTTCAGGCATTGTACTTTCAAACCATTATTATATAAACCGAAGGTAGTTTCAATGCGGATTGCTTAGGTTATGTAAAGATAACGCAAAATTAGTCCGAAATTAAGAAGTGAAAAGAGTGTTATCGCATGATACAAGGCTTTATATCCAAAGCGATTTCTTGTGTCGGTCATAATTTCTGCCAGTCCAAAAGATAAAAAAGGGTACGAACTAATCATCATTCGGATACTGAAGGATCCTCCTTGAAAATATTCTTGCCATGATGATATGAAATAAATTTGGAGAAAGAAATAAGTTAATGAAAACAAAGCTATGTGCCATTTTCGTAAAAAAAGAGAAAATAGTCCAATAAATGCTAAAAAGACTGAGGGAGTTAGGATAAATAGACCGTTTTCGCGGTTAAATAGAACGTAAAGAATATGAGGGCTTAAAAATGTAAATCCATACCCCCAGCCAGGAGGTGGGTAGTAAAAATCAAAAAACAATTTCCAAAGAAAAATCTGCGGTGCGAAACCTACTAAAAATCCTGCGAAAAGCAAAATGAAGTTAGTAACAAGAAATTTAAGAGAAGTCTTTGAATTGACAATGATTTGTATGATTGGAACTACCAGAATTAAAGCATCCTGTGTACGGACTAATCCTGCAAACCCTCCAAGAAGACCTAAAATTAAATAATAGTATTTGTCTTTCTTGTGCTTTAAAAAGTAATAGACAAATAATGTGGATACGAAAAAGGATGTGGCGTGGGATGTTAATGGTTCAACGGCAAAATAAAAAAGAAGGTTAGTTGTTGAAAAAAGTGTAATTGCTGTTAAACGGGCGATAGTTTCAGAAAAATATTTTCGAAGAAGAGAATATAAAAGGTAAAGTCCAAGAGTTCCGAGAAAAATATTTGTTGCGGCGGTTGCAATCTGGTATGGAATTTCGAAACCAGAAGGTATTAATGAACTGGACTGCAAAAATTGTGTAGCCTTCATGAAGCTGTCTGCCAGCCAAAAACCCGGTACCCAAAAGAGAGATGTGCCTACCGGGAAAGTATTTACTGCAAATCCTTCTGAATTTATTGCAGGCTCTATCCCCAGGAGTTGGAAATCATTGGTTAGGAGAATATCTCGATCAATTACAAGAGAGCGGGTATACGCATAATAAAACCGAGTATCAGAATAAAGAGCTGTTTTTGTATATGCAATATGGGCTAGAAAGAATAGAAACGAAAAAATGAAGATGAAAGGAAATAAATATTTATCTTTAGGAAAAAACTTCATTACCTTGTATTGTAACTAATCTAAGAATTTGTCCTCCTTCGCCGAGGCTTCGGAGG
>MGHC01000029.1:0-11865 GCA_001793015.1 Candidatus Woesebacteria bacterium RIFCSPLOWO2_01_FULL_39_10
ATCCTCGAAAATCGGGGTCTTCGTATTTTTCTTGGAGGCGTTCAATTTTGTAAATTAAGGTCCATAGCCCAAAGTTAGCAGCTTGTGTTTTTTCAACATCCCCTATGGACTCCGAAGATTTTTTTGTTATTTCGAATAACAAACTTTTATAAGAAAGAGAATCGCTTGAGAGTCTTGAGAGATATTCATAATCCACTCCTTGCCCTGTTGAAGCGCGCCGGAAGTGGTAAATTATGTAGTCGAAATTAAAAACATTTATTAGAACTAATATTATGCCGGTATAAACTAAAGACGTAGTAAGAAAAATGTATTTTTCGATATTTTTGAGAAACGTGTATAAATAGATTGTAAAAATTCCCAAAATCCATGAAGCGAGCGCAAAACCATAAAGTCTTTTATAAGTAAAACCCCAGGCAGCGCTATATTCATAAACACTTTTGTATGCCATAAATGTTAGGAAAATTCCCTGTATGGCAAGTACCAACGCCATTTTTCTGTTTAATTTCTTATTTTCTTTTTCACCATAAAGAAGTACTAAAACAATGGCGGCAACTGCTGAAAGTTGTGCAAAGACCTCGTTAGTGTAATTTGAGTAAGTATATCCAATGGCTTCTAGTGTTTCAGACGAAGAGAAATACAATTGGAATTGAGTTATAAAGAAGATTGTTAAGACAATCGCTACGGCAATTTTGGGTATTAGTATATTTATTCCTTCCGGGACAAGATTTTTTGTACTTTCTTTTTTGTTAATGAAAGTTGCCACCTTAGGGATAAAGTAGGACAGTAGCAAAAAGAACGCAAACCTAAACATCCATTCAAATAAGTTATCGGTTATTTTGAAATTATCCAAACCAACGAGATCAACAATCCCGGATAAAAATTTCTCAAAAAAGGGATTTGCTGACGATAGTAAGGGTAGAATTACTGCCAAAACAGTAATTGTAGTTAGAGTAACGGCAACTGTATTTATGACGTTTTCTTTCCTTTTTTCTTTAGCTACAGAATTGTTGAGTTCCAAACTATATACATTTGTTGTTTGAAGACTTTTTATAAAAAGAACAAATGGGGCGAAAATTAATGAAAAAGCATTTTCCGGTTTGTCGTTCTTTGTTAGAGATAAAAGTGAAGCGAAGTAAAAAATTGAGACGATATTAAGAAAAGTGATAAATCCTTCGCTTCGTATAGAGAGGAATGCCGATAAAATTAATGTGATTACAAAAAAGATTTTTGTAAGAGACGTCTTTTCTTTCTTAATATTGAAGGCCAAGGTTGCAAAGAAAATAAAAGAAATTGAAAGTCCAAGGTGGGGAAAAAATTCAAATGTAATTGAGAAAACAGTGAAAATCGCACTTGCTAGGAGGATTAAAGCGTAGATTTTACCTTTTTGGGTCAACTGCATTCGTTAGGGCAATAGTATTATACAATGACAAGTCCAATTACTGGTGTGGTATGGCGAACCATTTCCTCCCTATATGCCTGTCTGCGCAGGTAGACAGGCAAGCGCGGCTTCAAAACTTGGTATAATATCAACATGGATATTACTTTTCGAGAATACCGAGAAACAGATAGACAACTTTTGCAGTCACTAATTGAAAAACTGATGGATTATGTTGTTTCCACAGATCCGATAAAAAGGATAAGAAGATTGGATGGATACGGAGCTTTGACTTTAAAGAAACTTTTGAAGAAAATTAATAAAAATAATGGGAAAATATTTTTTGCAGAAGATGACAGTAAGGTCATTGGGTTTGTCTCCGGATTTGTTGGCACTCAGTCAAAAGAAAACCTTTTGGAACGAGTTCCAACAAAGGTTGGTTACATCGAAGATTTGTTTGTTGAAAAAGAATATCGTGGGAAACATGTAGGGACAAATTTACTTGAGAAAATGGAGAAATATTTAAAAGATAAAGGCTGTGACAGCCTCTGGCTTGAAGTATTTGTACCTAACACCTCGGCCCACGAGTACTACAAAAAGCTAGGATTTATGGATAGAGAAGTCGGAATGCTCAAGAAATTAAATTAGAAAAGTTATGAAAAAATTATTTTTAGCTTCAGAAACAAAACACCCAGAAAGCATGGATAAGCTCGAAAAATTTGTCGGAGGATTTAAAGGAAAAACAATTTCATATATACCAACTGCGGCAAATGGTGAAGAAGTATATGGATCGTGGGAAAAGGGAAGTGCAACCTGGAAATTGGTAAATACGTTGGGAGCAAAAGTTAAGGCGGTTCCTCTTGAAGATTACAAAAATTCAAGTGTTTTAAAGGAATTGGTCGGTAAGGACATTATTTGGTTTGCTGGAGGAATGGCAGGGTACTTGATGTATTGGGTAAGGCGTTGTGAGATAGATAAAAATATTAACGAACTTCTCGAATCGGGTTCAATCTATGTTGGCTCAAGCGCAGGAAGTATGGTTTGTGCAAAAACTCTCCACATTTCGGAAATCTATCTTGGTGAACCAGAAGTCGGTTCGAGCATTATTCCCGGATTCGGACTTATTGATTTTGATATTTACCCACATTATGATGATGCATTTTTACCAGAAATAAAAAAAGTGTGGAATGGAGGGGATTTGTATCTTTTGAAAAATGGAGAAGCAATTACTGTTGTCGGCGACAAAGTTGGCGTACTTGGTGAGAAAAGAATTCTAAGAGAAGGAGAGTTGATAGTTTAAGCGTAAGTTAAAGAATAACCTTTTCGTTTGTGGTAAAATACGAGGTCTAGCCTTAAAGGCAAGGAAAAATATATGAATACTGTTTACATAGTAAGGAGGCTCCGCCATGTACAGACTGCGGCGGAAGTTCTCCTATTCAAAGATTTTTCTTCACGATCCGAAGCTTGTTGAAAAGCTTATACGGAAGTCTTCAATTGGCAAAAAAGATACTGTTTTGGAAATCGGTTCTGGGAAAGGTATTATAACTTCGGAATTGATCAAAATTGCAGGCAAAGTCATTGCAGTTGAGCTTGACTCGAAACTATATCAAAAGCTGCGAGTAAAGTTTCATAATGCCGCAAACCTAAAAATCTATCAAGGAAATTTTTTAAACTTTAAGTTGCCAGTTGGTCCTTATAAAGTTTTTTCCAATCTTCCTTTTAATATAACTTCGTCAGTTATAAGAAAATTAACCGCAGATGAAAATTTCCGTGAAGGGTATTTAATTGTACAGAAGGAGGCGGCTAAAAGATTTATCGGTTATCCCCAAGATACAAAAAATTCTATGGTTTCTCTTTTGTTGAAGCCGTGGTTTGATATATCGAATTACTGGAAATTTAGACGATCTGATTTTGTCCCACAGCCAAATGTTGATACTCTGATGATTCGAATCATCAGAGTAAGGCAGCCATTGGTTGATAGGAATAACGCAAATTTATACAGAGACTTCGTAGTTTATAACTACAGCAGACTTAACTTTGCTGGCTTAGATTCTAAAACTATTCTTAGAAAGTTTGAAAGTTTTGTTCAACGGGCAAGTTCCAAGGAAAAAATAAAAGTTTCTAAGAAAGCAGGAGAATATTTAAAACACCAAAAATCATTTCATAAAATTGAGTGAGTAAGAACCGCAAGAAATTGTAGGGAGTATTAACGTTAAAAAACCTGCAAAGTATAGGTGGATTGTGTAACATTAATGATAATTAAGTTCTTAGCAAATGAGTGGCGATCTAGAACAAGGTTTAGGTGAGGGAGGAAAAGATGTTAAAGGGGTTCCCGAAAGAACATATTTTAACATCCAGCCTAGATTTGCATCTTTGGTATTCACAGTTCCTCACCTTAAAGTAGATTTACCTGAAAATTCCTCTTTGAAGCCTCAAGGCGAACTATCGGTTTCGGTTTTAAACAACGGTCGTTTGCAAATTGATCCAGTTGAGCCTGATATCTTAAGAGGTAAAGACTGGACTGCGAAGGCTGAAATTGAGTCGGTAAATTGGCACGACGAGGTAATTTCTGCGCAAAGATTACTTGCGGAAAGAAAAACTCTATTAGGAAAGTACTTCGTTGAAATGTTGGGAAGCGAGGATGCTGTTAATCAACTGAGGCGATCAAATGAGTCGGTTGGTTTAAGAGAGGGATCTTATTTATACCGTGCTGTTACCGAAGATGAACTCAGGAAAATGAAAAGAGAGGGTTACCAACAATACTCATTTCTTGACCCCTCGGCAAATTTTGAGAGTGAAGAAATGTTTAATGGTGAACATTCACAAGTGAGACACTATTTTGGGAAAACTGAAGCGGGTTATTCGGGTTCAATTATACGGTGGAAATTAGAAGATCCAGTGCTTTATCGTACCTCTGGTATGGCAGTGAGAAGGGTTGTTCCCATGTTCAGCCATTACATACCTCGAGAAACCGAAATATCTAATAATGGGGGGGAGACTTTTGAACCACTATTTGGTGAAATAAAGTAAGCTTCTGCCAAATATCTGAAAAATTCCAGGAGAGGATGGTACAATATCTGTGTGAGAAAAGGGGTAATACTTCCGGTTATTCTTATACTAATTACGCTGGTCGGCATTGGAGCTGTAGTTTTTTGGAGCACTAGAAAAACTTCTGACAAGAGTGGAACGGGTATTAATATTTTTAATTTACCTTCACAAAATGGCTCTTCGCCTGAGGTTACGGAAACTAAAGATTTCCCACGAGTGAGTGTCTTTGCAGAAGGACTCGATACTCCTTGGGCGATAGCATTTCTACCCTCCTTCGCTGAAGCTTCGAAGGGCGAGTCCAATGGAGGAATGTTAGTAACCGAAAGATCCGGACGTGTGAGATTTGTTTCAAATGAGGGGCAAGTAAAAGATGAGCCGGTTGCAGATATTGCGGAAGTGAAGGAATTAAGCGAAGGTGGGCTTCATGGGATTACGCTTCATCCAAATTTCCAAAGTAATAATTACGTTTACGTTTATTATACTTATGGAGAATCGGGGGGAAATACTCTTAACAGGGTTTCTCGCTTTACTTATAACGGAAGTCAGATGACTGACCAGAAAGTAATTGTTGATGCAATTCCTGGAGCCTCGAATCATGACGGCGGGCGTATCAAATTTGGACCTGATAAATTTTTGTATATTACAACTGGAGATGCGCAAAATCCTTCGAATGCTCAAAACAAAGACTCGCTGGCGGGTAAAATTTTGCGGGTGACTGATAATGGTGATCCTGCACCCGGAAATCCCTTCGACTCCGCTCAGGGCAAGCCTTCTGGAGACCCTAGGGTTTATTCGTACGGACATAGAAATCCTCAAGGAATAACCTGGGATCAAGACGGAACTCTTTGGGAAACAGAACATGGACCTTCAGGTTTTGAGACAGGTAATGATGAATTTAATAAAATTGAAGCAGGAAATAATTACGGCTGGTCGGAAATTAGAGGAACGCAAACTAGAAGCGGTATGGTTACACCAATAATTGAGTCAGGGCGAACAGATACTTGGGCACCGGCAGGATTAGCATACTTGCCTGCTCGCGCAGGCGAGCCTGCGCAGGCAGGTGTAAACGGGAAATTTTACTTTGCCGGTCTTCGCGGACAAGCTCTTTACGAAGTTGCCGGTAATCTTCCTAATTTAAAAGAACACTTTAAAGGTGAATACGGAAGACTTAGAGAAGTTATTCTTGGGCCTGATGGTATCCTTTATGTAACAACCAGCAATCGCGACGGTCGAGGAGTCCCGAAACAAGGTGATGATAAGATTCTTCGAATAAACCCCAATAAACTATAGCTAATTCCATTTCTCAGCCATTTCTCAGGTAAATTACTTAAACTCGTAATTTCTTAAGGGGACTCAGCCGAAGGATGATTCAATGACACTTCAGAACCAAAGTGTTATAGTTTTAATATGGGATTCTTAAAAAAGTTTTTCCGATTTATTGCAGAGTATTTTGTATTTTTTGTAGGATTTTTGTTTATTTTCGTGATTGGACTTTTCTACGCATTTATCCGACCTCAAGGATTAGTATTTAACTTGATATTTCTGGTTATTGCTATTGGCTGGGTTATTTTTCTTATTCGCTACTTTTGGGAAATTATGGAGAAACAAAAATCTTCCGACAATAATAAAGACTGAAGGACCCAAACAACACACGAACTAATTGATTATTCAAGTTTTCTTCATTTGTTTTGGTACAATACAACTACAATGCGTTTGGTAATTCAGCGAGTTTCTCGATCGGCGGTGAAGGTTGTCGATAGTGGTGAAGTAGTGGGAAAAATAGGAAGGGGCTTATTTATACTTGTTGGTGTTGGAGAAGATGATGCAAAAGTCGATGCCGAAAAATTGGCACAAAAGATTGTGAAAATGCGAATAATGAAAGATCCTGAAGGTAAAATGAATCTTTCGGTAAAGGAAGTTAACGGGGAAGTTTTGGCTGTATCTCAGTTTACTTTATACTCGGATACAACAAAAGGCAATCGGCCTTCTTTTATAAAAGCTGCGCAACCTAAACAAGCTGAAGAAATTTATAATCATTTTGTTGCAAAGTTGAAAGAAGAAGGAATTGAAGTACAGACTGGAAAGTTTGGAGCCTATATGGAAATAGACGCAACTCTTGATGGACCTGTAACTATTATTATATGAACTTTTTTTCTGCAAGACCTAATATCGGAGAAATTGCGAAAAACACTCTGTCTGTTTTTGCAATATCTTTATCAATAACACTTTTTATTGCCATGTATATTTTGGGTTTAGTTCATGGGTATAAAGTTGGACACAATAACGCTCAGGAAGAATTTATTACCTACCTAAATCAGGAATTGCAGAAATCTATTTCAACCAGTCCTACATCTACCCCTCGCCCCACACCAACACCTCGCATTGTAACTAACACGGAGGCGGATTGGGGAGGGCCGGAATTATGGAACGTTGTTAATAAGAGAAGGCAAGAATTGGGAGTTAACCCGCTTAATCAAAGGGATGAGCTTTGTACAATTGCGTCGATTCGATTAAACGAACTACTTGAATTAGGGAAACTTGATGGCCATGAGGGTTTCAGTAATATGTCAGAAAGACGGCCGGATCTTAAATGGATTTTTGATCGTTATTCAACAGTTGCAGAATTTTTAGCAGTCGGAGGTGATTCTCCGGAAGAAACAGTTTCACTTTGGGAAAATACTTTAGGACATAAAAAACTGTTAACTGGCGGCGAATACGTTTGGGGGTGCATTTACGCACAAGAAACATTTGCTGTTGCAATCACAGCATTTTAAATTTATTGCTCAGCTTTACTTTTTGAGTAATAACGAATAACTATTTGAAAGGGTTTTTGAACATTCCACCGTGTCCGGGAATAATCCAATCTGCAATTTTTAAAATATTTTCTCTCGAAACTTTAAGAGTTTTCATATTACTAGCAAAAGGATCTTTTAAGTTGATTAAATCTTTTGTGCTATCCGACTTTTGTTTGCCGTCTTCCCACCAGAATAAGTCTTGGGCGACACAAACAATACCATATTCCGCGGTTTTAACAATCAGAGAAGCATGTTCAGAGGAATGTCCGGGAGTCTTTATAATTTCAATATCAGTTCCGGGTAACTTTCCTTTATGATAAATTTCAGAATCATTTCTCCAGATTATTTCACTATCGACTATATCTTGTTTCGGAAACAATCTTGTTGCGAGAACGTGATCAGGGTGATAATGGCTTAAGAAAATATAATCAATATTCTTTGGCATTAATCCTTCTTTTTTTAATCTACTTGAAAGCAATTCTTGATTTGCGCCAGGGTCTACTAAAATCTTTTTTCCAGAAGAAATAATAAGAGTACAGCTTGGACTTGCAACATAAGTATTTCTAGGACCCGGGTGAGCATATCCTTGAATTAGAACTTTAACTACATTCATGGCACGATTTTATCATAAACAAAGTTTGTGACAAGCTACCGCTTCTCATATAAGGCTTTCTTTTTTTAGGAAATCCTTCAATTTTTTGGGAGATCTATATTGCCTTCCAATAGAGACGAAGAGGCGGTTCATGTCAGACCAGTACTTTTTGGGAAGGACTCTATTTAATTCCTTTTCTGTATTTTCAGGACTCTTAGTTTCAACCCAACGTAATAAGTTTGAAATTTTGTGAACGTGAGTATCAACTGCGATCGCAGGGATATGGAAAGCTCGATTTAAAACGAGGTTTGCCGTTTTCCTTCCGACTCCAGGTAAACTGACAAGGATCATCCTTGTCATTGGAATTTTTCCATAATATTTTTCAATCACAATTCCAGCAAGCTTTTTAAGGTACTCTGCTTTTGTTTTATAAAATCCAACCGGGAAAATTAATTTCTTAATCACTTCGTCGCTTAATTTACTTAATCTCTTTATATTCGGAGCCTTTTTAAAAAGGCGTTCTGAAGCTGCAAGTGTAGTTTCATCTTTAGTTCTTGCAGAGAGAACTGTTGAGATAAGAGTTTTATATGGATCATCTTTATATATTTCCAGAGGGACTGGAATATAATGTCTTTTAAAAACTAAAAATACTTTCCTGAAGTTTTTGATCATTCAAATTTGAAGTTTTTTTAAAAACCAAGAGAACCCAACCTTTGGGGCTCTCCTGGATAATTTATTGAAGCTCCGAGTGCTAATAGCCCTCGGAATCTTCGTCCACGCTCCTTCGGAGCGAAAATCCGCCGACCCGCTTCGCCAAAGCGACAGCGAGGCGAGAGCGAATTTGCTTCGCTCCATCCGAGGGTTAAAGACCCTTGGGTTTCGCGAAGGTGGACTAAAAGTAAGGAAGCTTATGCATTACCAACAATCTTAAACATCTTGGTACCACAAACTTCACAGACAGCTCTCATTGCTTTCTTACCGTTTTTCATGGTGACGTCTTCTTTGTTCTTTCCTTCTCTTTTAGCGCGACATTTTACACAATACATATTTGACTTCACCTCCCTCCAGATCAGAAGTTCTCTGGGTAAGCAAGATTTTATATTGATAACTTGCCGTACCCCTAAAGTGGCAGGAACCACTGATTGTTTTGAAACTTTTTTTCAAATTGCGTTCCAAACAAAGTATAGCACTATTTCTGAGGCGAATATGATTGTGGCTAATATCAAGCTTCTTAGCATGTCTTTCTTTATTGAAGCTAAATCATACGATTTTTCCGAAAGATAGGTACCTTTTAAGTTTACATCCGAACGGTTGGAATTCTTATTCTCATTATTGAATTGCCTCTTGACATTAGGTTCAAAGGTTATTTTTTTAGCTTCAGATTCGATTTTTGAGGAAGTAGGTTTCCAAGAGATTGTGAATTGATGCTTAGCTTTTTCTTTGTCTTTTCTAGTTCTTCTTTTAGTCACATGGTTATTATACTATTAATTATTAAATTTAGATGGTTGTGGCTTGACCCAGCACCAAACGATCAGAAAATATTTCACTAATTTTAATCCGCCTTCGCGAAAATCCTGAGCAAAGTCGAAGGATGGATAAGCCTGGTTGGGTGTTTTTCGCTACGGCAGGACTTTAAGCTATGAGTTCCGAAACAAAAACATCTTTCGTGAAGAAGGATAGAAGCCGAGGGTTTACCCTCGGAGCTTCACTTTGCCATTATTTAACGTTAGGATAATATTGATAGTTTTAACGAGATAAAACTTAGAGGCATATTTTTTTAAAATTAACTGCACGTTTGGTGCTGGGCTTGACACCCAGAACGTAAGATGCAAAAATGTTTGAGTTATTTCTTTACCCAAAGATAATTGTACTTTTCCAAAATGGAGTTAGTTTTTTTAATTCTTATAGCGATCGGCATCTGGCTACTAGTCATCTCTATAATTTGCTTTTGGGTACTTAAATATTTCCGTCAACTCTCTTATGATGTTAATAAGGGAAACCTTATTTCGATTTTAGAGAGGGTTTTAGAAAAAGAGAAGAAGAATTCGAAAAACATTGAGGAGATAGTTAAAAGGATTATTAGATTTGAAGAAGAGGGTAAGTTACACGTTCAAAAAGTAGGGCTAATTCGATTTAATCCTTTTAAAGAGTTAGGAGGAGAACACAGTTTCGCTCTAGCCTTGTTGGATGGAAATGACGAAGGAGTACTAGTTACGGGCCTGCACACAAGAGAACGGACGCGAATATATATTAAAAGTATAAAAAAGGGTAAAAGCGACATTGAGCTGTCTGCCGAGGAAAAGAAGGCAGTGAGTGCTGCCCTAAAAAGACAATAAAATGGGAATTAACAACTTATCACATTTTTTTTCAAGTAAAAAATTCACTCTCTTTGTTAGCCTACTTGGATTGTATCTCGTTTCAACAGGAACGTCGTGGGCTCTTTTCTCCTTTTTAAGGGGTGACTCAGAAGAAGGTTCGAAAACTGTGACTGAAGGTAGATCAAGGATCGACCCAAATCTTCCCAAAACTGAAGAGTGTTCCCTGAATGGTAAAATGTTCTCGAAACCAGAGAAGGATATTTGGGAAAAGCGCCGTCCTATGACTGCGATTATTGAGAACCATGCTGACTCTCGGCCACAATCAGGGTTATCGAACGCTGATGTTGTTTACGAAGCAGTCGCTGAAGGAGGGATTACGAGATTTTTATCAGTTTTTTATTGTGGAGCCTCTGAGAAAGATGTCAGGATTGCACCAATTCGAAGCGTGAGGGTGTATTTTATAGATTGGGCTGCGGAGTATAGTAAATATCCAGTTTTTGTTCACTCAGGAGGTGCGAACAATATTTGTAACACATGCCCCGGAGGTGTAAAACCTCGCGGCGACATTGCACCGGAAGTTGACGCCTTTAAAAAATTAATCACTCTTGGCTGGCGCGCTTCCCAGGGTAATGCGATGGATGCTGGAACTAATTTGGGAGTTCCTGCTGCAGTGAGAAACCAATTTAGATTGGGCGAAAAAGCAGCTTGGGAGCACTCATATGAGGGGTATACAGATAAAATATTTGACGAGGCAGCGAAGCGGGGATTTAGTAATGAAGATTCAAAAGGGGCTTCATGGGACGACCGCTTTGTAGTGTGGACGTTCCAGGATGGTAAACCACAAGATACTCCAAAAGCAGATACAATTAGTTTTGAATTCTGGACTAATAAACCAGATTATGATGTAAGTTGGAAGTATGACAAGGGTGGAAATAGATATCTTCGTACCAACGGTGGTAAAGAACACCAAGACTTTGAGACAAAAAAACAGATATCTACGAAAAATTTAGTAATTCAATTTGTTAAAGAAAGGGGGCCAGTTGACAAAGAGGGCCATATGTTTTATACAACAGTCGGTGAGGGGGAGATACTAGTTTTTCAAAACGGTGATGTTATTGAAGGAACTTGGAAGAAAAGAACGCAAGATGATCGAACAAGATTTTTTGATGATAAAGGAGAGGAAATACGTTTTGTCCGAGGAGAAATTTGGATAGAGGTGGTTCCTACTGGTAATAAAATTGCATATTGAAATAATCGGGAAATGTAATTAGAGTATTTTTTTCTTTGCCTAACCCCTGCCCCAATATAAATGGCAGATCTTTCTGACATAATAACTTCGAAAGTTCGAATAAAAATTTTGGAGCTTTTTTTATCCGACGTAAAAGAGATGTACCATGTTCGTGGGATAGTTCGAGAAACGAATGAAGAAATTAATGCAGTCAGGCGTGAATTAGAAAAACTCGAGGCGGCTGGATTTTTTAAAAAAGAACCGCGCGGCAATAGGCTTTATTATTGGATAAGAAATGACTATCCTTTCTTTGGTGATCTTTTGGCAATGGTTTCAAAAACAAAGGGGTTAGGTTTCGATTTAATTACAAATAAGAGTAAAATCGGTAAAGTTAATTTTGTTATGTTTTCAGGAAAGTTTGCACGAAGAAAAGAAAGAAAACGAGATGACGAAGTCGATATTTTAGTTGTCGGAGAGATAGTCTTACCAGAGTTGGCGGCGCTTATAAG
>MGHC01000029.1:11894-15367 GCA_001793015.1 Candidatus Woesebacteria bacterium RIFCSPLOWO2_01_FULL_39_10
ATTTTAGCCGGCAGTCGGGTTATGATAATTGGAGATGAGGAAGAATTGGTAAGTTAGATCTAGTTCCTACTACTTGATAAATATGAAGTTTTCCCCACTCAAAAAGGTAATAATAATTTTATTGCTAACACTTAGTGCGATATATGTTATCTTGCCAAGTAAAATTCCTGTTAAGATTCATTTTGGTGAGTTTGATATTGACAAAACTTTCACTAGGCCGGGTTTAGATATATCAACAAGTAGATTTTCTATAAATAAAGACTTCGAATTGATCTTAGGTCTTGATCTGGCGGGAGGATCACATCTTGTATTCGAGGCTAAAGTAGGGAGCTTACCAGATGCAGAAAGGAAATCTGCGCTTGAAAGCTTACGAAACGTAATTGAACGTAGAGTAAATCTTTTTGGAATTTCCGAACCAAATGTACAAAGTTCCTCTTTCGAGGGCAAAAACAGAATTATTGTTGAACTTCCAGGCGTAAAAGATACAAAAGAAGCTGTAAATCTTATCGGGCAGACCGCACAGCTTGTGTTTGTAGAGATTGGTACAGGGGAGGAGCCTAGTTTTGGTGTACAAACTGATCTGACAGGAGCTGATCTAAAAAAAGCAACCGTTATCTTTGACAAAAATACCGGTAAACCCGTCGTACAACTTGAGTTTATTCAAGAAGGTGCTGAAAAGTTTGCAAATATAACCGAAAGGAATGTGGGAAAACCGCTTCCAATCTATTTAGATAACGTGCCAATATCCACACCAGTCGTTCAGGAAAAAATTACAGGAGGAAGCGCGATAATAAGTGGAGATTTTACGCTTAATGAGGCAAAAAATTTAACGGTTCAACTTAATGCTGGTGCCCTACCCGTACCTATTGAATTGGTGGAACAAAGAACAGTTGGCGCAACACTTGGAGCTGAATCTGTTGAAAAAAGTATAACTGCTGGATTGGTCGGACTTTTAATGGTACTTATTTTTATGGTTTTCGCATATGGTAAGTTGGGAATGGTTGCAGATTTAGCCTTAATTATTTTTGGAATTTTAACGCTAGCTCTTTATAAATTGATACCAGTTGTTCTAACTTTGCCTGGAATTGCAGGGTTTCTTTTATCTGTTGGTATGGCGGTTGACTCTAATATTTTAATTTTTGAAAGATTAAAAGAAGAGTGGAAAAAACGAAATTTTGCTGATGCACTGGAAGTATCATTTGGGCGCGCATGGGATTCTATAAGGGATGCAAATATAGCAACTTTAGTCACGGCATTCGTATTGGCAAATCCATTAGATTTTCCGTTTTTACACACCTCAGGTCCTGTCCGAGGGTTTGCAATAACGCTTTCATTAGGTATTGCAATTAGTCTTTTTACAGGACTTGTGGTATCCAGAAATTTATTACGCGTTTTTGTAAAGGAGAAGAAAAATGATTAATTGGATGGCTTATCGAAAGATTTATTTTTTTGTTTCTGGAATATTTATTGCCCTAGGTATATTTGGTCTTTTGAAATGGGGACTTTTTCTTGGAGTCGATTTCAAAGGGGGAACGATTGCCGAGTACAAGTTTCAAGATTCTATTTCTACCGAGGAAGTAACGCAGAAACTAGAAGGCGAAGGTATTGAGACATCTTCTATCCAAATAACGGGTGAGAAACAGTATATGTTCCGTATGTCTCCCTTAAACCCGAATGAGAAAGATAAGTTTAAAAACATCTTGGAAACAGCAGATAAAAGCCCTGAAGAATTACGCTTTGAAACTGTCGGTCCAACAATCGGGCCGGAACTTGTTAAAAAAACTCTGTACGCTGCCGCCATTGCGTCAATAGCAATTCTTTTGTGGGTAGCATATCAATTTAAAAGTATTATGTTCGGAGCTTCAGCTATTTTGGCAATGTTTCATGACACGTTCATGTTAATTGGGGCTTTTGCACTCTTGGGACATTTTTTCGGTGCCGAGGTCGATTTTTTGTTCGTGACAGCCCTTCTCACAACATTGTCTTTTTCAGTTCATGACACAATAGTTGTTTACGATCGAATAAGAGAGTCTCAAGGTAAGTTTGGAGGAAATTTGTATGACTTGGCAAATAAAGCAACAACGGAAACTATGGTGCGATCGCTTAATAACTCATTTACAATACTTTTTATGCTAGTTTCCTTGATGCTTCTCGGAGGCTCGACTATAAAATGGTTTGCTGTGGCACTTTTAATAGGTACTGTTTCAGGAACCTACTCTTCTCCTTTTGTCGCAGTTCCTTTGCTTGTTACATGGGGCAATATTTCTAAAAAAGTTATAACAAGAAAGTGAAAGAGTCTTACTATGATATATCATAGTATGCTGATGAGGACAAGAAATTTATTTTTTCTTTTTTCAATTCTTCTTAATGTCGTACTCATTTTTATTTTAGTAGCAAGAGTTAGAAATCCAATAATTAAGGAAATATCTGATGAGCAAAATGTTGATTTTGCACAAAATTCTACTGTAGAAAAATCGGGAGAAGTCATAGGAGAAGAAATTGAAACAAAAGAGGAACAAGCTATTGTTGCAAAGGTAATCGATGGGGATACAATAGTTTTGGAAAATGGTAAAACACTTCGCTATATAGGAATTGATACGCCGGAAGTGTCTCAAGGAACAGAATGTTTTGCAGACGAATCTACAGAGAAAAATAAGGAATTGGTTTTGGGTAAAGAAGTAAGATTGGAAAAAGATGTTTCAGAGACAGATAGATACGGACGGCTACTTCGTTATGTATATGTAGCAAACACTTTTATTAATGAAATTTTAGTTTATGAAGGTTATGCTACCGCAGCTACTTATCCACCTGACGTTAAGTATTCACAACTTTTTAAGGAAGCCGAAAAGGATGCAAGAGAAAATAGTAAAGGATTGTGGGGAAAATGTGAGGAAAGTAAGGAAGGTGCATCAGAAGTACCAGAAGTATTAAAGACTGGTGGGGAGGCAGCTAACACAAGCGGAAACTGGAATTGTTCAACAAATACCTACAACTGTACTGATTTCACAACACAATCAGAAGCACAAAATGTCTTTGTGACTTGCGGGGGTAGGACAAACGATGTTCATAGACTTGATTCGGACAAAGATGGAAGAGTATGCGAAAGCTTGCCCTAGGTGTCATATTGATCCACCCCCCAGGTGGACTTGCTTAGGCTTAATAGAAGAGGAGCTGTAAAAATCCAAGAAGGATTCCAAACAAAGACAACCCGCTTGCTACTAGCAAAAGGTAGAGCCACTTACGGATTTTTTTATTCGGAAAAAATACTTTTACGGCAAAAATTGGGACTGAGAGAAATAAAGAGTAGATTATCACTTTAGTGAAATTAGTAATATTTGAAGAAAAGAAAGGCGGATTTTCATAAGGGATATAGGACTTCAAGAAAAGTTTAATAATCAATGTCAAGTTAGCATCGAATGCTTTAAATAATTCCAGAATCTTTTCAAGCATATTTACTTTGCATTAAATTCTGT
>MGHC01000029.1:15380-54189 GCA_001793015.1 Candidatus Woesebacteria bacterium RIFCSPLOWO2_01_FULL_39_10
CCCATTTGCCGTAAAATTCTAAAGTATTAAAACCTAAGTCGTTTAAAAACACGGGTAATTCTTCTAAAAAGATACCAAGACCAATAGGAGTAAAATTATTATTTTTTAACAGTTTATTTAACGGAAGCGCTAAAATTAGGATAACCAGACCTATTTGATAATGATGCAAAGAGTCATTTATTACCTTGTCTATAAACTGTGGGTTATTACGAAAAATAAGAAAGAGACTTAATGTCCATAACCGCGTTGCAATAACTGAGCCCACAAGAATTAAAAAGAACCTGTTAATTTTCTTTTTCATCCTTATTCTCTTCTAATCTCTTGAGTAGGTTTTCTCTTTCGTTTGGGACTTTTTTCTCCACGACCTCTTCGAATAATTTCTGTAACATTTCCCCGACCTTTGGACTTGGTTTTATTCCTAAGACTTCCATTACATCATTACCTGATATTTTCAGATCGTGAACAGTGAAAGGTTGTTTCTGAACTTCGATAAGCCGTCTTTTAAATTCCTCAAGCCTCCACGATGTTTCACGAGCGCCACCCCCCAATCGATCTCCAATTCTAAGATCAAGCATCTCAGTTATAAGATCCTGCCCAACCTTTCTCAAAAAGCGTCTTACTGCAGAATCAGTTTGTCGCTCATCTACAGTGAATTGATGATATCGGACAAGGCGCCAAAGCTTATCCTTCTCCTTTTTTGAAAAACGGAGTCTATCGGCAATATTTTTCGCAGTTCGCGCACCGATTACTTCGTGGTTATAAAAGGTAATTGTTCCGTTTTCTAATTTTTTGTAAGTTTGTGGTTTTCCGATGTCGTGAATTAGTGTTGCAAAACGAACAATTGGGTCTGTATTTCTTTCTGCGACGTATTTCAAGGCGAGTAAACTATGCGTTCCAACATCGTATATATGGTGTCTTCCTGGGGACGCTTGTTCCACACCAAAAGTTTTTTCAAGCTCAGGTAAAATCTCTTCCGAAAGTGTTGAGTTTTTAAACATGATAATCCCTTCGTGTGGATGAGCTGAAGCAAATATTTTCAAAAGTTCGTCTTTAACCCGTTCTTTAGAGATTTTATGAATTAAGCGAGCGTTAGCCTTTATAGCTTCAAAGGTTTTTTCTTCGATTGTAAAACCCAGCTCAGCCGCGATACGAACAGCGCGCATCATCCGTAAGGCATCTTCAGAAAACCTCTCGTTTGGATCTCCAACTGCACGAATAAGTTTATTATCAAGATCACTCTGTCCATCAAAGAGATCGATAATTTCAGCATCGACATTTACCATGTTGTGACTAGTGACTAGTGACTGGTGACTAGTGACTTTCAGTGCAAGGGCATTAATAGTGAAGTCACGCCGTTTAAGATCCTCTTCAAGACTTTTCCCCCACTCTACTTTGTCAGGTCGTCTTGAGTCCGAATACCCGTATTCGGTTCTGAAAGTTGTTATTTCATATGGTCTTTCGCCTTCGTTCTCGTTAGGTATTCCGACCATGCCAAAGTCATTTGTATAATAAGAATCATCAAAAAGTTTCAAAATTTCCTCGGGTTGCGCATTTGTTGTGAAGTCCCAGTCATAGACTGACTTTGACATTAATATGTCGCGAATGGCACCTCCAACAACGTAGATTTCGAATCCTTTTTCTTCAAACTTATCTATTATTTCATGAACTTTTGGAGGAACCTTTACTTTCATATCTCACTCATTATACTTCAAGGAAAGGATATCAGGATATCAGGATTTTAAGATATCAAGAAAAAATGAAAAATAATTCTTTAAAGTGGGAAGTACTCCACAAATCGCCAGTCACTAGTCACAAGTCACCAGAAATTATTGATATTCTTTTGGAAAATCGGGGACTTAACACAAAGAAACAAAAAGATGAATTTTTTAATCCTACAGACCCTAAAAAGATAGAACTAAAGGAATTAGGAATTAGCGATAAATCTTTAAAAAAGGCAATTAAGAGGATAAAAAAAGCAATCGATAAGGACGAACATATGATAATTTACGGTGACTATGATGCTGACGGGGTATGTGCAACAGCAATTTTATGGGAATGTCTTTATTCTTTAACTAAAAACGTTCAACCTTATATTCCCGATCGGTTCACTGAAGGGTATGGAATGAATGCTGATACAATCTCAAAACTCAAATCGGAAAACTCAAAACTGAGACTAATAGTGACTGTAGATAACGGTATAGTAGCTAATGAGGCAATTGATTGTGCAAACGAACTAGGAATTGATGTTATCGTTGCTGATCACCATTTGGAGGGAAAGAAACTTCCAAAAGCACATTCCATAATTCACACGACCAAGATTTGCGGATCAGCTATTGCTTGGATATTCTCTCGCGAAATCAATAAAAAACTAATCACTAGTCACACCCTCGGCCTGAGCTCGGGTCGAAGGCAGTCACCAGTCACCAATCTTGAACTTGCTGCCATAGGAACGATTGCCGATCAGATGCCACTTCTTGGACCAAACCGTTCCTTTGCGAAGCATGGACTTGAAGCGTTGAATAAAACCAAAAGACCGGGACTAATCGCTCTTTTTGAAGAAGCGGCGTTGATTGAGAGTCAAACCCGCCTTCGCCAAAAGGCTTCGGCGAGGCAAGTCGGAACTTATGAGGTTAATTTTGTTATTGCTCCACGGATTAACGCTATGGGGAGAATGGAGCATGCGATAGATTCGCTAAGACTTTTATGTACAACCAATAAACCTCGGGCTAATGAATTGGCGCGACACTTGGCAAAGACTAACCGTGAGAGACAAAGAATAGTTGATGAGATCGTTTTACATGCAAGAAATGCTGCCCTGAAAATAAAGTGGCGAGGAGCAATTATCCTTGTCCATGAATCGTATCACGAGGGAGTCATAGGTCTAGCGGCGTCAAAACTAGTGGAAGAATTTTATCGACCTTCAATAGTTATTTCTAAAGGATCGGAATTTTCCAAAGCATCTGCCCGTTCAATTTCAGGAATTAACATAATAGAGTTGATTAACAAAGTTGGAATTATTGAGGGCGGCGGCGGTCATCCAATGGCCGCAGGATTTACTATAAAAACTGAAAAGATTGAGAAATTTATACGAAAGTTCGATAAAGCCACCAAGCCCTATTTTACTGAAGATGTTTTACATAAAAAACTTAAAATAGATAGTGAAATTGATTTTGAGGCGATTAATTTAGATCTTTGGGAAGTTTTAAAGAAATTCGAGCCGACTGGCATTGGGAATCCAAGACCTTGCTTTGCAACAAAACAGGTTAACGTCGCGAGTGCCAGAGTTGTTGGGGGAGATGGAAAACATTTGAAATTAAATTTGGAAAAACAAGGAGTAACTTTTGAAGCAATAGGATTTGGGATAGGAAATCTTTACGTGAACCTTTCTTCTACAAAGCCAATCGATGTTGCATATACCGTTGATGAGAATATCTGGAACGGGAATAAAAAATTACAACTTAAAATTAAAGATATGAAGCTCCCCACGACCTTACGGTCGGGGTATCCCTTCGGTCTGAGCACTCAGGGTCGAAGACTTCTCCCCTCGCTTCGTCGGGAGCGGAATCCCTCGCGCCGTCGGCAAAGCCTTTGGCGACGTTCGACCGAAGCGAAGGTCCTTCGCTCCATCCGCCGAGTCAGACTCGGGGGTATTTCGCGAAGGGGGATAAAAGTTTAAATTTATGAGCTTAGAAAAACAGTTTAAAGAGTTATTGATACAGGTAAAGTCTCTAAATGGTGAACATTTCAATCTGAAATTAATTAAGGACGCTTGGAATTTCGCAAAATTAGCTCATACAGGACAAAAAAGATATAGTGGTGAGCCATACGTTATTCATGCTCTGGAAACCGCAAAGATTCTGACTTCGTGGAGATTAGATACAACTACGATTATTGCTGGAATATTACATGATACGGTTGAGGATGGTGCTGCAGAAGTTGAAGATATTGAAACGTCCTTTGGTAAGGAAGTTGCGGCTCTTGTGGATGGAGCAACAAAAGTATCTCATATAAAACTCCGATCGAGTGTTGAAGAAGAATTTGTCGAGAATTTAAGGAAAATGTTTTTGGCAATGGCAAAGGATTTACGGGTAATCTTTGTGAAACTTGCTGACAGACTTCACAATGTGAGAACCCTTTCGTATGTTCCAAAAGATAATCAAAAAAGGATCGCTCAGGAAACGTTGGAAATTTATGTGCCGCTTGCAGACAGGCTTAGTATGGGAAATGTTAAAGGAGAATTAGAAGATTTAGCTTTTGTCTATTTGTATCCAAATGACTACAAAAAAGTTTTAAAACTTTCTCAACTTCATTATAGGAAGGGAGATGCCCGTATAGAGAAAATGAAGCATACTATTTTAAAAGTTTTGGCTCAGGAGAAAGTAGTAGCAAAGGTGGTAGGACGGAAGAAGAGGCTTTACTCACTATGGAGAAAATTGGAAAGGCCAGATATCGAATGGGATTTTAGTAAAGTTCACGATATAGTTGCTTTACGGGTTATTGTAAATACTGTCAACGATTGTTATACCGCATTAGGTATAGTTCATAGACATTTCAAATTAGTTCCAAAGATAGGTATATCGGATTTTATTGCCCAACCTAAGCCGAACGGATATCAATCGATACACACAAAAGTATTTGGACCAGGTGGAGGCGTAGTTGAAGTTCAAATTCGCACGAATGATATGCATGAGCAAGCAGAGCACGGAATTGCTGCCCATTGGGGCTTGTCGGCTTTAAAGTCAACTGGGGAATTAGATTCTAAAGGCATAGACGAAGGAAAATGGATTATTAATAAAGACAAGTTTTCTTGGGTAAGACAGCTAGCTGAATGGCAAAAGGAAATTTCAGATTCTAAAGAATTTCTTAATGCGGTGAAATTTGACGCCTTGTCAGAAAGAATTTTTGTTTTTTCGCCAAAAGGGGACGTTTTCGACTTACCTATAAACTCAACGCCACTTGATTTTGCCGCAACAGTACATACAGACTTATTAAACATGGTTAAAGCGGCAAAAGCCGACGGCAAAATGGTTCCTTTAGAGTATAAGCTTAAAAGTGGCCAAGTTGTTGAGGTAGTGAAAGATAAGCATCCTAAACCGCCAAGCCGCGACTGGTTGGAATTTGTAGTTACAACACAAGCTCGACGTGAGATAATGAAAAAATTAAAAAAACAAGGTAAAATCTAATACTGTAAACTATATATTAATGGAAAGAACTTTAATTAAAGATACCCTCACAAAAATCGGCGAAAAAGTTAGTTTGGCCGGTTGGGTAAATACAAAGCGTGACCACGGAAAAATTACTTTTATAGATCTGCGTGATCGCAGTGGAATTGTTCAAGTCGTCGGACAAGGATCATCCTTGTCAGTCGGGGCCGAGTGGGTAATCGAAGTCGAAGGTGTTGTCAAAAAAAGGCCTGAGAATTTAGTAAATCCAAATATTGAAACGGGTATGGTAGAGGTAGAAGCCCAAGATATAAGAGTTTTATCAAAGGCAGCAGAACTTCCTTTTGATATGGGTAAACCTGATTTGGACTTGGGTCTTCCAACACTTCTTGATTTCCGCCCGTTGACTTTGAGAAACCAAAAAATAAATTCCATCTTTAAGATCCAGGAAGTTGTTATCGACTCTTTTCGACGAGCTCTTAAAGAAAAGGATTTCTTTGAATTTCAGGCGCCTGTGTTTATTCCCGAAGTTGCCGAAGGAGGAGCTGAGGTTTTCAAAGTCCCATACTTTGACCACGAAGTTTATTTATCGCAAAGCCCTCAACTTTATAAACAAATTTTGGTCGGTGCATATGAGAGAGTTTTTTCTGTCAACAAAACTTTAAGGGCAGAGCCTTCGATGACTACTCGACATCTTACTGAAGTAACAACACTTGATGCCGAATTTGGATTTATTGACAGCTATTTAGATGTTAAAGAAATGGCGGAATATACAATAAAGTACATGCTTAATGCTGTTGAAAAGGAGTGTGGGGATATTTTGAAAAAATTCAATGCTACCGTTCCTAAATTCACGGATAGTATTCCTATGATTAAGTTAAGAGAAGCGCAAGAAATAATTTTTAAACGCACTGGACGCGATAATCGGCAGGAACCGGACTTACAGCCAGAGGATGAACGAGAAATCTGCAAGTGGTCCTTGGAGGAAAAGGGAAGTGATCTTATTTTTATTTCTCATTACCCCACGAAAAAAAGACCATTCTATACATACCAGGATCCTGAAGACCCCGACTACACAATGAGTTTTGATTTATTGGGGAGAGGGACTGAATGGATGACAGGAGGTAGACGAATAAACGATTATGATATTTTGTTGAAAATGGCAAAGGAGAGAGATGTTGACCCGAAAAAATTAGAACTTTATTTACAGGCTTTCAAGTTCGGCATGCCTCCCGAGGGTGGTTTTTCGTTCGGATCGGAAAGAGTTACGATGCATATACTAGGACTTGCTAATATTCGTGAGGCTTCACTTTTCCCGAGAGATATGGAGAGGGTTGATATTCGGCTTTCACTTTTGGAAAAACCCAACAAAAAAGTTAAGTAACTTTCGGTAATATGAAGCTCTTTTTCTTGTCGTTGTTATCCTTTTTCTTTATTGCAACATCCACTCTTGCGATAACGAAGTTTATTCCTGCGTTTAAAAATGAAATCAGTAAAGTTGCCCCAACAGAAAATTTTGAAAATACTTCACTGCCAATGTTACCGGTTTTAACCGGTAGTAACCCCTCTCCCTCATTTACTGCTCATTCCGTCCTTGCGGTTGATGTGTCTTCTCAAGTGAACTTATACGAAAAGGATCCGGATTCGCGGGTCTTACCGGCATCCACCACAAAAATTGTAACTGCCTTGGTAGCGATGGATTTTTCCTTCCCCGCCGAGATTCTGACGGTTGGCGAAGAAGCGAGAATAGAAGGTCAAAAAATGGGTCTCGTAAAAGGCGAAAGAATTTTGGTGGAGGATCTTTTGTATGGACTTTTGGTTTTCAGCGCTAATGATGCTGCGGAGGTTCTTGCGAATAATTATCCTGGAGGAAGAGCTTCGTTTATTACTGCAATGAATCTTAAAGCCGAAGACTTGAATTTATTCAACACATCCTTCAACAATCCTTCCGGATTGGACGGAAATGGGCTTATGACTTCGGCGCGTGATTTAGTACGTGTTGCAGAATTTGCAATGGAAAATTCTCTTTTTCGAAAAATTGTGGGAACAGAAGAGAAAGTTGTTGAGGGAAGCGAAGGCAAATTTAAACATAAGCTTGTCAATCTGAATGAACTTTTAGGCAAGGAAGAGGGAGTGCTTGGTGTAAAAACCGGATGGACCGAGGGTGCAAGAGAAAATTTAGTGACTTATGTTGATAGAGACGGTAAAAAAATAATAATTGTTGTTTTGGGAAGTCAAGATAGATTCGGAGAAACTAAGGTGCTTTTAGACTGGATTTTTGAAAATTACGAGTGGAAAGAAGTTACCGGCTATTCTTCCTGATTTTGCTCATTTCCGTAGTGAGTATCAACCACTGCCGGTACGTAAGCAAAAAAGTTATTATCTCCTTCGAAAACAAAAACGGGCTGATAGTATTCTGTATACTGTCCAGGGTCGTAATACCCTAAGTAAACTCTGCGTATGACAGCTTCACCGCCAAGGCCGGGATTGGCGATGTATCCTTTGCCTTCCTGAAGTTCCTGCCAAGCGATTTCGCTTGTCTTTAGCGGGTACGTTCCAACAGATTTTGCGTCAATTGGGAAATAATGATATTCACCTGCAACTATTTGTCTTTCACCTGCAACTATAAACCAAATATTTGCCTCGGGCATATCAGGGGTCACACTTATAACATCCGAGTTGGCTAGTTCTTCAGGTGTTCCAGTTACGGGTTTAGGGTCAAGGCCAAAACCCTTTCTGAAAAGGTTTACTTTTATTGCATTTGCTTCATTTAAGGCAATGGCATCTACAAATTTATTTCCTTCGTATTTAAGAAATTCGTATGTTGCTACCCCATCTTTTATATCGTCAGTCTGAAGTTTTGCCTGTTGTAGAAATTGACGGACATGTGTAATTGCTTGCTCGGGTAAGATCGGAGTACCGGAAACAACAGCTGGATTTTCATTAATATTGTAATTAATGGAAAATATTCCCGTAATAATATTCATTGTAAGTCTTGATGGAACATTTATTTTTTCAAATATATAGACATTAGGAATGCTTTCAACCAAAACTTTTCCATCAGGTTTAAATCCGAGAAGTTGTGCTTTATTTCTGGCGTCATCAACTACAGTAATACTAGTTTGAAATAATGGCATTGCGTAAACTTCCGCCTGTTCTGTAAGTTTTGGTAATGACCCTTCCGGTAGTTCAAGTTTATAAGTAATATTTTCTGGTATCGATTTTTCAGGAAATGGTAATGTTGGTAATTTTCCAAAAGCTACATTCGGTTCAGGCGGTTTGGGAGGAAATATCCGCCTGTATATTGAAAGACCTACATTATAGGTAAGCCTTATGAACAAGATAAGGACCAGTAAATATATTCCATACCTGATTGTACGTCTCGAGGCGATTGAGATTTGTGTGAGTGAGCTCATAAATTTTGGTAAAGAAAAAGGTTCAGATCCTTTTGAGTATAACCACCTGCGTGAGATAATTCAATTTCCTATATTGTAGAAATAACTTTGTAGAAATTCGCGTTCAATTTCAGTTGATATAGAAATAAAATTGTGGAAATTGTAGAATTCAATCAATATGGCTGGTAAAAAGGTAAGAACTCGAATGGCCCCAAGCCCTACTGGCGAATATCACATCGGTCATATTAGAACCCTTCTTTATAACTGGGCGTTTGCCAAGAAGATTAAAGGCGACTTTATTCTTCGTATTGAAGATACTGACAGAGAAAGATATGTGGAAGGTGCAACAGAAAGAATTTTAGAAGTAATTAAGTCATATGGGTTTGATTGGGATGAAGGGCCGGAAATTGGAGGCCCTTACGAACCATATTTTCAATCAAAAAGACTTGAAATTTATCAGAAATACTCGCAAGAGCTTATTGATAAAGGAGCTGCATATCATTGTTTTTGTAGCGAAGATAGGCTAGCGAAGATGCGTGAGGAACAAAAAACCCGCGGAATTGTTTCAACAAAATACGACAGGTTCTGTTTAAAGCTAACAAAGGATGAAGTTGTCAAAAATCTTGAAAATAAATTGCCTTATGTTATAAGAATGAAAGTTCCTGATAATAAAGTTGTTTCATTTAACGACATCATTTCCGATAAGATTTCAGTTTCGTCAAACGAAATAGACGATCAGGTTCTTATCAAATCGGATGGGTTTCCTACTTACCACTTTGCGGTTGTGGTCGACGATCATTTAATGAAAATAACGCATATTATGCGAGGAAATGACTGGATCCCGTCAACACCAAAGCACGTTCTTTTATACCAATCTTTTGGTTGGGAATTGCCTTACTTTGCTCACATTCCGAATCTAAAAGAGATGGGGGCAGAAAAAAAATTATCGAAAAGATATGGTGCGGTTGGAGCAAAAGAGTTTCTTGATGAAGGGTATCTCCCAGCAGCAGTTTTAAATTATTTAATGTTTCTGGGATGGAGTCCTGATACCGAGAAGGAAATTTATACACTTGAGGAATTTGTTAAAGATTTTTCTATTGAAAAAATTCACAAAACAGATTTGGTTTCCTTCGACCGCAAAAAACTTCTCTGGATGAACGGACAGTATATTCAAAAATTAACAGATGAAAATTTTGCAGAAGTTTCTTTAAAATTTGCTCCCGAGGGTATCGATAAAAAGTTTTTAATTAAAATTGCATCACTTGTGAAATCAAGACTTAAAACACTATCTGAATTGAAAGACCTGATTGAGTTTTTTGTTAAAAAGCCAAAGGTGGACAAAAAGATATTGGGTGAAAGTTGGGAGAAACATTTGAGGAGTGCTAAAAGTATTATCGAGAAAGAAGACTCTTGGAGTCTAGAAGACTTAAACGATAATTTAATGAAAGAAATCGAAGAAAAAGGGTTCAAAACCGGTAAGTTTTTCATGGATCTGAGAATTGCAATAACAGGAAAGAAAGAAACACCTCCAATTAACGACTCGATAATTATTTTGGGTAAAGATGAAGTTATAGAAAGATTAAATTCTGTTTTAAGTATTAAGCCATAAGTTAATATGGGACAGCTGCCTACTCAGACATATCATAATATCGGGAGGAAAAAAGTTGATTCGGATGTTCTTCGTCAGAAACTTAAACTCAAACAGTTTGAAGTAAAAAGAAATGTTTTTGGAAAATATCCTCATGTTGGAAAATTCTTCGCCGATAGAGGAATTGACCCAGGAAAAATAAGGGAACATTCAGCAAAATTAATTGGAACTGGTGCAATAGTTGGATCCCTACTTTTTCTGCCTCCCGTAAGTGTTAAATTCCTTCCAAGTCCACCGGAGCTTCTGGATAAATTTAAAAATAAAATTGACGAATCCGAGGGCAGTGTTAGCAAGAAAAAAATTCTAGTTGAAACTTTTAACTCTATTTTACCAGTGCGTCCGAGACCGTTAACTCGGGATGAGGAAAAATTGCTCGAACAGATATTTGGTAATATTATTGGTATTCCTGCCAGAGCAACGCTTGAAGGAGAGCATCTAAATACGACATACGGATTTATTGGAGCCGAACAGCACCTCCGCCGTTATCCAGGGGATTCGGTAAGCGAGCATGGCGAAGGCATCATCTTAAAAGAGGGAATGGCTCCTGGGCTTGGGGCTTGGGGTTATTTTTCACAGTCTCGTGAATCATTAACAGAAGATTTGGAAGATGTTGAGCGTTGGTACGCAGTTGTTCAAACACTTTATCTTTCTGACTGGAATAAAAGACAACCTTATTTAAAAAATTGGTATAAATATAGAAAAGTGCTTATAGTGAATACTCAGAATGGTAATGCGGTTGTTGCGTCAATTGCTGATTCAGGACCGGCTGCTTGGACTGGAAAGCACTTTGGTGGGAGCCCAGAAGTAATGGAATATCTGGGTGGATCTCGATATAAAAAGGGGGCGGTTATTATTTTTTTTGTTGACGACCCTAAGAATAGAATTCCACTTGGGCCTGTGGAATACGCTAATCTTAAACTAGGTAGTATGCTTATAAACATAAATAAGTAATAAAAACATTATGAGTAAAATTTTTTACTACCGGAGGGAACTATAAAATGTCACACATTTTCTACGATCATCTAATAATTCTCGAGGAGGTCGAAATTGAAGTTAAAAATATTGCCTCAAGTTCTGAAGAAAGAGAAGAACTTTGGAAACTTATTGATGAAATTATTCACCACCGGGTTTTGGAAAGCATTTTTGATATTTTGCCCCGAGAACATCACGAAGAATTTCTAACAAAGTTCCACGAAGCCCCTTATCATGAAGAACTTTTTAATTACTTAAAAGAAAAAACACAACAAGATGTGGAAAAAGTTCTTAGTGAGAAAATACAGGCCTTAGAAAAAGAAATTCTGAAAGAGATCAAAGGATGAAATTGTGAAGTTATCGTTTGAACTTACCAACTTGCTTCTTTGCCCATTTTAAAACTTTTTCTTTATCAATTGTTGCTAAACAAACGACTTTGTCTCCTGCCCCATAATAAACTAGATACTCATTATTTTTTTCTATTGCCCCACAACTGAAGACAACGTTATTTACCAACCCTTCTTTTTCATACGACTCCTTGGGTTCCAATATTGGATCGGTTGTCCTCGCTAAAACTTTTGTTGGGTCATTTAAATCCAAAAAGACAATACCAAGTCTATAAACTCTTTCGCTAGTCAAGCCATGATAAAATAGTAACCAACCGCATTTTGTTTTTATCGGTGGGCCACCAGCCCCCACCTTAAAAGAATCCCAAGATCCTTGCCTAGGACCAAAAACTTCTCCTACATCTTTATAATTAACACCGTCTTGTGAAGTTGCTAGCTTAATAGAAGGACTGATCCTATGAAGTAAGTAAAATTTGCCACCTATTTTTTCAGGAAAAAGTGCCCCGTTTTTGCTATTCACATCTCGTATTATCACACCAGATCTTGAAAACACTTTGAAGTCTTGTGTTGTTGCTAAGCTCACTCTTATTCTCCACCCCTCGCGCTCATAAAGATCAGAGGCGTAAGGAATAGGTTCAACTCTCGATGCAGCAGTATAAACGACGTAAAAAGTATCATTTATCTTTGTCACTCTTGGATCTTCAACGCCAGAGGATTCGTACTTATTTTTTGGCTCAGGCGAAAATACCGGCGTAGAAAGTCTTTCTTCAACTGTATCTGGTGATGACAGTCTTGCTAAGCCAAAATAAGAAACGTTTTCTTCGCCTTGCGCTCTATAGAGAAGATTAATTTTCCCTTCATATTCAAAAACTGCACAGTTCATGACAGCTTTGGATTCCCAACCGTTTCCTGTGGTTTGCAATATGGGGTTTTTGGGAGATCGGGCAAGTTTCATGGGCTATAGTTTATCCGCAAGTAATTTTTTGTAAACTTCCAGATAACCTTTCGCCATTTTATCCGCGCTAAATTTATCAAAAGCTAAATTCCTGACTTCTACCGGGTTGAATGAAGTTAAATTTTTAACAGCATCTGCCGCCTCGTCCAGATTATTTACAATTATTCCCATCCTATTGTCAAAAACTAACTCTGGAAAAGCTCCGCGAGGATACCCTATTGCTGGAACTCCAGAAGCCAAAGAATCAACTATAGATAAACCAAATGGTTCGTCCCAACTTATCAAAAAAAGCGTGGCAGCAGCCTTTTTAAGCACGGGCACATATTCTGTATAAGCTAAATTACCCAAATACTCAATTTTCCCTGGAGATAAATTTGGTTCAACAGTTTTTCTATAATACTCGGCATCTGTTATTATTCCGGCAATTTTTAACGGGAAACCTGTCCTTTTAGAAAGTTCTATGGCATCTTCTATTCCTTTTTCTTTTGTTATCCTTCCTGAAAAAAGTAGATACTCTCCTTTTCCTTCAGAAATTTCATACTTATTAAAATCAACACCATTGTAAACATTTTCGACATAGTTTAAGTAAGGAGCAAATTCTCTTTCCGCATAGGAAATTGAAACGTAATTTTCCTCTTTCAAATACTCGTGATAAGGTTTATTTTTCCTCTCACAACCCGCTCCATGAAGTGTTGTAACCATTCTCACCCCTAAAAGTTTTGCAAAAAGAACTGGATGAATATTCAAATGGTTATGGACTATATCAAAGTCTTTTGCTACTTTTATGGCTTCGCTTATGTGAATTAGATTTTTACTATCACTGTCTATGCTTTTTTCATCAACTGGTTCTTCCCAAAAAGCTAATAACTTGGCTCGCGTTTTAGCGCTTTTCGTTGCAAAAACAGTTACCTCCACTCCCATCTTAACCAACTCTTCGCAGAGGTTATACGAAATAAGCTCCCATGGTCCATAACCTTTTGGTGGAAAATCGTGTTGTATGGGAGCCAAGATTAAGACTTTGGGTAAATTCATGTGGCTAAGAGTCCTCGATTCTTCATTTCCAGACTTGCGATAAGAAAACAAATATTTGATTCTGCTCCTGCGTTGGGATTGGGGCCGTACTCATATAAACCATCGTAACACGCCCCGTCTTCTCTTATCATATTTTGTTTTTTTAAATTATTCCCCAAAAACCAGCTATAGTAAAACTTGGCTTTATCCAAATATTTTTCTTTACCCGTAATTTTTTTAGCAGAAAGACAGGTAAGTGTCATATAAGAAATGTCTATTGGTTGCTGATCATAAAAAGCCATATCTTTGCCCTTTATCCACCAACCCTCATTTCCAACTACAATAGGTACTCCTTCTTTTGTTAAATTATTAAACAAAAATTTTAAGGTTTTTTGTGCAATTACTAAGTATTCTCTCTTTTTCAAAAGAGAGTAAGCTGAGAAAAGACTCCAAGGCAGAAGAGCGTTGGCATAAGTCATTTTACTTTCAAACCAAATCCACTCCTCACTTTTGTTTTTCGAATAAATGTTGGTAAGATTATTCGCTAGAAGTTGAACCGTTTTCAAATTATTAAGTTCTGCTAGTCCAAGTAGCGTGTATGCCATAACCCTAGGATACGGAGTTTTTACTAAACCTTTCTCTAAGTCCAAAACCACACTATCAATGCTCTTTTTATAGGAATCTCCAAATTTAGAATTTCTAAGTTTTGATAGCGCCCATAGAACCTCTGCTGAAGCTTCCTCAAAGTTGTCGAAATTTCCGGTCAATTTCCCAAACTTATCTCTTAACATATCCACTCCTTTATCTTTTGTAACAGATTCTTCTATTGAATTAAAAAATTGGTCAATTAGTTTCCTGTCCTCCAACAAAATTGCCACCAATAGAGCTCTTGCCTGATCCTCAATTGCATAGCCGTAGGAATAATCTTTTTTGTAGCCTTTTGTGAATTGTATAATTCCATTTTTATCTATAAGGCTTTTGAAATAGTCAATGCTTTTAGTGATATCCATTTATGGCGTATTTAAATAAGTGAAGGTATTGATGAGCTACATTATTCCAAGTCATTGTTCTTCCAATAAGGTAAGAATTTGTTTCGTAAAGTTCTCTTTCTTTACTGTCTCTCATAACCCTAACAACAGCTTCTGCGACCGATTCACTGTCCTTAAAGGGAACCAAAATGCCCCTTAATTTTCCAAGCATCTCTTGGGCATAAAGATAGGGGGTAGAAATACAAACTTTACCTGCCCCTATTCCATAAGCGAGTGCACCCGAAGCTGCTTGTTGAGCATCAAGGTATGGAGTTATGTAAAAATCGCTAGCACCAACATAATTCATCAAACTCTTTATGCTTAGGTATTGGTTTACAAACCTAACATGTTTTCCAATGCTTAAATCTTTTACAAGCTTTTTAAGCTTTTTTCTATAAACATCATTCCCGTTATTTTTTTTCAAGTAAACAGGATGTGTTTCTCCGATTATCAAATAGAGAAAATTTGGAATCTTTTTAACTATTCCAGGCACCGCTTGTATTGCAAACTCAAGTCCCTTTGATGGAGAAATAAGATTAATACTTGACATGATTGTGTATTTAGAAAGTTTAATTTTTCTCTTCCAAGTTTCGGCCTCAAGTTTGGGAAAATCCGGTACTCCGTGATGAATAACAACAATTTTATTTCTATCAACACCATATTTTTCTACCAATATATTTTTAGCGTTACTTAGCATTACAACTAAAAATCTTGATTTGTTGCAAATGATTCCAAGTATTTTCTCTTGGTTAGCTGAAGGGTTTTCCAATACTGTGTGAAGAGTTGTTACTATCGGTTTTTTCATTAGGTCTATAAACTCTAAAATTTCCTCCCCGTCGTTCTTACCGTAAATCCCATACTCATGCTGAAGAGAGATTAAATCATAATTATTTTCGTTGTTTCCTGTCTTTAATCTATAAGCCAACTCTTTATAATCAAAATTTTCATTTTCGTATAATCTAAACTTAACTTCATGAGGATAGTGAAGAGATGTACTTATATCGTTATCCAAAGCTGCAATATCGGCAATTTTCGAAGGATTAAGCATATTTATTGCGTTTGTCAGATCTTTAGTGAAAGTTGCTATTCCGCATTTTCGGGGAATATATGAAGATAGATACAGAACACTTATAGGTTTTATAAGATTATTTAGTTCTTCACCGATGTTTTGCTTTACCATAAAGTGGTAAAAAAAAGTTTCTAGAGAGCACCAAGTCTACTAGGTATGAGAAAAGGCAGAATCGCCTGGAGCAGAAAAAGAAAGCGCTTAACTTGTCTCACTAAAACCATTTTATACCTAAAAACAGTTGAGATCAAACTTAGACTTATGGTTTTTTTGAAGTGAGAAAAGCGAATCAAAGTGCTGCGAACTGTGGATTTATGGGGAATACTTCGACTTAGCTTAAGTTTAAATCTATCTAACCACAGAGTTAGAACCTCCTTAAATTCTGGACACATCAACGGTGGCTACAGCGGAACGTCGATCCGCAATCGTGTAATAAAGATTCTGGGTTACTCCACCTTCCTCTTTTACCAAAGAATTGGCAAAAGCGATAAGCTGATTATCTGGACCTATTTCCCCCGGAGGGATAATCAGTGGCTTTTCTGATCTCTGAAATATACTCTCGCGAACAGGGTCAATTATGGCACAGCCCACAGCCCAAGTGGGAGTCTGATCTTCTGGGCTTCTTGGACCACGACCATTATAAAAAATAAATATGTCACCTCTAGACGTCGCAAAAATAGGTCCGGGACTAACATGTTGAGAATCCCATTTATCTTCTCTAACGTCAAACAAAAGTCTGTGTCCTTTATAAGGACCCTCCACATTCTTACCCGTACTCCTTGCCATTGCTATCCTTGATCTCTCGTTATCAGCAAACTCGTAGATCATAAGCCAGTCTCCATCCTTCGTCATAAAAAATTCGGGCTCTTTAACCATATTTACCTTCCCCAATTCGGTTTTCACATCCTGAGGTGTAAGGACGAGTTTTCTATCTCCGATCTTGTCGAGTGAAGGTCCAGTTGCAAGCTGAATGGCTGTTTCGACTCCCACTGAAACAGGTCTTACTGCAGTATGAAAAACATGGTATTTGTTTCCCTTCTCTGTCTGGACAACCACCACAGTAGGATCTTCAACGGCAAGACGATCCCAACTATCTGGCCTTTTATCAGGACTAAGAGCGACAATTCCGCTCCTTTCGAAGTCAATACCATTGGGACTAGTTACAAATCCCAACGCAGAGTACAAAACTGGCTCAGAAACATTGGGCCTATGCAACTCCCTATATAGCGCCTCGTAATAATCCTCTATTCTCAAGACTGCCATACTCATGGCCCCAACTACTTCCGGATCCGACTCTATTGAGGGATTAAAGGTCACATTTTGGGTTTCTTTTACTCCGACTTCCATGTCTACTATATTTTATATAACAAACGGAAAACCAACTTCTGGTGCTGGTTATCTAAAAATGCTGAGCAGGGCGGTCTAGAACCTTTAAGACACATCACCATTAATTTATAAAACCTTAATAGTTTTCTCTATTAATTTTCCTTTTTTATCATGATCAAAAAAGCCAAATATGAAAGCATTTGGGTTTTTGGAAAGGATTTTAATATATTCTTTGATATCCGTTGGAGTTGGTAGGTTATCTATTTCTTTTGGATCAATCCAATGAAAGGTTCCGTCTCCAGAAGATCTAACTTTAATTTGTTTCGTAATATTGACAATAAAATAAATATTGATCCATTCCGAGTCACTTGGTGGATATGGATGCTGAGTAACTGAATAAGGCCTTATAGACTCAAGTTCAGTAATTCCAGTTTCTTCCTCAATCTCGCGAAGTAATGCATCGTAGAAACTTTCATGAGGCTCTACTTTTCCACCAATTCCAGCATATAATCCAGGGTCAACCTTCTTTGAGTCCGCTCTTTTGAGCATTAAAACTTTACCGTTGCACCAAATTAAAGCGTTTACGGAAAGAACAGTTTTGTAATTTGTATATTTACTAAAACCCCCCATCTTGCCATATTTTACAACTTTTTTGACCGTAATTTGTTACCCATTATGAGAGCGTCCTTTTTGGCGCGCGACCATTTCTTTAATTGGATTTCTCTTTGCATTGCCTCTTTTCTCGTTGAATATTTTTCCGAAAAAACTAATTTAGATGATTTAAAATAGCGTATATATTTTGCAGACTTGCTGGATTTATTTTGGTGTTCTTTAAGTCTATTTTCGAGATTATTTGTTTGCCCGATGTAAAGAGTGTTTGAAGAAGTTCGGAGAATGTAAACAAAATAGGACATTTAACAATTATATGCCCTTCGACTCTGGTTCGATACTTCGACTTCTCTCAGTACTCACCATCGCTCAGGACGATTCGACACAAATTTAAACATATTCTGGTCATTGATTAAGTGGCTATAGCCGTGAGTGAACCCTTTTGAAAGGGTGGGTCGAATTGGCTGCGAACTGTGGACACTATTCGAACTTTTTGGCAAACAATGAATGACAGTTTTTATATTCCAAGTTATGAGTAAAGAATAGGGAATAGCTTTGGCTTTAAAACTATTTTATCCCCCTTCGCAGAAAACCTTGGGCGTCCTTCGACAGGCTCAGGATGGTGAGCATTGTCGAACCATAAGCCCGTGGATGAATGCGAAGAAATTTCTGCTTCGGTCGAACGTCGCCAAAGGCTTTGCCGACGGCGCGAGGGATTTCGCTCCCGACGAAGCACGGGGAGAAGTCTTCGACCCTGAGTGCTCAGACCGAAGGGATACCCCGACCGTAAGGTCGAGGGAGCTTCATATTGCTTAGTTATTTTTCATGATTCTGTAAACAATTTACGAACCTTCAGTAAAATGGCGCTCTTTTTACTTGCTGTTAATTCTCCAGCCTTACCCTTAAGAATAGACGCATCAGCAGTAAATAGCTTATCTGGCCTTACGAAGCTTTTCAATGGAAGCATTCCTTGTGCAAAATCGGATTGTTCAACACTAATCGCAGTTTTACTTGAATATGATTTTGAGGTGATTTGGCATAAAATCAAATTTCCAAATTCAACTTGAGCTAATACTAAGGCTGGACGAATCTTCTTTCCTTTCAGATTAGAAAATGGAAAGGAAACTAAGACAACACTTCCTACCGTAAAGATTTCCATGCTTCATCCTCTTCTGGTCTATCCCAATCCGTTCCCAGCGATTTCTCTGATAATAATAGAGTATCATTTACTATACTCTCCTTCAGTTTTGCTGGAATAATTCTTATTTCCCCCTTTTTAACCTCTAATTCAACTTCATTATCTAAACCACTTTCATCAAGCAATATTTTAGGAATACGTATGCCTCTAGAATTTCCTATAGATATAATTGTAGTTATCATATGTAATTACATTGTATATACACACTAACATCATGTCAAGCCCTAATTGAATTGAAGGTTCGAATCCGAGATGGGTGTTTTTGCTGCAGGACAGGGATTCGCTACGCTCACTCAGGACATTCGACATTATACATAGGGCCGAAGGCCATGAGCGACCGAAAGGAGTCGAATGGCTGGCGACTGTAGACGCTATTCGAACCTATTTTATCACGACAAAAGAGCCTGTTTTTATCCCCTCTTTTGTATAGCTAGCTTTCGAGATATTATTTATATATGTCGGAAAGTGCTGTAGGAATAACTTATGAAGCCGCTTATTGTTATGGGCTAAGGCAATTTACTGATTACAGATGCCTGGACTTAGCCAATCCTGAACTGTTTTTTTGGTTAATAAGTATTGCCCTAATTATTGTTCTAGCTGCAATTGTTTTCCTTCTTATTAGAGCCTGGCGAAATAAAAAATTACCTGTGTTATATAAGATATTAATCAGTTTTTTAGGTCTAACGTGTATTCTTATTCTGTTTTATGTAGAGATTTGGAACCTTGAGCATACGTCTTATAGAAAAATTGGTAGGCTTTGGGAAGATTTAGAGACAAGTTCACAAATAAGACAGGTGGATATTCCCAGTTACGCCATAGAAACAGCAAATAATCTCATTATCGATCAGACCGGAAGAGAAAGATTTTATAAGGATATAAAATATAACGAGCAGGAAACGAAAAAAGTTAATATAGCAAAAGTATTAGGGAAAGCCACTTACCAAGTATACAAAATTGCTTATAATTATACTCCTCTAGAGATTTTAAACGGGTCTTCGGAAGACTCTCTCTTTTATGTAGATATAGTAGATATAGACTCACCTTATTACGAACAACATAAAATTATTCGAACAAGAATAGTAAATAACCATTTACCTAGATGTACTGCAGACCCGTCTTTATGCGACTTTCACCTAACGCGCAAGGAAGCAATTCAGATTGCAAATAAAAATGGCTTTAAAGCGACGGATTTAAGTGTAAGCTGGAATTCTTGGGAATATCAAAAATTAACAATAAAGTTAACGAGTTGTGCTGAAAATAAAGCTATGTATTTAGATTATCGAGATGGCAGTGTAATTAAATTTCAGGACGAAGTAATCTGTGGCGGTGTGTTTTAATTCTTGCCACACACGTCGGTTGCAACAAAGGAAACGCTTCAAAAGTCGAGCTGCGGGACAGGGTATCCTTCGATTCGTCATGAGCGGTTCGACTTTGCTCACCGTCGAATGACTCACTCAGGACATTCGACATTATATATAGGGCCGAAGGCCATGAGCGACTGAAAGGAGTCGAATGGCTGCGGGGCTAGGATTTGAACCTAGATTGCGCGGTTCAGAGCCGCGATGCCTACCATTAGCAGACCCCGCAATAAAGAGATCAGGAAACCTTGTTATTTTATCACAAACTGAACCTAAACCGAATTGGTGATGGAGTTGAAAGCGGACTTTTCAAGTTAATCTCCAAGATGATAAAGTTAAGTTAATGGTAAAAGGGATAATAATAATTTCTTTCAGTGTTTTTTCTATTGTTCTTTTACTATTTAGTGTTTGGATGAACTTCACACCCGGTCATTTTCAAAGGGAATATTGCGGATGTAGGGTTGGTTATTTCACTTTTGAGGAAATGAGGGTACAAGAAGTAAGAGCAAATCAAATCTATCCGGTAAACGGACAAGGCGGTAAGTATGAGAAACCTCAGTGCCCGGTTTGTTACGGAAACTTCAAGGCTGTAATTGGTGAAGCACTATCACGTCTGGACTCCTTCAAATAGTTCTTAAAATAACCCAGCTTGTTTAGTTGGTGTGTCTTTTGGATAGGAGAAATCGACCTCGACTTTTTGTAAGGTGTTCCATTTATCTTTAAGAAGAAGGTGTCCGTTTTGAAGCGCGTAGTCGTAAATATCTCGGGTAATTAACACATCTGCCTCGCAATATTTTTTTAATTTTTCCAAACTTTCCTTATCTCCCTTTTGCCAATAATATACGGCATTTATTCCCACATCCGTTTTTTCCCGATCCAGTGTTTCTTTTGCGATTGCGTCCAAGGCGATTCGATGACCAAAGACTTCTTTGACTTTTTGCATAATGTCAAAGTGTGGAAGTTTTTGAAAAGGGAAGTTGGTGTATGGAGAAAGAGCGGGAATATCAAATCCAAGCGAATTAAATCCAATTATCCTATCAGCACTTTGGAAAAGCGGCCACATTTTATCCCCCTTCGCGAAATACCCTGGGCGTATGCCCGCGGATGAACGCGAAGAATATTTCGCTTCGGTCGAACGTCGCCAAAGGCTTTGCCGACGGCGCGAGGGATTTCTCTCCCTACGAAGCGAGGGAGATTCATCAAAATCCTTTTCCCAGAAGCTTTGCATTTTGCCTTCGACTACGCTCAGGACAGTGTGTCCTTCGATAGTTCGATTTTGCTCACCACTAAAGCTTTCATCAATTTTTCTTGAATAAACTGAAACAATTGAGACTCCAAGATCAGCTGGGTTAAATCCCTCAATATCTCCAAAAAGTTTCTTCGTTTCAACATCGAAAAATACTTCCGAAAGCATGTGAAGAATATTATATCAAGCTTAAATGGAATATTTTTAATCTGAGACTTTTTACCTACTTACAAAAAGAATATCCGCGCACCAGAATTGCTTCGTAATACGGCGCGGGACTTCGCATTCGGAAGGTCACGACCGGGTGATTTTGGATTATTACGCTGTTGTAAAAAATTTTTCCTTAACTTCTTTGGGTAATTCCTTGGAAGCAATATTAAAGAATTTTGAGGCTTTCAAGATTTCTAATGACACAGGAGAATTCTCTTTGTCAACTTCAAGTATTGCGTTTTCAACTTCAAATGAATCATCTACAGGTTTTGTCGAAAACCTGATAACTAGGATATCGTCATCTTTGTAGTATTTCAGCTTCATTTGTATCGCTGCTTTCTGGCTATATGAAATGTTATTACTTTGATTCCAACCTCAATTATATCATAGATTATTCTAACGTCGTGTTCTTGGTCAATTTGGTCAACTACAGCAAAATTTCCGTATTTTGTCTTGGATCTAGATCTTGGATTTTCTAAAAATTTCCTTAATTTTCTTTTGGTGATTTTGAATTTCTTGATATCTTTACGCTTGAGTTTCTCTTCGGCGTGTTTTGTTAATATAACTTTCATTTCCCTATGAATAAGATTACATTGGGTAAGTTGCGGCCGGGGCCGATTTTGTAGCCTCCGCTCCATAAAGCAGTTGAACCACCGTCGTCGAGATTTAGAGCATTTTCCATACCCATTGTCCGAAGTACACGTGCGGCTTCAGCAACAGTTGCTGAATGAACAACACCTATATAAACAGTATTTCCTTTGTTTGCAACAAAACTTCTGCCTCCTTTAGAACCTTTTTTGGGATCGTCATCTCCTCCGAATGCAATATTTCCGCCTTGTACTAGCATTGGAAAATTCGAGAGCATACTGTCAATTCCAGTATCTCTACCCCATTGCGATGCCTGTCCCACGAAACGGATATATGAACCACCAAAAATAACTGCTGGATTGTTGCTGTAGACATTATTTCCAGAATTAAAGTAGGTTTTTTTATAATTCATCACCAAAAGATCGTAAGTGTTAGTTTTTCCAGCACATGAAGGGTATTCGGCAGGGCAAAAGTAGCTGCCGTTTACTCCTGCGTATGCACCGTTTCTGGAAACATATGTTGCTAAAGGAAGAACCGGGCAATCATTCGAACAATCGCTATCAGAGGCTGTATCTACAATTACTTTTGTTGAACCCAAATCTCCTGCAACAATACTTACTAAGTATGAACCAAGTCCTTCAACAGCAACTTGCTGACGACTGTATCCAGCACCCGGTGGAGCATTATTCTGGGGAACATTAGCAGGAATTGTGAATGACGTAGCAAGTTCTTCTTCTTCTTTTTTGATTGCCGCTGTAATTTGGGAAAGCACATCGTTGGCGCCACTAAAATCTCTTTGGGAAATTTTAAATAAGACATCAGCATATTGTTTCTCGAGAGCGAGAGTGTCTTTTGATTTTGATCTTAAGTCGAGTAAATCCTCATAAACAGCAATTGATTGATTGAATGTTTTTTGCATGGTCGCAATTTCCTTTTGCAGCTCTTCATTTTTCTTTTGAGGGTCTTGATTTTTCAGTTCTTCCAACTCTTTGGCAATTTTTTCCAATTCAACCAAATTCTTATCTTTTTCTTCTGTTAAATTTTGGACGATTGTGGTGAGAGTTGTTATTTTTCTATTTGCAAAAAGATAGCCGACCGCCAGGATAATTATTAGAATAACTATTATTGGAATGTGCTTGTCGGGTTTAAAACGAAACTTTGCAAGCTTATATTTGGGTAAATTTATCCCCCTTCGCGAAATACCTTGGGCGTAAGCTTGAGTGAGATTCATTTTCACAGGTACTTCTCAGAATAATGCAAAAGATCAGATATTTTCAACTAGGTAAAGTTTTGTTGCGATGGTTGCGGTTACTGAACTACACTTAATAATAATGTTGTATCTAGCCCTCTTTTTTCTACAACTTTCTGCAATATATTTTCTTTCGCGACGACTCAATCATGAGCTTATTCAATTCTTTTATCATTTGACAAAAAGTAAAAGTTGGGCAGTATACCTATTTTCAATCGTATTTTTGCCCGGGACATTTATACACGAAATATCCCATTTTTTGGCAGCACTTTTTCTTTTAGTACCCGTGGGTAAGTTGGAAATTATTCCTCAATTTGACGAATTGGAAAAAGGAGTTGAATTGGGAAGCGTTTCTATCGGGAAAACCGATCCCGTGCGCAGATTTTTAATAGGAATTGCACCTTTTATTTTTGGAACAGGACTGATTTTAGCTACTACCTATTTAGTATTCATGAACCCGCCTGCGCAGGCAGGTCGATTCATAGATACAAAATGGGGGTTAGTGTTTGCAGGATATGCAATCTTTTGTGTTGGAAACTCGATGTTTGCAAGCAAAAAAGATCTAGAAGGCGCATTCACTTTAGCAATATTTCTTTTGATAGCTTTCTCGTTCGCCTACGTTCTTGGTATCCGAATCCCTGCCGTAAACTTCGAACTTATTTTTTCAGAAGGATTTATTAATGTACTCAGAATTGCTAACACTTTTTTGCTCGTCCCAGTTCTTTTAGACCTAGTTGTTCTTTTTCTTTTAAAACCGTTAAGAAGAAGATAAAGATTATTTGATAGATGCTGGTATAATCCTGATAATATGACTAAGTGGAAACCCACTCCTTCTTTTGTTAAGCATAAAAGGGAAGTTTTTAAAAATGAAATTAATATAAGTAGTTTTATTTATAAAATTGGTGAGTCGAAAAAATTAAGGCTTCCTTCGAAAGAAATTCCAGTTACAAAAATAACTTCATCCGAAACAAAAGAAAAAATAAACTATTTAAAAAAATGTTTATTAAATTATAGAAAGTTAACTGGGTATGGAAGGGGCGTCACTGCCGTGCAGGTAGGAATTCCCGAGCGGTTTTCAGTTATTTATAAAGGACAAACAATTACGAATATTAAAAATAAGAAAGATGTAACTGATAAAAATATACAAGTAATAATAAATCCTAAGATCACTAAGAAGTCGAAACATCTTCTTAACTACCCAGAAAGCTGCATGAGTGCAAGTCCTGTTATAGTTCCAACAATCCGTCCTTCCTGGATAGAATTTGATTATTACGACGAAGAAGGAAATTTAAAACATTGGGATACGAAAGACGAAACTGATGTTGGTAAGATGATGAATAGGGTATTCATGCATGAATTTGATCATATGGAAGGTATAGTAAACGTAGACATCGTAAAAGATCCTAGCAAAATTATTTTATGGTCTGACCCAGATTTTTACAAAAATGCGGAGTTTACAAAAGTATAATATTTTTATGGGAGGTATGAAATCTAAATCTGAAGAGTATTGGAAGAAAAAACTTACTCCCGAACAGTATCGAGTTTTAAGAGAAAAAGATACTGAGCAACCATTCACCGGAAGACTTTTGAATAATAAAGAGGGGGGAATGTATTTTTGCGGGGCCTGCGGGTCTCCTTTATTTTCCTCTGATACAAAGTACGAATCAGGGACCGGCTGGCCAAGTTTTGTTGATGCTCTTGATAAAGATAAAGTTGAATTGGAAGAAGATAATTCTTTGGGTATGCATCGCGTTGAAGTGAAATGCGCAAAGTGCGGAGGGCATCTTGGCCACCTTTTTGACGACGGTCCGACAAAAATGCCTGATGGTAAAGAGGCGACCGGAAAGAGATATTGTATTAACTCCTGTGCACTTAAATTTAAAGGCAAATAATGAATGCTTTATGGGCGATTGTATTGGGAATTTTGCAGGGACTGACTGAATTTATCCCGGTGTCTTCTTCGGGGCATTTGGTTTTAGCACAAAGCTTAATTCCGGGTTTTTCTCAACCAGGAATATTATTTGATGTGGTTCTTCACTTGGGAACTCTTTTTGCAGTTTTCTATTTTTTCAGAAAAACAATTCTAAGGCTCGGTCGAAAATATTATTTACTTCTAATCGTTGGAAGTATTCCTGCCGCACTGATCGGTTTTTTATTCCAAGAACAACTAGTGTCAACTTTCGGAAACGTTAAAATGGTAGGTTTGGAGTTAATAATTACGGGTGTTTTAAATTTATTAATTGACAGATTTGAGGCGAATAAACAAAAAATCTCATTTCTAGACTCTTTTTTGGTTGGTATTTCACAAGCTATAGCCATCATCCCCGGAATTTCCCGCTCGGGTGCAACAATTTTTAGCGCTGTAAAATTAGGGATTGATAAGAAAAAGGCGGCAGAATTTTCATTCCTTTTGTCAATCCCAGCTATCGCTGGCGCAAATATACTTCAATTTCTAAGTAACGACGTTTCCTCGCTAGAAAATCCCCTAAATTATGTTATTGGTTTTGCGGCAGCTTTTGTTACAGGATTTTGGTCGATTAATTTGGTATTAAAGTCTCTGGCAAAGAGAAAGTTTAGCGTATTTGGAGTTTATAGTATTGTCTTGGGATCTATAGTTTTACTCTTTAAGTAAAAAGTGAAGCAAGTTTCGGGATAAAGAGGACAATTCCTACTAATAAAGCGGCAATCGCAGCAACCAAGACCATAGCCGCTGAGACATCTTTTGCTACTTTTGCATCAGGTTTGACTTCAGGACTTACCAAACTTACAACTGCTTCAAGTACCGTGTTAAGAAGTTCAAGTGCAATCACGAAAGATATTGTAAAAGCTAATATTAGCCATTCAATTGAATTGAATTTAAAAAAGATTGCTGCCAAAAGTACAATAACAGCTATAAAAGTATGTATCCTTAAATTTGGTTCCCTTCTGAATGCGGTTCGTATCCCCTCAAAAGCGTAAATAAAACTTTTGGTTGTAGAGTGTCTTAAGCCCATATATTTTTAGTATACTACGCAAACCAGTTGGAAAAGTAAAAGAAATACAGTATTCTAAGATTATCGTTAATTTTATGAAAAAGTACTATGTATTTCTTCTTTCTGTCTGCACAAACTCTGAAAATATAGTAACGAGGATTGTAATCTACGAATAATGAACCCGGCTGTTTTATCAGGTCAGACATCCCTCACAATTACCTTTTTGGCAAGTTTTTTAATTTGGTTTATGTTCTTGGGTTTGACAATCCTTTGGCTAATTGATGGAAGAATTAAAAAAGAACAAGCATTCCACGCATTTTTAAGTGCGCTTATTGCATGGGGAATTGCAAGTATGATTAAAAACTTGTTTCCCACACCCCGACCGTTTGAAACCTTAGGATTAACACCTTTGACCATAACAATACCTAGCGATGGTGGATTCCCCTCCGAACACGCAGCAACAGCTTGGGCGCTTGGACTAACAGTATGGATGCACGATAAAAAATACGGCCTTTTATTTATTCTTGGTGCAATAGGAGTAAGCATGGGTAGAGTTTTAAGTAATGTTCACTTTCCCGCGGACATCATTGTTGGAAGTTCAATTGGAATTGCCGTATCCTATCTTTTTGAGAAACTACATTTATATAGAGTTCTAACCGGAAGAAAAAATAGAGGTTGATATTCCTATTGACTTTTAGCAGATAACCAGTTAGACTGCTAAAACAAATTAAATTCATGGCTGAAGAAGTTACAAAACTATTTCGTCAAATTCCAGTTGTTGCAATTCGCGGATCAGTTGTATTTCCTCACACAGACGCTGTTCTATCCTTCGGAAGAAAGAAAAGTGTTGCTGCTATTAATGCTTCTTTTCAAGAAGATAAGGTTATAGGAATTTTTACTCAAAAAGACGCACGAATGCCTGATCCGGACGTTGAAGATCTATATAAAGTTGGAACTATAGCAACTATTACTCAAATGATGTCAACGGAAGGAGAAATTCATGCCGTTGTAAAAGGTCAAGCAAGGATTCGGCTAGTTGATTTGATCTCTCGTGAACCCCATTTAATTGCCAAGGTAGAAGAGATTTATACAGAACTTGGTGCTGCAGGAGATCAGATTGAGGCGCTTGCAAATAAAATTTCAGAACTTTTTAAAAAGTCAATTAATCTTGGTAAACAGGCAGAGATTATGGCTGTAATGAAACTAGTATCTGGAAAAGTTGAACCTGAGGAATTAGTAGATCAAGTGGCATCTTTACTTGAAGTTAAAACTAAAAGTAAGCAAGAACTTCTTGAAACAATATCACTAAAGGCTCGCTTGCAGAAAGTTTTGGAACACCTTGCTCACGAGGTGAATGTATTGGAACTGGAGCGGACAATTTCCACAAAGACCCAAAAAAGGTTTGAAGATCAGATGAGGAAGGCAATGTTACGAGAGAAAAAGAGAACAATTGAAGAAGAACTAGGAGAGGGTGAGGAAGGGGATTTAAGTAATGAGGAATTAGATGACTACAGAAAAAAAATTAAGAGTGCGAACATGCCCAAGGATGTTCATGAGAAAGCGGATAAAGAACTAAAACGGCTTTCTCAGTTATCTCCCCACAATCCTGAAGGCGGTTACATAAGAAATTATCTTGATTGGTTGACTGACATGCCGTGGGATATTCAATCGCCTAATAATGTTTCAATTGCCAAAGCAGCAAAAATTTTGGAAAAGGATCACTACGGTATCAAAAAAGTCAAAGAAAGAATTTTAGAATATTTGGCCGTGATGCAGATTAAAAAGGAGTCTAAAAAAAATTTGAAGGAAGATGATAAAGATAAAAGTAAAGATACTGACCAAACGCCGAATGTAAGCGATTCACAACCCACAATCCTTTGCTTTATAGGCCCCCCCGGAGTCGGCAAAACTTCAATTGGAAAATCAATTGCTCGAGCACTTGGAAGAAAATTTGTGAGAATGTCACTTGGAGGGATAAGGGATGAAGCAGAAATTCGAGGTCATAGAAGGACATATGTAGGTGCCTTACCTGGCCGAATAATTCAAGGAGTTAAAAACGCTGGGACAAAAAATCCTGTTTTTATGCTTGATGAAATAGATAAAATCGGGATTGATTTCAGAGGAGATCCTTCTTCTGCACTTTTGGAAGCACTGGATCCTGAACAAAATAGAGAGTTTTCAGATCATTACTTGGAAGTTCCGTTCGATCTTTCACAAGTTATGTTTATTTGTACAGGAAACGTGATGGAGAAAATTCCAGTTGCACTAAGAGATAGAATGGAAGTAATACGCTTTCCTGGTTACACACAAGATGAAAAGTATAATATAGCAAAACAATTTCTTTGGCCAAAACAATTAAGACTTCATGGATTAGAGAAAAAAGAAATTAAAGCTGAAAAGAGCGCTCTTGATGAAATTATCAACCGTTATACAAGAGAGGCCGGTGTACGAGAACTTGAGCGCAGTCTTGCGACAGCCTTCAGAAAAATTGCCCGTCTTGTTGCGGAAGGCAAAAATTATCCAAAAGTCGTAAAAATAACTGATGTCAGAAAGTTTCTGGGGCCGCAGAGATTCAGTTCTCAAATTGCAGAGAAAAATGATGAAGCAGGTATGGCTACAGGACTTGCAGTTACAGCTGCCGGCGGGGAAATATTATTTATTGAAGTAGCACTTACCCCTGGGAAAGGAAAACTTACTTTAACAGGGCAGCTAGGTGATGTTATGAAAGAGTCGGCTAAAGCTGCTTTCACTTGGGCAAAAGCGCATTATTTGGAATTGGGACTTAATGCCGACTACGTCCAGGCAATTGACGTTCATGTACACGTCCCGGAGGGTGCGGTTCCGAAAGATGGCCCATCGGCAGGAACTGCTATTGCAACAGCACTAGTATCAGCTTTAACCGGAGTTACTACAAAAAGAGATGTTGCAATGACAGGCGAAATTACCTTGAGAGGTCGGGTTCTTGAGATAGGTGGAGTTAAGGAAAAAGTTATTGCAGGGCACCGTGCAGGACTTAAGAAAATAGTTTTACCAAAAGATAACGAAAAAGACATGGAAGATGTTCCGGAAAAAGTACAAAAAGATATTAAATTTGTATTTGCTAGCAGTATTGACGAGGTACTCGAACAAGCTCTTAATAAATGGCCGGTTGTTAAAGAAAAACCCACTCTCATCAGGCATCAAACTTATATCGCAGCAAGTTAGTTACCTCCAAGGAGTTTTATTCAAAACAGGTTTTGTAGGATCTGGAGTATTTGGAGTAATTACGTCTTTTGTTGCGGTCTCGTTTTCGATCTCAACTTCTATACCGCCAAAACGCTTTGCTATAAAGTTATAAGTGGCAGCGGAAATTGCAACCATCACGCCGCCAAGAATTGCATAAAGAAAAGGTAGTACTAACATAAAAATACCTCCGAAGATTGCTCCGAACATACCAAAATTACCTGAATTAGTAAAACCACCTATCAAAAGTGAGATTACGAAAAGAGGAATAAAAATAGGAAGAGTTATAGCAAAATAAAAAATGGCAACGACTTTTGCCGTCTGTTTCACTCCGATTCTTTTGATCTGTGCCATCAATTTATCATAACATACGTTGAGGTTGAGGCGTATTTGAGATAAAATACAGGTTGAATTCTTTGGTAATTGAAAATTAATCGCGGCCCTGTCATCTAGTGGACTAGGATACTGGGTTCTCATCCCAGACACTGGGGTTCGAATCCCCACAGGGTCACACGTAGGTTCTTCCGCCAGAGGCGGACAGGCATCCTGCAAACCTGGATGAGTAACCAATTTGATTACAAATTGTCGAATTCCAGTAGGGTCACCGCGACTTATAGCCTTATATTCATTCGATGGTGTTGGAAATTATGATTTGGTGTAGCTGATCTAAGTATCTACCATTAGAAATATCGTGATTAACCTCTTCTAAAAAGATCAAATGCTTATCTCCTTTTAAATTCTTGAACACGTCTTTGGCTCTTTTCTCAATTTGCGGTCCTTCTTTGGTACCATATAGTACATATGTTTTAGTACTTATTTTTTGAGCTGCATTTTTACTATTTATAGCCTCTAAATCTTTGACGCGATTTTTCCCAACATTTTCCTTCCAAGACTTTTTAAGATATGGTAAATCCTCTGAAAAATAAGGCGACAGAGAGCATAAAATAAGAAGATCCATCTTAATTTTACTGGCAGCTATAAAGGCAATAAGGGTCCCAAAAGAAAATCCTAAGACACATGTGTACTCAGATTGTTTGCTATTGGCCAAACTTATAAAGTTTTCAGTGTTTTGTGAAATTGTTGAGTTATCCCACTTCACATCTACATATATAGGTTCAATGTTTGCTTCTCTAAAAAACCTACCTATGTTGAGATAAGCTTTTTCTTTAGGAGATGATTTGAACGAAGGGATGATATAAGCTATTTTTCTTCCCACATACCCATATTACATGAGGTTTATCGTATGTATGAAATAGACGTTTTACAAAGGTGTTCAAATTACAGTACAGTGGGCTCACTCAAATTATTCCCATCTTAGATATGCCAAAGTTATTGCACTAATGATTGCGTAAGGAATACTAAGAATCGTTAAAACCATTAGTGTCGGTATTAATACAGCTGCCAGGCCACAAACGGATCCGAAAAGTATGCCATAGCAACCATCCGGTCTAAGACCACTCATACCACCAGCAACTGCAGGGATTATTAAGAACACTATTAAGTCAAATACAAAGTATATAGGTATTGCGTATCTGGTTAATTTTTTGTAATTGTTATGCATATAAAAAAGAGTTGCGATTTGGACTGAGGCAAGAATGAAGGTTACTAAAAAAACTATCAAATTTCCGTATTGTCCTAGAACAATATAATATATTGACGTGCTCAAAAATCCTTTCAGCGGAGGAAAAATAAGTTGAACGATACGCTTCACTATCCAAATTATATGCAAATCGAAGGGCAAGGTAAACAGATCAACTGATTAGTTGGTCCGAGTCCCTGTTTACACTTAAAAATTTCATATGAAATTTTAATAGTGTGGGGTCACAGATGTTAAACTACGCCTTTTTATTCGTATATTTATTTTGTGTACAGATCGTTCAAAGTGACGAATGATCCAGGCCGATTTATTGTTTCTCTTATACGATCTTTCATGACAGTTTCTGTAGTCTGCAATACAACCGATTGATTGTAGTATGGATCGACATAATAGCAATTTTCTCCGAGCTTGACCCAGCTCGTTGCATGATTTCCCGATCCGACAAAGACGGCGACAGTTTCTTGAGATGATATCCTCGCTAAAGCATTTTCTGGATCTCCCTGTACAACATCCCCACCTTCAAATCTCTGTACGTTGGGAGAAACTGCAGTTCTAAATAGTAATGCCGAATTTGTGTTTGTTAAAGGTTCGTAAGGGTTATCAACCTTAATGTATAAATTATCAACATCATCTTCTCCACTGAAAAGCTCAGCATGTTCTTCTTGTGCATTTAATATCAATGGAATAGTTAAGTCGGTTTCTACTGACGACAAATCGAATTGTGGATTAGCTTTTAAATACTCTTCTATTGCAGGATTAATAGCCATACCAGCTTTTGATAAAATGATCGCTGTATTTAAAGCTGTATATTCAGCACAGTTGCCTTCAAATGTTTGCTTAATTAACTCAAGACTTTGTTGTCTTCCGTTAAGCTCCAAAACGGTCGTTCTTACTTCATAATCGCGAGGTGCAGCCAATCTACCTTCAGGTACAACAATTGGTCTAATTTCTTGAGCTGTCTGTTCTAGAACTACTTCATCTTCTGACATAAACAATACTTTATTATATAACTACTAAGCTTGCAAAGAGTTATCATCACTTTGCCTTCTCCTTTTTAGTCAATAGTTTTTCTTCGTAAATAAGGTATTGCAACACATTTAAAATTAATAAACCGATAATAAGTCCTGTTATTGCTCCGAGCTCCTCCTCTAAAAACCTAAAAAACTGTGTTAAGAAAATAGAAACAAGAACGGCATATTTGAAAATTTCGTATGCTTTTTTTCTTGAACCTTTGTGAAGTAGAAAATATACACCTACAATTACCAAAACACCTGATATTACTGAAAAAATAAGTTGCCCCCATTGTGCAAAAGACTCAGTATTTTGCAGAGACAACAAGGCTTGGATAACATTAAAAATTGAAGCTACAACAAAAAATGATACAATTGCTTTCACAAATTTTGAGGCATGAATAAGTTGAATATATTTTTCTTTTGCAACACTTCTTATCTTGTGGAAAATATTAGGTACCGAAAGCGGACTTGTTGAAATTTTATCCAAGGCCTGTGTAAGCAAGTTTACGATCGGATTATCTTGGTCGCTTTTTTTTAAAAATCTATAGGCTTTCCTTTTTTCCAAAACGTCCAAGTCGTGCATAATAACTTGCTTGATCATTTCGAGTGCATTAATCGCATATTCTTGTTTATTGGGTTTGAAATATTTTTCTATAGCCCGCGCGCCTAAAAAAAGGAGAACAAAAATAACATAAATTAGGGCAATTGTTGGTTGATAAAAATAGTCGTTATCATTTGTGATAAATTTCCCAAGTTCGTCTAAAAACATTCCGAATCCTATCCCACCAACATATGAAGCGATATGTTTGGTTTCTTTGTTTAGAAAAACCAAAAGTCCAATGAGGGCTAAAAACATCAAAAATCCTCCCACAAGCATATGGGCTATATGGAAGTTTTCACCTCCAAGTTGAGGGTAGCCGGTTATTGCGAGAAAAAGTCTAATTACAAGAATAGAGGCTATAGCTGAAACCAAAAAATTTTCAACTAAATCTCCAGCTTCGACATCTCGAGGGAAGTAGTGAAAGCTTAGTCGCGTCACAAATAAATTATGCATCAAAAAGTTACTCCAAGCCACTTTTTAAACTTTTCGAACCTAAAATTACAAGATTAGAAGCCGCGATCCATCTTGACAAGAGGTCAAAGAATATATACAATTTCGTCTATTGTGTACATGCTAAGAGTTCCCTCCCTTATTTTTTGCACCCAGATTAACAAGGTCTCTGGGTAGTTTGTGGGAGCGTTTTTCGCAAAAAACTTTTCCACAAGATACCAAAAAATGGCGGGGAATTTTTTTTTGAAACAAATATGAACGGACATAAAAAAATTCAAGTTACAAAAGAAGGTTTGGATTCGATAAAAGATGAACTCGATATACTCATTGAGGTCAAAAGACCCAAAGTAGTCGAGAGGCTTTCCAATGCCAGGACCCAAGGAGATTTGGCAGAAAATAGTGATTATCACAACGCAAAAGACGAGCTGGAATTTTTGGACGGACGAATTGCCGAACTTGAAGATGTTTTGAAAAATTCAGAAGTTCTTAGTCAAGGCTCAAACGGTGGTGGAATTTCAGTGGGAACCAAAGTCACTCTAAAAACAAATGGCCAAAAACACATTTTTCATATCGTTGGAGAGTGGGAAGCGGATCCTATTCAGAAAAAGATTTCCCACACTTCTCCTTTGGGACACGCATTGATTGGGAAAAGAGTGGGAGAGAAAGTGGAAGTCGAAGCGCCTGTCGGAAAAGTAATATATGAAATATTATCGATTGAGTAATCAAGTTATATCTAAGAAGGCGACAGCTTCCTAACGGGGGTTGTTGTTTTGTGTTGATTACAGCCTCCTAAAAGGAGGCTTTTTTAATGGAAAAAATATGTCTGAAAGACTCTTACCAGTAGATAGCCAAGATCAAGTTGAAATAGCCCGAAATATTGAGTCAAGGCTGTGGGAGGCAAATATTGCATACGGGCCTGATGATGATCCAAGGCTATGGAGAATTAGTCCAAGGTATTTTGTTATTAGGCAGCAATCTCTGGATCAGATTAAGGCACAGGCCGCGATTATGCCCAGAATCGTTCATGCAATCAATTCTTTAGACGATGATTCTTGGAATCCTAGCACTCCATACTATTTCAGGTTTGATGCAACAGTAGACGACAAAGGAAAAGTGGTACCCATGGAGTTTCAGAATGAGGTTCCTGTTGAAGATGCTACAGTAGACACAAACAGAGGAATTTATGAAGATTTGGTTCCCCTGCCAGCGGGTTGTAGCAATCCTTTTGTGGGCAGTGTCAACGGAATAACACGTGCTTTGAAAAGAAGCGAGAATAGTCATGGAGGAGTCGGAATTGTCGTACCAAGTACTAGGGAATACTATCTTAGGGACTATAGGAAAACTGCTAGAATGCTTCAGCAAAGGGGAATCAACGCCTGGGTTGAGGAAGGGAGTTTGGATTTAAATGGAGATGGACTTCATGGCACAAATGGAAGGATACACACAGTGTACAGGGCTTTTACGAGAAAAGATCTTTTGGAAGAGGGGAGATTAATCGGCAATGACACTATAAAAAGAGCTTATGAAACGGGCCAAGTGGATATTTTCCCTCAGTTTTCTAGTGCAGTTGAAGATAAAGGAGTTATGGCCGCTTTGTTTATGCCAGACTTCCAGGACAGGTTAACAGATGCTTTAGGTGGCGAGGAAGCGTATAGATTCGCCCAGAGTCAGTTTCCGTTCACTTGGCTATGTAACGCTGGGGCTCCGCCTACTGCAGGTGGGAAAGAAAGAGGTTGGGGGTCTTACTATATGAGCGAGGGAGCATGGAAAGAAGGCTATGTGCTCAAACCTCGGAGGAGCTTTGGCTCTGCCGGGATGTTTACTTCTAGAGATTTATCACTGCCAAAATGGAGAGAGGCAGTTTTGGAAGCATTAACAAACCAACACGGAAATTACGTAATACAAAAACAAGTCGAACAAAGGAGATTTTGGGCAGAAGTTTTGGAAGGTGGGCAAATAGTAAGGACTGATCCAAACCTTGGAGTAAGATTATCGGTTACATGCATTGTTGAAGAGGGCAATTCCGAAGTAGTAGAGGTTGATGCATGTTTATCGCGGGGATCTCGTGTTCACGGAACTAGAGAATCAGTGCTTATGCCGGTTGTTGTTAAAGGCAATAAACATGATTAAAGCTATTATATTTGACTTCAATCGTACTTTATTCGATCCTCTCAGAAATGTTCCATTCACCGGTGCATTAGAACTCATTTTGAATTTAAAAAAAATATTTAGATTGGGACTAGTAAGTACTGGGGGAGAAAGTCGAGTCGCTACAATTTCGGAAAGTGGTTTGAGAGAACACTTTGACTATATAAGAGTAGTAGAACAAAAAAATGAACAGGTGTTTCTCGATTTCCTGAAAAGATTCAATTTTGAGCCTCAAGAACTTGCGGTTGTTGGAGACTACTTAGGCGACGAAATAGCATGCGGTAACAAAATTGGTGCGGTAACTATATGGTACAAAGAGTGGGCAGCGCTAACAATGAAAGTAGAAAATGAAGGACACAAGCCTCAATTTATTGCAGAAAGCTATAAAGACATTCAAAAAATACTGAGTGTGAAATGAAGTAGTACTTTTGCTAAACTTGGAGGAGTATGGCTGAACAAAGTTTGGATGAAATGAAAAGAGTACGTCTTGAGAAGCTTGAGGAGCTCAAAAGACTTGGAGTTAATCCCTACCCGTCAAAAACTAAAGGAGTTCCGATAAAAATCGGAAAAGCTCGCGAACTGATGGATCAGGAAGTTGAAGTTGCAGGGAGAATTATGTCATGGAGAGAACATGGCAATATTGTATTTGCTGATTTGAAGGATGAAACAGGTCAAATTCAACTTTGGTTTCAGAAAAATAATCTGGGTGAAAATTTTAAAACCCTTAGACTTTTTGATATTGGAGATATATTTTTTGCTAAAGGCAAAATTGTAAAAACCGTAGCAGGAGAGTTAAGTGTTGATATTGTTGATTTTCAACTATTGAGTAAATCCATACGCCCATTACCTTCAAAATGGCATGGAGTTAAAGACGTTCAGGAGCGATATAGGAAAAGATATCTTGATCTAATTTTAAATGAGGGAGTAAGAGAAAGGTTTAATGTACGAACTAAACTTGTTAGGGAAATAAGAAGATATCTTGATGATTTGGGGTATTGGGAAGTTGAGACACCCACACTTCAACCGCTTTACGGCGGTGCTAATGCAAAGCCTTTTATTACGCGGCATAACGCTTTAGGTCATGATTTTTATTTAAGAATTGCTGACGAACTTTATTTGAAAAGACTTGTGGTAGGGGGTTATGAAAAAGTTTACGAAATCTGTAAAGACTTTAGAAACGAAGGGATAGATCAGACGCATAACCCCGAGTTTACAATGATTGAATATTATGAGGCGTACGCGGATTACCACAGAGTAATGGATGTGACAGAGGGACTTTTCAAGCACTTAGCTCAACAAGTATTGGGAAAAATGGAAATGGAGGTTGGTGAAAAAATAATTGATATTAGTAAAAATTGGCCAAGGATAACCATGGTGGACATTATTAAGGAGAAACTTGGGTTAGATGTTAGGGCTGTGTCGGTGGAAGAACTAACCAATTATTGCACGGAAAACGGAGTTGAAATTTTAGGAGGAGAAACCAAAGGACAACTAATTTTCAATCTTTTTGAAACTAAAGTAACCGGCACGCTTGTTGAACCGACATGGATAATTGATTATCCAAAAGAAGTGTCCCCTCTGTCCAAAGGAAAATGGGAGGAGCCGGAGTGGGTGGAAAGATTTGAGGGTTATATAGGTGGTAAGGAAATTTGTGATGGTTGGAGCGAGTTAACTGATCCTGTAGAGCAAAGAAAAAGGTTTGAAGCCGATGTTAAAGCAACAAGAAAAGACAAAGCAGAAGCTCAACAAGTTGATGAAGATTTCTTGGAGGCGATGGAATACGGTTTGCCTGCTTTAGGCGGAATAGGAATAGGGATTGATAGACTTACAATGTTTTTTACAAATACATGGTTGATTAAGGAGGTTATCCTTTTTCCAACTTTAAGGCCCGATAATGAAGACATTAAAAGAAAAAGACGAAAAAAAAGATAATTACTTAGTCCCCTGGATTATATTGGTTGCAGTGATTATTGTAGGAATTGGCGGACTGGTGCTTCTTCAAAAATATTCAAGAAATAACAAATACATATGTAGTTACTTGGGCGGTTTGTGGATGAGAAAAGATACTGATCAAGCTCATCGGTGTTATACTTACGAAGAATTTTACAAATATGATTAAGCGAGATGAATTGATCGATTTTATTAATCAAACCATCGGGAAAGAGTTAATTAGCAAGGCTCTCCAAAAAGACGAGATGCTTAATGGAATTCAATTTTTAGGAGGCGAAAATGTAGAAAAAGTTGCCCTTGGGGTCAGTCTCAACGAAGAATTCCTTCAAGAAGCGGAAAAGTTTGGTTCTAATTTTTGTATATTTCATCATGGATTTGACGTAAGAACTTGGAAATCTAGATACCCGACGTATTCACAAAAAAGGCTTCGATTAATTTTTAAAAACGACATAACAGTAATGGGCTTTCATTATGCCTTGGATGCGCATCCAAAAATAGGTAATAACGCACAAATTGTTAAAAAGTTGGGCGCAAATATAAAAGAACCCCTATTTGATGAGTGGGGCTACACTGCCACTTTTGAAAAATCGCAAGACATTCATGATCTTGCTGAGAAGTGCCAGAAAATTTTCAACCACGAAGTATTTGTGGTTGAAAACGGCCCGCATAAAGTGAAAAAAATCGGAGTTGTTTCAGGAGGCGCAAAACCATATGAGGCAGAGGTTGCCGAGATGGAAGAAAAAGGAGTGGAACTATTTTTGTCCGGAGAAACATCAGAATCAACTCCCTATAAAATGAAAGAAGCGAAAATTAACTATTTTGTTTGTGGGCATTATGCGACTGAGAAATTTGGTGTCCAAGAACTTGGGAAGAGTATAGAATCTAAGTTTAATGGAAAGATTAATGTAAAATTCATAGAAGTGGAGAACCCAATATAAATTTGTGTTCATGAATTGATTCACAGATACAATATGACTAGAGAACAAGCTTTAAAATTACTCCACGATAATGTTCAAAATCAAAACTTAAGACGGCATTGTTATGCGGTTGAGGCTGTAATGAGGGCTTTATATAAACGATTAGAAGGTGGCGGATCCTCTTACTCCAAGGCTTCGGAGGACAAGTGGGGAATGGCTGGACTTTTGCATGATGCTGACTACGAACTTACAAAAGAGACAGCAAAGACAGAGCATACGAAACATGTTTTAAAATGGCTTAAAGATTTAGACACAGAAATTGATATATATGATGCAATTGCCGCTCATGCCTGGGGATTTGTTGATGGAGCTCCGCAGCCTGTAACTAAAATGCAGTGGGCTTTGTATGCGTGTGATGAATTAACAGGACTAATTGTTGCAGTTGCACTTGTTAAGCCTGATAGAAAACTTGCATCAGTAACAGTTGAATCTGTCATGAAAAAATGGGACTCGCCTTCTTTCGCGGCCGGGGCTAATAGGAAACTGATTGCGGAGTGTGAACCACGTCTGG
>MGHC01000029.1:54239-67608 GCA_001793015.1 Candidatus Woesebacteria bacterium RIFCSPLOWO2_01_FULL_39_10
ATTCATGAGGATTTGGGATTGTAGATATGGTAGAACAGATCCAATCAAATGGTTTAAACGAGGTTATAGATCTTCAGGAGGACCTATCTCGCGGTGAAGTTGGAAAACTAGTCTTATTATTTTCAAAATACCCCAAATATAAAAGTGTGGTAGCTATGGCATCAGCAGGGCTGCCTGTATCAAAAGCGATGGTTATTACGGGAAGTGGAAGTATGGCAGAGGATAGGTGTCAAGGGATCTTAACAAATTGGGATGTTGAACGAACAATTATAAGAACAGATCGCATAGGTGGAACAGTGAACTCGCCCTCCGTACAAGGTGTTAAGATTGAGGACGTGTGGACAACATCTAAAAACCTGTTGAATGAAGGGTTGTTGCCTATGGTTATTGCTCAAGGTGATATTTTTCATAATAACTATTCCGTAAATATACTAGTCGATCCAAAAAATCCTGATAGTGTTTATCTGGAAATTGTCGGACCGGGTTTCAGTGCAACAGATATTAATAGAAGAAGTATTGTTAATGAAAGAGGTGAACTTGCTGGAGGCAGGGGTAGGTTCATCTTGCGTAGTAACTCGGTAGTTAGTCAGCGCGATTATAATGAACAAGTTGAACTTCTAAAAGAAAATCTGATTAAAAGGGAGGAGAAGAAGCGTAGTGCACCCTTCCCAAATATTGAAGAAGCAGATCGATGGGTTAATGATTTCCTGGAACAAGAGGAAGCACTTATTCTTCAGCATCCTAGTTATGACCCAATTCCTTCTAAATACCTTAAGCGGGTTTGGGATTTTGTTCCTCAGATGCTTTTAGCAGGTAAGAATCTTAGATTGGGAGATAACCCGTTTATTGTTTCAATGAGTTTCGTTCAAGAAGATGAAAAAGATAATCCTTATTTTTGGGATATACATCCATACAGCGGTTATAGAAAGACAGAAGCGGGGCATCCTAAAGAGGGCATAGAAGGAATGAAATGGCGGTATTTTAATAGAGAAGGCGATTAAATGGATACAGAATTTGAAGCTAAGTTTTATCCGGTAGATAAAGATAAGTTTAGAGAAAAACTTAAGTCTGTCGGTGCAAAACTTACAATTCCAGAAAGGAAAATGGTTAGGGTTATAGCGGATAGGCAAGCCAATAACTTTTTAAATAAAAGTGATTATATAAGGGTCCGTAATGAAGGTAATGTAATAAGATTGAGCTACAAAAGAACAGCAAACGAATCAGGCAAACTTTCAGACCAAAAGGAAATTGACGTAGAAGTTGGTGATTACGACAAAACCGTGGAAATATTAAAATTGATTGGAGTTAAATTTAATAAAGTACAAGAAACTTTAAGGGAAGAATGGTTATATAAGGGAGCTCAAATTACAATTGACACATGGCCAGGTTTAGAGACTTATTCAGAAATTGAGGCGGGTAGCGAAAGGGAAGTGAAATCCTTCGCTCATGATCTCGGTTTGAACTGGGAAGGCAGAATTATTACTACCGCTGCGGAGGTTTATGCAAAGGTCTACGGTATGAGCATCGAAGAAGTTAATAGGAAAATTTCCAACATCACTTTTGATAACAATCCATTTGAGGGGTTGACTAAAAAGTGGAAAGGGGATTAAAATACATACATTGACAATTCATTAAAGGCGATAATCTCGAGTTTTCCATCGAGGCAGCCCTTCAGGGTAAAAAACTGAAGCGCAAATTCCACGTAACGGATTAAATTAAGTACAAGTTAAGCTGGCACCTTCCTCCTTTACAAGGCTTCAGGAGCGTAACTTCAAAAAATCAATATGGAAGAAGATCTTACAGAATTTTCGGTTACAACCGAACGACGCGAGACTGGAATAATTCCAAAAATTATCGCGGTTCGGCATGCTGAGAGTGTGGCAAATACACAAGGGATTTATCAGGGGCGGTCGTATGATACCGATTTATCTCCTTTGGGGAAAAAACAAGCGCAAGCTCTTGCAAAGCGCCTCAAAAAATTAGGGATAAGAAAAATTATTACTAGCCCTTTAAGAAGAACTTACCAAACAGCATTCGAGGTCTCAAGTTTGTGCGATTGTCCAATTGAAGTAAGCGAACTTATTGTAGAAACTCACCACGGGATTTGGGAAGGTAAAAATAAGGACTGGATAAAGAAAAATTATCCTAAAATTTACAAAACTTGGCTTACAAAACCTGGTTCAGTTATTTTTCCTGAAGGTGAGGCGTTTACGGAAACGCTAAAAAGAGTGCAGACTTTTTTGGAAAAAGAAAAACTTTCCAATGACACTCTAGTTGTAACTCACGATAACATCGTACGGATTATGATAACTTTAGCTAATGGTTGGACACTTGATGATTTATGGAAGCATCATATTGAGCCAGCTGCCTTGAATTTTTTCGAAATAAATTCTATTAATGGGAATCATCGCTTAAATCTATTAAAATTAAATGACAACGCTCATTTAAAAGGGTTACACGCAGATTTATCAAAACACGCACTATAACATAGTAATAAGGATTAAAGGAATTAATGAATAGTCAAATTAAAATCCACAATTACAAAGAGTTGAAATTTTGGAAAACTGCTTTTCAAGTAACATTGATGGTAGTTAAACTTTCAGAAAAATTTCCCAATAAGAGGGTTTATTGGATTATTGCCGATCAACTTATTCGTGCGGCTTCATCAGTGGGTGCGAATATTGCTGAGGGATTTGGCAGATATAAAGGAAAAGAATATCAACGATTTATTCAGGTTTCACTTGGTTCTGCAAATGAGGTGGAATATTGGCTGTTAGTAGTAAAAGAATTATCGTCAAACCTTGGAGGAGAAGTAGATAATATTTTAGAACTTAATTCTCAAACAATTAAAATGTTAGCAAGTACTCTGAAAACATTAAGAAATAAGAATAAGGATTAAAGGAGTAAATGAAGAGTCTAAAGACTAATCACTTAATCTTTTATTTTTTATTCCTAAATGTATGATTGATATTCAATTATTAAGGGATGATCCGGAGAAAGTTAAAAAAGGAGCCGTCGATAAGCATTTCGACCCCGTTCTAGTTGATAAAGCATTAGAACTTGATGAGAAGCGAAGGAGTCTTCTTCAAGACGTCGAGAAACTTCGGGCCCTTCGCAATAAATATGCTAAGTCAAAAGATATTGCTCAGGGTAAACAAGTAAAACAGAAGCTTCAAAAATCAGAACCTGAGTTAGAGAAGGCTGAAAAGGAATTTAATGAAGTTTTTATGCAGGTTCCGAACCTTCCGCTAGCACAGGTGCCAGTCGGAAAAGATGAGAAGGAAAACGTTGAAGTAAAACGTTGGGGTGAGCCCAGGAAATTTTCCACCAAAGGCGGACCAGCCTCTGGCTGGGATTTTGAGCCAAAGGATCACTTGGAGTTAGGTAAAACTTTAGGAATTTTAGATTTTGAAACGGGTGCTAAAGTATCAGGATCTCAATTTTATTTTCTTTATGGTGATGGAGCTTTATTGGAATTAGCACTGGTTTCTTACGCGATGGAACTTTTGTCAAAGGAAGGATTTTTGCCTGTAATCACTCCTGACTTGGCAAAGTCGCGCTACTACCTTGGAACCGGTTATATGCCCAAAGGCGATGAAGCTCAGACTTACACAATTGAGGGCGAAGATTTGGGTCTTATTGCAACAGCCGAAGTAACTTTGGCCGGGAAGCATGCTGACGAAGTTATTCCAGAAGATAAACTTCCTCTTAAATATGTAGGTTACTCACACTGTTTCCGTAAAGAAGCCGGAGCTTATGGGAAATATTCGAAAGGAATGTATCGCGTTCATCAATTTACAAAAGCTGAAATGTTTATTTACTGCAAGCCTGAAGAGTCGGAACAAATGCATGAACATATTTTGGCAATGGAAGAAAAGATTTATCAAGAATTGGGATTGCCATATCGAGTATTGGAAATGTGCACGGGAGATTTGGGGGCTATGGCTGCAAGAAAATTTGACGTTGAAGCTTGGATGCCGACACGGGGGGAATATGGCGAAGTCACTTCAACCTCGAATTGCACGGATTATCAGGCAAGAAACTTGAATATTCGACTGCGAAGACGCGATGGGAAAAATGAGTTTCTGCATATGTTAAATGGAACTGCAATAGCAACCTCCCGCACACCATTGGCAATTTTGGAAAACTATCAGGAAGCCGATGGCTCCGTCGTTATTCCTGAAGTTTTGAGGAAGTGGATGGGGAAGGAGAAAATTGTAGTATAATCCTCGGTGTGGAAAGACCAGGCCAGATAGACAGATCTTTGAATCAACTTCGTGAATCTCTTGATAATAGGCATATAACTAGTGTTACTTGTGACGGGTGTGGGTTGAAAATATATTGTGCATCGAAGTTTCCCTGGGGTGCATTAAACTCGAAAGTTGAAAAAGAATGCGTAGGAATTGATGCATCGGGAAATCCTGTGGAGGGCGTATCCTGTGCGATTCAAGAGACAAACCTAAGTTCTTCGTAAGTAGATGGGGAAGGATAAAATTACTCTCTAGACAGAACAAAACTTATTCGGCAACCTATAGTTGATTTTGTGTAAAATCCTGTTATACTCCATTTTATGATTCAAGGGGATAGAGATCGAGGACATGGGTTTTCAATGAAAACCTCCCAACTGGCAGGTATTATATCTTGTATGGAAATGGCTGCACTATATGGTACTTACGAAAGGCAACTTCAAATGCCTCAAGTGGAAGAATTAAAGAAAGATCTAGACCTTGATGAAACAACCAGAGTAGATAAATTGATGGAAACTTATCGTAGCGCGGAAGGCCATGCAGGACTTCAATTTGTTGCAACTCCCTTTATGCTTCATAACTTACCTGATGATTTAGTTGGTGAGTGTCAACAAACTCTTTATATTTTATCTCTAGGCGCTAGTGTTCATAAGTCTCCGCGCGCAACTGAGTTCGTCCAAGGCTTTTATGTTGGTCAATGTAAAAAAATCGCAGACGAACTGGAAATAGGCCCGTCGGCTTTAACGCTTGGACATCTTGGAGAAGCAATTCTTTCAGGTAAATTTGATCTTGCACCCGAATTACCTAACGAATAAAGGTAACCGCTTGTTGTTTCGCACCCCATTCTTATCCCAAATTTTCATAATTAATCATAACATCCTTAAGAAGTTGAGAACCCTTTCCTATAGTAAGTAAAAGTGATAAAATTTGACCGATCTATGAGAGTAGAAAGAAATACAGAAACACAAAGAATAGCTGTTAGAGAGGCTCTACAAACAGCTCGGACTAAAGGTCTTGCCGAACCGAAAACTTGCCATGGATGCAATTATGTTTTAAATAGAACACATGACGACACTATTGTTGCATTATGTAGAGGTTTCAGCGTAGATGGTGTTCCGTATCCTCCCAATCTCACTTCGTGTCCTTTGATAAGGTATTGTAGGAAAAAATAATAGAGATTTCCGCCAAAAGATCAAATATCTACTTTCCCAAAAGAAATATCAATTCTAACACCCGGTATTACTTTTTGTTTATTACTTGGTTGAGTTGAAACCCTATAGGATGTATAATACTGAGAATGACAACAGAATTGCAAGCAGAGTCTATCAAATCTGCTTTGATAAGATTTCAAAACCCTGGCTCTGGATCGGAGGCAGCCTGCGTTGACTGTCCGGGTTGTGGTTTACAAATTTGCACCAGAGACGTGATGCAAGAGGGAGCTAATCCCGGTCAGGTAGAAGAAGCATGTGTTGGATATACTCCTTTTGGATTCGAGAATCGCGAAAATTGTGTTTTGCACGTAAAACCTGGAAGCGGAAGTGGTGAAGGACCACATGACGGAACTATTTGGAACACCTGATACATCTATTAAAATAATCTTCCTTCATTCGCCTTTACTTTTTCTAAATGAACGGTTTGATGAAATGGGAAAAAAGTATGAGGATCCAGAAGATTGTATTATTGTGTGATAGCAAAGGCAGAAAATTAAAGGTAGAGTAATTTTAATTGCAAAATTATAATTTATGTTTGGAAAAGAAATAATAGAATATTCCCCTTTTCAAGATGAAGATAAAGGGACTTTTGGGATTAAAGGAACTGGGGAAAATGGTGAAGAAGTTGGGCATATTGTATTAACTCTTAATGGGGAGACAGCCAGATCGCTTTCTGTTCTTGTAAGTCCCGGATATTGGAATAAAGGAATTGGAACTACTCTCTTACAAGAAGCCGAAGCTCTTGCACTGGCAAGAGGTGCAACGGAAATTTTTGTACCTGAAGTAGCAAATGAGAAAGCAGCGGAATTTTTGAAAAAAAGAGGTTATAGCGTCGGAGAAACAGCATACAAAAGACTTTAATTTAAACTTTGACTATTTTTTATAGTATCTGTTGGACTTAAGCTTATCAGGAAGTAAACTCTCGTTTGTATATTTTTCATAACCCCTCCCGTATCCGAGTTCTTTCATCAACTTTGTTGGGGCGTTTCTAATGTTCAAAGGGATTGGAAGGTTACCATGTTTTTTGACATCTGCGACAGCTTTGAAGTATGCATCATATGCCGAACGATCTTTTTTAGCCGAGGCAAGGTAAGTTACTCCGTGCATCAAATTAATTTGGCACTCTGGGTAACCAATCGTTTCGCAAGCTCTGAAAACTTCATTTGCAACAACTAAGGCAGTTGGTTGAGCCATTCCAATATCTTCAGACGCAAAGACAACCATGCGCCTTGCAATGTAAAGTGGGTCTTGGCCTGCCTCAACCATTCGAGCGAGGTAATAGAGAGCTGCATCCACATTATTGCCCTCATGGATTTTATAAATGCAGAAATGACGTTATAAAACTCTTCTCCTTGTTTATCGAAGGTAAGTTGTCGGCGTTGGAGTGCTTGTTCGATGTCAAAAATTGTAAGGTGTGAACTTATATCACCCTTAGGGTGATACAGCTTTACACCTTTTACTTTTCCACTTTCCTTCTGTTTGGACAAGTTTGAAGCAATTTCAAGGACATTTAATAATACACGGGCATCACCATTTGATGATTCAATTAAAAAACTTTTCGCCTTTGAGTTTATTTTTACCTGCCTGCCCGCTTCGACGCGAGGCGAGCCGGCGGGCAGGTCTTTAACTTCTTTCAAACCCCGATTTAAAATATCTCCTAAATCTTTTTCAGTAAGCTGATTGAGAGTTACAACTCTGCATCTGGAAAGTAAGGGTCCAATCACTTCAAAGGAAGGATTTTCTGTTGTTGCCCCTATCAAAATAATTTGTCCCTTTTCAACGTATGGAAGTAATTTATCTTGTTGTGCTTTATTAAAGCGATGAATTTCATCTATGAATATAAGGGGAGAAGTAAACAGAGGTTTAGTTTGAGAAATAATTTTTTGGACATCTTTACTTGATGTGTTAACGGCAGAAAATTCATAAAATTCTCTTTTTAATTCACTTGCAATTATTCTTGCAAGTGTAGTTTTACCGGATCCCGGGGGACCCCAGAAAATAAGAGAGGGAAACCCAACTTCGCTCTTCGAGCTTCGTTGGGCGAGAAGTAGTTTTCGGATAATTCCATCTTTTCCGACCAAGTGTTCTTGTCCGACAAATTCTGACAGCTTCTTTGGCCGTAATTTTTCGGGAAGAGGTGTTGTGTTCACTCAACTATTTTACATCCGAACTTTATACGAAGCAAATTGTATATTTGGTTCAGCCAACATTTAAACGTATAATTTTTATGATGAGTAAAATTAAAACAATCAAATCATCAGCAACGCAAGTTTTTTCAAATCTAAAGAGACTTCTGACGCTAGCCTGGAAAACTGATAAGTTTATAACTTTTGGTTACTATGGAGCCGCGGGATTGTCTTCATTTTTTCCGATAATTGCGAGTTTTATCTACAAACTTTTTATCGACGAATTAATTAATTCTTTAGACGTAAAAGTCGGAGTTTCGTTTGTGTTGGTCGCACTTTTAGCCTCGCGATATTTTGTTGATTTAGTTTGGAACTTTGTTGCCTGGGCTTTGAAAAGCACATATTTTGATTTTCTTTTTAGATACAAAATCCAAAACGCTCTGAATTACCAGTTTTTCAAAAAACTTTCAAAAATAGACATTGCACACCTTGAAAATGCAAAAACTCAGGATTTAATCACGAAAGCTCGCGATACAATGACCTGGAGACCGCCCAACTTTCTTCAGGACTTTTCTTATTTTTTCAATAATTTAATTTCTTGGATTACAAGTTTTATCGTCCTTATCTACTTCGGATTCTGGATTCCAGTGGTCGTAACTTTGGTTACTATCCCAAGGCTTTACTTAAGGACAAAATTCGGAAAACTGCAGTGGTCGTTTTATGGATCTGGTGCCCCTGAAGTTAGGCGTTTATGGTACTTCCAGTGGCTTTTATATGACAAGACCTCGATTCTGGAAACAAGAATTCTTCAATCTCAGTCAACATTCCTTAAACGATTCAAAAAGATTCAGGATTATCTTTTTGGTTTAAATAAAAAACCGGTCAAGGATTATCTAAAAGTTGCCTTTTATCCTGGGATTTTGGAGGGTGGAGTGGTTTTGATTTTTGCGTTAATTAAACTACCCGATGTTTTAAACGGTTTAATGAGTGTTGGAGATTTTACATTTTTTGTGACTTTATTGGATAGAATTGCAAATAGTGCCTCAGATTTAATTCTTAACTTTGGTGACATGTATGAGAATAATCTCTATGTTAACCACTATTTCGACGTTCTTTCTTTGCCTCAACTTGTTAAGGAACCAAAAAGAGCGATTAAGTTAAAACTTGATAGAATTCCAAAAGTCGAGTTTAAAAATGTATCCTTCTCGTATCCAGACACAAAAGAATTAGTTCTGAAAGATGTAAGTTTTACAATCGATCCCAAAGAAAATATCGCGATAGTTGGTCCGAACGGCGCTGGGAAAACTACCATAGTTAAACTTTTGTGTCGTTTTTACGACGTAACCGCAGGCGCGATTTTAATTGACGGAGTCAATATAAAAAATGTGAGTCTACAGGAATGGTATAAATTTTTGGGCACACTTTTCCAGGAATTTATGCATTATAACTTTACTGTAAAAGAAAATATTATGATGGGCAGACCTGAATTTACAGATAAGAGATTAATGATCGAAGCCGCAGAAAAAAGCGGGGCAGCTGAATTTATTGAAAAACTTCCCAAAAAATATAACCAGCTTTTGGGTCGGCAGTTCGAAGGAGGAACTGAACTTTCTCAGGGACAGTGGCAAAAAATCGCTATAGCCAGGGCTTTTTATGAAGGGGCCCCGATTTTAATTCTTGATGAACCAACAAGCGCAATTGACGCAGAAGCAGAGTACGAAATTTTTAATAACCTTTTAAGATTTTATAAAGATAAAACTCTCTTTTTGATTTCGCATAGGTTTTCCACTGTTAGAAACGCAAATAAAATAATTGTTTTAAATGAAGGCCAAGTTGTTGAACAGGGAAGCCATGAAGAGTTGCTTTCCAAAGCCGGTCTTTATGCGAAGATGTTTAAAAAACAGGCAATAGGATACCAGTAGTATGCAAAATCAAAAATTTGGAAATAATTTAATTAATTTTCTCTCTGGTACGATGGTTTTGGAAGAGGTGAAGTCTTCAATCAATGGGAAAATAACGGTTGTGAAAAGTTTGGCGTTCGGAACTTATATCCAAGTTGGCGGTCTAACACAATCAGGAGGAATAATGCATCAGGTTTGGAGAAAACCGCTTAAACAAATTTCCAATTTCCAATTTCCAATTTCCAATGTTCTAATACTTGGTTTAGCTGGAGGAACTGTAGCAAAGTTGGTTAAGAAAAATTGGCCGGATGCAAAAATTACAGGAGTGGATATAGATCCAGTAATGGTTAAGCTTGGAAGAAAACATCTTGGATTAAATAAAAACGATGTTAGTGTGCGTATTGCAGATGCATACGAGTATTTAATTAAAAATTCCCAGCCAAAGGCTGGTCGTCCTTTGGACGAAAAATTCCCAGCCAAAGGCTGGTCGTCCTTTGGACGAAAAAGTCAAAAGTTCGATCTGGTCTTAATTGATCTTTATGTGGGCGATGAGTTTCCAAAAAAGTTCGAGTCTGAAGGATTCATTAAACTGACAAGGATGATCCTTGTCAACCAAGGAATTGCTATTTTCAACAGACTTTATTATGGAGGCAAAAGAACAAAAGCTGTGCGTTTCGAAGATAAACTTGAAAAGATATTTAAGAATGTAGAAATTGTTTTCCCTGAAGCCAATGTGATGTTTATTTGTAGAAAGTAAACACTTAGCGCTTACCCAGTTCGTTTGCTACAATTAAGCCTGAGGAGTAAAATTAAAAGTTCGCATGTTAAACATATTTTCTAAATTTCTTGATATTAACCAAAGAGAAGTTGATCGATTAACCAAAATTGCGTCAAAAGTAAATGAGTTTGATGCTAAGTTTAAAAAGCTTAAAGACAAAGATTTTGCAACAAAGACTGAGGAATTTAAAAAAAGGATTAAGTCAGGCGAAGACTTGAAAGAAATTCTCCCGGAAGCCTTTGCGCAAGTTCGAGAAGCAAGCTGGCGCGCAGTTGGTTTAAGGCATTTCGATGTTCAAATAATGGCTGCTGCTGCGCTTTTTGAAGGCAGAGTTGCTGAACAAAAAACAGGTGAGGGAAAGACTCTTTCCGCAGTACCTCCTTTATACCTGCATGCGCTAACCGGTGGGAGTGCCCATCTTGTTACAGTTAATGATTATTTAGCACGTCGCGATGCGGGTTGGAACGCCCCGATTTTTCATTTGCTGGGACTAACTGTTGGGACAATTATCCAAGAAGGGAAATCATTTATTTACGATCCGGAACATACAGACAGAAGTCATGGAGATGAGCGACTCGCCCACCTAAAACCGGTTGAAAGAAAACTTGCCTACAAAGCGGATATTACTTACGGAACAAATAATGAATTTGGATTCGATTATTTAAGGGACAACATGGTTAGATCACTTTCCGAAGTCGTCCAGCGTGGTCATCACTTTGCGATTGTTGACGAGGTGGACTCTGTATTAATCGATGAAGCAAGAACTCCTTTGATTATTTCTATGCCAGACACAGACCCCACTGATAAATATTACAAGTTCGCGGGACTTGTGGAAAAGTTAAATCCTGATACAGATTTCACAATCGATGAGAAATCAAAAAGTGCCAGTTTAACCGAGCATGGAATTACCCGAGTTGAGAAAATACTTGGGGTTGATAACTTGTATGAGAAGGATTGGGAAAGTATACACCACATCGAAAACGCACTTCGCGCAAAAACACTTTATCTTCGCGATCGTGAGTACGTTGTAAAAGACGGGCAAGTAACGATTGTTGATGAGTTTACAGGAAGATTAATGTTTGGTCGCCGTTGGAGCGACGGACTTCACCAAGCGGTTGAAGCAAAAGAAGGTGTTCCTATTCAGCAGGAAAGTAAAACCTTAGCAACAATTTCTTTTCAAAATTACTTCCGGTTGTATAAGACCTTATCTGGAATGACGGGAACAGCGGCAACAGAATCAGAAGAGTTCAGGAAAATTTATAACCTTGAAGTTGTTGTTCTTCCGACACATAAGTTAATGGTAAGAAAAGATCAATCCGATGTTATTTATAAAACTGTTCGGGCAAAGTACGGGGCAGTTGTTAATGAAATTATTGAAAAACACCAAAAAGGTCAGCCAGTTCTTGTTGGAACAACTTCAATTGAGAAAAACGAGATTATAAGTGAATACCTTAAGCGCAAGCACGTTCCTCATAACATGTTGAATGCAAAAAATCACGAAAAAGAGGCAATGATAATTGCTGATGCTGGAAAACCGGGTGGAGTCACGGTTGCAACAAACATGGCGGGACGCGGTGTGGACGTTGTACTGGGAGGATCCGCTCCTGATAGGCCGGGGGAAGTTCCGAAAGAGAAGTTTGAAAAAACAAAGGAATTTAAGGATTGGCAGAACAGTCATGATAAAGTAGTTGGGTCAGGGGGTCTTCATGTAATCGGAACCGAACGCCACGAATCGCGGCGTATTGATAACCAACTTCGCGGAAGAAGCGGTCGTCAAGGAGATCCGGGATCATCCCGTTTTTATCTTTCACTGGAAGATGATCTTATGCGCATTTTCGGAGGCGAACAGATTGGCGCATTGATGGACCGTTTAAAACTACCCGAAGACCAGCCAATTGAAAATAGACTTATTTCCCGATCAATTGAACAGGCCCAAGTAAAAGTTGAAGGGTTTCATTTTGACGCTCGGAAAAATCTTGTTGAATATGACAACGTTATAAATCAACAAAGAGAAATAATTTACAAGCTTAGACAAAGCGTACTTGAAGGAAAAAATTTAAAAGAAGAAATACTCGAAAAGCTCGCAAACCAGGTTGATAATATTATTCTTCTTTCGCAATCAGTTGATTCTGATTCACATGATGCTGAAAAGCTTTTAGTCCATCTGATGGAAATAATTCCCTTTGACGATGCTTCAAGAGCACGAATTAAAAGTCATCTCAAAAAAGTTGAGGATAAAGGGGAAATAAAGGAATTTTTGGTTAAGATGATTAACGATGTTTACACCTCACGCGAGAAAGATTTGGGAGAAGAATTGGTTAGGCAAGTAGAAAAATTTGCCTACCTTGGTTCTATAGATAAGCAATGGATTGAGCACATTGATCATTTGGATGGTCTCAGAGAAGGAGTACGCCTTAGAGCTTATGGCCAAAGGGATCCACTGGTGGAATTTAAAAATGAGGCCTTTAATCTTTTTGAAGGTTTAATTGATCGAATCGATAGTGAATTATCACACCGGATTTTTAGAATTGGAGTTGCACGCGCGCCAACCCCCGAAATTCAACTTGATCGTGCAACGACAAATGTTGACACAACCGATGCAACCGGGCTTATGGAGGCTTCATCTCCTGAATTGGGAGCAGAAAAAGGAGAACCCGCCTTCGCTGAAGCTACGTCGGGCAAGCCCGCATTCATCGGACCTTCTTCACCAATAACTAATAACCAGTCACCAATCACTACGGCCGAAGGGCGAAGAAAAATAGGCCGAAATGATCCTTGTTGGTGTGGAAGCGGCAAAAAGTACAAAAAATGCCATTATCCTAATTAATAGATTGATATATCAATCTAAACCTCGCTTTTCAACACCGACAGGAAAAAATTTTTCCTATACAAAATTCGACTTTTCTGGAGTAGTTTGACTCCTTGTATCCTTATAGTTGTTGTGCTACGGTAGTAGTAAGCTTCCAAAAAATAGTATGACTGCCAAGTTACCTGAGCAAAACACTCCTGGCAAATTACAAAGCATTTTGTCCGCGGATACAAGTAGTTCTTTGCAAAAAAAGTTGCAAAAACTTTTCAAAAATAAAAAAATCTTATTGGTTCTTCT
>MGHC01000030.1:0-23283 GCA_001793015.1 Candidatus Woesebacteria bacterium RIFCSPLOWO2_01_FULL_39_10
AAACAATCATATTCATATAGTGGAAGTCCTGCACGCCTTATAAGAACTGCCAACATAAGTTCAAGGCGTCTTGGATCCATACCTTGGGCTATTCTTTTTGGAAACGGCAAGCGACTTGGAACAACCAAACTCTGAATTTCGACCAAAAGCGGCCTCGTACCTTCAAGAATTGACGTCGTAACGCTTCCAGGAACACTCTTTTTTTCTGATGTAAGAAAAATCTTCTCTGGAGCATCTAGTGAAACCAACCCTTTGTCTTCCATTGTAAAAATTCCGACTTCATCTGTTGGTCCAAAACGGTTTTTAACTGCCCTGAGCAAGCGAAGGGTTAAGCTTTTATCTCCTTCAAACCAAAGTACTGTATCAACCATATGCATCAGTACCGCAGGACCAGCAACTGAACCTTGCTTTGTTACATGCCCGACTATAAAAACCGGAACATTTCTTTCCTTGGCTAAGCGTACGAGCCTGAAAGCACTTTCTCGCACTTGACCAACTGATCCCGCCATTCCTGACAATTCAATCGTCGCCATTGTTTGAATTGAGTCAATTATTATTGCGCTTAACGGCTGACCACTTGATATAAGCTCATCTATTGATTCCACAACTGCATCAGTATCAGTCTCCTCAAAAAACTTCAAAAACCTATTTTTAATCCCTAGTCTTTGAGCTCTAATTGCTACTTGTTGGGCTGATTCTTCCCCGCTTACATATAAAACTATTGATTTTGCATCCGAAAGGTTTGAAGCAAGCTGAAGCAGAATGGTTGATTTCCCAATTCCGGGTTCCCCTGCCAATAGAACCACCTGACCGGTTACAAGCCCTCCCCCGAGTACTCTATCGAGTTCAGAAATCTTTGTTGTTGTTCTTGAAGTCTTTTTTACTTCAATTGAAGGTAAAGATAAAGGTTGCGTTTTTTTTCCACCAACCCCACTTTTTTTTCTGACAGAAGAAGCTTCGATTACAGTTTCAACCAAACTTCCCCATGAGTCACAATTTGGGCATTTCCCCGCCCACCCAACTTGTGAATACCCACATTGTTGACACACGAAAGAGGATCTTGTTTTAGGCATTTTCCCTCCTTTTGTGTGGAAATCCTGCCAGATCGCAGCACGAGGCGTGAACGAATAGTTCCCAAAAGCCGAGTGCTAAGATTGTGCAGGACTGGCAGACGTATTGAGATCTAGTCCTAACCATGGGCAAAGTGTACCATACTTCACATCAGGCTAGTCAAAATCACACTCTTCGAAAAGATAAAGAGTTGTTGAACCCCCGAAAGGGTATACCAAAGACTTTCTACAAGAAACTTCAATCTGTCGGAAAACCAGACGTTCTCGATCAAAAGTTTCGTTTTCGCGGTTACTAAAAAGATAAAAGTAGCCATCCAGGTTTAGTTTTCCAAACCTATCTTTTATATCTTTCTGACTTACGTTATTAAAGTTAGCTTCGGCTAAAAGAAATTTCCTATTGACCAAATCTTTCTCTGAAAGTCCTGGAGAAAAGACGTTAATAGGCACTATATTTTTACCAAGGTTATGTTCTTTTTTATACGTAAAAGCGATTGTCGGGTGTTCAAATAAAAGGCCAATATTTTTACCTTCCGATTTCTCTATTAGAATCGAGTCAAGTTCTTTTGTTTTCTTTGCAAAAACTTTTCTTTGGAACGTAAAGAGTAAGATATTAAATAACAATAGTGTAACTATAAAAAACGGAATTGTTCGCACAAGAAACTTATACTTTCTTGAAATCCCAGCTATTCCCCAACCCCAGATAAGGGAAGATAGAAAAAAAAGAAACATCGTGTATCGTTCACGAACAAAACTTCTTGTAACGTAAGCGGAAAAGAAAAGTATCAGAAAAATTATTGCCAAACCAAACCCAACTTCCTTCTTTTTAATTTTGGAAATATGCCTTAAACCAACTAGAAGAAAAGTGAAAAAAGTTAAAAGTACCACATCAATCGACAAACTCTCAGGTACCATTCCAGTAAGAAATCTTGAGGCTGAATGGACGAAACTATTCTCCACACCTCTTATCCACTCAAGTCTTCCGGAATTAATAAGGATCTGTTCAAAGCCAAAAAATATTATGTAAAATAACAAAACCGAAAGTTGAAATCCAAAAAGAAGTTTCGGAATCTTTTCTTTATAGTAATAAACCGTTACCAACAAGATTAGAAGAAGTCCTACGGCATAGGCAATATAACCCAAGAAAAGAAGAATAACTAAGAGAATATGAATGGATAGTAACGACTTAATATCAAATTTCTTTTTCTCTAAAAGATATATTGCAAGGAAAAATAAGATCAAAAGTAAGGGAAAGGAAATAATATCCTGTTTTAGTGTGGAAAAAACACTCACAACAAGGTTCGATGCCAAAAAAAGGCTTAATCCGAAAGTAAATCCGTACTTTTGTGCTAAACCTTTTCTATAGCAAACCAAAAGCGAAGCTGTAAATAAAAAAAATCCGATGACCGAAAGGAAAATTTTAACAAGATTTTTTTCCTCAAATGGGATTGCCTTCAGAAGTAGATAAAACCCAGGCGGATGCGGTTCTGCTGCAACAGTTTCCAAAAGTTCTCCAAAAGGAAGTTTACTTATTTCTGATACAACTATTTCATCGTGTTCCAATATAACTGGAAATACTAAATATGCAATTATTCTTGATAAGAATATTGTGGTGAGCACAAAAAAAGGTAGAAGTGAAACTGTCTTCATCAATAAGAAGAGTATCAAAGGCGCCTGAAAGAAACAACAAAGAGGTAAGGTAGCTTGAGTTATTACTTGTAACCGACAGGTTTTGCAGTGAGTATAAGGCCTAGGGAAATTCTTCGTGCTTTTGCATCAACTTCTTCAATATACACTTGTACTTTATCTCCTCTGGAAAAACTCTTTTCCGGAGGAATCTTCGTAATATGGATTAGCCCTTCTACACCCTTCTCAAGACTAACAAATACTCCAAAATCGGTTAATTTAGAAACAACTCCCTCAACTTTCTTGTCTTTTGTATAATGCGTCGCTACCTCATCCCAAGGATCCTTCTCTCTTTGTTTAATAGAAAATGCCAGTTTATCGTTTTTCTTTCCAACAACTACAACCTTCACTTTTTGTCCAACTGAAACAACACTTCCCGGATCGCTAATTTTCTCCCAAGAAAGTTCCGAAACGTGTACTAAACCTTCAAGTGGAATATTAGCTTTAACTTTTCCTTTTAACGGTACTTCTCGTCCAGAGGACTCAACCAAAGGTTGATGGTCCTTTGGACTAGATGGACCTTTGGTCCAAATTCTTACAAAAGCACCAAAATCGTATATCGTAGTTACTTCTCCCTCAAATTCCTGTCCTTCTTTAATTTCCTTTAAAGCAGTACGACCTTGTGCAATCTCTCCAGCTTCGGTTACTTCTTTTTCGGATAGAACCATCTTCCTAATGTTTCTGCTGTAATCGATGACAACTGCTTGAAATTTTTTGCCAATCAGAGCTTGAGGATTTTGTGAGGTTACTTTTCCCAACTGAGACATGGGAATGAAACCGGTTAGGCCATTTAAGTTAACTGTAACGCCTGAAGAAGTTACTCCCAGTCCTTCCACAGTTATTGGTGTTGCTTTCTCACTTGCATCCTGAATCTTACCCCAGAGTGAATTTTCTGATGCTACTCTTAATGAAAGAATTGTAAAGCCTTCGTTTGTTTCCGGTACAAGTACAGTTGTCTCAATTTCGTCTCCAATTTTCAATGTTTTTATGAATTCTTCGGCCTCTTTAAAAGCCTTCTCTGCAACCATTCCTTCGCTTTTTCCGCCAATATCAATAACGACTTTTGCACCATCGATCGAAAGGATTTTTCCTCGTACCCTATCACCAACGGAATGTGAGAAACCACTTCCTCCATACATCGAAAGAAGTTCTCCCATAGTTTGAGCCTCCCTTTTTGAAGGTTTAGATTTTGAAGCTTTTGATTGAGATTTCGAATCCACTTAACATAACCACCTCTCTATTTAACTGGAATATTATAAAACTAATTACTTGAATAAACAACTAAACAATTTTTAGGTCAATACTTTTACTCATTCCTTTGTGGAGGTTTGAAGAAAGTCCCCGCGTTTAGGAGAAAAGACCCAACATCGCCATTTTTCCATTGATGAGTCATTGTCGGTGCTATACAACCACACTTATTACAATCCATCCCGGGGCCCATTACACAAGGACTTTTTTGCTGAAATTGGGAATCGACTGACACCACCATATCAGGAAGCGGACAATTTTTCCCGTATGCAACCAACTGCGCATCCGGAGAAAGTAAATCTATCTGGCCATGTGTCATAAGAACGAAATTACCATACTGATCCTTTAAGTCATGCAGTACTCCGACTACCTGACTTCGCTCTTCAGGTTGAAGAAACAGTCTTTCATCAATCGGGCTCATTCCACTTTCTCTAGTTCTAATTTTTTGTGGCGTGTGTAAACTAAACTGAAATCCGCCAACTGTAGTATCATTTTTCCACTCATTTACCAAGTCAGGTATTGTGTGGGCATTAAGTTGATTAATTGTTGTATGCACAAAAGTCGGCGCAGAGGCAGAATTGGCTGTGTGTTTAGCCCTATCATATACGCTGTATTGAGAAGACCCAGCTTTCCATGGCTGACGGATTTGATTGTGAATTTTTCGAGTTCCATCGATAGAAATAAAAAATGCAGTGTTGTACCATTCCCCGTCTATAGGAATAGTACCATTAGTGACTACCCAGTTAATGGGAAATAATCTTACCGCCTTTCTTAAAAGTTCTTTTCGCCACAAAGGTTCGCCGCCAAGCCAGTTAGAATGAAAGATACTTGGGTGTTCTTGCTTAAAATTTTTTACCTGATCGAGAAATCTTTCATCTTCTACCTCCGCGAGTTCATGTTCTTTACCATAGAGAAAACAATGCTTGCAGCGAAGGTTGCAATTAGCAGCTATATCTATCGAGGCCGTGATAGGAGTTTTCCCACCAGAGGTAAAAATTTCTGGGTGTTGGATAATGGTAGCAGCTAGTCTACCTGCTCCGTTAACATAATTACCCAACCTTCTTCCATCTACTAACTCTGAAATACTCATAGACGATATAAAAGTTTAAGATAGATATGTATTATATATTTAATAATTAAATTAACAATGAGTTAGAAAGTGTGTTTAACTATTTCCTGTCATCGACGAAGAGTTCATACCAACAAATTAACCCCGGAACTCCAAGAGCCCACCAAAATATAATTTCTTCCCAAGGTATTAACTGACCTGCTTGAGTAGCGGTAGCAATGTAATTATTACCAGGAAACCTCCAGTGGCCTAAAGTTAGACCGATATGCTCTCCAACTAAGGACAGAAAGAAAAAGTATATCCCAATTGCAGCAAGCCTTCGAATGAGTCGAGGAAACTTAAGTACCGCAAAGAGTATGGGCGGAACTAAAACTGTCAACCCGAATTTCAAATAAAAGTAAGGTTGGACTAGCCATGGAGAGTCGAGAAAATACAGGGCAAAAAAGATGCTGAGCGCTACGCCCAAAAACACTATTAAATATCGGGTTCGCGGATCAAACCGGTACTTATTTTTATCATGATCCAAGAAATACTCCCAGAATACGACACCATAATAAGCCCAGAAAAAACCAAAAATCACGTCTTCAATAGGAATAGTCCCTCCCAGTAATCTCAAAGCACTTTCATCTACGAACCATGTTTTATCCAAAAACGCCATGTGATCAAGCACCCATGAAACCGTTGAAACAATCAGTACTGTAAATAACAAAGATTTCTTAACAATCTGCGGCTTTCTGAACGACAAATAAATAGCGGGTACTCCAAAGAACAGGAATGAAGCTAGTAAAAAGGATAATGAAAGGGTGTATATCAAAAGTGCTGCAATCGCCGGAAATAAGACAACTAAAAAGAAGTCCATTGCTTAAGTTTGGCAATCAAAAATCTATCTGTCAATAATTTTGCCAAAAATATTTGTCCAAAATTGAAAATCACAAAAAAAGGAGCAAGAGTTAGACCTGGCGACCGCGCCCGCCAAAGCTGCGCTTAGGTGCTGCGGGCGGGTGTGCTACCAAGCTTTGCCTTGTGCTCAGAATTCCGGCCTTGACCTATGTTCGCATACCGTTGCCGGTATACTATCGTCGGCGCAGGAGCGTTTAACTTCTGAGTTCGGAATGGGATCAGGTTGTACCACTCCGCTATCGAGACCGGAATCCTAAGCACAAAATCTTGCTCCCTTCCGCCTAGCCTTACTTTGGGTCTTTTCAATACTGTTCGTATACGACCCAAAGAGCGGCTGGTCGGCGGATTTGTCGCAAATTTAAATTTGCTCCTTGAAATCTGAAGAGGAAAACCTTTCGTATCCGAGCCCTCTCAAATGAGAGAAACCGAATACGAAGGCTGTAAAAGTTTGAAATCAACCAATCCGAATCAGGTAGGCTTAACCCTTTACAGGGCTTCCACCGCCTGCCGGAATTACCGAGTCTTCTTCTCGGGGTCTTCGTCGCGCAAAGCGCGAAAAACACAAGAATAAGGACTAAAAGAATTAGTGAATAGTCCTTTGACTTATCATTTATTCCTTTAATCTTTAATCCTTGTATCCTTCGTGCTCTGCACGACACGAGTCCTAATCTTAGGGTGGGCTTCCCACTTAGATGCTTTCAGCGGTTATCCCGTGGGAATGTAGCTACCCGGCGTTGCCGCTGACGCGACAACCGGCACACCAGGGATTCCCCCAGCCTGGTCCTCTCGTACTGAGGCCAGCTCCCTTCAAGACTCGAACGCTTCCACCGGATAGAGTCCGACATTATTAAATCAAAATTTAAAATTCAAAATGCAAAATTACAGTTGAAAATTAAAAATGAAATTACGTCTGTTTTTACGGCTGAACGATTCTTCAACCCTCCATGTCGCCATGGAGATCAGACTATATCTTCCCTTCGATTAACTCAGGGTCTGGCGTATAGTCGTTGAGGATTTCAAAAAGGTTAAGATTTGTAAATTCTATGAACTATTTTGTAAACAAAATACATTATAATCCACAAGATTAAAATTGAAGTCATCTTTCTTAAAGCGAGATCAGATAATTCGTTTGGACCACTTATCCTATTCAATATCCAATCTACAATTAAGTAAAATACAACTAATATTAATCCGATTTTAATAAATTTAATTAAACCTATTTGACCTTTCCTGCTGATTGTCCGCACTTGTTGCTTTATCACCTTAATTTAAGGTAGCACAAGATTCTCGGAGTTTCCAGCATATAGCTAGATTTATTCCCAACTGGTTGGGATCCTATATTTACAGAGTTCTCTTTTTCACAGTTCAATTGAAAGGTTCAAAATATCAATAGGAAAGACAGCTCATTGTCATCCCGATATGTCATCGGGATCAACTGTCTTACGACGTTCTGAACCCAGCTCACGTAGCGCTTTAACGGGCGAACAGACCGACCCTTGGGACCTTCTCCAGCCCCAGGATGCGCTGAGCCGACATCGAGGTAGCGAACCGCACCGTCGATATGGACTCTCGGGTGCGACTACTCTGTTATCCCCGGGGTAGCTTTTATCCGTTAAGCTCCGAACCTGTCCAATAGGTTGCGGAGGATCACTAAGACCTGCTTTCGCACTAGCTCGAGCCGTAGCTCTCACTATCAAGCTGGCTTATGCCTTTACACATTTAGGTACGATGTCCATCCGTACTAAGCCAACCTTTGTGCCCCTGCGTTACTCTTTGGCAGGGTACCGCCCCAGTAAAACTGCCCACCTAGCACTGTCTCCTGATCCGTATGCAGGATCATTGGGTCAGTCTTGCCACGTCCCAAAGGGAGGTGTTTCAGTGATGCTCGCGCTCTGCGCGAAAGATGATAAGATGACAGGATTTCAGTGAATAGTCTTTTTTTGTTTTTGACTGCTCACTATCATTCTAAAATCCTAACATCCTTTGTGCAAAGCACAAGCTCCCTCCTACGCTAAACAATTGACACGCACAAGACAATGCCAAGCTACAGTAAAGCTCCACGGGGTCTTTTTGTCCTGGTGGAAGTAGGCCGCGTCTTCACAGCCACCGCAATTTCGCCGAGTAGAGGCTCGAGACAGTTGCTAACTCGTGACGCCATTCGTGCGCGTCGGAACTTACCCGACAAGGAACTTCGCTACCGTAGAACAGTTCACATTGTTACTTTAGACCGATTGATTACGGTTCCCTATATCGCTATAGGGGTCGGACTATATCATGTACATTCGTAAACGGATGTACCCTAGCGTATAGTCTCTGGGGATTCCCTCAATAATAACTAATTGACCTAATTGCTCTAATTTCTAAAAAAGCACCAATTTATTAATTTCAAAATTGGGTAATTATTTAGGTTAATTAGAAATTAGTAATTAGAAATTTTTGAAGGCCTTTCCTGCTGATTGTCCGCACTGAACGCATTGTTACCATTTTAAATGGTAGCGTCAGATACTTCAACTGTTCGTTAAGTTCATTCTACTTGAAATTAACTACAGTACGGATATTCCAGCATATAGTGGTGAACTATAACAAAGTTCAGTTCACCATCATGTATCGTATTTATTCTGGTACATGACTAGGTTTTAGAACTACGACTATTTCATAGTTACTGCTGCCGTTTACCGGAGCTTCAGTTCACAGCGCGTAGCACTGAAGATACTAAGATGATAGGATTTTAGTGAATAGTCTTAAAAAAATTTGACTACTCACTATCATCTTGAAATCCTAATATCCTCGGTGCTACGCACCGATCCCCTTAACTTACCGGCACTGGGCAGGCGTCAGCCCGTATACTTTGGCTTTCGCCTTTGCACGGACCTGTGTTTTTGATAAACAGTCGATTAGCAATCTTTTGTTGCAACCACGTACCTAAGCTTGCGCATGGTACATGGCAGGACATCTTGCGAACTTACGTCCAGTTTTTTTGCCGAATTCCTTGAACCTCTTTCTCTCGCTCACCTTAGTCTTCTCGACCAACCCACCTGTGTCGGTTTGCGGTACGGCTTATCTTGAATCTCACTGCGAGCCTTTTCTTGTGAACTGAATGTGATGAAATCCCCCAATCAATGACTAGGGTTTGCATTATTGCTTGATTAATCGTTTCAGCGGATTTTCCTGCTGCCACTATCTTGCAACTTACATCCCGATATCACATCGGGACATCATACATCCTGTTCAGTCAGCCCCCAGCTCATCGCACACAGCGCGAAAGAAATAAAAATATAAAGTAATAAATGAATAGTCTCCAAAAAACAATAAATACAAAATATAACAAATAAGGCTTTTCTCTTAAGACTTATCACTTATTCTTTTAATCCTTACGTCCTTCGTGCCATGCACGACGTTGGCGATTCAAGGTAAGTACTGGAATTTTGACCAGTTGTCCATCGACTACGCCGTTTTGGCCTCGTCTTAGGTACCGACTAACCCGTCGAGGACGAACCTCGCGACGGAAACCTTGGGTATTCGGTGGAGAGGATTCTCACCTCTCTAGTACGCTACTCATGCCGGCATTCTCACTTCCACAATTTCCACCACACTTTACAGTGTGACTTCACTAACGGTGGAACGCTCCCCTACCGCGTAGCAAAGCTACGCAACCATCAACAAAATTCACAAATTAACATTTAACAAAATTCACAAATTAACGAATGGTTAATTGTCAATCGTTGTCAATTGGTTAATTGGTCAACTGTTAATAGTTGTGTAGCTTCGCTACACCTCTAGCTTCGGCACGCAACTTATCCTCGATAAATTTTCGGCGCCGCAAACCTTAACCAGTGAGCTGTTACGCTTTCTTTAAAGGGTGGCTGCTTCTAAGCCAACCTCCTGGCTGTCTTAGGTTTACGACTTCCTTTCAAACTTAGTTGCCCTCCTTCGCACAAGGCTATGGAGGGTCCTCCGTAGTCCGCAAAGCGGACGTAGGATGGACGATTTAGAGGCCTTAGCTGAGAGTCTGGGATGTTTCCCTTTTGCCTCATCAGCTTAGCCCGATGAGACTGTCTAGTCACGGATCTCTTATGGTTATTCGGAGTTTGGTTGAGCTAACTTGAGTTACCTCTCGCTAGCCCATTCAGTAGCTCTACCACCCATAAGTTTACATGACCACGGTCCCTATAGACCTTTCGGGGAGAACCAGCTATCTCCGGGTTCGATTGGCATTTTACCCCTATCCACAAGTCATCCGAGCGAATTGCAACTCACAACGGTTCGGGCCTCCTCCCGACCTTCGTCGGGACTCACCCTGCTCATGGATAGATCACCCGGTTTCGGGTCCATCACGTAGCACTAATCGCCTTTTCAGACTCGGTTTCCCTACGTCTTCGTCAGCTTATGCTAACTTAGACTATGCGCTACGCAATGACTCGCCGGCTCATTCTTCAATAGGCACGACATTACCATGTACAGCGCAAAGCTATTAACAAATTGACAGTTAACAATTAACTCGGAAAAATATTTAGTTAATTTGTAAATTTGTTAAAAGTTAATAGTTCAGAGCTGTACACAGCTCTGTCGGTTTGTTCGCAAACAGTTTCAGGTTCTATTTCACTGGGCGTCCCGCCCTTCTTTTCGCCTTTCCCTCACGGTACTAGTTCACTATCGGTCACAAGTTGTATTTAGCCTTGGAGGATGGATCCCCCAGCTTCCCCCGATATACTTGTATCGGGGTACTCAGGATACTCCTAGGGTTGTATTTGATTTCGCTTACAAGACTTTCACTTTCTATGGTTAGCTATTCCAAGCTATTCTTCTACCAAATACAATCCCATGTCGAAGTCCTACAACCCCGTTCCAATCCCGAAGGATCGGAGCGGTTTGGGCTCTTACCGTTTCGCTCTCCGCTACTAAGGCAATCTCGCCCGCTTAGACTTGCGTCAAGCGAGGCCAGTTGATTTCTCTTCCTCACCTTACTTAGATGTTTCAGTTCAGGTGGTCTCCGTTTTACACTTTATATCGTACCCGAAGGCACAAACTTTGAGTGTAAACAATCCCGTTTAGTGGGATTAGGTTTCCCCATTCGGACACCGTCGGATCATAGCTTCGTGGCAGCTTCCCGACGCTTATCGCAACCATGTGCGTCCTTCTTCGGCAACTTGTACCAAGGCATCCACTGTCTGCGTTAATATCAGACTTGCCCCGTCAAATCGCTCTTTAAGCCGCAGTTCAAACGAACTAAGGCAAAAAGTAAGATTATTCGGGGCTTACAGCCTACATCCTCCATCAAAAATTGATGGGGATATACTTTCCTCTTCAGATGTCAAAGTACAAAATCGATACTTAGTATTTAGAGAGTGGTGGCTCGCGAAGAAACTCAATCGCTCTCCGAGCCGGAGGCCAACCACCATTCCCTACTTACCAAGTTAGGTTTACCCTGAGCAACGTCGAAGGGTGGACCGTGCCGGGTTCGAACCGGCGACCTCTACATTGCAAATGTAGCGCTCTGGCCAACTGAGCTAACGGCCCAGTTTTTCCACAAAATTTGGTGCTCAAGCCAGTCCGATCAAGTCGGCGACTTACGTCTAAAACTTCAGGCCCGAATCACTCCATTGATATTAAAAGTGCAACTAAAGTCTTGGGGAAATTTACGCCTTGAAGAAGCCTATTCTACTTTTCCACTAGACTACCAATAGTTGTGGTTTAAGAATGATTTGTTGGCTTTTCATCAAGTAATATATTTTTATTACCCCAAAACTAATTCCGCCTCGGGCGGGTTACTAATGCGTAGTATAACAGAAATATAAGAACCGTCAACAGACTAAAATTACCTGTTTCTTGTTCTTGCAATCCAATAAGGGCAACCCTTCTTTCCCCAAGTCTGCCGCCAACCATCAGGTCGTTGACCACTTCCTAGTTTTAAATAGGGGCTTTGATCTATCTGACTAGACCTTAAGGGATCCAAAACAATTAAAGCTCCTCCACCTTTTATAGGTCGATAATGTGTTAAGTATGCTGGTTTATTAATCTCCTCTAATGCTTCTGCTGGGTTATTCTTAACTGCCGACAAAGTTGTAGTCCTTCTGTCATGAAGAGTGACTCCATTTCCCAGATCAACAGATACATATCCGCCGCCCTCTCCCCCGATTATTTGTAATTCACCAACCCCAAGATCAAGTTGAATTTCAGCTGGGCCTTCCCGCTGTTTATTAAAGCTCTTTTCACCCCCAAATAATCTATCAGATTCTCCAGTCATCAATATAAATTTAGAAGATCAATTCTATTTTTTTTAGTAGTGGGCGATGATGGAGTCCCTTCGACTTCGCCAAGTCAGACTTGGCTTCGCGTAGGGTAAACGAACCATCCACCCCTTGCCCTCTATAGCTTTAGCGAAGGAGGGTCTTTCTTACGTGTGGGCAACCGTGGAATCGAACCACGCACCTCTTACTTATCAGGTAAGCGTTCTAACCGATGAACTAGTTGCCCGATGTATCCTACACGGATTTCTTCGAAATCCTCAAGAAAGCTCTCGCCGTAGGCGAGTCACTTTTAAAGTGCTTCTACCGCTGAACCAATCGCCCAAATTATGTTCGCAATTTTATATGTCAATTTTCAGTTGTCATCAGGAACGCACCCTGCCTGCCGGCAGGCAGGTCTACCATTGCCTGCCCCGTAGAAGCGACACTTTGAGACGAGGATGTAGGCCTCGCGAAAAGCGAGCTTTCTTCGGGGAGCCGCTCACCCGAACACTCACAAATTTAACATAAATGGATTTTGAATACAATTAGGCCTATAATTACATCAGATTATGAATCCGGAGAGAACGCCGCCTACACCAGAGACTCCTCCTACAGAATTAGAGAAATCTCCTTCAGAAGAAGAGCAATTTATTATGGATTATTTCTCAGCCTATGAAGAAGCTGCAGAAACAAGCAGAAAATTTCGTAGTGTTTTTATTGCTACTTCTGTCGGATGCGCTATTCCTCTTTGTTGTGGATTAACTGCATTGGCTGCTTACTGGTCAGCCCGCTAAAAAAATATTTTCTGCAAGTTTTCGAGCAATTTGACTTAAAATTTTAGATCAAAAATATCTCTTAATCTAGGTCTTAGTTTAAGTTTACGATAAAATTACTTACTCTTTTGTTTTTCAACTTTTTACAAAAAATATGAACCGAATAATACCCTAATATACACATTTTCCAGGCATTTTTATTTTCGACAAATTTTTACATTTTTATCACCTTTGACATTAAGTAAAATTTTTGGTATATTCTTCTTTTGCTTTTGCTAAAATGAGTTGGTAGCGCTAAAATACATCCAAAAATACTTTTAGCAAAGACCAAAAAAACCATGTTTAAGGAACTAGCAAATTCCACTTTGTCAATAGCAATTGCTGCTAATGGCCCAAGAGCGAACGCTCGTCCTGATGTGGCTAGGGAAATTACTGATCCAGGTCCAGCAATAACATCCTCTTTCGATCCACGGTTAATTGCTCCTATGTCCTTAGACACTATTACCCTCTATCCTGCTGGTGGCGATTTGGAAAATAATGCAGGCGACGAAAGAACTGGAGTAAATTTAGTGAGTCGCGCATCTTTCGCGAGCTACTGGCGAGGCAGAGAAAACGAAGTTGAAACTAACCCACATATCACGAAACAGGACAGAATGTATGCGCAGCTTAGTCTTCCTGTAAAGGATTTATCTGATCGGGACCTAGATTTCGACTGGAGAAACGGCGGTCAAGGGCTTGGGTTTACAGGATCAGATCTAACAGGCTTACGAACAACTGAGCAGCTTCAAAGAGATCAATGGGAGTCAGGCACCGACCAAATCTCCCCTATTTCAAGAAAGGGCGAAGATGGAAACTACAGGGCTTGGACGTTAACAAACGGCCGCCGCCTTGATACTGTTTTACTTTCATACGTAGACGAATACTTAAGAATTCAGGGATCAGATAACCCTGTAACTGATAAGGATGTACAAGCACAAAGAAGATCGCTTTTTACCGAACTGGTTGATAATTATCTAGGTATAAAAGAGAGCAATACAGATGGTAGATGGCAAACTATAAATGATAAATTCGATGCTTGTTCAACATTTTCTATACCTGCCGCAACAAGAGTTGAGCAAGAAGAAGGTGTATATCAAGTAAGTTTTGAACCTGAGCAAGAAACAACTGGAGATGGAATGGAAAACGAAACAGTAGACAAGGTCGACACAGATAACAGCTTTTTGGTTGCAATGGTAATTTCTAATGATGGTACTTTCAGAATTGAAGCCTACGAGTTGGACAACAGACCGGATCCAGAAAATCCCTCTTTAGATCCTGAAAATGAGGGTGTACAACAAGGAAGAGTTTTTGGTGGAAGATTTTTACCGCTTTGTGATGCTGAAAGAAATCCTCTTTCGCTATTTATACCAGAAACCGAAGAACCAGAAGATGACGAAACTCCAGTACCAGGTTTAACCCCTCCTGCAACACCAACAAGGCCTGCAACGGTAACACCGGTGCGAACACAACCAATACCAACTCCTCGAATAACGCCTACACCTCCTGCTACAGCAACTGATGAACCTGCTGAACATTGTAATAATGGTGTCGGAAACGGTCCTGATTGTCCACCTCCAGGACATGACAAAGATGGGGACGGAGTAGCTGATGGTCCAAAAGGAGACAATGACGACGATAATGAAAACCGCGATTGTGGTGATCCAGGAAATCCATGTAACAACCAAGGTGGCGGAAATGAAAACCCTCCAGGCCAGTCTGACCACTCCAATAATGGAGGCGGAAAGAAAAAATAGTACTTTTCTAACTTCTCTTCACAAAAAAACCCGCAATTCTTTGCGGGTTTTATATTTGTATTTTTTCTTTGCCAACCTTTCTTTCTTAAAGAAAGGTTGAAACTCTGATGTGAACTTTATTCTGCCTCATGGCTTGTCCTCCGAAGCTTTATGCAAAGGAGGAGTACCTGTATTGTCGGTATCTTACAAACGCGGTTTATAATCCTAAACTCACGTCTTAAGGGGGGGTGTGACATATTCACGCTCCTTAGAAAGGAGGTGATCCATCCGCTCCTTCCAGAACGGATACCTTGTTACGACTTAATTCTTGTCGCTGGCTCTACCTTCCCACGATACAATCGAGGTTCGGGTATCTCCAACTTCACTAACTTGACGGGCGGTGTTCTGAGATAGTTATTTCATTGCTGAATAAAACTTCTCTCCCCACCGGGCACACGGTTTTCCCGTACCCTGGCGGACGACTGTTTTAGTTTATTTCTGAGATTCATTTTTGATTGAATCTCTCTAAGCTTTGTTAATCCTTCTAAGGTTAAATGCTCCTTTTTCTCAAAAATTTCATAAGCTTGGCGAAAATACTCAAAATCTTTTTTCTTCTTGCTCTGCAAAGGATATTTTCTGAAAAATGGAATAATTATTTTAGAAATATCTTTGTAGCTTTTAACTGCAAACTTCACATGTGGACGCCACCCATATCTTTTATAATTAAGGATATAAATATTGCCACATTTTAATGTTGTTTGTAGAGTTTCAAGTAAAGGCTTGTCTTCTATGATCATTTCAATTTCGAATATTAATCTTGGATCAAATCCAAGCCTTTTTGTTTTGTGCTTTGAAATGCTTACACAAAAGCAACCTTCACCATCCACTAAGCCACAAATATAATCTGGATTAAGCTTATTCATAAACAGTAGTGTTTCTTCCCCTTCAATAAACTGGAGGGTACTATAAACACTGCAGACTTCTGATATCTAATTGGGATATATTCACATACATTCCTACTTTCAGTTTTACCGAAATAAATCCGAAAGTCAATACCAGATCTCCCTTCGTAATCATAATTTCACTTTATTCTTATCTTGAGCTCAATTACTTAATAAATTAATACTAATAAGTGACTTCTCCATCTGTACGTAGGATCGTCAATTTATTAAGCCGTCTCAACTTCAAGCTAAGAATTACTACTTTAACCCTTTTCTCATCCGCCTCACGGCTGATGGATGTTATTTTGCTTCCAAGAGCTTATTTCTCTTGTATTGGACTTTCACCAACTAAAAATTATGACCGGAAGGCGCAATTTATTTTGTACAAGACCCGAGAACGTATTCACCGCAACATAGCTGATTTGCGATTACTACCAATTCCGCGTTCATGAGGGCGAATTGCAGCCCCCAATCCCTACTGAGAAGCCGTTTGATGGGATTAGCTCCGCCTTTCGACTTGGCAACCCATTGTCGGCTTCATTGTAGCATGTGTGTAGCCCTAGGTATAAGGGCCATGCTGACTTGACGTCGTCCCCACCTTCCTCCCGAGAATGACTCGGGCGGTCCCGTATGGATAATCTAACATACGGCAGGGGTTGCGCTCGTTACCCCACTGAAGGGAACACCCCACGGCACGAGCTGACGACAGCCATGCAACACCTGTGCTATCATCCAACTTTCGAAGGATCTCCCAATATTTCTATCGGAATAAAACGATAGCATGTCAAACCTAGGTAAGGTTCTTCGGTTCGTCTCGAATTAAACCACATGCTCCACTGGTTGTGCGGGTCCCCGTCAATTCCTTTGAGTTTTAGCCTTGCGGCCGTACTCCCCAGGTGGCTCGCTTCACGCGTTAGCTTGCGCGACTCATCCCGCAAAAAACATATCGTTTTTTGCAACTATCAACAAAATAACAAAATTAACTCTTAACAGAATCTAGAAAAAATTGTCAATTGGTTAAATTATTAACTGTTAATTGTTCGCAAAGGATATATCCTTTGCGGGACAAATCGCTAGCGAGCATAGTTTACGGCCAGGACTACAGGGGTCTCTACAATTTGTTACTCCCCGCCTAAGGCGGGTGGCTTTAACATTTCTGTAAAGCTCTACATATTACTATGCAGATCGGACTGTATCATAATCCGCCTTTGGCGGATCCCGACGTACAGTCTCTACGGGGTTTATTCTTTCTGAATAAGGTAATAGTTTATATTTTAATTCGGAAAGTATATGTTTGCCTATCAAATTTCTAAGACTTGGCATTGTATGTTTCGGAAAATAAATAATTATTTTACCTTTATTCTTCCTTTCTCCTGTTTCAATTCCAAAATTCCTTTGAATCGTTTCCCTTAAAAGTGAAACTTCATTTGGCTCAAAAGAATGGGTTTGGATAGATAGTCCTGCATACTCTGCTGAGCCATCATCCATAATCCACATTGCCAAACTCAAAGGATCCAAAAGCAATTTCTCTATTTCTCGAGGAACTCTCTTTTTACCGTTAGGATAAAAGAGGTGATAATATTCTAAAAAAATTGGATGTGTAAGTGTAACAAATTCAGCAAAATTGTAGTCGACTTCGCCTACTCTTTGTGTAAATACACTTACACCCATTGTAGAAATATTTGAAAATACTCGTCTTTTATATTTGACAAAGAAAAGTTGATTTGCCGAATGTTTTATATGTAAACGAGCAAACTTTCCTTTTAGTCGAATATTTCCGTCTCCCAATATAGTTCCTATCAAAACTGCTTTTTGATTTGGTGTTAACTTGAAACTGGATTTAAGATTTGAACAAACTTCCCTCGGTGTTGGCCTCATATTTCAGAATACCAAAAAATATCCGAAATATACAAGGTGTTTCACCGATATAGTCAGTTTAAGCATGGATATTACTATCCATGGGGACTAACATTTTATCCCTTTCGCTACCCTGGCTTTCGTTCCTCAGCGTTAAATAGTGCCCAGCTACCTGCCTTCGCCCTCGGTGTTCCTTACGATATCAACGGATTTCACTCCTACACCGTAAGTTCCAGTAGCCCCTGCACTCTTCAAGTTTGGGAGTATTGTCCCCCTTTCCGAGGTTGAGCCTCGGTCTTTGAAAAACAACTTTCCAAACCGCCTACGAACTCTTTACACCCAGTAAATCCGGACAACGCTTGCACCCTCCGTATTACCGCTGCTGCTGGCACGGAGTTAGCCGGTGCTTATTCGCCGTAAGGTCTCCCCAACGGCAAAAGAAGTTTACAACACGAATGCCTTCATCCTTCACGCGGCGTCGCGGCGTCAGACTTTCGTCCATTGCGCACGATTCCCGGTTGCTGCCACCCGTAGGTGTATGGCCCGTATCTCAGTGCCATTCTGGGGGATCACGCTCTCACGCCCCCTACCCGTCGTAGCCTTGGTAGGCCGTTACCCCACCAACTAGCTGATAGGCCGCAGGCCCCTCCATCGGCGGGCAGTTATGCCCTTTCTCCCTCGATTGCTCTCGGGACTTATTCGGTATTACCCCACCTTTCGGTGGACTATTCCCAACCAATGGGTAGGTTCCTACGTGTTACTCAGCCGTTCGCGTCTGTCCACAGGACAGAACCTACAACAAATTAACATTTAACAACTTAACTATTAAGAAGAATTTCGAAGTTTTTTAGCTAAACCACCAAGTTGCTTTGCTATGGATTCAGCATTAGATTTTAATTCCTCGAAGTTCTTATTTGATATTTGCTTATTGTCGTTAGCAATATCCAGACAGGCTAAACATTCATTGATTGACCCCAAAGAATTCTCTAAAAATCTTTTGAAGTCCCTGTCAGAATACTTTGCTGAACCTTCAGCGATATTAAGGCAAACCGAAAGTGCTGCTCTTAAAAGCTGGTCTTTAAGTTCCCAATAGTTTCTAGTAAAACTTTTTGTTATAAATATGCATTTCTTGTAAAAAGATTTGCTGTCTTTATATACCTGAAACTCCAGAAACCTGAAAGTTCTCACAACTTATCATATTCTTAATTAGTCAATTTGTTAATTTGTTAACAGTTGACAGTTCGGTCCTGCGGACCGACCCACTTGCATGCCTAAGGCACGCCGCTAGCGTTCGTCCTGGACCAGGATCAAATCCTCAAATAGTGACGGAAAAGTCTCTCATACGTTAAGTATGAAAGGACCGTCTAATTACCATGAAGCAGAATAAAATTCACTTCACTTGTCCAGTAAATATTCAAATGTTAAGGAGCAAATTGCATCGCAATTTGCGATGCACCCTCCAGCAAACGCCCTTTAAGTCGTGAACGAATAGTTCTAAAAAGACTTAAAGTAAGTTGCGGAGGGAAAGAGCACTCCAACAAAGTTGGAGATTCCCTTCAACCCTCCTTCGCATAAAGCTTCGGAAGGGTTTGATACTATTTTTAAAATTGTCAAAAGAATCAAAAAAGCCACCAGACGGTGGCTTGAATTTGCCTTTCGCCTTTCGGCGAAAAAACCCATCTGGATCAACTTTTCATTGGCATTAAGACCAAGCTAAGCTTGGCAAAGCGCATTATACATCAGTGAATCCACCTCGGTCAATGACTTAATTTAGTCTTGAATTTTTTTCTATATTCAAAACTACTAATCAACTTTTATAACTTCGTAACCGCTGTGAGTATATTCTTTCCCCCTCTCCACACCAGGCCAAGTATCAGGAGTAAAACTTTGCCCACGATCCAATCTAACGGTGCCTATTTTATCGATATATAAATCATTCCTGTTAGTAGTTTTAGACAACTCTTCCGTAAGTTCGCCTAAAAAATCTTCGGCATCTCATTCCCCATTTAAAAGAAGGTAAACATCTATGTCGCTGCCGGACCTCTCCCTTCTTTCGGCCACACTTCCAACTACAACTACCCCCTTTATTGGATAACCTAAGTCGCTTCCAAATTCCTCGCGTAAGAATTGTTTTTTCCTATCTATAACCTGTGGGACTAATCTTTGTAAGTCATCTAAAAGCATAGACGCTATTTTACTCAAACTCTACTTGTAAAGCAAAGATCATATTTATAGGAAGTCAGATGTGGAGAGTGAAAAAAAATCAATACCCTTGCTGGCCGGTTGACCAAGTGTACGTAGCGCTTGCGGTTCTGTAAAAAAGACCCCTTTGAAACATTAATACTGTAACCGCTAAAATAATAGTTCCGGTAAGTAAAACTATGAATTCGAAACCTTTTCTTTTTCTAAACACTAAATTAACAATAACACAACAAGAAATAAAATTTCAAGTACTTTTTTTCAAACTCCTTCATTGTCTATGTTATGATTAAAATATAGTTACCCTAATCATAACGGTAGTATTAGGATTAGGATTCGCGATTTTCGCAACCCAAAATACGGGGCCAGTCACCCTCAACTTTGGCCGATATTTTCTTCCTGATGTCCCATTATATCTAGTTGTCCTTGTTTCTCTTCTACTGTCCCTTTTTTCCGCTTTTATTATTTACGTCACTCGTGATTTGTCAGCGAAATTAACCGAAAGCGAAATGAAAGATGAAACAAAAAAATTAAAAGAAGAAAACGTCGAATTGACCAAAAATGTCCATAAACTTGAACTTGAAAATACAAAGTTAAAAGCAAAATTGGGAGAGGAATTTGATGAAGATTCTATTTGATAATGAAAACATTATTTCTTGGTATTTGGAAAATCTTAAGACTTCCAAAAAATCTTCAACTTTTTTTCGTTAGAAGAGTTAGTGATCAGTTTTTGATAGGCGTTGCTGGAATTTTCTTTGATGAAGAAAATAGGATTCTTCTTTTTAGACACACCTATCGCAACGGAGAATCTTGGGCACTCCCCGGAGGTTATATCAAGGCAAAAGAACATCCCAAAGAGGCAATTGAGCGGGAGGTAATGGAAGAATCGGGATTAACAATAACTGCAGATGAACGATTGAAAATACGCACGGACCGCACGAGCGCCCGCATTGAGATAATTTACATAGGATCATTCATTGGAGGCGAATTTAAACCATCAAGCGAGGTTAAAGAAGCCAGACTTTTTTCTTTTGATGACTTACCAATCGTTCCCAAAGACCAGCTAATATTTATTGAAAAAGCTTACGAACTGCGATTACCAAAAATGTAATGTTATTCTTCACCCAAAGGTAATGTACCACGGCCGCCCCAAATACAGCTCTCGCTTCCTACTTGGCCTGGTTTGGGACACATCGCTCGAATTCTAACTCCAGTTACTCTGTCTCTGTAAGCAAATCTAGAAATACCACAATCTGGACATTTCCCCAATACTTTTTGGACTCGTGACCCATCGCCATTCCATTCGACTGAAAATCCTTGTGGGTCAAGGCCTAACTTAACCAAAACTTCCGGCGACACTTGTTGACGTTCATTCATTTTAGTGAATCATTTAAGACCCTTCACTATTTCCACCATATATCCCCATAAATGCTCTACCTACTTCGTAACCTAGTCTATCTACAAGCTCGTGTGTATTTCCGTTTTTTCCATAAACTCTATGTCTAAAAAATTCTGTTGCTAAAGCTGTACGGTTATAAATAAAGTCGCACAACGATTGCTTCGCACGACAAATTGGAGCCGGGTCAACTGCTTCCTGTCTACTCATTCCTGTAAGTACGCCATGCCAAAAATGATATGTGTCCCCTGCAGAGTCTTCTAATTCATCAGCGTTACCGAAAGCCTTGACACAGTCCTTCCAGTTCTCCATCCTATCTTTATCTATTTGTGTACTTGAAATAAGTCGATTATCAACACCCCTTGCCATAGCTCTTGTTCCTATTGCCAATGCCAAAACTGCCTTTGTAATATCATTGTCTGTCTCATCTAAGGCGACCTCCAATTGTTCAGAAAGCGACAGAGGACTGCCATTTTTGGCCAACTGTTCTACATTTTCAATTAACTTAACGCTTTCTGGTTCAAATTTTAATAACTTATCAACTTCGGGAAGCCGATGAACGTCGACAAAACTTGCAAAGTAAATCATAATATCAGCCCTAGTTATTCCAAAGTCCCTTTTTAGGCCTGAAGCTCGAACACCCTCGCGTTTAGAAATTTTCAGATCAAAGTCACTTAAAATGTCTTCTGGAAGCGGATTAAAACCATGACACTCAGTTTGAGATGCCAAATGACTCCCCACTTCGTAAGTAAGAGTTGGTAAATCACAAGCTGCCCCTATTCCAACGGCAACCGGTACATTTAAGTAACGTTCTACACTCATAATTTGTATATTATAGGGTTCAAGTATTATATCAACTTTAGGGAAAAATTTATATATTTTTCCTCCTGAAGAGTATAATTTCACTAATGAAAAGATATGCCGTTATCGATATCGGAACTTTAAAAGTAAAGTCGTTAATCGCATCGACTTCCAAAAATGGCGAATTAAAAGAAATTTACTCTTCAAATACACTTACCTGCTTTGGCTGCGAAATGGATGCAAACGAAGGTAGGGTTCTTGAAAAAAATCTTCTTAAAACAATAAATGAACTAAAACGAGTTAAATTACTTTTGGAAAAACATAACGTCAAAAATTTTAAAATAGTTTCAACTCACGCAATGCGAAGAGCTAAAAATAGAAGTGTTGTAAAAGAAAAAATTAAAAAAGAGGTAGGCTTCAAAGTTGATAGTATAAGTCAAAAAAAGGAAGCAGAACTTTTTTTCCAGGCAGCTCTTAGGGATTTTCCGGAAAATAAAGAATACGCGGTTCTTGATATGGGAGGCGGTAGTGTCCAGATTCTTATCGGTGACAAACACAATTTGAAAAAAATTCATATGATGCAAACTGGCGCTCAATTTTTACACGACAACTTCACAAAAGATCCCAGTAATCCAAACGGCTTTACGCAACTTTCCGAAATTGAAAAGATGAAAAGGTTAATCCTTCATGAGCTTATTCCACTTAAAAAAACACATAATATTCCTATTGTTTACGGATCTTCAAACATAATTGACCTAATGAAAGCAATAAGTATGCCGTTAAAAGCTCACGAAGATTCGATTACTCATCCTTACAAAACTTATTCTCATCACTTACGAGAGTTTATGAATCAGATTATCCCTATCCCCTACATAAAACGAGAAGAAATGTACCCATTCCAATGGGGTTATATGTGGGGAATTGATAAAGCATTTTTAAATGTAACAACAATTGCAAAACACTTGGAAAGTCCTCATATAATTCCTAGTAACGCCAATATCGCCCAAGGAATTATTTACTCACTTGCGAATCAATCCTTGTCGCAGGAATAACTATTAGTTACAATCAACTTTCGATGCCAATCCCCCATTTGAACCTATTAGAATTAATAAAAACCGTCGGATATGTTGGAATTTTTGCGATTGTTTTTGCAGAGTCAGGACTTTTTTTCGGGTTTTTCTTCCCAGGTGATTCTTTACTATTCACGGCAGGTTTTCTGGCATCGCAAGGGTTTTTGGATATAAGAATTTTAGTTCCTCTTATGGTTGTGGCCGCGATCTCTGGAGACTCAACAGGCTTTTGGATGGGCGGCAAATTTGGCAAATGGTTAATGGCACGTCGTGAATC
>MGHC01000030.1:23313-23444 GCA_001793015.1 Candidatus Woesebacteria bacterium RIFCSPLOWO2_01_FULL_39_10
AGCTCACAAATTTTACGAAAAACACGGCGGAAAAGCGCTAGTACTCGCTCGTTTTGTTCCATCAGTTCGAACTTTTGTACCAATCGTTGCTGGAATGGCTGACATGGAATATAAGAAATTCATATCCTACA
>MGHC01000031.1 GCA_001793015.1 Candidatus Woesebacteria bacterium RIFCSPLOWO2_01_FULL_39_10
TCAAGACCCATTACAAACGTTCTCTGTGTGCAAGAATTTAGCGAAGGTGTCTTGCCTGAATCAAAGCACCATAAAGTCCAACCTCGTCTCCAAGAATACCTTTCTTTATTTCGGGTAGTTGTGGAAAAATCTTAACGACTTCCCTTACATTATTAAAAATACGCTCAATTGATATATAACTAACCTGCATTACTCCGCCTCCTAAAACAACAACTTCAGGCGACCAATGAACAATTGTGTTCGCAATTCCAATTGCAAGGTATTTTTCAAAATCCAGCCAAACCGAACTATCTGTTATTTCTTCTGGAGCCTTATTGAAACGAAGCTTAAGTGCAGTCCCTGAAACTGCATCTTCAAGGGTAGTTGGGCGACCAGCACTACCATTTGTAAATAATGATCCATCCGTGTCAATGAATTGGTGTCCCGGCTCAAAACCGCTTGTGGATCTATCGATATTTTGATCTACTATTCTAACTCCTCCCACGCCTGTACCCACGGTCAAATAGGAAACTATTGAATATCCTCGACCAGCTCCTTTAACGGCTTCAGCTAAACCTCCAAGATCTGCGTCGTTTTCAAGAAAAACCTTCGCATTAGTCATTTCCAAAAGTCTTTGTTTTATCGGCTTTGCAATCCAACCTGATAAATTGGGTGCTGAGACTAACATTTTTTTATCTTTGTCCAAGACTCCTGCCAAACCACAACAAACGCATTTCTCCACGCTTGAAGTATCGGTTTTGTCAATAAATTCTTTGAAAATTTTCATTCCTTCTTCAAAGTCGGAAGGGGTCCTATAAACTTTAACTTCATGAAAGTTCTCACCGTCATATGAAGATGCAAGCCGCATTTTTGTTCCACCAACATCGAATAGAAAATCCATAAATTTCTGTTAACCAGTATTCCAGTAGGGCCAGTTAGCCAGTATGTCAGTTAACCAGTTTAATACTGGAATACCGGTCTGACTGGAATACTGGATTACTGATTGACTGATACACTGACTCATGTAATAGGATAACAAGCTTTACAAACACCAAGTTCTTCGAGTTTTTCGAGATAATTAATTATTGTAGTAACATATTCAGCATGACTCCATACTAGAGGCGAAGCCGACAAGTGAATCCCAGAATATGGATCAAGTTGTTCAGGCAAAATGCCTGCAGGATTTGCGTATTTTACCGCCCAAGAAACCCAACGACGTACCTCCCCCATATCACTTTCTGATTTTGCAAGTTGTATATAATATTGTGCAAGCCACATTGTCGTGATAATCCACGGATTCCCCGGATAATTTCCACCTTTGTGGTGGTAAACGTCACCTTCGAACCGAGCCATTCCTCCAACTTCGGTTTTAACTTCAAGACGTTCAATTGTTTTTTCAACGGCCTTTTTTATTATCTTATCCTCAACCGGAAGTATTCCAAATTTATAGATTCCGTAAACGCTCGACATATCTATTGTCTTATCAATCTTTGGCTGCGCGTCAGATGTATCGAGTAGTTTGTAAAACACGCCTTCTACATCATCGTAAAGATATTTCAAAATAGCTTTTTTTATAATTTCTGCAACTTCTGACCAGGTTTTTTCACTTTCTGATTTACCTAGTAGGTTTGCAAAACGAGCGGCGGCTACTAGTGCAGCGTATACACTTGAAGAAGTAAATGTGGAAATACCGTATGAATGTTCCCAAAGATCATAACTTGCTTTTGGTAACCCAGTTTTCTCGTCTCTATAGCTAACCATGAAATCTGCAGTTTTTTTAATCAGATTGTTATAGATTTCCTCAACAAATTCAACATCCTTCGAAAGTTCATAATGTTTCCAAAGAGCATAAACAACAAGGGCGGTTTCGTCCTCCTGAATTGGAAATTGTTTTTGTCCTTCTCGAATCCAAGGATGCCAAGAAGAACCAAGTGATTTATCGGGTCTGTACTTATGCATAAAATAGCCTTCTTCGGTTAAAACGTCGTTACAAAATCTAAAAAAGCGACGGGAGGCGTTAAAATCCCCTGCTTTCTCTAAAGCAATTGCAACAAAAGCAGCATCTCTCGGCCAAACATATTCGTAATAATCACGTCCGAACTGCAACATTTCCGAATCTCCCGACGCAATAATTGCACCGTTTTTGCTCACGTGTGTCCGTATATAAATAAGCGATTTATTAAAAAGATCAACAATTCCTGGACCTAGTCCAAAGAAGCTGAAGTTTTGTACTTTCACCCATGCACTCCAATAATCTTTCGTCGAATTAATTATTTGAAGAGGATAACGTCCGATAATTTGTTCATTTAAATCTTTTACTTTACTAAGAGATTTCGCAACACAAATCCAGTAAAATACCTCTTTTCCTGCTTTTGGTTTTATATCAATTGCCATCGCAATAACTGAATCTACTTGCCCATGCTCGATAGCATTTCCAGATAATTTTCCGTCTTCTGCGTCTTTATATATTCCATCTCTCCCCTCTATTCCTAAAAGACCAACACTATATTCTGAAAAACCACCTTCATCTGAATAGGCATTACATAGAAAAACCCTTCTTCCTTTGTAGTGGATAATAACCTTATCTCTTGGATCGTAATAAGCTGTTTCTCCAGTATGGGTTTGCGATATATTAAATTGCTGATTAAAAAATAGTTTCAAGTTTCGGGATCGATCAAAAAGGTTCTTTACTTTTATTTGACGAATAAAGATATTTTCCTCGTTATATACTATGTCTGTAAAATGAAGCTCGAGACCTAAGTTCTCATTAGAAGCTGTTATATCTGAGGCCATTGTATCTTTTTCAGAAGCCACTTTTACCTTCCAAGAACCATCGTCTAACCAAGTAAACTGCTCTTCAACAAATAGCCCTATTTTGTGGGTCAAATGCTCAGTCACATGATTTTCCAAACCTGCATAGTGAAAATAGAAATCCTTAATTTGACCAAACGCATCCAGTCCGACAAGAACTGACCCATTACCAAGATTTATTGATTTTGGCATTAACAAAAAAATTAAATTCCGATGCTATTAGGAAAATTTCTTGAAGTTTCTATGTGCTTCCTCTTTTTATTTAGCGACTTTTGCGGTTGCTTCTTTTTTTCAATACGAAGTTTTAGATCGCTAACGACGTTCATAAATGAAATAAAAGCGTCGTATGGGCTTTCATAAGGATTAAAATACTTATGCACGTCCCCGTCTGAGAACCATTTTGTGCACATATAGTAAAAATGGTCCGAAGTCTGAAGGCGCCTCCAATCATGGGTTAACTCAGGGTCATTAGCTTTAAGAATAGTTTTTTCTAAAGAATAAAGAAGTGAAATTGCCGAAGTTTGTATGGCATTTCCTACCCAGGCGGACAAATCCCTTTCCGTATCAGCCCAAGTAACTATATATGGAACATCTACTTCATCCATTGCAGGATAAGCTTTTGCCGCCTCGCTCACAGTCAAAAAATTATTGTCCGGGTGTTTCAAAATTTCGGTAGGGAGTTGCCGCAAGAATTCAAAAATACCGTTAGCTTCCCACTGGTGTTCTCCAAAAGTCTCATAGTCCATAAAAAGATTCACAACCTGCCCATTTCCGTTGATTCTTGATACCCAATCTGCGAACTTATCGGCAGTAAGCGGCCACTGACTCCAGCTTTTCTCGGAAAATCGAAAGGCAATATCATCAGAAAGTTTGTAATTTTTAAGTAGTGTCTTAATTTTTTTCGTACCTTTGGGTTTGTAGACAAAGTTAGGACTTCGCCATCCTAAAAACGAATCCCACCCTTCAGCTAAAATTGCTGTGAATCCTTTTTCATCCGCCCATTTAGCCAGTTCGTTTGTATATGCTAATTCAGTATTACGAAATGCTTTTGGAGTAACACCAAAAACTCTTTTTATTTTGGCTTTGTGCATTTCAACTTGCCTTTCAAATTCTTTCCGTGAGTAAAAGAATGCCAAAGAGTGGTAGTAAGTTTCAGAAAGGACTTCAACTCTTCCAGTGTTAATAAGCTTTTTGAAAGAATCAAGAATTTCTGGAAAATCTTTTTCAAGCTGTTCGAGTAAAATTCCCGAGAATGAGTAAGTTAAGGAAAGTTCAGGATGGTTTTCCAAAAGCTTAAGAAGAATTGTATTTGTTGGAAGGTACGACTTTGCTGCTACTTTTGCTAGTACTTTCTTGTTGTTAAGATTCGTTTCTGTATTGTCGTTGAAATAATCATGATCCCAACCAACATCAAAAACTCTATAGCGCTTTACTCGCATTGGCTGATGGACTTGGAAGTACAAACATACAGATGCCATATTTCAGTGCACAACCTGGTTGTAAACATTTATAACCTGATCGGCAGTTTTTGCCCAACTATATAATCTGACTTCTTTTTGACCCTCCGTTTGTAAATCACTTTTTAAGGCTGAATATTTTAAAACTGCTACTGCTTTATTCGCCATTTCCTCAACGTCCCAGAAGTCAACCTTTAATGCGTTTTTAAGAATTTCCGATACACCCGATTGTTTTGAGATCAATAGAGGAGTTTTATTTACAAGAGCTTCTAAGGCAGTAATTCCGAAGGGCTCAGATACAGACGGCATCACGTACAAATCCGCTGCTTGATATATTTGATCTCTTTCTTCTCCTCGCAAAAACCCTGTAAATATAAATTTATCAAGTATCCCAAGTCTTGCAGCCTCCGAAATCATATATCCTTCCATGTCTCCGGACCCGGTAACTACAAAAATAGTTTTTGGCTCGTAATCTAAAATCCGTTTTGCGGCCCTTACGAAATACTCTGGACCTTTTTGTAAGGTGATCCTCCCCAAAAAAAGAACAACTTTATAGCCGAGTTCTTTAAAGGCGGTTAGTACGGGTGCCAAATCGCGTCGACAGTCATCTATTCCGTTATAAACGACTTGAATTTTATCCTGATCAACGTTATATTTTTCGATCAAGACGTCCTTCATAAATCCTCCGACAGGTAGTACTTTATCAGCAATCTCAAATCCCTTTTTCTCGATTGCATAAACCATTGGGTTTGGATTGTGCCCTCCTGTACGATCAAACTCTGTTGCGTGAACATGAGCAATTAACGGCTTGTTTAATACTCTTTTTGCAACCATTCCCGCCGGATATGTCAACCAGTCGTGAGCGTGAACCACGTCTATTGAACCTTTATATCTTTTTGCTAAAAGTCCCATTTTCTCTGCAAATTTAAGCGCGCCTCCGATATAGTCTTGTGCGGGTGGGAAAGCATTCGTAGGGAAAAGACTAGACCAAGAGTCATTTGTTGTATATGCGCCGGCTAAGTTTCCAGCTACTTCATCAACATCTGCGAAGATAAGATCAGCGAAGTCCATGTGGACATCCAGTTTTTTGGGGAGAACAAAAGTAATTTGTACGCCTTTTTTAGATAATGCTCGGGCTAAGCCAAAACAAGCTTCTCCCAAACCACCGCTATTGAAAGGAGGCAACTCCCAACCAAGCATTAAGACTCTTAAAGACATATCAACCGTTTATTAAGTGAAGCTCCGAGGGCTAAGAGCCCTCGGCTTCTATCCTTCTTCACGAAAGGTTTTTTTGTTTCGGAACTCATAGCTTAAAGTCCTGCCGTAGCGAAAAGCACCCAACCAGGCTATCCATCCTTCGACTTTGCTCAGGATTTTCGCGAAGGCGGATTAAATTTTTTTACACAAAACTTCACCGACCCAGCGGTACAACTAAATTTTGTTGTTACTTCTTTGCTAAAAATTCTCTCATAACCATAGTAACTCTAAATTTAGCCGAAATAAAAGGGGCAATTTTCAAAAGAAGTATATCTAGCGGTACATGAAGAAAATTTAGATCATTTTCTCAAAAGAAAACTCTTCTTTATTTTTTCCCGGAAGAAGCTTAATAGTTTCTCCCCCTTGAATCTCACCCGAAAGAATCGAACGCCCTATTAAGTCCCCCAGTGTAATATTAACAATTCTCCTCATGGGCCTTGCGCCGAAAGCAGGATCAAACCCATCCTCAGCAAGTTTCTTTACAGTTTCATCTGTATAGGTAAGTTGAATATTTTTCTTCTTTAAATTCTCAACCAAGTCGGATAGCATAAGCTTCGCAATTTTCTCAAGATCTCCCTTCCCTAAAGGTTCGTACACAACAACTCCGTCAAAACGATTGATGAATTCGGGAGAAAAGATATCTTTTTCCATCACGTAATTTACTACCGAATTTTGTAATTCACTTCCTTTAACATTTCGGTTTACCACCCCGCGTATATATTCGGCACCTGCATTTGACGTACCTATTACAAATAAGTTACGGCACAAAATCTTTTTTCCAAATGCATCCGTAATTACACCTTCATCCAAAAGCGATAGGAAAAGGTTATAAATTTCACTGGATGCTTTTTCTATTTCATCAAGTAGAAGGAGGCTCGCAGGCTTATTCTTGATTGCTGTTGTTAAGCTTCCTGGAATATTTTTAGAAACTGAGCCAATGAGACGCTCAAGTCCCTCTCCCCCTGAATACTCAGCCATGTCAAAACGTAAAATATGTTCCTCGCTTCCGTAATATACTTTTGCCAGAACCTTGGCTGTTTCAGTCTTACCAACTCCTGTTGGACCAAGAAAAAGAAATGATCCTAGTGGCCGAGTCTCTTTCACTACACCCACTGTTTTAGACCGAAGTGTTTTACCAATTAAAGAGACTGCTGCATCCTGGTCAATAAGTCTTTGGTGAATGATTTCTTCAATGTTGCCCAGTTTTTCTTTCTCTTTACTTGTAAGTCTGGCAAAAGAAACACCTGTTTTTTCGGCAAGTACGGCGTTTGTATCGTCCACTGTAATTGTATTTCCACCAACTTGTTCTTTACCGACTTGTTCGGCCAAGCTCTGCTTACCCAGTCTTGACTCGGCCAAGCTTTGCTTATACGAGACAACCGCATCAAGTAGTTCAAGTGCTTTTTCAGGAAACGGAACTTCGGTTATGTATCGGTCTGACTCTTCTAAAATATGCCTTAAGGCTGGTATCCCTATTGTGAAATTACTAATTGCTTCCCATCTTTTTGCAGCTTCGATAAGAATTTGGAATGCATGGTCTTTCTCCGGGGGAACTACTTCTACCTTTTCTAAGTATTTCCTGAGCCGCAAGTTTGGAGCAATAAATCGCTCATATTCGGAATTTGTCGAAACCGCAATAACTTTTAATACACGTTTTTCGAGATATTCTTCAAAAATATCAGTAAAGTCATAGCCTTCGACTTCAGAATTTGTGAGCCTTTGTATATCTCGAATCATAAGTATGATGTTTCCGGCACTTGAAGCCTCACCCAAAATATAAGCAAGCTGGGTCTTTTTTTGATTTAAATCTAAAGCCCCTGATAAAAGTGCGTTATAATCGAATTCAAGTACACGCTTAAAAGACATTGCCTTGCCCAATTCTCCACTTACTGCACGCCTTGCAAACTCAAGGACAACGGTTTTTTTTCCTACTCCGGGTTGACCTGTGAGTAAAATACTACTTCCTGATGACAAAATTCTTTCCATTCTTGAAACAAGCTCGTGTCTACCTATTAGTCTGTGGGAATAGGATTGAGGAACACTTAAATCTACTGAATATTGATCCAGGGTGGGTGTATAACCAAAAGTCAATTCAAGCGCAAGGCCCGGCCGACCCATATCGCTATCGCCCAGAGTCGTTTTCTCATCCTGCCTTTCGTCCCACCAGTTAGCAGCAAGGACAAGATCATCCACTTGAATTTCATGTTTATTGAAAAATTGGTCGCTCCAAACTTTATTTTTTATAAAGTTGGTGATTACATCTTGAAAGGTTTGTGCTTTGAAATTATCAAAATTCACTCCCTCAATTTTTGCATCCTTAATCACATCCTCTTGTGCCAGTCCTGTGTGAGCTAAAACGAAAACTCCCGCTTCGCTTCCAAAAATTACTTCTAAGGGCTGACTTTTACTTGATTTCAAGCGAAATACCAAGTCTTGAATATAATTTTTTGTCTGCCTTTTGTATTTGGAGTAAATACCTAAACTGAAAAAGGGAATTACGAGCCAAAAAACCATTCCCACAGAACCGGCAAGATATGCAAGGACTATCAAAATAAGAGCTACAAAAAATAGAATTAGTCTTACTGTTGCACCGACCCAAATGGAAATAATGTTAAAGGTAAAGGCTTCGAATTTTTTTTGTAAGTTAAACCCCGATGTTTGGTCGTGGACATACAATCTTTTCCAGGGTGAAAAAAGAGTTTCCAGTAAAAGTAATGGCGAAAAATAGTGTTGTACCCACCGAATAGTAGAAAACCAACTTTTTAAATAGTAGTCCACTCCTCTTGAATAATGCCAAGACAGAAATTCCATCGTATTTCCATAATATCACAAGAAATGTTGCCGAGCTCGGATATATGCTATTATTCTTCTTACATGGATAAGCTTAGTTGGATTTCGGAAAGCTTAAGGGACTTAAAAAAACAAGGACTTCTGATAAATTTAAGAGTAATAGACTCCCCGATGGGTCCAAAAATTAAAGTTGACGAAAAATGGGTTTTAAACTTTTGCTCGAATAATTACCTGGGGTTGGCAAATGATCCAACCCTCAAAAACGAAGCCAAAAAGGCAATCGATGAATACGGGATTGGTCCGACTGCCGTACGAACTATTGCGGGAACAACAATACTCCACCTGGAACTGGAAAAAAGACTGGCTGAATTTAAAAAAGCAGAGGCTGTAATTTCACTCCAATCCGGCTTTGCTGCAAACCTTGCTACAGTTCCGGCACTTGTTGGCGAAGGCGATGTAATTTTTTCAGATGAATTAAACCATGCAAGTATTATTGATGCATGTCGATTAAGTAAGGCTGAAGTTGTGAGGTACAATCATTGCGACCCAAAAGACTTGGAAGAAAAAATTGCAACCAATAAGGTCCGACCTTATAGGCGATTATTAATAATTTCAGATGGGGTCTTCAGTATGAATGGAGACATCGCACCCTTACCTGAACTAGTCAACATTGCTGAAAAATACGATGCTTTATTAATGGTTGATGATGCACATGGCGAAGGCGTGCTTGGAGCTTCTGGACGCGGGATAGTTGACCACTTTAACCTTCATGGAAAAGTGGACGTTGAGGTTGGAACAATGAGCAAAGCCTTCGGAGTGGTAGGAGGATATGTCGCTGGCAGAAAACTTATCATTGATTGGCTAAGGCAACGCGCACGGCCTTTTCTTTTCTCATCAGCCATGACAGTTCCTGATACGGCAGCCTGTCTTGCAGCAGTAAAAATTCTCGAAAAATCGGATAATTTAGTTAAAAAACTTTGGAAAAACACAAAATACTTTAAAAGCCGTATGAATGAATTAGGTTTCAACCTAGGTATGTCCCAAACTCCGATTACACCTGTTATTCTTGGGGAAGCAAAACTTGCTCAGGAATTTAGTAAAAAACTTTTTGACAATGGTGTGTTTGCAACGGCTATTGTATATCCAACAGTCCCCCTCGGGACTGCAAGAATAAGAGTAATGATGAGTGCGGCACACTCAAAAGATAATTTAGAATTTGCACTTGAAGTATTTGAGAAGGTCGGCAGAAAATTAAAGGTTATTAAGCGATCCGAATTTACAAATACATCCGAATGACCCGAATTAATTCTATTCGGATAATTCGGTTATTTATTCGTATCGTTCGTGTCGAGCCAAGCAAGTTACCAAACAAATCAAGATGTTACCTTAAATAAACTTGAACAATAAAGAACCAATACTAATTACCGGTGCCAATGGTGAAGTAGGTCATGGTCTTATCCCAAAATTATCAGAACTTGGTAATTACGATATTGTTTCTTTGGACATTAGGGAATTGGATGAGGAACTAAAGCCACACATACACGAAACAATTGTTGCAGATATCCTTGACTCAACTGTAGTAAAAAACCTTTTAAAAGAACACGCGATAACTACGATTTTCCATCTTGCAGCAATTCTTTCAACCGGCGGTGAAAAGGATCCTTTCCGAGCGCATCAAGTGAACGTGAATGGAACGACTTCTTTATTGGAATCTTCCTATCAAGTGGCCCTTTCTGAAAAACGTACAATTAAATTTATTTTTCCCTCAACTATCGCTGTTTATGGTATTCCCGACCTGGAAACCAAGAAAAAAGTAGGAACTGTAAAAGAAGATGGGTTCAACGCCCCAATCACAATGTACGGAATAAATAAACTTTATTGTGAAAGAGTGGGAACTTATTATTCAAAATTTTATAAAATACTTGAAACTCGACCAGAGGTTCTTCCTATTGATTTCCGATGTGTAAGGTTTCCGGGAATTATAAGTGCAATGACTGTTCCCTCAGGAGGGACAAGCGATTACGCACCGGAAATGATTCACTCGGCAGCAAGAGGGGAAGGGTACGAATCTTTTGTCAGGTCCGACACTGTAATTCCTTTTATGGTAATGCCCGATGCGGTGAAAGCGCTTTTAACCTTAACCAACGCGCCAAAGGAAAAACTTACGCAAGGTATATATAACGTTTCCGGATTCTCGGCAACCGCTGAGCAAATTGCGGGACTTGTTAATCAAGTTTTTCCTGATTCATCAATTAGCTATAACCCGGATCAAAATCGACAAAAAATTGTGGATTCCTGGCCGGCAGCCGTTGATGACTCAGCTGCAAAAAGGGACTGGGGCTGGAAACCTGATTACGATATTCTGAAAGCATTTAATGAATATCTTATACCGGAAATTCAAGATAGATATAAAAACAACCAAATCAACCCGACGGGTTGATTTGTATTGCAACCTTTCGGACTTAGACCGGACTTAGACGAAATTCATAACCTTCCTCTTAACATCATCGCGTTAACGATTCTTTTTATAGCCAAAATATATGCCGCTTTGCGGTATGATACTTTCTTTTGTTGAACTACTTGATATATTTCTTCAAAACTGGAATCCATAATTTTTTTCAGTTCCTTAATAACTTTTTCCTTTGTCCAGCTATATCCATTCAGATTTTGTACCCATTCAAAATAAGAAACCGTCACTCCCCCTGCGTTACACAAAACATCTGGCAAAATGTCTACTTCATTAGAAGAAAGTATCGCATCTGCCTCCGGAGTTGTAGGACCGTTTGCCATCTCCAATATAACCTTTGCCTTAATATCTTTGACGTTCCTCTCATGAATCGCGTTTTCTAAGGCAGCGGGTACAAGAACGTCTACTTTCAATGCAAGCAATTCGTTATTAGTTATTAGTTCATGGTCCTTAGTTTTGGGAATTTTATTAAACGAACCATATTTTTCTTTCAGCTGCGACAGCTTTTCGACATTCAAACCATTTGAATCATAAATTCCTCCACTTGAGTCTGATATTGCAACAGCTTTATATCCCACGCCAGTCGCAAATTTCGCAAACCAGTAGCCTACATTGCCAAATCCCTGAACAGCAATTGTTGTTTTGACAGGGATCATCCTTGTCACTTCTGAATAAGAAGCCAAAACATAAAACCCTCCAAGTCCGGTTGCTTCAGTACGACCTTGTGATCCACCCAGTTCTAACGGCTTTCCGGTAAAAGTTGCAGGGGCGTGGTGTCCAACTTTTTTCTCATAGCTATCTAACATCCAAGCCATTTCCCGTTCCCCTGTATTAACATCAGGAGCAGGAATATCTTTCCAAGGACCTATATAAGGAGTAAGAAATTCAGCATATTTTTTACATAATCTCTCTAATTCCGACTCGCTAAGAAGTGATGGGTCAACAATTATTCCTCCTTTTCCACCTCCGTACGGAATTCCTACAACTGCACATTTAATACTCATCCAGGTTGAAAATGCAATAATCTCGTCTTCGGAAACATTTGGATGAAATCTGATACCACCTTTAAACGGCCCCCTCGCATCGTTATGTTGGGATCGATAAGCCTGAAAAGTTTCTGTTTTTCCACTATCAAGTCTGATAGAAATTTTTTTCTTTAATACTCTTTGAGGTCTTTTCAGAAGTTCAATTGCTTTTTTAAACCTTGACTTGTCAGGATACTCTTTGGACAGAAACCCAGCCGAATCGTTAATTTGTTTCTTAGCATTCTCAAAAGCAGATGCCATAGCTCGTAAACTATAATACAAGAAATATCAAAATTCCATTGACATTATTTAAGTTGTCTGACGAAAAAGTTGAAGTAAACTTTCTTGATGAACTTGAATAAACCAAATCACGTAAATCCAAACCGCTGGATAAACTATAAAGTTTTCAAACCACTTACCCGTTTTTATTCTCCAACTTTTTATAGGTGGTAATCCAAAATTAATTCTGAGCGGGAAAAGTAGAGGGATCCCTTCTTCGGTTAAACTGTCTGCTAATAAGTGCGAAAGATATCCAATCATTATACTCGCCAATATAATTTTTTCATCCAGAAAGCCAGCGTTTAACCCACGCACCAAAACCCATTCAAGAAGTTTATAAATGGCAACTACACCTATTATTGAATGAGTCAAAGTTCTATGTTTGTAAAAAACTCTCCGTAATATTTTCCCTAAATTATCTCCTGCAGGTAGTAAATCCCAAAGCCTGTTTCCTGCTCCATCCATGTCTGGGATTAGAGCTCCAATGTCTGCTCCAATTATTGAAACAACTAAGGTTGCAAGATTTAAATTTGACGGAGGAAAGAAAGCCGCTACTGTCACTAAAGTTGCGAAGGCAAAAGCATCGTGTGTTCGGGCAGTCATTTTTTAGTTATTTCGAATATTCTAAATAGAGTTTTTCTCTATCTTTTTCCAGTTTTTTAATCTGAAGCATAATATTCTCTAGTGCTTCTGAAAGATGGGGTTTTTTACTGAAATCGAGCATGTTATTAACTTCTGCCCACTGAGTTATTAAGTGTTTATGCCTATTGTCCAATGCCTCTCTAATGTATTGAAACTGAATATGTCTGGAAAGTGTAAGCCATTCCGTAAACGTTGCCAAGTATTCGGGATTATATTCTCCCATTTCTATTGCTTGTCTTAAAGTCATACCCGATGTAGCCGGTTTCGTAGGTTTTGGCGACAATTCTTTTATTCCTTCGTCTTCAAATCCCATGTACGTATTGTACATCGTACATTTTCTAATTTGAACTTTTTATAATTGAATTGCAGAAAAACCAAGAAGACTTATTCGATTATTTTAACGCTTCGTTTATTGCGGGTTCCATATCTTTGAAGCTATACGCGCCTGCATAATTTTGAGCGTTCACAAAAAATCCTGGAGTTCCATTTACACCTAAACTTTGGGATAAAGCAACATCGTTCTGCAGTCTTGAATCATACTTACCACTATCAAGGCAGCCTTTCAAAAAAGACGAATCAACAGCTGAGGCAAGAAACTGCGAGAGTTCTCCTGATTTAGTTTTATCATTCTTTACAGTGTTATTAAGTAACTCATAACCTTTGTTTGTCATCAAAAGGTCATGTACTTCCCAAAATTTTCCTTTTTCCTGAGCGCAATACATCGCTTTAGTTCCCATTTCACCATTTCCGTGGCCTGGCGAATAAACCCATGCGAATGATGCTTTTCCTTCGTCAACCAACCTCTTCATTTCAATAACCGGCGCAACATATGTTCCGCCATCGGAGACCAACTTAAATCTATCACCAGCTTGAGCATTTAATTCAGGATTTTTCCCTGCTGCAATATGGCAATAAGGACAACTTGGATCCGCAATTTCAATAAGAAGTAGTTTCTTATTTCCATCGCCAAATTTTATTACGTCCTTTTGAAAGACCTCTTTTATATTATCAAGAGTTACGGTAACTGCTGCCGGCTGCTGTGCGCCCGCTTGAGTTCCGGTTTGCGTTGTACCAGCAACGGTTGTTCCACCTCCGCCTTCCAACCTTTTTACCTTTTCCCAAAGATTACCTACCACAAAAGCAAGTACTATGGTTGCAATAAGAAGAATCGGAGTAAGTTTTTCTAAAACGTTTGCAGATTTTTTGATTGCCATGATCTTAAGTATTTGAAAGTGTAGTTTAAAAACATATTGCTGTCAACTAATTATCTTCTTACTTATCTGAGAATTCGCTGAGACTATTGATCTTTCGAGATATGACAATTTGATTTTCAATCGTATAATATAAAGATAATGAAAATATCTGCCTTACTTCTGGCAATTTTACTTGTCATAACTTTTACATCAAGCGTCTATGCTGGTAATTCCAGTGTTAATGTAAAAATTAATAACCAGATAAATTCAGGAAATAACGCATCTTCATCAGAAACAAATAGATCAACTAATATAAATATCAGTCAGGAAGGCGAAGGAACCTCAAGTGTGTCCGTTAACGGTAAGGAGTGGAAATTAGAAGGCCCCGGAGAAATTAACGTTAACGAAAGTTCATCTTTAAATTCCTCATCAACACCTACGCCGTCACTTACTTCCGCACCGTCGCCTACCCCGACAGAAACACCATCGGACGAAAACCCCCAAAGTTCGTTAATAGAAAAGATCAAAGAAAATTTTGAAGAAATAATGGAATCGTTCGAGGAATTTTTATCAAAGATTTTTGGTAATCTTTGAAGTTCCCTTAGTCATTCGCAAATAGACCTCTCTTAAAAGCCTTGCGTCGTCAAGTGCGTAGTGAGTGTGTTTGAATTTAGAAGTATCAATACCAATTTCTTTAAAGAAATTTTCTTTATCTTTTGGAAAGTAGGCTTCAGGGTTAATACCTATACCAAAAAGTATTGACGCAAAATCAATAGGCATCCAAAAAAATGGTTTGTTTTTTATCTTTTGCGATTCAAATAATTTCTGAAGATAGATGAAGTCATATTGGTTTACATAAGATACAAGGTAGGGTTTGTCTTTTCCGATAAACTGTTTAATCAATTGAACTGCCTTGCTACGACTAACTTTTGGGTTCTTAAAAGTCGGAATAATATGTTTTTTAACCCAAGAGTCCACCGGCCCGCTGTATTTTAATTCCAAGTACATCATACATATATTACTTCAAGTTATTATTTGGTGTTTTTGTTCTACTGTTCTATAACAGTAGAACATCACCGCTCAACTTTAATCACATTATCTATAACTTTCTTTTCTATGTCTTACTCTTAGTACCACAATAGTCTTTGCATGTATATCAAATATTATTCTATAATTTCCAACTCGCCATCTGTAACTCCCTATTTTGGGGTCTGTTAATTTTCTTGCATTTGCTAAGGGTGCTTGAAGGTGTTTTTCAATGGCTTTCTTCAGTCTTTTTTTGGTTACAGAATCTAGTTTTTGAATGTCCTTGCAGGCGGATTTAGTGTAAAGAATTTTGTGCGCCATCAAATTTCACCGAAGACTTCTGTGTGACTAAATACTTCTCCCTTTTCGTATTCTTCTCTTGCTTTCTTTATGCTTTTTAAAAATTTTTTATCCTTTAATGAAAGTAAGTCTTCAAACAATTCTATATCCACAAGAGCGGAAGTAATTTTGCCCCTTTTCGCCACAAGAAGATAATCTTTTCTTTTAACTTCTTTTATCGCACTTGATAAGTTATTTCGCAAAATTGTTGCGTTTACAATGTTCATGTTAATTTCAATTGTACATCAGAAGCGTACAAAGTCAATGATTATTTTGTTGAATTATTAAGGAAAAACTCCATTAGATTACGGCTCGATTCATTCGGATTAGACGAGTCGTAAAGAAATGTCTGCCACCCCAAACTTTCTGCCGCTTTTATATTCTTTGAAGTATTTTCGATAAACAGAATTTCACTTCCTTTAATATTGGCTTTTCTTTCTGCAATTTCATAAATTTCAGAATCCGGTTTTTGATATCCTACAACGGTTGAGTCGACTATCACTTCCCAATTTATGTCGGGCAAGATGCCGCGCTTATTTATTGCACTAAACATCCCAGGATACATGTTTGTTAAAAGGCCGACCTTGCAGACTCTTTGAATCTCTTTAATTACTGGACGAATTGATTTATTTTTCTCAAAACGATTAACAAAGCCGTCTGTAAGAAGAGAATAATTATTTGGTATTTTCAAACCTAACTCTTTATTAAAAATAGGGATCAATGAATCAACGTCACGATCTATGTTAATTTCATCATGATACTGGCTCCATAATTTTTCAAAATCTTCATAGTTCTTTTTCGTAACTCCCAGTTCTTTTTTTAACTCTTCCCATTTATTTGTTCCACTAAAATCCTGGATAACCACTCCACCCAAATCAAAATATACAAACGAAATCATTTTAACTTCAGTCGATTAATCCTTCTTCCTTTAATCTTGGAATTACTTCGTGTTCGAAGATGGAACCAACTTTTATTTCTTTTGGTACATTCGAGGTTATCCATCGAACTTCTTCCACCTCGTTATCCGGAATTATTTCTCCAGAGAAAGCTTTCACTAAAAATACTTCCATACAAACCATTTTTCCGTCCTGTCCAGCAGCAGGGTGGCGAAAAGTTCCGAATTTTTCCAGGTCGCTCACTTTAACTTTAATTTTGAATTCCTCAAGAAGTTCTCTAACCAAGGCTTGTTCAGGTTTTTCTCCTTTTTCAATCGAACCGCCTGGAGCTATAAAGAATTCCCTATTTCGCGACTTTTCAACTAAAATTCGTTTATCTTTAATAATTATTCCACCGGCTTTGTAAATATTGTTACTATTGACCATAATATAATTAGCTATTATACAGTAGGAGGTTTAGCGTAATTGCAAATCTTACTTTTATTGACCTGATTTAGCTTTAATCTATTTTAATTGTCTGAAGCGCACTTAAAAATGAAAGTACTAACCTTATTCGTGTTTGCCTTTGGCATATTTTTACTTACCTTTAAATTAACCCAAATACCCCCTGGAATAGATACGGATGAGGGTTCAATTGCATATAATGCCGCTTTAATTTCTGAAACTCTTCACGATCGAAACGGGCGTACTCTGCCCTTCTTTATTCTTTCCGCTGATAAAAACGATTGGAAACAACCGGTTCTAGTTTATTCAAGTGCAGTTTTTTTCAAATTTTTCGGTACATCACTAGTTACTTTCAAGTTGGTTAATATAATAATAGCAATCCTAACCATAATTCTTCTATTTTACTTAATGAAAGAAATTTTTCCTTATGGATTTGCTGTACTCGGAGTTTTGATTTTTTTCACCACACCAGCGGTTATTATTACATCAAGAATTGGTAACGAAAGCGTGGATCCCATCCTCTTTTCAACAGTCTGGTTACTGGCTTTATATAAATTTCAATCAAAAAGACAAATAAAATATCTAATACTTGCCGCCTTCTCTTTGGGGTTAGGTTTTTATAGCTTTAAGGGCATGAGAGTTATAGTTCCGGTATGGATACTTATAAGTACTCTATTTATTGTTTGGCAGTATATTAAAAATTCACACCTCTACTCCTCATTACTGAATCAAAAATCAAGTACTCAAAAAATATACAAAAAGATTCTAAGCCTAATGAGGATAAACTTTACGAATAAAAACTTAATTAAATCTTTAATTGTTTTCTTTGTTACTCTAGTGCCGTTTTTTATCATAATTCCCTTGTTGGAACAAAAATATGCAGGGGCTGTCTTTGATAGAAAGACGATAAATATGGACCCTTTCCGCCACTATCTCTATTATTGGATTTCAAATTTAAGTCTACCCTCGTTATTTTTTAAGGGCGATATAGGTAAAATTTACGAAATGCCTCTTTATGGTTTCTTTTCATTGGGAGTACTGCCTGCCTTTTTAATAGGAATAGTCGAATCATTTAAGAACCGAAAATTTTACTTATTTATTTTAGTTTGTTATTTAGCTACACCACTTCTTTTTGGTTTTGCCGGTTCGCTTGATTACCCGCACAGACTAATGGCTTCAGTTCCTTTTTTTGTCATAATTACTACTTTAGGCTGTAAAAGAATTTACGAGTATGTAAAACTAAATTCGGAAACCACGATATATAGAATTGTATATAAATTAGTTACCCTTTTTGTAGTTATTTTTTTTATATATAACTTTGCAGATTTTTCTCGTTATTATTATTTTGAGTATCCAAAACTACATAGTACCAGACAAGCTTTCGGTAACGATCTCAACGCCTCTTTCTATCAACTTTCGAAAATTGCAAAGGAAAAAAATTTAACTGCCTATATACAGGAAGATATTTACACAAGAGGTGTCGAAGGAAATAAGTTTTTCGAAATAGCTTATTTTGATAAACCCCTAAAGCTTTGGAGATTGGGGGAAACCTTACCGCCAAAAAGCGTTCTTCTCACACAAAATGAGCACATCACGGATTCAGAAAATTCCGGCATTATTGTTACTCCCCTAAATATTCTGATCAGATATTAAAGTGAACCCTCCCCAGGCACGGAGGCCTGGGGCATCTTTATTAAAGATACGCCTTCGGCGAGGTCTTCTAACCTAGCTTCATTCATCCCCGAGTACGGAGACTCGGAGAATTCTGAAACTAGTCTTAAAGTTACTCTTGGGGAAGTTGTCTTTCCTTTTAACTCCGGGTGTTAAATACGTTCAAACAGTGGGTATTCAACACAGTTGTTCCTACTTTAGTGTAATGACATTTTTTGAAATGTTAGTCAAATGGGTACCGCATATTAAACTCTGTGAATTAAGAGAAACTAGTTCTTTTTAAGTACAAAATATGCGAGATTTGGCTCTTCCACTTTGGCATCAATTTTACGAAAGTCATCTCGATAGATACCTTCTACTGATATGCCGGGGAGTCTTTCAATAACAGAGAGAACTTCTGATAAATGCCACATTCGTTCGGTGAATGACTCGCGCCGCCATTCCACCCAGGCTCCATCAACATCACGAGTTCTAATATAAACATCAAATTTAATAAGTTTTTTACTGTAATCTTGTTCATTTAGCCAAATACGCTGGAAACGTTCTGTAGCGAAAGTGGTAATAGGTTGCGAGTAAAAATCAATTTGCCAACCCTGATATGTACGTATATCGAATATCAATAATCCTTTCTTCGACAAGTTTTTTAATAGTTTAGTAAGCATTTTCTGAAGTTGGATAGGATTAAGAGCAAAATTAGAACTGTAATCTGTCCAGACAATAGCAGCCGCTGGCTCTTTTAGTTGCACAAATTGGACATCTGCCTCAAACAGTTCAATATTTGGGTAATTAGCACTGAGTCTAAAAGCTTCGGATAGCATGGAACGGGAACTATCAAATGCTTTTATTTTAGTGAAGCCTTGAGATACCAACTGTCTTGATAAAGCAGCTGTCCCACAAGCCGCTTCAACAACAAGATCATTTTTAGCAATCTTATAGTTGTCTAGGATTTCACTGACAAACTTGGCTACACCAGCTTGGATATAATCTGGACTATCTTCATTGTAAATAGGAGCAAAAACTGACCAAGCAGCCTGTTTCTCAAGTCCACCAAGTTTTGTATTAATTTCCGCCGCTACTTTTTTTGGGTTCTTTTCCATCTCTCTAGACCATTCACCAAATTGACCTGGTTCCTGCTTGGCAAGCTGTCGCAGCTTGGCAAGCGCAATAGAATGCAAGCTGTCCGCAGAAGTATCAAGTGTTTGCATCGATGCCTCAGCTCTTCCGCTTTGGCTAGTTTTTAGAAAATCCAATACAATTTCTTGCACTTCTTCCGGTGTACTGTAGGATGCACCTTGCAGTAGATCGTGCGTGATATACGAGCTAAAATTTTTCCCCTGTGCTAATACTAAGGTTGGTTTGTGAAACAATAACGCAAGTGTTAATTCATGTCCTACACGAATATCTTCCTCGGTTGCTTCAATAATAACTGCGTCTGCTGAAGCTATACCTTGTCGAATAAAAGCATAATGCGCTTGGTTTTTGTTAAGTCCTTGTTTCTGCAGTTTATTTAACGAATTGAGGTAGCGGCTTGTATCTTCCGGAGTTATAAGTCGGTTATTCTTTTCAATTGTAGAAACAATAATATCTATAAACTGTTGATAACGCTTTTTGCCAGCATAAGGGGTTGTAAAGAATATATTCATATTTTTCTTGGACTGTCAAATCAAGCTGAAGTGCCAAGATAATGGCACTTCTTGAACTGTCATACAAATAGGGTACCGAGCGTTTGGCTTCCTAACTGCACTCCTCCCCAAATACACACATTTCATTTCTACGTTTTATCCTCTGTGATAAACTACCAATAAAATATTCTTCTAATGCAAGTGGATTCAACGTCATATTATAACAATTTTCTTCAAGAGGGAAACCAATTTCTAACAAAGGGTGCATGGAAAGAAGCGCTCAAGCGATTTAAAAAGGCTCTCACACAGAAGGAAACACCCGAAGCCCTCGAAGGAATCGGTAATGCTTCCTGGTGGCTTGATGATAGTAAGACTGCCTTTGCAGTACGAGCGCGTGCTTATAAATTATATCGACAAAAAGGTGATCGTCGCGGGGCCGCTCGGATTGCGACATGGTTAGCTTGGGATTACAACGCCATTCGAGGTGAGCTGGCAGTAGCTAATGGTTGGATTGGGCGTGCTAGCAGGCTTCTGAAAGGATTAGCGCTTTCCCCTGAACACGGTTGGCTGGCAATAAGAGAGGGTGCGACTGTTCTTCTTTCTAATAGCGACACTACTACAGCGTTAAAATTGGCAAGGGAAGCGCAAAAAATAGGTCATAGTCTTAAACTTATTGATCTGGAAATAGTAGGGCTTTCTTTGAGAGGCTTGAGTTTAGTCAGTCAAGGAAAGGTGGCTTCCGGAATGAAACTCCTTGATGAGGCATCTGCCGCAGTTACTGGAGGTGAAACTACCGATTTACTGGCAATAAGTCTTTCGTCTTGTTATCTCATGTTTAGCTGCAATAGGATACGCGACTTTGATCGAGCAACTCAGTGGTGTAATCGAATAAAAGAATTTTGTAAACGCTACCGGATACGACCCTTATTTTCCCTCTGCCGGACTCAGTATGCAGATGTGCTGGTATGGAAAGGTAACTGGATTGAAGCAGAGAATGAACTTAAATTCGCCAAAGAAGAAATGACGATTATCCGCCCAGGATGGTTAGATGAAACGATAGTAAGACTAGCTGAGTTGAGAAGAAAACAAGGCCGGTTTGATGAAGCCATCAAACTTTTTGATGAAGCAAAAGCCAATCCTCTTTCACTTGTAGGTCTGGCTCAATTAAACCTCGATAAGGATAATCCTACTGTAGCATTAAACTTGGTTGATCGATACCTTCGTCATGTTCCAGCCGATAATCTAACAGGAAGGGTTGCGGGTTTGGAAATAAAAATCAAAGTCCATTTAGCTTTGGGCAATTTGGATGAGGCCAAAAAGACAGGGAAAGTTCTGGAATCTATCACTAAGAAAGTTTCTACTTTCCCGCTAGTAGGCTTGAATTGTTATCTTCAAGGTTTGTGCCTGCTGGCTGAAAAAGACTATGAAAAAGCACGGATTTCTCTTGAGGACGCAATATATTTCTATACGAGATCCGGCACCCCTTTCGAGGCCGCACAAGCTCGACTGAATCTGGCTAAATCGCTTTTTGCTTTAAGTCAGCTTGATACAGCTGAAAAAGAGGCCAGGGCGGCCTCTGAATATTTTAAAAACATAGGAGCTAACTTCCTTTCTCAACAGGCAGCTTTGCTTTTGCAGGATATCGTCAGCAAAAGATCTACTTCCGGAAATACAAAAGTAAGGATAGGCGGATTGACAAAACGTGAAGTAGAGGTTCTTCGTTTCATCGCTGAGGGACTGAGCAACAAAGAAATTGCAACCTACCTTCACTTAAGTCAACACACCATCCATCGTCACGTAGCCAACATTCTGACAAAACTCGACCTCCCTTCACGCGCCGCAGCAGCCACTTTTGCCGCTCGACACCAACTTTTATAACGTGGCCTAAACGGGTCATTTTTGTTCTTTTTTTTAAATAGCCCATTCTAGCGAAGAATTTCTTCTCCCTTCTTTATAGTATTTGATTAGATAGAAAGGAAGGAGGTGAAAAATAAAATGACAAAAGTAAATGGGCTGGAAGTAAGCGACATTGTGAAATTGGTTGAGAATGTTAAAAGTAACCCTGCTGGAGCTCAATCCACTTTCTACGCAAATTCCTTCTGGAAGAGCGGTTTCAATGTCGTAGCAGAAGTGAGGGATTTCAAGGTTGGTGGATCGATGCCCAAGCATGTTAAAACATTCAAGCTTGAGGGCGACCATCCCAAGGAATTCCTCGGTACCGATAAAGGACCATCCGCAGTAGAGGTGACCCTCTCTGCTTTAGGTCACTGCATTGCCGGTGGCTGGGGTGTCAACGGCGCCGCTCTTGGTGTTCCTCTTGAAAGCGTAAGGATAGAAGTCGAAGGCGATCTTGATCCTCAAGGTATGCTTGGATTACCGGAACCGGGTAAAGTGCGACCAGGATTGCAAAAAATCCGGGTGACTCATTATGTAAAAAGCTCGGCTCCAAAAGATAAACTGGAACAAGTCAAAAAAATGGTTGAGGACCTGTCACCCGTAAAGGATTCTCTACGAGCAATTAATTATTCATCAAAGCTAATAATTGAATAGAGGTGGTGAAATAGTTTTACAAAAGATTTGCAAAAAAATCCTCCAAAAGTTATGACTTGGGGGATTTTCGGATCAATTGGTCTAACCGCTTTGTGTCTGGGGAAGCTGTGGGTAATGACAGCGTTTGAATTGTTAGTCAAATAGGGTACCGCACAATATTCTTAACTTCAATCAAATGATTCAGTTATCACAATCGATTGGACATGCGTTCGGATTAGAGGTTTCGAAAGCA
>MGHC01000032.1:0-1977 GCA_001793015.1 Candidatus Woesebacteria bacterium RIFCSPLOWO2_01_FULL_39_10
CACTTTAAGTAAAGCAGGCTTGTCCTGAGCTGAGTCGAAGGATTCAATTCCTGTCCCCGGCACACTTCCCATACCCACAACTTGAATCTTGGTGTAAACTGGAGGTATAAATATGTCCTTCCAGCCCATACATATTCATAGAAGTAAAATCGATAACGGTTCAAATGTTTTCTTACTCCTTATCCCAACTTTAATTTTTGGACTTATAATTGCCGCTTTTATCTTTAGCATTAATAGAAAGGCAGATTCACAAATTGCAACAACCTCTGAAAACAATGTCCTGGGAGAAGAAAAAGACACCGAACAACCGTAATCGCTCAAATACCATAATTTCGCATAATCAGACATTGATTATTTTTAAACGATCGTGTATTTTTTATCAATATTCTGATTTAAAGCTGTGACCTTGACAAATCATAAAATAGAATACAAAATATAATATATAGATTAGCTTGATGAGAAAAATCTTAATTGGAATCTTCTTTTTAATTCTACTAACTCTTGTTCCTAGTGTTGTTTTGGCTCAAACCGCAACACCTTCTTCAGTTGGGCAACAAAGAAAATTAGAGGCTCAAGAAAGGCAAGAAGAAAGAAAAGCGGCTCTGGAGCAAAGGAAAGAAGAACTTAAAGAGCAATTAGAAGTTCGGAAAGCCACTCGTGAAGCACAAGTTTCCGAGCGTAAAAGAGTACGGGTTCGATTCTTTTGGGAAAGACTTAAACTCCGATTACTTGCCGCAGTAGACAGGTTAGAAAGACTCATCGGGAGAATGGAGTCAAGGCTTGCAAAAATAGAAGAAGCCGGAGAAGACCTGGATGTCAGTGAAATTGAAGAGGGGCTTTCTGAGGCCAAGGAAATGCTAGCCGATACGCAAGTTTTGATTGATGAATTAGACTTTAGCTTAGAGAATATTCTTACACCAAACACCCCCAAAGACGCCTTTGAAGAAATTCGCGCGAATATCAAAGAAATAAAAGACGAACTCATTACGATACACAGAATGTTAGTACAGTTAATAGGACAGATGAAAGGATTAAGAGTTGGGCAAGGCGGAGACGGTGAGGAGGTTTCACCCACTGTTTCACCTAGCGTAACAGAAGCGCCAAGCGCAACACCCACCGAGACACCGACTGAAACACCTACACTTACGCCAACGCCTCAGCCATAGGCTGATCGTCCTTTGGACGAAACTGAGGATGTAGTGTAATATTAAATTATGAAACTTGTACCACGAAAATACTTTTTGCTTTTCTTAGCAGCATTATTAGTAGTTGCTCTAGCATATATGGGTTTCACTCTTTACAACCAAAGAATGACACCAAAAACTTCAACTACTACATATGAAAAAGAACTACAGCAGATGCAAAATCAGTCGCAATCCGATGGGGTTGACGACATCGAAAAAGATTTGACAGAAACTGACCTATCAGACATTGATAAAGAACTTCAGGACATCGAGACGGAGTTAAACCAGGCAACGTATTAGTTTCTTCAAAGTATTAAAATGTCTTTCCTAAAAAAGACTGTAATAGTAATTATTGTCGTGTTAATTCTCACTTCTTTATTTCTTTATAGAAGAGGGACTTCGTCTCAAAAAATTACGATTAACGATACGACTATTTTTGTTGAATTAGCCAAAAGCCCCCAAGAAAAACAAAAAGGGCTTTCTGGAACAAGGGCGCTCCCGGAAGACCATGGCATGTTATTTGTATTCGAAGATAATTCAATTCCATCTTTTTGGATGAAAGACATGCTAATCTCTTTGGATCTGATCTGGATAACTGACACTAAAATAGTTCAGATTGATGCCAAAGTTAATCCTCCGTTAACTGGCTCTCCAGATTCTCAGCTTATCTTATATAGTCCACCTGTCCCTATTGATTACGTACTAGAAGTTAATGCAGGATTCGCAGAAAAACATGGGATAAAAATGGGGGATATCGTCGACTCAACAGGTATCAAATAAAGCTTGCCCTTCC
>MGHC01000032.1:1992-4321 GCA_001793015.1 Candidatus Woesebacteria bacterium RIFCSPLOWO2_01_FULL_39_10
AGGAGGGTGAATTCTTCCAACTCTTTCACCCCCCCAAAAGCAATTCTATCTGGAACTGAATCTTTTGTGCCAAGCATACGTCCAGGTGTTACAACAAAATCCCCCCAGCGTTCGTTAATTTTATCAATTGAATTAACCAAAGCCTCCTTCCTTTCTACGTCCTCAAAAAGTTCTAATTGAAGTGTTGAAAAATTCATTAGATTAAAGCAGGAAACTGCGATTTCTCTCACCGGCCTGCCTGCGCAGGCAGGTTTTAGGTAAGGACAATTGCACAAAATTTTGAATGCTTTTTTGTAGATGTCGCGGGTATCAAAAATAACCTTGTCCAGTGTAACTCCTTTATGCCAAAAACCTCCGTCCCGATATGAAATTGCAACATGAACTCCTCTTGCTTTATATCCGGCATGTCTTAATCGAGCTCCCATCTTTGTAACAAGTTTTGCTAAAATTGGTGAAAGTTCCTCAGACGTAACTAGGGGTTTTAGTAATGCGTAGGAATTTCCATAACTTCTACGTCCAAAAATAACATCATCAACCCGCCTGCCAGCGCTTGAGCGCAGCGATTGCGGGCAGGTTTCCCAACCTCTTAACCATAAACACCAATAGTACCCCACGATTGAATTAAAAGCAGCCTTTAGTCTTTGAATTGAAGCGTTATAAAAATCATTAACCGTATAAATTCCCATGTTATTAAGCCTTACTCCGTTTCGCAATTTAATATAGGGCAAGTCTGTTAATTTAAGTTGCGAATAAACTTTCATGAAGTTTTCTTTATTGATTTCGTCCAACCCATCCGGTTTGTGAAGTCCTGAGGCTAACTTTGCCAGAAATCTATTCGGCGCAATGCCGATTGAAACCGTAAGCCACTCTCCAATTTCTTTTTTTATCCGCGCTTTTATCTCCTGAGCAACCCCGTGAATAGGGGGTAAAGATTGTGCGACAAGCTTGTAAGATCGGATCTTTAAAGGTAGGTGTAAATATCCAGTTAAATCTAAAACAAACTCATCAATTGATTTGGGATAAAAATCATTCGTATATTCGGAAATTAGCTGTCGCAGTGCTAAGTGAACATTCCTATACTTCCACGGATCAGGAGACAAAACGATAAGACCAGGGTATAAAAGCTTGCCGTCTTTCACTCTCATTCCGGTTTTTATTCCGAACTTCTTTGCTTCAATAGAGGGGGCAAGGATGCAACCATTGGGCGTTGCATAGGCGGCAACCGCAATCGGTTTTCCTCTCAAATGAGGATTTGCCTGCTGCTCAATTGTTGCAAAACAGGAATTAAGGTCTATGTGCAGAATTGTTGATGACTTGGAGTTAAAATCTAAATCACTTTTCACTTTTTTTCTTAACAATTTGTAGTCTATCAATTCCGAATTTCTCAAACTCTTTCTGATATTTATCATAAAACTTTTGCACTCTCTCGGGGAACCAGTGTTTCTTTTTAAGTTCTTTTTTCTCACCTTCAGTCATGCTTTCGAAAAAGTCCCTTTTACCCATTCTAGTTTGCAGCTCTTCCCAAAATACATCTTCATGAAAAATATCCATAATTTCATCTTCCTTCAACCCTAAAGAATTCGAGACGATCAACTCTCTTTTGTATTTTTCAAAAAGCTCTTTATATCCGAGCTTTTCTGCCATCTCCAGAAAATACTTAGTCTGTTTTTCGTATTTACTCGGGTTCTTATATTCTTTTCCATTAAACTCATCAACGGCTTCTCTCACCCAACTGCCCACCATTAATGTCAAAAGTAATTCTTTTAGTTCCTCTTTTGTGAATTTCATAGTTAATTTTTACTTTCTATCATCTCCTCAACTTTTCTTTTTGCTTCTTCCAAAAGTCCTTTTTGATTCCGACATTCGTATATTATTCGGTTCGTCTATTGACATTTAAAATCCCAAGTTGTATATTTAATTAATCCGTTTAACGGAGGTGGATGTTCCGCAAGGAATATCGTGAGAGGGCCAGTTTACTGGCCTCTTTCATTTTATAAACACTCTCCCGTATCCATCTACTTTATTAAAAAGCGCCCATTTGTTATATTTTGTCTTTGCAATTTCAAGTATCTTCTTACCAAACTTCCCGTAATAGCTATCTATTTTTCCATAGTCAAGTAAAACATCCTGTTTATACGGATGCGCCAAAAGATCTGAAACTTGAAGACCGGCAATATTTTGATATTTTTTACGTAGTTTAATCTGCCTAGAAGATAAACATCTTTGAAAAACCAAACTTGAAACATGTGGCGTACCTGTTTCATACAAGTGGGTAAACTCAGACTTGAGTTGTAAATCTTCTTGGGTTCCTCTGCTTTCAGCCAACACA
>MGHC01000032.1:4346-4594 GCA_001793015.1 Candidatus Woesebacteria bacterium RIFCSPLOWO2_01_FULL_39_10
GAAAACCAACAAATCGCTGGACAAGTGCTAACGGGCAGTAATGATATGGATGTGCAGCATTATTTCCCCACCGCTTATGATGGAATTTTTTATCAATTACTACACTAATTATTCCATACTTTGATTCCCTAAAGATTTCAAGCAGTTCTTTATTAAAAGCCTTTTCCTTTTCCTCAAACTTTGGCTGAAATTCCTTTTCGTAATACTCCAAATCGAAAATGCAACCAAGCAGACATAAATATCTTCTT
>MGHC01000032.1:4610-5796 GCA_001793015.1 Candidatus Woesebacteria bacterium RIFCSPLOWO2_01_FULL_39_10
CCGAATAATAGTGATCTCCCGATTCGTCTACATACAATCGGTAAAATTTTTTCATAATTTAATAAAACTTTTTTCAACTTCCGGATACAAAGAGTCGATTAGATATCTTTTGAACAATGTATGTTTATTGTAACACCAAACTTATCAAATTATAGGTAAATTAATCCGGCAATCCGTCCGAAATTTCTTCCAATCTCCAGTGCAAATTGTCAGTATTAAAAACCAAGCGAAAGAAAAGATTTTTACTGACTACAGAAAAAACGTGGAAAAGCGTACGTCCTTGGCGATATGTATGATGAAGCCCAACTTTGATAATAGGATAAAGACGTCCGTTCCAAATAACCCACTTTGGAAAAACCTTCCTTCTCTTACTATCAAATGAGAGAGAAACCGAAACTGAAACATCAACTTTCGTAATCATAGGACAACGGCTTGCCCCGCATAGCCGCCCTTGTGACGCGAGGACGTAGACCTCGGGAAGAAGTAAGGCTTGTACGGGGAGATGGGAGTAGAAATTTTTTCAATCATAGGTGATTATCTTTTTATACACCCGAAGAAAATGCGAATCAAGGGGCAATTTAACTTTCTTTGCTTGTCAAACCATTTTTCTTTACGTTACACTGAAAGTATGACGCAGTTGGCTCCTTTAGCGAAAAGAGAGTTACCGCAAGCATTATCTTTAAGAAAATTAATAGGACCTAGTTTTATTATCTTGGGGGTAGGACTGGGGAGTGGGGAACTAATCCTTTGGCCATATCTTTCTTCAAATTTTGGGTTGGGAATTATTTGGGCTGCAATTCTTGGAATCACCTTTCAATTCTTTATAAACATGGAGATCGAACGCTACACCCTTGTTACGGGGGAAAGCATCTTTGTTGGATTGACACGTAAATTCGGCAGGTTTGCACCAATTTGGTTTATTGCAACCACCCTTGTTCCTTGGATGTGGCCGGGAATAATTGCTTCATCAGCGACCGTTTTTGCTGCAGCAGCAGGTATTGAATATTCAAGGTACGTTGGAATCTTTCTACTTCTTATAATCGGTGTTGTTTACAGCTTGGGCCATGTTGTCTACAAAACCCAGGAAAATGTTCAAAAAGCGATAATACTTGTCGGAGTTCCGTTTGTTTTCCTTGTAACGCTTTTCTTCGCTGGTCGTACAGATTGGCAAGCACTTCTCTTGGGA
>MGHC01000032.1:5859-5926 GCA_001793015.1 Candidatus Woesebacteria bacterium RIFCSPLOWO2_01_FULL_39_10
GCAGCACTAGCTTATGCGGGTGCCGGCGGCAATTTAAACTTGGCACAATCTTTGTATGTAAAGGAAA
>MGHC01000033.1:0-1499 GCA_001793015.1 Candidatus Woesebacteria bacterium RIFCSPLOWO2_01_FULL_39_10
GAACTCGACATCGTCGGCAACAATTACTGGCGGTAATGGTGTACCTTCTGGAGTTTCAAACTTCAACACCAGATCCCTAGTTTCACCGGTTCCCTCCCACTCAAGTTGGCCTGGAGCGGAAATAGTTTGCCCGCCAATTTGAAAACTAGGATTTTCTGGTACAGCTAAGTTAATTGTCTCTTCAGTTGGGCGGGTAATATGTTCAATTGCGCCGCTAACTGCTCCGTGCCATTCCCATTCTTTACCGCCAATAACATCAGCAACCGATCGACCTGCCCCAACTACCTCGGTAAATGCTAGGGAAGCACCAGTAGCAACCGCTCCTTTCTTTACAGACTGCCAGGTTCTAAACTTTTGAAAAGCTTTATCTCGTGCGTCTACTGCTTGTGCCTGTTCAATAGTAACAACTCCGAGGGCAGCTTTAAATTTATCATCGATTTCCGCTCCTTCTTTAAGGTGGGTCCTTTGAACTTCCGTTAGCTGTTTTATTATTTTATCGGTCTCAGTGTCCACTGCGAAACCTGCAGTATTGGTTACTTCTTGTTTTAAACTATTATTAGAAAGAGCTTCACGGAGTTTTACTTTGGCTTTTGCTCTTGCTAAGTCAAGATTCATCTCCTCCTGTTGATATTTTTTAGAAAATGGAGCTGTCAATTCGGTTCCGCCAACTTTAAAAAGGTTGATGTTGCGCTCTTGTCCAATCGATACTCTTGCGTCCGCATCGGCAATGTAGGCCAAAAGAAGTACGGCTTCGTCTTTTGTAAGAACATCTTTCTGGGTAAGCGCTTCAATTTCGGAAACTCTGGCTCCCATTTCAACTTTGTGGTAGGTATATTTGGCCATTTCGGCGCTTCGGACAGCATTTTTTGTACGTTCATATCCAAGAGCTTCTTCTATGTCAAGTTGTCCTCGCTCACTGCGTAGATTTCTGTATTCTTTAACTCCCTGAATAGCGCCAATGCCTACGGCTCCAAGGGGTACCGCAGTACTTCTTAAGGCGCTGACCCCTAATTTTGTAGCAAGCCACGGAGCGATTGCTGTTGAATAAATGCCAACTTCCTGGCTATATGCAGTTAGCATAGCCCGTTTTATCCCATATACAGAGTCGTCGTATCGGAATTGGGAAAACTGGGCTCCTTTTTTTTGTTGCGCTTCTCTAAGCTTTTTGAATACTTCTTCATTAAGAGCTGTTCTTTTTTCACCCCATAGTTGGGACGGTATTTCACCATTCGGACCGTAACGTGCCGTACCAAGAGTAAGTTTTATATCAAGGTCGAGGTTATCTAAATCCTGAAAATGTTCTTTGGCTGCCAATGCTTGAGGGACGAGTACTTCTTTCGCAACATCCACTATGTTAGTTGCGTAGGAAAGGGAAAGGTCAAGATTCTTTTTTACCTCGTCTGGAAGTTTTTCTCGCCAGGCTTGGAAATCGTTGGAAAGAAAGTAGTCATTTAGTTTTGTTCGAACTTCTAACTCGGTTTTCTCATCTACTTGTCCAT
>MGHC01000033.1:1520-1724 GCA_001793015.1 Candidatus Woesebacteria bacterium RIFCSPLOWO2_01_FULL_39_10
ATATGGGCCGCAGAACCTGTTGGTTGACATAGCCTCGTACTTTTGTTGCTTCCTCTGTGTCTTTAGTAAGTTCTACTGCGACTTCAGTCCTTTTTTCTCCTAATGCAGTGTGAACAGTTTCTTTATAGCTCGTTTCGCCAATCCTGCTGGCAAGGTTCGATGAAGCTTGGTAATCTCCCCAGACAATGGAGTGCAAAGGATTAT
>MGHC01000033.1:1745-7946 GCA_001793015.1 Candidatus Woesebacteria bacterium RIFCSPLOWO2_01_FULL_39_10
CAAATTCGCGCCTGAGTTGTCCTGCTATTTCGATCCTCTTTTTGTGTAGGTCTCGCTCTTTTGCAAATAGTTCGGCCCCAAGGTCTTTAACTCCACCAAAAAATCTTTTCAGACCAGTTGACCGCTCCTGGGCTATAGCTTCTCTTGCCTTTCGGTCTATTTCTGAAAATGCTTCGTAGGGAAAATCACCTTCAACTCCTGTTGCAGCCATAAGTTTAATAGCGTGGCGTTTCTCCTTAACAAAGTGCGGCATCTCGCCTAAAGTTCCTTTCCATGCTCTTTCACTTAAAGTTTTCGCTCCTTGCCAGACACGTTCAAGTCGGCCCATTCCGTCACGGCTTTCTTTATCCCATTTCTGTTTAAACTCCGTCGACATTAATTTGGCGAGCTGTGTTGCTTTAACTTCAATTAGTTCACGAGCGGAGAGCTTTATCTTTTTCTCTTTTCCGAAGGCGCCAAGTGTTGTAACTTCCGCTTCTGTTTGTCCTTTTGCAGCAACCACTGCCGCCTCAATTCCTGTTGGACCAGTTTTAACAATGCTAGGTACCTCAATTGGAGGAACGGTAAAAACAATAACGGTTATGTCGTCGGGTTTTTTGCCTTTTCCCTTAGCTTTTTCTATTAATTCTTTTACTGCAAGAGTGTCGTCAGAATTATGTGATAGTATTTCTTGAATACTGTCGGAATCTCCAGCACGATCCTGCGTTAAATTATCAGGTACGCCGTCTGACGTAACTAATATTCTGTCTCCAGGACGCAAGTCAACAGTGTAAACTCGCGGCTGTAAAGTCTCATCACCCAAAAATTTATCGATCATTTGTCCAAATTGACCATAGAAACCTTTTTCCTTTGGGCTGAGCTCGTCTAAGCTTGAAATATTTTTGAGTTTATCCTGTAAAATTTTTATTTCGTTATCGCTGAATCCTAAAGCAGTTTTTGCTTTTGCCAAAGACTTTTCATTGTCATCTATGCTTTTTTGTTCTAATTTTCCTTCTCTTATCAAATAAACCCTACTATCACCCACGCTCCCGAACACTAACTTTCTTTCCTCTCCAGATCCCTTCCAAACAAATCCAGCTATCCCAGTACTTCCCATTCTTTTGTCCTCCGTTGTCTTTCCTGCACGAATTTCTTCTGTACCCGCATCGTAAACTTTCTTGCTAGCATCAATCATTGCACTCCCAACAAGATTTCGGGCTTCATCCAAACTCATTCCCTCATGAATTTCATTGGAAAATCTATCTTTAATAGAATCATTGGCTATATTTGAAGCATCTTTCCCAGAGGTATGTCCACCCACGCCGTCGAATAAACCAAATGCGTTTTTATCCGGTAGCACAAACAACGCGTCTTCATTTCTGTCAAGGTGACTCTTACTTGCTTCGCTACCCTGCTTCATTTCAACACGCAGATCCCTCCTTTTGGAAGTTGTTTCTGGAGGCTGAAGACTGACCTCTTCGGAAGCTCCTGTGTTTTCCATGCTTGTATTATCGTATAATTTTTATACATACACAACTTTACTTAAGATTTGTTTATGTTCGGTATAATGAATTGCCGAACAGGAGTTTAATTATGTCTAAAAAACGAAAAAGGATTAAATCAAAAGAGGTTGGTAATTTTCTCTATGGATTTTTCATCAGACATCTGATATCTTATATCTGATGTCATACACTCTCAATATCAGACCAAGAAGGCAAGTCACACTCCCAAATGAACTTCTAAAGCAAATGGGGGTGGGCATCGGTGATTCTATTGAAATTAAAATGGAGGGCAAAAAGGTAATTATGAAATCTAAAAAGCAGCTCGCACTTGAAGCATTAAAAGAAATTCAAAAAATAGTAAAAGAGTCTGGGGTAAGCGAGAAGGAAATGCAAGAAAATGCAAGAAAAATAAGAAGAGAAATAAATGAACAAAGAGCCTCCTAGAGTATTTATCGATACAAATGTTTGGTTCTCGTTTCTCTATGGTTCCCCTAACTGCCAGAAGTTAATAAATGCTCACGCAAAAGGCAAGATCAAAGCATTTATGTCGAGGCAAGTACTTGAAGAAACCGTTAGGAACCTGAAAGAAAAGATACCCCATACTATTCCTGTTTTTGAGCAATTTATAAAGTCAAGTCCTCCGACAATTATTAAAGATCCAAAAAGTGTTAGTAGGAAAATAAGTGACTTAGTATCTGAAGAGGATAAATTTATTATTGGTTCAGCACTTAGAGCAAAAGTGAAATATTTTATTACCGGGAATATAAAGGATTTTAAAAAAAATGAACTTGAGGAAAAGTTCGGAATAGAAATACTTACTCCCAGAGAGGCTGTTGAGAAATTTAGTCTTTAGAAACCTCAACTATATTTCTTACCTTTTTCTTAATCGATGCCTTCGGGTATAATGAATTCACCCCCACACCAAAGTATTTTGATATGGGGGTAAACCCCAACTAAAAATGTTTTGATATGGGGGTAAACCCCAACTAAAAATGTTTTATATTTATATTCTTAAAAGTAAGAAAGATAATAATCTTTATATAGGTTCAACCAATAATTTAAAAAGAAGATTTTTCGAACATAACGAGGGTGGGGTATACTCTACGAAGGATCGGAGGCCGTTGGTGTTAATATATTATGAGGCATATAAATCTGAAAGTGATGCTAGACATAGAGAACATAACCTTAAACTTAGAAGTAAAGCATTGGCCCAGTTAAGAAAAAGAATTGTAGACAGTTTAAATTTTAATCCGCCTTCGCGAAAATCCTGAGCAAAGTCGAAGGATGGATAGCCTGGTTGGGTACTTTTCGCTACGGCAGGACTTTAAGCTATGATTTCTGAAACAAAAAATTTTTTCGTGAAGAAGGATAGAAGCCGAGGGTTTACCCTCGGAGCTTCACTTAGAAAGGACAGCACTCTAATTTTGGTGCGAGATACACCAAAAACTTTGGTGTGGGGGTAAATGTCTAAAAAAAGAAAACGGATTAAATCAAAGAGAGCTTTTCAAGTTAGGTTAAAGCCTGCAACGATTTTTTCTATCGTTCAGATACTTTTTTTTGCACTTTCCGGGTTAATCATAGTTTCTTTTTCCAGACAAGGCCTAGTTCTTGTACAATTAAATGATTTCTTAATACAATATCTTTCCTGGACAAGTGTTTTTTTGTCATTTACCTTCTTGACCTTCGGTCTACTTGTTTCAAAGTTTAAAACGCCACTTGGGCAACCAAACGTTGTTATTGGAAATATTGTATTTTTTTTATCAATCCTTACTTTAACAAGGGCTGGTGTTATCGGCGGATTATTTTGGGAAGGAATTTCAACTCTTCTTACTGGAGTTGGCGCTTTCATTGTGCTTTTAGGTACAGCTCTCGTTGGACTTATTATTCTTTTCAATACGTCAATTGACGTTATATTAGGTTTCTTGCTTGGAGCGTTTCGACAGTATGGTATACGAGGTAGTTCTATGAAAGGCAAATTTGGAACAATTGGAAAAAAACCTTTGCGAGTTTTTGGGGGAAATAACCCTGTTACTCCTAACCGAATAAATCCTATTCTACAAGCAGCTAAGCTCGAAGATTCGCGCGCACTTACCCAAAAACTTGTCAGCAATGTTCCAGGAGATGACATGATTTGGAAATACCCGCCAATTGACGTTTTAACTGATACAGTCTCAGGAAAAGTCGATAGAGGTGATATCAAGGGAAATGCGGCAAATATTGAACAAACTCTTGAGTCGTTTGGAATTACAGCACGAGTTGTTGAAGTTAATTTAGGTCCAGCGGTCACGCAATACGCTATAGAAGTTGCACTTGGAACAAAACTTTCCAAAATTACCGCTCTTGAGCGAGATCTTGCACTTGCACTCGCCGCCCCTACAGGCACGATACGAATTGAAGCCCCAATACCAGGCCGTTCGCTTGTTGGCATCGAACTACCCAATAGAGCACCCGAGTTTGTCACATTGAAAAAAATGATGGAATCCGATGTTATGAAGAAACATCACAGCAAGCTTGCGGTATCTCTCGGACTGGATGTATCGGGAAAACCAATTGTTGCGGATCTGACCCGTATGCCGCACGTTCTTATTGCAGGTCAGACAGGATCCGGTAAATCTGTGGCTATTAATTCTTTCCTGTGTTCTGTCCTTTTGCGCGCATCACCTTCCGAAGTTAAACTTATTCTTGTAGATCCAAAAAGAGTAGAACTAACCAGTTATAACTCAATTCCCCACTTACTGGCCCCAGTTATTGTTGAACCAGATAAGGTTATTTCAGCGCTCAGGTGGCTAATGGATGAAATGGACAGACGTTATAAATTATTTGCTCAGGCAGGGGTTCGAAATATCGACGGATATAACGAAATGAGCGGTTTTCAGGCGCTTCCATTTATCGTTTTGATGATTGATGAACTTGCTGACATAATACTTTTTTCACCTGTTGAGGTTGAGGATTCAATAACTCGAATTGCCCAAATGAGTAGGGCAACTGGCATTCACATGGTTCTTGCGACCCAAAGGCCGTCGGTTGACGTTATTACAGGTTTGATTAAAGCTAATATTCCATGCCGAATTGCATTTGCGGTTGCGTCTCAAGTTGATTCACGAGTAATTCTTGATGGACCTGGTGCTGAAAAACTTCTGGGGCGGGGAGATATGTTATATCTTCCTCCTGAATCAGCAAAGCCTATTAGAATTCAGGGATCATTTATTTCTGATAAAGATACGAATGCACTTGTATCTTTTCTTAAAAACCAAGGTGTTACCCCGCAATATACCGAAGAAGTTACCTCGATGCCGAAAAAAGGCAGTACAGTTGTTCCCGGAATGGATGGGGAGGTAGATGAATTTTTCAAGCAAGCTGTTGAAGTTGTATGTCAATATGATCGGGCCTCGGCATCACTTCTACAAAGAAGGCTATCTGTCGGGTATGCCCGTGCTGCAAGAATATTAGATCAACTGCAAGCTGCAGGTGTTGTTGGTCCGCCGGAAGGTTCAAAAGCCCGCGAAGTTATGGTTCGTGACCCTCAGGAGGTGTTTGGATCTCCAAATGAAACTCAATCACTCGATCCGAATAATCCGAATTAAAACCCGAATTATCCGAATATTTTCCTTTCGGGCCATTCGGATGGTATTAGTAGATTAGGATCGCTTTTTAATATGAAGTCAATTGGTCACCTCATCAAGGAAGCCCGTGCAAAGAAAAAACTCTCAAAAGAAAACCTTGAGAAATTAACAAAAATTAAAAAAGATTTTATCGAAAAGTTGGAGGGAGATAAATGGGATTCATTGCCCGAATATCCCGTGGTCGTCGGATTTGTAAAAAATATTGCAAAAGCATTGAACTTAAATGAAGAACACCTCTTGGCCTTTCTTCGTCGGGATTATCCTCCAAGAGCACTTCCGGTAAATCCAAAACCCGATATATCTGAAAAATTTACCTGGAATCCAAGACTAACTTTTATAACAGGAGTAGTTTTAACAATCGCCTTTATTATTGGCTATTTACTGTTTCAATATAGGGCCTTTATTCAGCCACCAGTTCTTACTGTTGAAACTCCGACCGAGGGGCAAGTTATCTCGGAGGAAGTAATAGACGTTCGGGGAAAAACGGATCCCGACGCGACAGTTGCGGTAAATAACCAACCTGCGTTAATTGAGGAGAACGGTGAATTTGTTGCTGAGATTGAAATTTTCGAGGGCACACAAGAAATTATCGTAGTAGCACGATCTAGGTCTGGTAAAGAGACGGTTATTCGTCGTAATATAAAACCTGAATTAAATAGTCAATAGTTAGTTAGTTCGTAGTTCATGGTTTTTATTTCTTTGATATTATTCTATGAACCAACTAACCATGAACTAATAACCAGCATTATGGATGGAGTTCAAAAATTATTAGCGATAGTTATTGTTTCCTTAACTGTACTTTTAGTTATTGTTGGGGTGCAGGTTGTATTGATTATTCTTGATCTTAGGCGTGCAGTTAAGCGCTTAAATAGTATTCTTGAGGACGCAATTTTTGGAGGAGGTCTTATTAGACCAGAAAAGTTGACAGGTATCTTAGAACTTTTCGGAAAAAAAAGAACACTTGAAAAACGAGGGGAAGGAGAAGTGCACGATTCTTCCCGATCTTCTGAGTGACTTCGGCTTGTTTTGACCGCAACTTTCTTTGAAGTATAATTGGCCATGACCTCAAAAGAAGTTAGAGAAAAATATCTAAAGTT
>MGHC01000033.1:7957-8434 GCA_001793015.1 Candidatus Woesebacteria bacterium RIFCSPLOWO2_01_FULL_39_10
CTCTTGTTTTGGAAAATGATCCAACGACTCTTTTTACCTCCTCCGGCATGCAACCCTTGGTTCCTTATTTGATGGGTGAACCGCACCCGTCGGGAAGTAAAAGACTAGTTGACTCGCAACCGAGTATTCGAACCGTAGACATAGATGAGGTTGGAGACAATCGACACCTTACTTTTTTTGAAATGTTGGGAAACTGGTCTCTAGGAGATTACTTTAAAGAAGAACAATTGTCTTGGGTTCTAGAATTTTTTAACAAAGAACTTGATCTTGAAAAAGAAAAACTGTGGGTCTCTGTGTTTGAAGGTAACGATCAAGTTCCAAAGGATGAGGATTCAGTTAAAATTTGGAAGAAATTAGGCATTCCTGATTCGCGGATTTTTTTCTACGATGCAAAAAAGAATTGGTGGAGCAGGACGGGAACACCGCAGCAAATGCCGGTTGGTGAAATTGGAGGACCAGATTCAGAAGTATTTTATG
>MGHC01000033.1:8504-13810 GCA_001793015.1 Candidatus Woesebacteria bacterium RIFCSPLOWO2_01_FULL_39_10
TTGTGGAAGGTATTTAGAAATTGGTAACTCTGTCTTTATTCAATATAAAAAGGTTGGAGAAAATAAATTAGAAGAGCTTCCTAACAAAAATGTGGATTTTGGGGGAGGTTTGGAAAGAGTTACCGCTGCAGTAAATGGCAACCCAGACATTTATAAAACAGATTTATTTAGTAGTTTAACTAAAGAAATCGAAAAAATTACCCCTTCTTTGTATGAGGATAACATTAAAATATTTAGGATTATTGCGGACCATATTAAAGCATCATGTTTTCTTATGAAAGCAGGTGTCATTCCAGATAATAAGAAGCATGGTTATGTTTTGCGTCGATTAATACGAAGGTCTGCAATTAAGATTCAAGAATTAGGTACACTTTTGTCTCCTAAGACCATAAATAGTACATTTTCTCTGGTTAGAGAAGTAGTTAAAACATATCCTCAATACTTTCACAAAAACGATTTCGTGAGGATCGAATCAGATCTGGGGGCCGAGATTGATAAATTTGCAAACACAATCCATAGAGGCATGCAAGTTTTAATATCCAGGAAAGATGTGGATGCAAAAGTGGCGTTTGACCTTTACCAATCTTATGGATTTCCGTTGGAAGTAACTGAAGAGCTGTTGGCAGAAAAAGGACAGGTTATTGATAAAAAGCAATTTGAGGAAGAGTTTGAGAAACATAGGGACTTATCTAGAACAACTTCTGCCGGGGTTTTTAAGGGAGGATTAGCTGATCATTCTCCAGAAGTTGTAAAACTTCATACGGCAACTCATGTTCTTTTAGCATCTTTAAGAAAAGTGTTGGGAGATCATGTTGTCCAAAAGGGACAAAATATAACTAAAGAAAGGTCAAGATTTGATTTTCCCCATCCAAATAAACTTACCGATGAAGAACTAAAAAAGGTGGAAAATACTATAAATGATGTAATTAAAAAAGACTTGCCTGTAAATTTTAAAATTATGCCGAAAGGGGAAGCGGAGAAAACAGGAGCAATACATGCCTTTAATGAAAAATACGCAGATACAGTGAAGGTTTATACAATTGGTCCTTCGACTCACGATGTTCGCTCAGGATCTCCTTTTAGTCGAGAATTTTGCGGAGGGCCGCACGTTACCCACACAGGTGAGATTGGGCGTGTTAAAATAAAAAAACAAGAAAAGATTGGGAGTGGTGTGATAAGAATCTACATCGTGATCGAATGAATACAAGATACAAATATGCTAATGGGTACGAATGATACTAATAATACTAATAATTTGGGTTTAAAGTCATATAGTCGAATTCAATATAATTAGCATCCATTCGTAGCATTCGCACAAATTCGTATATTAGTATCTTGCATTATGGATCTTAAAAAATTTCTGCCCGGAAAAGATCAAAGTGAGAAAGAATATTTTTGGTCGTTGGTTATTGAGCCCGGTTGGGTTCAATCCGGTATTTGGCGGATAGAAGAAGATAAAGCACAGGTTGTTCTATCAAGTCCGGCGTTTACCTGGGAAACGGATGAAGATTTAGTTCAGGCAGCGGATAACGCACTTTCTTCTTCTGTCCAAGGACTACCCCAAGATATTGCTGAACCATCAAAAACCGTTTTTGGCGTAGCTTCAAGCTGGGTCGAGGAAGGACAAATAAGTGGCGAGTATTTAGAGAAAATTAAGCATCTTTGCACAGAACTTTCGCTTAATCCAATTGGTTTTGTAGTTCTTCCTGAATCCATCGCGCATCTAATTAAATCAGAAGAAGGAAGCCCTTTAAATGCAATTGTTTTGGGGGTTTATAAAGAAAACCTTGAGATTACTATCTTTAAACTCGGAAATCTTTTGGGAACCGCACAAATTGCGAGAAGTGTGTCTATAGTTGATGATGTGACTGAAGGGTTAACACGGTTTTCCCAAACTGACAATCTTCCCTCACGCTTTATTATTTACAATGGTCGCGAGGGTGAACTCGAAGAGGTTCGTCAAGAACTCCTGAAAGTAGATTGGAATGAATTTAAAGACTTAAAATTTTTGCACACTCCTAAGATTGAAATTATCAATACGAAACAGAAAGTTTATGCTGTATCTTTGGCAGGAGCCTCAGAACTGGCAAATATAACTTCAATTGAGATAGTCAAAGAATCCGTTGAAGAGAAGGAAGGTGAACCTGATATTGTAGCAAGTCAGGGGATAAATGAATCGTCGTTTGAGCAAAAGCCTCTTGAAGAATTAGGATTCGCAATAGAGAAAGACGTTTCAGAAAATCTTCAAAATTTGGAAAAGGAAGGGGTTGAAATAAAAGAACCGGTTTCTGTGAATAATATGGACAGAGATGATATTGACGAAATTCACAGAAACATAGAAGAGGTTTCCTTAAGGCAGCCCAAAGAGCCATTTTCTTTCAAAAAAGTATTCCAGTTTGTAAATAGTCTTAAAAGCAAACTTACTTCATTCAAAAGACCAGCATCTCCTACCGCAAATTTCGGTGTTCCAAGAAAAAAAGTCTGGACTGGATTCGGATCCGGAGGTAAGAAACCTTTTGTTTTTGGCTTAGGGTTTCTAGTTATTCTTCTTATTTCAGGATTTGCCTTTTGGTGGTTTTATCCAAAAGCAACTGTCACAATTTATCTTGCCCCAAAAAGACTTGATGAAACTTTTGATATAGATGTAGATACGAAAGTTGACTCAACAGATATTTCTAAAAGAATCCTAAAAGGCGAAGTACTTAGGAAAGATTTATCAGGAGAAAAAACTAAAGACGCGACTGGCACTAAAACTGTTGGAGAAAATGCTAAAGGCGAAGTTACTTTGTATAGAGTTGGAACGCAGCTTTCACTTGCCTCAGGCACAATAATTCATGGACCAGAAAATCTTAATTTTACACTTAACGGCGACGTTGTAGTTGCAAGTGGAAGTGCTAGTTCTCCAGGGATGGTAAAAGCATCAGTTACAGCTCAGGAATTTGGTTCACAATATAACCTTGCCTCAGGTACAACATTTAGTGTGGGAACTTATACATTGACCGACATTGAAGCTAAAAATGAGAACGCTTTTTCTGGAGGGAGCAGTCGTGAGATAACTGCCGTGTCCGTTGAGGACCAGAAGGTACTTGAAGAGGATTTGACTGAAGAATTAACTGCGAAGGTTAAAGAGCAATTTTTGGAAAATGTATCTTCTGACAACTTTTTCATAAGCGAGTCTGTAACAGCGACACCCTCATCCCGCGTATTTAGTAAAAAGGTGGGAGATGAAGCAGATACGTTAAAGTTTTCTTTAACTCTTGAGGCAGAATCCGTTGTTTTGGCAAAAAGTGACCTTGAGGATGTCGCAAAAGAGGTCTTAAAAGAAAAGGTACCTGAGGGATTTACCTTGCGGGGTGAGCAGGTAGACTATACTTTTGAGTTAGAATCAAAAGGAAAAGATGTATATAGCTTTGAAGTAAGAGTTTCAGCAAATTTGTTGCCTGAAATAAATACAGAAGAAATTGCCCAAAAAATTAGAGGAAGAAGTTTAACTGTTGCTGAAGAATATTTGCGCCAAGAAGCTCCGGGATTTATCAGAGCCGAGATGCGTATAAAACCCACTTTGCCTGGAAAGTTGAAAACGCTCCCCCATATAAAGAAAAATATTGAAATCGAAGTGGCTGCAGAAAGATAGAAACGTGATACTAATATACGAATCCGCCCGCTTCGCCATAGCTTTAGCGAGGCGAGTGCGAATTTTACAAATGGATACGAATAATTAGCATTCATTAGTATCATTCGTACCCATTAGTATATTGGTATCTTGTATTTATGAATCAAAAAGATATTTTCAGGGCTTGTGCAATAGTGATGTGTATATCGGGATTTATAATTCTTTTTTCAACAATTTACCCCCTAGCTTCCTATGAATGGGAATCTGCGAAAAAATACCCGGTATTGATAAGCCCTTTGGTAGATGAAGAAACAGCCAGTTTCAAGTTTTCCAGCAAAGACTATACACAGGCAAGTAATTGGTTTGATGGTACTCAAAAAGAAGAATTTGTCTCAGAAGATGTAAAATTTTTCACAATATCTATACCAAAGCTAAAAATAGAGAGCGCGACAATTGCGGTTGGTGGAGAAGACCTGTCAAAAAGTCTAATCCAATTTCCAGGAACAGCCCTTCCAGGTAAGATTGGAAATAGTGTTATTTTTGGCCACTCTATCTTACCTATTTTCTACGACCCCAAAAATTATTTAGCAATATTTTCTATACTATACAAGCTAGAAAAAAAAGATCTAGTTTATATTGATTATGATGGAATTAGTTATAAATATGAGGTAGAGGATATGTTTGAGGTAAAGCCAGATGATATTCAGATTTTGGAACAAGATTCAAGCAGTTCGTATTTAACACTTGTGACTTGCACTCCACCTGGAGATCCCAGAAAACCTAAAAGACTAATTGTTAGGGCGCGGCTTGTGCCAGCAGATCTAAGTTATGCAAATACTCGGAATTGATTACGGAAGGAAAAAAATAGGATTGGCTTTTGGAAATACCGAAGCAAGACTTGCTGAGCCTTTGAGGATATTAAGATATGAAGATATTAAGATATTGAGTCAAAAAATTGGAGAAATAGTCAAAGAGTATAATATCGAAAAAATTGTTGTTGGAATATCCGAAGGAGAGATGGCGAAAGAAACTAAAGAATTTGGAAAAAAATTAGAGGAAAATCTTAAAGTTCCAGTTATTTTTCAGGATGAAACCCTTACAACCCAAGATGCTCAAAAGTTCGCAATCGAAGCAGGAATTAATAGAAAAAAGAGGAAACTTTTAGAAGACGCATATTCAGCTGCAATTATTCTGCAAACTTACTTAGACTACCAAAAATAACGTTGTAGACGCAAATCTTTCCATGTTATACTCCGAGCTGATATTAATATATGACAAAACGTACAGGATATGACGTAAAGGATCTTTCTTTAGCTGCGCAAGGGAAGTTAAAAATTGAATGGGCGGCAAGAGAAATGAAAGTGCTTGCCCAGATACGTAGACGTTTTGAAAAAGAAAAACCTTTGAAGGGAATAAAACTGGCCTCCTGTCAACATGTAACGAGCGAAACTGCAAACTTAATGTTAACCTTCAAGGCGGGTGGTGCAGAAGTTCTCCTTTGTGCCTCAAATATGCTATCGACACAAGATTCAGTTGCCGGGTCTTTGGTTAAGGATTTTAATATACCTGTATTTGCAGTTTGTGGGGAAAACATAAAGACATTTTACAAACATTTAAATATTGTAGCCGACTTTAGACCTGATATTAGCGTGGACGACGGGGCTGATTTAGTCTCATTAATTCATAAAACAAG
>MGHC01000033.1:13848-15948 GCA_001793015.1 Candidatus Woesebacteria bacterium RIFCSPLOWO2_01_FULL_39_10
GGATCTTACGGTCGACAAACGTTTTGTTGGCAGGAAAGTTTTTCGTTGTTTGTGGATACGGATACTGTGGAAAGGGTTTGTCTATGAGAGCAAAAGGAATGGGGGCAAAAGTAATAGTTACTGAAGTTGATCCCGTGCGTGCGCTCGAAGCTGGTATGGATGGATATGATGTGATGAAGATTGAGGATGCGGCAGCAATCGGAGATATATTTGTAACTGTAACAGGAGACATAGATGTGATTGATTTGACACATATTAAGAAGATGAAAAGCGGTGTGATAATTGCAAATTCCGGGCATTTCAACGTTGAGATAAATCTCGCGGCATTAGAAAAAATCAAAAAGAGCAAACGTAAAGTAGGCCAATTTGTTGAGGAATACTTACTTCCTAACAGTAAGATAGTGTATATATTGGGAGAAGGAAGATTAATAAACCTAGTTGCGGCTGAGGGTCATCCGGCAGAAGTGATGGATATGAGTTTTGCAAATCAGGCTCTTGCGGCGGAATATTTGGTCAAAAATAAAGGAAAACTAGAAAATAAGGTTTACCGTCTTCCTGAAAAGCTTGACAAAGAAGTAGCAAGGCTGAAGTTAAAGGCAATGGGTTGGGGACTTGATCAACTTACTCCTGAACAGAAAAAATATCTTTCTTCTTGGCAAGAAGGAACGTAAATCATGTATTTCAATTCAATCCTCGATTTAATAGGAAAGACTCCTTTAGTAAAAATTAATAAGTTAAATCCAAATCCACATGTATTGCTTTTGGCAAAATTGGAATTTCTAAATCCAGGCGGATCAGTTAAGGATAGAATCGGTATTACTATGGTGGATAAAGCTGAAAAGGCAGGAAAAATTAAAAAAGGAGGTACGATTGTTGAACCAACATCAGGCAATACCGGCGTCGGACTTGCTATGGTAGCTGCAATACATGGATATAAAACAATTTTTGTTATGCCCGATAAAATGAGCGATGAAAAAAGAAATCTTCTTCGAGCATACGGAGCAAAAGTAGTAATTACTCCAACTGCTGTTTTAGCAGAGGATGAAAGAAGCTATTACAAGGTTTCTGACAGACTCTCGAAAGAAATTCCGGGAGCATATAAGCCAGATCAGTATCACAATCTGGCAAACATCCTAGCTCATTATCAAACAACAGGTCCTGAAATTTGGGAGGCAACTGATGGAAAAATTACACACTTTGTTTGTGGGATGGGCACTGGTGGAACCATAACTGGTGTCGGTAAATATTTAAAAGAAAAAAATCCTAAAGTAAGGATAATTGGAGTAGACCCCGTAGGTTCGGTTTTTTATTCGTTCAAAAAAACAGGAAAATTTCCCAAACTGATGAAGACTTACAAGGTTGAAGGTGTAGGAGAGGACTTCATTCCTTCGACAATTGATTTTAAGTACATCGACGAAGTAATTCAGGTAGGGGATCGTGAGTGTTTTATAACTGCCAGAAAATTAGTAAGACAAGAAGCAATTCTAGTGGGCGGATCTTCCGGTATGGCAATGTATGCAGCAATTGAAGTTTGTCGAAAAATGAAAAATGGTGTAGTTGTGGTACTCTTTCCGGATTCGGGGAAATCGTACCTATCTAAAATGTTTAATGAAGATTGGATGAGGGAAAACGGACTTCTTGACTTAGAAGAGTCACAAGTCACTATGATTGGGAACGTCTTGAAAAATAAAGGTTCCTCAAAAATAATAAGCGTGTCAGTTGGGGATTCGGTAAAGAAAGCCATTGAACTAATGAGAAAATACGATGTATCTCAACTGCCGGTAGTACAAAACTCAAAGTTAATAGGCAAAGTAAATGAAAGTAAACTATTAGAAGGTTTATTCAATAAAACAATAGGATCATCGAATAAAATAAAAAGTGTTGTAGATAAAAACGTTATTTCAGTTTCAGAAAATGAATCAGTTGAATGGGTTTCCAGGCTATTAGCACAAGACAACATGATAGTTGTGATAGATAAGGATAAAAAACCCTTAGGAGTTGTAACGAGAATCGATTTAATTGAGTTTTACTCATAGCAGCATTCAAGGAAACCGTGAGCTTTTAGCTCACGGAGGAATTGAACGCTTGATATGTCATTCT
>MGHC01000033.1:15999-18645 GCA_001793015.1 Candidatus Woesebacteria bacterium RIFCSPLOWO2_01_FULL_39_10
CTTAAGTGCAACGTATGTATAGAAGGGTTCTAGTAACAGGGTCATTAGCATATGACCATATTATGTCAATGCCAGGAAGATTTGCCGATCATATCTTGCCCGATAAACTGCATATATTAAACGTAAGTTTTATCATGGAAACTTACCGACAAGAATTTGGTGGAACTGCTGGAAATATTGTCTGGAGTTTAGGACTTCTAGGGATCCCTTCGCTTTTGGTTGGGGCAGTGGGAAAAGATTTTAGTCTTTATAAAAAACATTTATCGAAATTAAAAATTGTGGATTTGTCAGGAATCAGAGTTTTTAAAAATATTTCTACTGCAAGGGGTTTTGTGACAACAGACAGGGATGATAATCAAATATGGGGATTTTATGAAGGTGCAATGAAAAAGTCTAAAACACTTTCAGTTAAGAGTTTCCTGAAGAAAGGAGTAATTTTGATGATTGCTCCAAATGACCCTTCGGCAATGCTTCGATATGTTAATGAGGCTATAGAAACAGGAACCCCCTACGTCTTTGATCCTGCCTTTAATATTCCACATTTTGACCGAAGAGATTTGGCAAATGCAGTTTCCAAGGCAAAGATACTTGTCGGTAACGATTACGAAATTGAGTTAATAATAAGGAGATTAAAATGGACCAGAAAAATGTTAGTAAAAAAGACAAATATGATAGTTACAACACGAGGTAAAAAAGGTGCACTTATAGAAACCGAGGGTAAAAAATTCGATATTCCTGCAGCTCAGCCTAAAAATGAAAGTGATCCAACTGGTGCCGGAGATGCGTTTAGGGCAGGATTTCTTGCAGGATTTATGCGAGATTATTCCTTGGAAAATTGTGGGAAAATGGGTGCTGTAACAGCAGTATATACAGTTGAGAAATACGGAACGCAAACACACCTTTTTACTAAAAAGGAATTCGTAAAAAGATATAAAGAAAATTATCCTGAAGATGCACGATTTGACTTCTAGACAAGGTTGTTATGGTATACTTAAAGCACAAATATGCTTAAAAATGTAATCGCTCCGATTCAGGCCTGGTTACTTTCGCAGGGTAGGTGCGTTGCTGATGGTCAGCCACTTGACGAATCCGAGAAGGTAAAAAGGAATGATGGAACGTTTAGGGTAACTCATTCTTGCGGAAGGATTTATATTTTCAACTCCAAGACTAACAGATATCGACGTGCCCTCCTCGAGGAAGTTTGACCGTCTTTAAGGTTAGACGATATACTTTCTGGTATGAAGTTCAAAAAACTTTTAATTTTTCCAATATTAATTGTTGTGTTTTTTCTTTTCTTTGCGCTTGGAATCTTTCTATGGTGGAAAGATGCTTCCAAGCCAGTAACATCTGTTGCGAGCGAAGTTAGATTTGTTATACCTAGAGGTCGATCGGTATCTCAAGTTGCAACCAGTTTACATAAAGAAGGTTTAATAAGAAGTCCTTTAGCTTTTAAATTCTATGTCCAATTAACCGGAAAAACAAAAAACGTCCAAGCCGGAGAATTTCAACTCTCAGCACATTTTTCAGTTCCAGAGATAGTAACAGAACTTTCAAAAGGACCCCTTGAATTATGGGTAACGATTCCTGAAGGATTAAGACGAGAAGAAATAGTGGGCCGTTTTGTCGAAAAACTTGAGATGAAGGAACCATTTGCGAGTCAGTTTCGTCAGGAATTTTTAAGTACAACTGATAGGAAAGAAGGATTTCTTTTTCCTGACACATATCTTTTTCCTCGTGATGCATCGGCTTCCGCAGTTGTAAAAGTTATGACTCAAACATTCGATAAAAAGGTCGACGGGGATATGGAGAAGGCAATTGCAGAAAGCGTTTATTCATTGGAAGAGATTGTCACTCTTGCCTCAATAGTTGAAAGAGAGACTAAAACTGATGGCGAAAGGCCGATTGTTGCAGGAATTCTTTTAAATAGGATTAGTATTGGAATGGGTTTGCAGGCTGATGCTACTGTTCAATATGCCGTTGCTAATGAGAATTGTAAATTGGATGTCCAAAATTGCTCGAGCTGGTGGCCAGTACCTACCCTCGATGACTTGCAAATCGATTCTCCTTTCAATACTTACAAATATTCTGGATTACCCCCTGCACCAATTGCTAATCCTGGAGAATCTTCCTTGAAAGCCGCAGTTTTCCCTGAAGAAACAGAGTATCTGTATTATATTCATGATCCAGAAGGTACGATTCACTATGCCAAAACCCTTTCGGAACATAATGCTAATGTAAGTAAGTATTTAAGGTAGACAAGATTGAAATATTTATACTCTAATTCAATTCTTGACAAGTTGATATTATACGATATAATCCACCATAGGCGTACAACCGTACGTTAATTTTATATTCCATTTTAAGGTAATTGACCAAGCTTAGCTTGGTTAAGTTTGTGTCCCAAGAGATGCCTTGGGTTTTTTAGTTTTATCCTCAAATGATTAAGCTGAAACGACGCAATTTTGGAAAAGACGAGCTTCCCTTACCGGAACTCAACCTTTCCCTAATACAGAAAGAGTCGTGGAAGTGGTTTTTGAAAGAGGGTATTTCTGATGAACTTTCCGAGATAAATCCAATTGATGACTTTACTGGTAAAAACTGGCAGCTTGTACTCGAAAATCCTGAACTAGGTATTTCTAAACTAAA
>MGHC01000033.1:18696-36451 GCA_001793015.1 Candidatus Woesebacteria bacterium RIFCSPLOWO2_01_FULL_39_10
GAGGAACCTTTATCGTAAACGGTGTTGAACGTGTGGTTATTAACCAAGTCGTAAGAAGCCCTGGAGTGTATTTTTCAGGGGATTTGGATCTTTCCAGTGGTCGAATGTTATATCAATCCGAAGTACGTCCTCTTCGAGGTTCCTGGTTGGAATTTGAAGTTGACAGAAACGATGTTATTGCCGCACGAATTGATAGAAGAAGAAAAGTTGTTGCAACGGCACTTCTTCGCGCATTAGGAGTTGAGGATGATAAAGAAATTATGTCTTTGTTTAAAGACGTTGATAAAGATCAACAGCACTCTTATATTACTTCAACGCTTGAAAAAGATCCCTCGAAATCAAGAGATCAGGCACTTTTGGAAATTTATCGAAAACTGCGACCAGGGGAGCCGGCGATTCTTGAAAATGCTGAAACCCTTTTTGAAGGACTTTTCTTTGATCCCCGAAGATATGATTTGGGTAAGGTTGGGCGATTCAAGATTAATAAACGCTTAGGCTCAACCGTTCCCAACGAAAAAGAGAATTGGGTACTTACACGCTCTGATGTTGTAGCCACAATTACCTACCTTATTAAACTCCAAAACGGAGAAGGAAGAGTGGATGATATTGATCACCTGTCAAATAGACGCTTAAGACGCGTGGGGGAATTAGTTGCGGCGAATGCTTTAAGAGTTGGTCTTTTGCGGCTTGAGCGTTCTGTAAAGGAAAAAATGAGTTTGATTTCGCCCGATGATAAACCTCTTCCAGCAAATCTTATTAATGCGCGTCCTTTGATTGCTGCGCTGAACGAATTTTTCCGTTCAAATCAACTTTCAACAATACTTGATGATACGAATCCTTTATCCGAAATTGATAACTTACGAAGAATTTCAGTTTTGGGTCCAGGAGGCATTAACAGGGAACGTGCCTCATTTTCAATCCGAGACGTTAACTCTTCCCAGTATGGAAGAATTGATCCTATAAGAACTCCAGAGGGTCCAAATATTGGTCTTGTTACATACCTTGCTTTATACGCACGAGTAAATGAGTTTGGATTTATTGAAGCTCCTTATAGAAAAGTTGAGAAAGTGAAGAAGAACGGTAAATCTAAAGTAAAAATTACAGATGAAATCATATATATTTCGGCTGAAGATGAGGAAGAATATCACATAACCCACTCAAACGTAGAAGTAGATTCATATGGATATATCACGGATACACGAGTTCCACTCCGCCACAAAGGAACTGTAACTGAAGGATCAGTCGAGAATGTAGATCTTATAGATATTAGTCCAAGACAAGTAGTTGGTGCTTCTTCATCCCTCATTCCATTCTTATCTCATGATGAGGGAAACCGTGCTTTGATGGGTGCAAACATGCAGTGTCAGGCAGTTCCGTTAATTGCACCGGAATCTCCAATTGTTGGAACTACTATGGAGCAGGCTATAGCTGAAGGAATGGGACGTTTCGTGAAATCATTAACCGATGGAGAAGTAGTCTATGTAGACGGACAACGAATTGAAGTTGTTACGTCAAAGCCCATTTCGCGAGACGATTTGGGGGATCTTGAGGATATTGAGATCGCAGAACACGGTAAAAAGTTGGTATATTACCTTACAAAGTTCAAAAGAACTGCCAATTCCACATGTTATAACCAGCAAATTGTGGTTGCAGTTGGCCAAAAAGTAAAAAAGGGAGATCTTCTTGCAGATGGTCCTGCGGTTGACGAAAGTGAATTAGCTCTTGGTCGAAATCTTGTTGTTGCATATACCTCATTCGAAGGATATGGGTTTGAGGATGCGGTACTTATTTCCGATAGGGTGGTAAGAGATGATCTTTTAACTTCAATCCACATTGAAGAATACGAGGCGGATGTGGTTGATACAAAGTTAGGTCCGGAAGAACTAACAAAGGATATTCCTAATGTTGCCGAGACTGATTTGGCGAATCTGGCAGAAGACGGAATTGTGGTTATTGGTGCTGAGGTTGACCCGAACGATATTTTAGTGGGGAAAATTGCACCCAAGGGTGAAACAGAGTTAACCGCAGAAGAGCGGCTTCTTCGCGCAATATTTGGTGAGAAGGCACGAGAGGTTCGAGATACTTCTTTAAGAGTCCCGCACGGAGAAAGAGGAATTGTCGTAAATGTTTCGATTCTGGATCGTGATAAAGGTGATGAGCTAGGTCCAGGAGTTTTGAAAAGAGTAATTGTCAGAGTTGCGCAAATGAGAAAAATCACGGTTGGAGATAAAGTTGCAGGAAGGCATGGTAATAAAGGTGTTATTGCAAAGATTTTGCCATCGGCTGATATGCCATATCTTTCTGACGGAACTCCTGTTGATATTATTATCTCGCCCTTGTCTGTTCTGGCCAGAATGAATTTAGGACAGCTTCTTGAAGCACACCTTGGATGGGCCCTGGCAAAAACCGGCCAGAAGGCAGCGATCCCAGTTTTTCAAAGTATTGATGAAGACGTTTTAGTATCTGAACTTAAAAAAGCGGGACTTCCTCTTAACGGAAAAGCAAGGCTTCACGATGGTAAAACGGGTGAAGCGTTTAAGGAAGACACAGTTGTTGGTATTGGTTATGTTCTCAAGCTTAAACACATGGTTGAGGACAAGACTCATGCAAGATCAACCGGTCCATACTCTTTAGTCACCCAACAACCACTGGGTGGAAAAGCCCAAATGGGAGGTCAAAGACTTGGGGAAATGGAAGTTTGGGGGCTGGAGGCACACCGTGCAGCTTACGTCCTGCAGGAAATGTTAACTCTTAAATCCGACGATGTAGTAGGGCGTGCCCGCGCATTCGAAGCAATTGTTAAAGGAACTGATATTCCTGAGGCAACTGTTCCTGAAAGTTTTAAGGTCTTAGTTCGCGAACTTAATTCGCTAGGCCTTGCAATTGACGCAAAAGGTGTAGTTTTCGTTGAGGATAACGAAGAAGAAGTTTCTAAGGGAGAGGAACTTGCAAAAGAAATGGGTGCAAAGGTTGTCGCAACAGAAGAATTAACAAATCCAAGTGGACCGATGGAAGTAGAAGAAACAGTTAGTTAGGAAGAATAAGGAATAAAGGAGTAAGTGAAAGGTCATAAGAGCGATTTAAAAATACATTGGCTTTGATTATTCACTCGTTCTTTTAGTCTTTAATCTTAATATATGGAACCTTTATCAGGACTTAGAAGTTTAACCGATTTTAAAAGTTTGGTGATTAGACTCGCTTCGCCTGAGGATATTCGTGAGTGGTCGCGTGGCGAGGTTACAAAACCGGAGACCATTAACTACAGAACTTTAAAGCCTGAAAAAGATGGTCTTTTTGATGAAAGAATTTTTGGTCCGACAAAAGACTGGGAGTGTTATTGTGGAAAGTACAAAAGGATTCGCTATAAAGGCGTTATTTGTGATAAGTGTGGAGTTGAAGTAACCCAGTCAAGAGTGAGACGAGAAAGGATGGGGCATATAAGTTTAGCCTCGCCTGTTGTCCACGTTTGGTTTTTCAAAGGAGCTCCATCAAAAGTGTCGCTTCTACTGGACGCCCCCCCTCGTGCTATTGAACAAGTTATTTATTTTGCCCGCTACTTAGTATTAAACGTCGATGAGAAAGCGAAAAAAGAGGCAATTCTAAGATTGGAAGGTGCGAAGAAAGATCGGGAAAAAGAGATAAAAGAAGTTTATAACGAACGAAGGAAAGTTTTGAAAACTAAATCCGAAGAAGAAAAGAAAAAGGTTGAAAGAAAAATTAAGCAAAAAGAGCAACTCGCACTTGCCGTTTCAGAAATAGAACTTGATCTAAGGAAGCGCGAGACCTCGCTATCTGAGGAAGAACGAACAACCGTTGAAAGAACGTCTGAGCTTTTTGAAAATTTAGTAGCCCTCGTAAGGGGACTTAAACCTCGGTCAATTCTTTCAGAAGAAGAATATGAGGAACTCGTCCAGTACAACGCATCTGATTTTCTTGATGCAAAAATGGGAGCAGAAGCTGTTGCATCAGCTATAGAAAAACTTAATCTCGAGGAATTGGTTGTAGGTATGCGTAAAGAATTGGAGGATACTAAAGGAGATAGCAGCAGGTATGTAAAACTGACAAAACGCCTAAAATTGGTCGACGGGATGAGAAGGGCGAAAATTAATGCATCGTGGATGGTTGTTAAAGTTCTTCCAGTACTTCCCCCGGATTTGAGGCCTATGGTTCAATTATCAGGCGGAAGATTTGCTACAAGCGACTTAAATGATTTGTATAGAAGAGTAATCAACAGAAACAATAGGCTTAAGCATCTTATTGAGCTTGGTGCACCTGAAATAATTTTGCGGAATGAGAAAAGAATGCTTCAAGAGTCGGTTGACTCCCTAATTGACGCATCGCAAAGAAAGGCTACTCGACGCGGCAGAGGACGTCAGCCGCTTCGATCAATTTCAGATTTGTTAAGAGGAAAACAAGGAAGATTTAGACAAAATCTTCTTGGAAAAAGAGTCGACTACTCAGGTCGTTCGGTAATTATTGTAGGACCTGATTTAAAGTTGAACCAGTGCGGACTGCCTAAAGACATGGCACTTGAGATGTTTAAGCCTTTTGTTTTGCGCGAAATGATATCCCGAGGGATTGCTCCCAACGTCAAATCGGCAAAAAATATGCTCGAGCGAAGGCCCCCTGAGATATTCGACATCTTGGACGAAATTACAAAAGATCATCCGGTAATATTAAACCGTGCACCAACCTTGCATAAATTGTCCATCCAAGCTTTTTATCCGGTTCTAATTGAAGGATCAGCAATTCGAATTCACCCAGCAGTATGTAGCGGTTTCAACGCAGATTTTGATGGAGATCAAATGGCGGTTCATGTGCCTTTATCCAAAAAGGCAATTGATGAGGCAAGAAGCCTTATGCTTCCACAACATAATCTTTTACGTCCGGCTGATGGGAGCCCAATAACTACACCTGCAAGTAAAGAAATGGCATTAGGAGTATATTACCTGACGAGTATTGATCCGAGAATAGTTGCTTCAAACTCAGTTTTTTCAGATACAGAAGAAGCGCTACAAGTCCACCAAGTAGGTAAAGTTGAATTGCGACAGACAATTACACTTAGGCAAAACGGTAAGTTGATAGAAACTTCGGTTGGGAGAGTTCTTTTTAATGAGGTGCTTCCAGAAGGGTTTGATTTTATAAATGAAGCTGTCACTTCCTCAAAGATTAAAGAGTTGTTTACGCATGCTTATACGACAATGGACCGGGAAGTTGTTGTTCGTATGGTCGATGCAATTAAAGACCTTGGTTTTATGGGGGGAACTATTTCAGGTTTATCCTACGGAATTTTTGATTCCAAAATTCTTCCTGAAAAAGCTGAATACATTAAAAGAGCAAATGCGCAGGTAGCCGAAATAGAAAGTAATTTTGCTCAAGGGTTAATTACCGCCGAGGAAAAACGAAGGTTATCACAAGAAGTTTGGATAGAAATTACAGAGGAGTTGGCAGATAAAACTTGGGACCTTTTGGAAGAGTCAAACCCTATAAAAATGATAAGTAATGCAAAGGTAGGGCGAGTTTCACGAGATCAAGTGAAACAACTTGCGGCAATAAGAGGACTAGTAGTTGATCCTTTGGGGAAAATTGTTGAACTTCCTATTAAATCAAACTTCAAAGAAGGACTATCTGTATTTGAATACGTTACTTCATCCCGTGGATCGAGGAAAGGGCTTACTGATACTGCCTTAAAGACAGCAGATGCAGGGTACTTAACTCGTCGATTAGTGGACGTTGCACACGATGTCATAATTCGATTGGAAGATTGTAAAACTGAGGATGGATATGAAATTAGAAAAGATATTCGGACCCGATCATTTGCTTCAAGAATTGCAGGTCGTTTTATCGCAGAAGACGTGAAAGTTAAAGTCGGAAAAACCGCGAAAGTAGTAGCTTCAAAAGGTGATAATATAAACGAGGCCAAAGCACAGGAGATTGACGCCTCAGGAGCTTTGCGGGTGGTAGTCTTTTCCCCACTAACGTGCGCTTCAAGATATGGAATATGTGCCAAATGTTATGGGCTAGACCTTTCCAATAAATCTAAAGTTGATATCGGTGTACCTGTTGGTGTGGTCGCTGCACAATCAATAGGTGAGCCAGGTACACAGCTTACTCTTCGTACAAAACACGCAGGAGGAGTCGTTGGTATTGACGTAACTCAAGGTTTGCCTAGAGTTGAAGAACTTATTGAAGCTCGTATGCCAAAAGTAATGGCGCCGCTATCTGAGATTTCAGGACGCGTTCGGATTGCAGATACAGAGGAAGGGTGGAAAGTAACTATCACTTCAAGTAAAACTAAGCCAAAGGAAGAAAGAGAATATATTGTTCCAAAAACTGTAAAGTTGGCAGTTAGCGATAAAGATGAGGTTGAAGTAGGTACGCCGCTTGCCGAAGGTTCATTGGACATTCGCGAAGTTCTTACTGTTAAAGGCCTAAGAGCGGCTCAAGAATATCTTGTAAATGAAATTCAGAGAGTTTATGAGAGCCAGGGAATTCCAATTCACGATAAGCACTTTGAAGTTATTGTAAGAAAAATGAGCGATGAGGTTCGCATTATTACAAGCGGTGACACCCCGCTTTTACCTGGAGAATTAATTGAGAAAGCTATATTTGAGGAGGAAAACGAAAAAGTTCTGGCAGCCGGAGGCGAACCCGCAACAGCCCAACAGGTTGTTTTGGGTATTACAAGAAGAGCATTATTTACCGAATCCTGGCTATCTGCTGCTTCCTTCCAACAAACAACAGATGTTTTGACAAACGCAGCTCTTATGGCAAAAGAAGATAGGCTCCTCGGTTTGAAAGAAAGTGTAATTATAGGACGTCTTATTCCTGTGACCCCTGAGCGGGCATCCTTGCCACGAGAGTAGGATTGTTGTAGAATTTGTACCTTGGAAAGGATTAACATTTGACCTTTAACACTTGCTTGTCCCGTAGCGAACTTGTTCTGCTTCGGGGACTTTTGACTGGGTTTTTTTGAACGTCAAATTGTTACTTGTCAATAGTTAATAGTTATTTATAATGCCAACAGTTTCACAATTAGTACGGAAAGGTCGAAAAAAGATTAGTAAAAAGACCAAGAAAGCGGCTTTAAGGAGATGGTTTAATGCTAAAGATAGGAAATTTGGTGAAGCCTCAAGTCCATTCAAAAGAGGTGTTGTTTTACAAGTGCGTACTATGACGCCAAAAAAGCCAAATTCGGCTCTTAGAAAAGTTGCAAGAGTCAGACTTTCCAATAAACAGGAAGTGACGGCTTATATTCCAGGAGAAGGGCATGAGTTAGCCGAACACTCAATCGTTCTCGTTCGTGGGGGACGTGTAAAAGATCTTCCTGGAGTCAAATACAAAGTTGTGCGAGGTAAATACGATACAACGGGCGTCGTTGGTAGAAAAACTACACGAAGTAGATATGGAACTAAAAAGGGAGGTTTAGTCAAGGGCGCTAAGGTATCCACACCTGCGCCTGAATCGGCAGCCCCCGCACCTGCCGCGTCTTAGTGTTTTTTTCTTTGTCTGACTTTCTTTGTTAAAGAAAGTCAGAAATGTTTATGCCAAGAAAAGGATTAGTTAAACCAAGAGAACCAGAAATAGACCCAATTTACAAAAGTAGATTGGTCACAAAGCTTATTAACCGTACAATGTTTGACGGGAAAAAATCCGTTGCACAAAAAGAAGTGTATGGTGCATTTGAAGTTATTGAAAAGAAGGGTGAAGAACCCATGAAGGTTTTTTCCCAAGCAATTGAGAATATAAAACCTCAAACAGAAGTCCGATCAAGGCGAGTTGGTGGTGCGGCCTACCAAATCCCGATGCCTGTAAAAGGAAGAAGGAGGGAAACTCTTGCACTTCGATGGTTAATTAATGCGTCGCGTCTGCGTTCAAACTCAGAATTTCATACTTTTGCCGAAAAGCTTGCAGCTGAAATTAACGATGCGGCAGCGGGTGTTGGCGGAGCTGTCAAAAAGCGCCAGGAAATGGAACGAATTGCAGAAGCAAACAGGGCCTTTAGTCACTTTCGCTGGTAGCGAAAGACCTATGAAGTCCTTTTACTTCGCACCACGAGTCGTGTTCGAATAAGCAAAGCTTAGCACCGCTTCGCGTTGTAGTACTGGGAAGGCGAGTGGGAAGAAGTTTTAGGACAAATAGAGCTTTTGCGCATTTCAGATGGTAATGTAAATTGACAAGAATGTAAGTAAGTAATATTATAGGTACACTTTTAAAATTATGAGTTGCGATCGTTTTCCAAATTGTGAATCAAGTTTTGTCACCGGGCCTCGAACAAGAGATGGCAGGAAGACATATTATGTAGTTTGTCCTGCCGGTTTGCCTGGCGGTTGTCCCTTGGCAGGTTATGACGAGACTATATTTACTGATAATCAATCAGGCAAAAAACCTAAGTTATCTCGGAAGGGCTTCTTCTTAAATGGTCAGATAGGGCAGAAATATGGACCATTCAGATCCCCAGATGAGAGAGACCAATTTGCTGGAAATTTGAAAGGTGACACACAAACTCCAGAAGATTCAGATTTTGACGTCGACCTAGATTACTAGTAACCCCTCTATTACTAATTCGACTCTTAAAATTTGAGATTGCGAAGTGGAGATTTTTCTATTGAGCAAAGTCACAAATCTTTCTATTTCGTCTGGTAAGACTCACTTCGCTTAACTTTCTTTCGAATTTGTCAATTAAGATGCTTGAAATGATCATATTGATTTAGTGATAATTCTGTTCTCATGATTCGAATCATAGAAACAGGCATTTAGTAGAACGGCTTTTCTCTTTTCAATCTTGCTTCCCTTTTTGTCTTTTTCCACTCGCCAATATTTGCTCCTTTATGCGGAAGTATATTAACAATTTCTCCCAATTCACCTAATGCCTTTTTCATTGCTTGTTTGTTCATGATTGGAAATAATATTTTTCTGAAACCTTCTCCTTGTAAAGTTAAAACTGCATGGATTCTGGAAATTGTTCCCAGGCTCACTCTAAGGATTTTCGATATTTGTCTATAGTCGTAGCCACCTTTTAGTAAAAGAAAGGCAACAGCAACTCTTTTGGAAAGCATTATTTTTTCTGTCGAAGTAAGAAGATCGTTTAGAAAATCTATCACCTCATCGGCAGATTTGGTGTTTTTTACTGACTCAATAAAAATTTCGTAGACACGCTTTTCGACTTGGGGGGAAGCTGGATGTTTTGAAATTTGCGGCATAGCGATATCGATATTATCAATTCATGTTATCATGATTCGAATCATGGTAACAGTATTCCTTGATTTTAGTAGAAACAAAACTCGAATAATGTTAGTTAAGATGTATGAAGTTGTTGATTTCAATTAAAACTGTTGTTAAAATCCTGGTAATATAAAAATTATGGGACTTCGAGATTTATTAGGACACATACCTGACAAAGAGTTAGTGGTTATTCATGAAACATTTGGAGAAAGGGATCGTCAACTTAACGATCTTGTAGCCCGTGGTGAAATTACTGAAGAGCTGGCCGGCGAGCTTAGTCATGTTAGAGAGGTAGTAACGGCAGTCAGAACGGAATCACACAGGAGACTTCTCCAAGGCCCAGAAACGCATGAAGTACTTGCTGAGGTTGACGTGTTACAACCTTCTCCTAAAGAAAGAGAGAGAGCTTCTGGGATTTTTATAAGACGCAGAGGACGATAAGATCGACTATTCTTTCTTGTTAACCCGATGAGTACACGCAGAAAATATTGCTTTGGTTACGTTTGTTTGTTAAAATTCTTTACGCTGCTTCCGAAAGGAAGCGGTTTATTTTGTAAAATAGAACATAGCGCATATTGCAAAGTGCATAGAGACTAAATTTTATGTCCTTTGTGCTTTGTTCTATGTACTGCGACTGAAAGGAGTATATGGCAGGACAAGTTGCAAAGAAAAAAGCATCTCTCGTTGTAACCGAAACCAAAGATCGGAATCTTCCAATGGAGAAGATCCGAAATATCGGGATTATTGCCCATATTGATGCCGGAAAAACTACAACAACCGAAAGGATCCTTTTTGAAACCGGCAAAACTTATAAATTAGGAAGTGTGGACGAAGGAACGACAGCAACCGACTGGATGGATCAGGAAAGAGAACGTGGAATTACTATTGTTTCTGCGGCAATTACTACATTTTGGGACTTGCGTGCGCAGGCAGGTCTTCAGTCAGAATCTTCAGTAGAAAACGGCCACTATCGGGTAAATATTATTGATACTCCGGGGCACATTGATTTTACGGCAGAAGTCGAAAGGTCACTTCGAGTGTTGGACGGCGCTGTAATGGTCTTTGACGGCCGTACCGGCGTTGAATCTCAATCAGAGACCGTTTGGCGGCAGGCTGATCGATACAACGTTCCAAGGATTTGTATCTTGAATAAATTAAACCTAATTGGGGCGGATTTTGAAGGAAGTATAGCCTCAATTCGCGAGCGACTTGGGGCAAATGCTGCTTGTGTTCAGATTCCAATAGGTCTTGAACATAGTCTACGCGGTGTGGTGGACTTGGTTCGAATGAAAGCTTACACCTATAAAGCTGTTGAAGATAATAAACTTACAGAGGAAGAAATCCCGTCAGATTTAGTCGACCAAGCGAAGAAGTATCGTAATGAATTGATTGAGAAAGTAGCCGAATATCACGATGAAACACTTTCCAAGTATTTGGAAGGGCAAGAATTAAATGAAGCTGATATTAAAAAGGCAATTCGAGCAGGAGTTGTTGCAGGTAAATTCTTCCCAATTTTGGGTGGAGACAACAGAACTGCAACTACTCAACTTTTACTTGATGCTGTTGTTGAATATCTTCCGTCTCCACTGGACGTTCCTCCGGTTGAAGGGCAAAATCCTGTTACTGGTGAAGTTGAAAAACGAGCACCAAAAAACGACGAACCTTTTTCTGCACTTGCATTTAAGGTAGTAACAGATCCTCATGTAGGAAGGCTAGTATATTTAAGAATTTATTCAGGAACTCTAAGGGGGGGGCAGGCAATTCTTAACGTATCAAGACAGAGACAAGAGCGAATTGGAAAGTTGGTCTTACTACATGCTGATCAAAGAGAAATTATTGAAGAGGCTTACGCAGGAGAAATCGTTGCCGCCGTTGGAATAAAAGACACAACAACAGGAGATTCTCTTTCTGATCCTTCCCATCCAATTCTACTTGAGTCGATAAGTTTTCCTGAACCAGTAATTTCTTTGGCGATTGAGCCGGCAACAAAATCAGACCAAGAAAAGATGGGCTTAGCCCTTCAAAAGCTTTCCGATGAGGATCCGACATTCAAAATTAAGTCAAATCCTGAAACAGGACAAACGATTATTTCCGGAATGGGGGAATTGCAGCTTGAAGTACTCGTAGATAGGATGAAGCGGGAATTTAGTGTTGATGCGAAAACCGGTGCACCTCAGGTTGCTTACAAAGAGACTATTAAGAAAATTGCCGAGGGAGAAGGAAAATATATTCGCCAAACAGGTGGTCGTGGACAATATGGTCATTGTTTCTTGCGCATTGAGCCAAAAGGCAGAGGTGAAGGATACGAATGGAAAAGTGAGATTAAAGGAGCAAGTATTCCTCAAGAATTTATCTCGCCTATCGAAAAAGGAGTTAAAGAGAAAATGGATAACGGAATTTTGGCAGGGTACCCGATGACTGATATGAAAGTTGTTGTTTATGACGGAAGCTATCACGACGTGGACTCTTCAGAAATTGCATTTAAGATTGCAGGTTCTCTTGCACTTGAAGAGGCTGCCAGGCGAGCCGATATGGTACTTCTCGAACCTATAATGAAGATTGAGGTATCCACCCCTGATGAGTTCATGGGCGATATTATAGGAGATCTTTCCAGTAAACGTGCCCAAATTCAAGGGTCTGAGAAAAAAGGCACAATGACTGTAATTAATGCTATGGCGCCTTTGGCGGAATTATCTGGTTACGCAACAAAACTTAGATCAATTTCCCAAGGGAGAGCGAGTTTTTACATGGAGCCGAGTCACTACGAAGAGGTACCTTCCAATGTCGCAGCAAAAATTATTTCCCAATATACAGGTTCTTTCGGAAGAGCATAAAATTAACTAATTATCATTTAACTATTGACAGGCTCGATACGGTCTTTATATAATACGCACAATAAGGGCAATATTGCCCTTGTTTCTTTGAATAGGGATTTGTTATACTACTAATCACCAATCTCTATTCACTAATCACTAAATTATGGCAGGCGACGCAAAACAAAAATTTGAACGTACAAAACCCCATGTAAACATTGGTACTATCGGGCATGTTGACCATGGTAAGACCACATTAACTTCCGCAATTACAACAGTTCTTGCTAAGCAACCAGGAAATCAAACCAAGCCTTATAAATTCGAGGATATTGACAATGCTCCCGAAGAAAGAGAACGTGGAGTAACAATTAATATTACCCACGTCGAATATGAAACTGAAAAGCGCCATTATGCCCACATTGACGCTCCGGGTCACGCAGACTATATCAAAAATATGATTACAGGAGCGGCTCAGATGGACGGTGCAATCTTGGTTGTCTCAGCTCCAGATGGTCCAATGCCTCAGACACGAGAGCACATTATTTTAGCTCGTCAAGTAAACGTTCCTGCACTTGTTGTTGCACTTAATAAGATCGATCAAGTTGATGACCCGGAAATTATTGAATTGGTTGAATCAGACATCAAAGATTTACTCAAAAAATATCAGTATCCTGGAGACGAAATTCCAATTGTTAGGGTTTCTGCTTTGAAGGCAATTGAAGGCGATGCTGAGGCAGAAAAACAAATTTTGGAATTAATGAAAGCGGTCGATGAGAACATTCCTGACCCGAAAAGAGAAACAGATAAACCCTTCCTTATGCCTGTTGAGGATGTTTTCTCAATTAAAGGCCGCGGAACCGTTGCAACAGGAAGAGTCGAGAGAGGTAAACTTAAGATTAACGAGGAAGTTGAAATTGTAGGATTAAGAGATACCAAGAAAACTGTGGTCACAGGGCTTGAAATGTTCAGAAAGACTCTTGATGACACGCAAGCGGGGGATAATGTCGGAGTACTTTTGAGAGGCGTAGAGAAAGACGATATTGAGCGTGGTCAAGTACTTGCGAAGATAGGTTCAATTACCCCCCACAAAGAGTTCGAAGCAGAAGTGTATATTCTAAGCAAGGAAGAAGGAGGACGCCACACTCCATTTTTCACAGGTTATAAGCCGCAGTTCTATATTCGTACGGCTGATGTTACAGGAGAAGTAACTCTTCCTGAGGGAATAGAAATGGTTATGCCTGGTGATAATGCAAAGATGAAAGTAAAACTTATTCAGCCTGTTGCAATGGAAGAAGGATTGAGATTTGCGATTCGTGAGGGTGGACAGACAGTCGGAGCCGGAGTTATTACAAAAGTTGTTGCGTAAAATGACTATTTAGGTCACCCCGATTAGATATCGGGGTTTTTGCACCTTAACCAAATACCATGGCAGCCGGAGGCAGACTCAGAGTAAAGCTAAAAAGTTACGATCACAGAGTGATTGATGAGGCAGTGTTGAAAATTTTAGATACGGCCATGGCAACTGGTGCAAAAATTCGCGGCCCCATTCCCCTTCCCACAAATAGAACTCTTATTCCTATTGTTCCTTCAACTTCTCGAGGAATTAAAAACGCCCAAGAACACTTCGAAATTTTGGTTCATAAACGATTAATTGATATTTTGGAACCAACAGGTAGAACCATTGATTCTCTCTCCAATCTCGATCTCCCTGCAGGCGTCAGCATAGAAATAAAAATGTGATTAATCCTTTTCTGACGCCGATTGCCCCTCTTAATCGCATCTTGAGGCGTGAACGGACAGTTCTAGGCCGGGCCAGAGCCGAAAGATAAGATTTGTGGGGCAGGTGTGTCTATAGAAATCAAAATGTAATTTTAGGAAGCTTTAGTAAATCCTTGCTAATACTTCTGGAGCATTCGGATTTCTCCAAAATGGTTGCGAGCGAAGAATAGCGAAACCTCTTAGGATTGAGTGCGAAGTCCATCTAATATCTCCAATGGAGGGCGTATCGGTATTTGGGATGCCGGTATTAGGGTCAAGTATTTCTCGAGCAATCGCACGAGCCTCGACTAAAGATGTGGCTTTGTATATTCTGTCGGCATACTCTCGGTGGCGGTCAAAATCACCGCCCCTCGATAATATTAGTTTTGTCATCAGTCCCAAGCTTTGCCATAGTCCAGGTTCACGGGGAACCATAAAATCACCAATAAAATGATGCCCATTTCCACTGTTAGCAATCCATCCCGAAAATCCGTTCGACCTTAATGTGTTTATGGTTTGCGTAAGCGCTTGCTGCGGGTTTCTTGAGTATTGTGTATCAAAGTCTAAGAGAGGTATTACCATGGCCTTGGGGGAATCCTTTTCAGATCCAACATCATCTAAGAGAGCAACCGCTGCCTCTTCAGTTGGCTCTCTTAATGCTATATCAAAGTTACCACTGAACCCGCCTGTCCAGTCGTTTCCTGTTAAGTAGTGTAACTCTTCAATTTTTCCCGGAATTGCGTTGTACAAGTCGGCGGTTGAGATCCTAAAAACAAAGTTGCGGCCGTCTTTTCCTGGTGTATATTTTTCGTATATCTTGATAGAAGTAGATATGCCAAAGCCCGGCCTTGTAGCTGTTACATACCACTCAAAACCTTCCAAAAGCCTTGCTAGCACATCGCTGGTATTAGAGGATACTGGAGCCTTTCCCCAAAATATCCGTAGAGGCGGCCTTTCTCTTAACTGGTCGAGTGAAGCGTAGACTCTAGGAAGGGGATACTCTTCGAGGGGATCGTTAATATCCGTGTGGTCTATTACCTGAAGTCTCAGTAATCCTGCGGGATCGAGCGCCCTCAGTTCAAGGTTTGGGTCCCGCGACTCAATTTCTGCTTCGGAAACACCTGGTCCGAGGTTGTAAATTTCTGTGCCAGTTGAAGAGAGTTCCCTTAAAGCCTGTTGGGCTGAGTTCCACTGACCTGGAAACTTGAGGTGTCCAGGTAACTCTTCTCTTGTAACCCAAGCCACTTGTTTTATTTCGTGGGGATCCGGTTTTAAGTTTTCTGGATCTCCGGTAAACCTTACTAAAACGTAATGCTGTCTTTGACCCCTGAAAAGTTGTCTACGAGCCTCAAAATACCTTGCCATAATGCCAGGTAGCCATTCATAAGTGTTTACTGTTTGTGCTTCTTTAACGGTTTGAAAATCGCTGTTTCCAGTTTCTTCTTTTAGTTCTCTTAAAGCTGCTCTTTCGACAGTTTCGTTTTCTATTCCTCCTCCAAGGAAATCATATTGATTTTCTTCGTACCACACCTTCTGCCCAAGTAAAAAACGACCTTGCTTATCTGCTACTATTGCTGCGACAGTTTCTCGATAAGGTAATTTTTCCCTGTCTACTATATTTTCTGCAGTCATCACGGCGATTTTAGCACGAATAATCAAACTGGTTTGAAAACATGTAGAATACCGTTAGATATGAACAGTTTTGCTTCAAGGGCGGGGGAAAAGCTTCAATTTGCCTTGGACTCATTTAAGGTTTCTGTTAAAGATTTGATTGTTGCCGATTTTGGTTCCTCAACCGGTGGATTTGTAGACTGTTTACTCCAAAACGGTGCAAAGAAGGTTTATTCGGTTGACACCTCATATGGAGAACTGGCGTGGAAACTTCGAAATGATCCAAGGGTGGTGGTAATGGAGCGGACAAATGCTATGCACATAATTTTACCTGAGAAAGTGGATTTAATAACAATTGACGTTGGTTGGACAAAACAGGAAAAAATCCTTCCAAATGCTTTTAAAAACTTGAAAAACCCCACTTCGCGCCGCGCCTCCCAAAGTCTCGTACGGCGGGCGGGCAAGGCTTCGCGGGGCGCAGTAATTTCATTGATTAAACCGCACTACGAGGCTGGACGCGCAAAACTAACTGATGAGATTGTTGATCAAGTGGTTCAAAAAACGCTGGAGGATATTAAAGAGAGTGGTGGAAAAGTTGAAAAAATTGTAGAGTCACCAATATTGGGAGAAAAAGGAAAAAATAAAGAGTTTTTGGCTCTCATTACTTCCAAGATGTAACTTCATGGAGTGATTTTCCGGATTTATCAAAGAAATTTATCGTCATTAGGTTATCTTGCACCGTCATTACCAGAAAGCCGTTACCTTCATAAAAAAAGTTACCTTGATAAGGTTTTTGAACTTCTCTTGGATAGGAACCCCCGGTTCCGGAAATTAGCTGCTTTACATAACATCCATTGATAGTTCCTGGATCCTCCAGTATGTGCGAGTGGCCGGAGACGTAAAAATCTGCAGAATTACAAACGATTTCTTTCAATTCGTCTCTTCCCTTCCAATCTTCCTTTACTTTCGTTTCTTCAAAGGTTTTTATGGGCTTATGGCCCAAAACTATTTTCCAGGTAGATGTATCATTTTTGATTTGAGTTGTAAGCCACTTTTTTTGTTCTTCGTCAAAATTTTCAGTATCAAGAGCGTAAAAACTTATTGAATTAAACTTTTGTAAATAATAACCCGAAGACATTTCCCATTTGGGAGATTCCTTGTCGTATTCAAGATAGCAAGAAGTGCAACCTAAATAATCGTGATTCCCAAAAAGAATATAAAAAGGTAACGATATGTCTTTATAGGGATTTTCGAACTTCGTTGTGAATTGTGTATCTGTAATACTCTTGACTCCTTCATCGTAAATCACATCGCCAAGGATAAAGACAGCCTTGCAGTTCTCTCGCTCTGAACAGTAATTTTCGATAGACTTGGCAACTTCGTACTGAGAAACCGCACCCGTGCCTGTGTCTCCCATCAATATAAAGCTATATGAGGCAACAGAATTGCTTTTAGAAAAAGGTTTTGTGAGGGTTGAAGGTGTTTGAAGTAAAAATATTGTGTAAAGATAAAACGAAGCTACACTTATTAACAAAAATATTATTACTGCTGTATAAAGCCTTTTCATTTATATTTTCTAAATGAATTATAACTGAAGGTATAAGCCTTGCGATACTAAGATCAGTTTGATATAATTGCCCCCAGTGGAGATGTTTCGTCACATAGCCACATAAAAAACTTGCTAGAGTGCCTGAACTTAAATTAAGGGCGCCTCTGGCGCTCTTTTTGTTGCCCAAATTTAAAAATATAAATATAGCAACAATATGATTAGTACACTTTTAGGATCAAAACAAAAGATGGGTCAAGCCTTTATTGAAGGAACGAGGGTGCCTGTAACATGGATTAAAACCGGCCCCTGTACAGTTACTCAGATCAAGAGAGAAGAGAAAGATGGATATTGGGCAGTACAGCTCGGATTGGGAGAAAGGAAACTCAAAAATACTTCAAAACCCCTTCAAGGACACTTTAGAAAATCTCAAAAACTCCAAGATACCCTGCCTAGTCGGCAGGCAGGCAAAATTCAAAATTTCCCAAGACATTTAAGAGAAGTGCGACTCGAAAAAGAACCAGAAATTAAAGTAGGAGACACAATAACTGTCTCCGATATTTTTAAAAAAGGGGACGTTGTTACGATAATTGGTACATCAAAAGGAAAAGGGTTTGCAGGTGTAGTAAAAAGATGGAGATTTTCGGGTGGTCCAAGAACTCATGGTCAGTCAGATCGCGAGCGAGCTCCTGGTTCAATCGGCCAAGGAACCACTCCTGGACGAGTTCTTAAGGGTAAAAAGATGGCAGGAAGAATGGGGAATGAAAGAGTAACTGTCAAAAACTTAATTGTAGTTGATATA
>MGHC01000033.1:36484-44690 GCA_001793015.1 Candidatus Woesebacteria bacterium RIFCSPLOWO2_01_FULL_39_10
CCTGTTCCAGGAATTCCAGGAAATCTTTTGATTGTAAGAAAAACTGCAGAAGGAAGCCTTGAGGAACTTGTTGAAGAAGCTCCACAAGTAGAAATTCAGCAGGTAGAACCCTTCGACTCCGCTCAGGGCAAGGAGGCAGAAGCGGAGCCGAAAGAAGGAAAATGAAATGAAATTACCTACTTATAGTTTAAAAGGAATAAAAAAGGATAGTTTAAATCTTCCAAAAGTGTTTGAGCAGGATTTGAACCTAAATTTACTTGCTCAGGCGGTTCGAATATATAATGATCGCCTGCATCCTGGTCGTGGAAAGACCAAGACCAGAGGTGAAGTTAGTGCTTCAACGAGAAAAATATACCGCCAAAAAGGTACGGGTCACGCACGACATGGAGCGAATTCTGCACCTATTTTTGTCGGGGGTGGAATTGCCCAAGGTCCGCGTGGTATTAAGCGTGAGTTAGTACTTCCAGAGAAAATGCGAAGAAAAGCCCTTCAAGTTGCCCTTTCTTTGAAAGCCAAAGAGTCAACATTGATTGTTGTTGATGGGATAACGAATGCGAAAAAGACAAAAGAGATTTCTGAGCTTTTAAAAAAAATTAGCGTTAAAGAGGAAGCTGTAAATTCAAAAACCAAGGTTACGATTGCTCTTTCAGAGAAGAATAAAAACATAACAAGAGTCGTGCGAAATCTTAATAATGTTACAGTACTTCCTTTTAAAAATCTTAACGCACATACTGTCTTTTTAAGTGGAGTAGTTATTGTAGATAAAGATGCTTTTGCTGAAGTTTCAAGTAAACCTACAGAATTTTCCAAAAAAGTCGAAAAGTCAAAAGTCCAAAGTAAGACAGTATTAAAGAAAAAGACAGAGATGAAAATGAAGACGAAAAAAGGAAAAGTTACAAAAAAATAAACAGATGATCGAACCTATTATTACTGAAAAAACTTTAAAGTTGGCAGAAAGTGGGAAATATACTTTTAGGGTAGATCCTGGTTTGAATAAATTTCAAGTTAAAAAATATATTGAAAACATTTTCGGAGTGCATGTCACAAAAGTTCGAACAGTCAAAAAAGGGGGAGAGGAAAAAAGAACCAGAACTGGCAGAAGTCGAGTTGTGCCATCGTCCAAAAAAGCTATAGTTTCCCTAAAAGAAAAAGAAACAATAAATCTTTTTGAGTCAAAGAAAAAGTAATATGAGACATTTGATATCACTACTACCAAAAAATTCAGGAAGGGATGCTATGGGGCATATTTCCGTCAGACATCAAGGAGGAAGAAACAAAAGGTTTTTGCGTGAAATAGATTTTAAACGAGACAAAAGGGACGTTTGGGCTAGGGTTGAAAATTTGGAGGTTGACCCAAATAGAAATTCTCAAATTGCTATGCTAATTTATGAGGATGGAGAGCGAAGGTATATTCTTGCACCATTAGGTTTAAAAGAGGGTAATCGAATCCTAGCATCAGATTCCGCTCCTCTTTCTGCGGGAAACGCCCTACCTTTAGAAAAGATTCCGGCAGGAACGCAGATACATAATATAGAGATTCAACCGGGAAAAGGAGGACAGATTGTTAAATCCGCTGGAGGAGCTGCCGTTATTCAGGGAAAAGAGGAAGGATGGATACTTGTAAAACTTCCTTCAGGTGAACTACGAAGATTTAGACCTGATGTGTGGGCAACAATTGGGCAAGTTGGGAATATTGAATTTAGAGCAAAGCGCTTGGGCAAAGCCGGAGCAAAGAGAAAGATGGGGATAAGACCAACTGTCAGAGGTGTTGCAATGCACCCTAATGCACATCCTCACGGAGGAGGAGAAGGAAGAAGCGGAATAGGGATGAAGTATCCAAAAACTCCGTACGGAAAACCGGCAGTAGGCAAAACAAGACGACACAGAAAATATTCAGATAGTTTAATTGTGAATCCGAGAAAGAAAGGACCTCACGTAGGATGAATATAGAGCAGAGGACAAAGAGCATAAAGCATAAAAACTAATATATGTTCTTTGCACTTTGCACTATGTTCTACGACTGAAAGGAGTTATGGCAAGATCAAGTAAAAAAGGACCATTTGTCGATGAGCGCCTAACCAAAAAGTTGAGTAAAGGCTTGGGTGATAAGGCAAATCCCATTAAAACCTGGTCTCGAAATAGTCAAATTCCGCCTGAATTTGTTGGAAAGTATTTTAAGGTTAATAACGGACGTGTTTTTATAGATGTCTTTATTACAGAAGATATGGTTGGACACCGCCTGGGAGAATTTGCTCCTACACGTACGTTTAGAGGTCACGGTCAAGTGGTGAAAAGGATTGTAGAGAAGACTTAATCCCGAAGAACTCTTTCCTCTTCCCCGGGTTACCGTACGGTACCCGGCATCGGAGGGGCGAGTCTACGGGACAAGTATATGGAATTTAAAGCAACACAAAAGTATCTAATAGCATCACCCCAAAAAATAAGGGAAGTTGTACAAATGGTTTCAAAACTTACTCCTCAAGATGCAGTTGAAAGACTGCCGTTTGTCGGTAGACGTGCAGCAGATCCTTTAAGAAAAGTTATTGTAACAGCAATTGCAAATGCCAAACAAAAAGGAATTGATGTAGAGAGTTTAACCTTTAAAGAGATTCAAATAAATGAAGGACCAAGACTAAAAAGATTTCATGCAGGATCCCGCGGACGTGCAAAACCCTACAAAAAAAGAATGAGCCACGTCCGAGTTGTACTGGAAACAAAAATGGAATCACAGAAAGCACAGAAAAGGACTAAAAATCGGAAAAATTCTGTGCCTTTCGATGCAAAGGAGCTATCGGAAGGAAAGACGTACAAGAAAGGAGAGAAAGCACAGAAATAGATTCATCTGTGCACTCAGCGATCATGGGTCAAAAAGTTAATCCGGTAGGTTTCAGACTAGGTTCGTTTTTACCGTGGAAATCCCGCTGGTTTGTCGATGATTCTCATTACAAAGAATATCTTTTTGAAGATATTACAATCAGGCGCGCGCTTATGGAAAAGTTAAAGCTTGCTGGTATAACTAAGGTAGAAATTGAAAGATTGCCAAAAAGTATGGTTTTGGTTCTTACAGTATCGCGGCCTGGAGTTGTCATAGGGCGCGGTGGAACAGGATTAGAAGACGTAAAAAAGTTTATTCTTGAAATGATAAATAATATAAGGCACCAGAAAGTGAAGGATCTTAAAATCGATCTTCGAGTGAATGAGGTTAAAAATCCAGAAACTTCTGCATATCTTGTTGCAACAAGAATTGTTTCTGAGCTTGAACGCAGGATTCCTCACCGACGTGTTATTGCAAAGACTATGGATAGGGTAACCCAGTCAGGGGCATTAGGTATAAAAGTAGTTCTTGCAGGAAGAATTGGCGGATCCGAGATTGCAAGGGTGGAGAAGTATCATCAAGGATCGGTTCCAACTCAGACACTGAGGGAAAATGTAGATTATGCCCAGGTTCCGGCACTTTTAAAGAGAGGATACGTTGGAGTAAAAGTATATATTCACAAAAAACAACAAGAAGACTAAGCGCGATGCCAATATACTAATCCGTGCGAATGATACGAATAGTACGAATAAGTTATTAGTATTCATTAGTATCATTAGTACAAATTCGTATATTAGTATCTTGAATTATGTTAGAACCTAAACGCAGAAAATATCGCAAAAGTTTCAGAGGTAAAATGAGAGGTAACTCGTTAAGAGGATCCAGTTTGTCATTTGGTGAATTTGGTTTGAAAGCACAAGGTCGCGGTTGGCTTGCCTCAAAACAAATTGAAGCAGGAAGGCGAGCAATTACACATAGCCTTAAAAAAGGTGGACGTGTTTGGATAAGAGTGTTTCCTGACAAACCAGTGACCTCTCGACCGGCAGGTCAGCGTATGGGTAGTGGAAAAGGAGAAATCGATAGATACGTAGCGGTAGTCACGCCTGGAAAAATAATTTATGAAGTTACAGGAATTAGCAAACTTGTTGCGAAAGAGGCTTTTGCGAAAGCAGCCGCGAAATTGCCTTTCAAAACTAAGGTAGTAAGCCGTGAGGAGGAGGGATAATGAAGAAAAAAGAGCTTAATGAGTTAAGAGGTAAAACGATTGACGAAATAAGAAAGATGATAGGTGAAAAAAAGATTGAGTTGTTAAAGGTTAAACAGGAGGAGAAGGCATCAAAAGAGAAAAATCTAAAAAAAGCCTGGAGTTTACGACACAGCCTTTCACAAACTCTGACAATTTTAAGAGAAAAAGAAATAAGCGAAAAAGAAATGGTAAAGAAAGAAGGTAATGAAAAATGAAAATTTTTACAGGAGTAGTTACAAGTAAAAAAATGATGGATACCGCAACGGTTGTAATTGAAAGAGTTGTGGTTCATCCCTTATACAAAAAAAGGGTAAAGCGGACAAGGAAACTGCACGTTCATGATGAATTGGGTTCCCAAGTTGGTCAAAAAGTTAAGTTTGTTGCGAGTAAACCTTACAGTAAGACTAAAAGATGGAAACTTATTGAGATAGTTAATAGCGCAAAGGGCAAACCTTCGTCCCGAGCTCAGGTCGAGGGAGGGCAAAGGGCAAAAGAAGAAAGATAAAACTATGTTCTTTGCGCTTTGTACTATGTTCTTGAACAAAGTGAATATATGATACAGCTAAGAACAGTTCTAACGCCGGCAGATAATGCAGGAGCGAAACGATTAAAAGTCATAGGGATTTCCCCGAAAATTGGGAAGACTGCAACGTTGGGAGATATAGTCCGCTGTGTAGTTGATGGGGCCGATCCAGGCGGCGCAGTTACCGATAGTGAGTTAGTCCAAGTGCTTATTGTGAGAACGAAAAAGGAAGTTAGAAGAAGCGATGGAAGTTATGTTCGTTTTGACGATAACGCGGGAGTTGTAATAGACAAGCAAGGTCTTCCTCGTGGAACGAGGATGTTAGGACCTATTGCCAGAGAAGTCAAAGAAAAAGGATACACAAAAATTGCATCGCTTGCCAGGGAGGTTGTGTAGAGAGGACGTATAAGTCCTATAAGTTTTATATGTTAAAATTCAAGATTGGAGACAAAGTAAAAATAACTGCAGGAAAAGATACTGGACGCGAAGGGATGATAGAGAAGATTTATCCTAAAGAGGCTAGAGTTATTGTACCTGGAATAAATCTTTACAAAAAACACGTAAAAGCTGTCCCGGGACAAAAAGGAGGAATTTATGATATCCCTCGCCCACTCCCATTTTCCAAAATTGCAATTATTTGTCCAAAGTGCGGTAAGGTTACCCGGGTAGGATTCAAGTTTGCAGATGATGAGAAAGTTAGGGTTTGTAGAAAGTGCAAAAGAGAAATTGACACAGGAGCAAAAGGTAAGAAGGAAAGGAAAAAATAATTTATATGGGAAGGTTACAGGAAAAGTACGAAAAAGAAGTAAGAAAAGTTTTGTCCGAAGAATTCGGCATAAAAAATATATACGCTTTGCCAAGGGTAGTAAAAGTGGTAGTCAATTCTGGAGTTGGTGAAGCTATCAAAAATAAGGAACTCATGGAGCAAGTAAAAAAGGACTTAGCCACAATTACTGGTCAGAAACCGTCTGTTAGAGAGGCAAAAATATCTGTAGCAAGTTTTGGTATCAGGCGTGGTATGCCAGTTGGATTAAAAGTTACATTAAGAGGAAATCGAATGTATGATTTTTTGGACAGATTTTTTTCAATAGTTCTACCTCGTTTTAGGGATTTTCGAGGGGTGTCAGGCTCAAGTTTTGATAAAGATGGAAACTATACTATTGGAATTACTGAACAGAGTGTTTTTCCTGAAATTGACATGGCTAAAACACAACCAAGAGGTTTAGAGATAACAATTGTAACTAACGTAGACAAGGTTGATCAGGCAAGAAGACTGCTTGAACTTTTGGGGATGCCCTTCGCCAAAAATGGCTCAGGGTAAACCGAAAAGGTTTATGATGTCAGCGAAATACTTGTGCTGACGACCTGCCTTGCCGGCAGGCAGGCTAAAAGGAGGAAGCATGGCAAAAACATCAAAAATTGTAAGAGAAACAAAAAAACTTAAATATAAGACTAGGTATCGTAATAGGTGTCGTCTTTGTGGAAGATCAAGAGGATATTTGAGAAAGTTTGGGTTTTGTCGGCTTTGTTTTAGAGAGTATGCGCATAAAGGAGAAATTCCAGGAGTAAAAAAAGCAAGCTGGTAAAACATTTCATCCTTAAATTAATATCAATATGGCCAAAAAAGTAAATAAAAAAGTGTTATATCAGGGGAAAGTTGTAGGGTACCCCGTGGGAGATTTTCTTATCAGGGTTAAAAATGCTAGTTTGGCGATGAAAAAGACAATTGAGGTACCTTCTACTAATTATATAAAAAATGTGGCAAAGGCTTTAGAGCGCGAAGGATATGTAAATGAGGTAGAAGAAAAGGTAGATAAATTAGCCCTTCGTTTGGTTTACCGAAGTAAAGAGCCAGTGTTAACGGACATAAAACTTGTTTCGAAACCAGGCTTAAGAGTTTATATAAATAGTGATGAGTTAGGGAAAAGGAGAGGTCCGACTATTCTTATAATATCAACTCCGCAAGGAGTAATGTCATCAAAAGAAGCACTTAAAAAGCGACTTGGCGGGGAGGTAATCGCCGAAATACTTTAACTCAGACTTTCTTTCTAAAAGAAAGTCTGGCAAAGAAAGGAATACAAAAAATTTTTAAAAGAAAAGTTTGAAAAGTATATGAGTAGAATAGGTAAATTATTAATAAAAGTTCCTAATACAGTAACTGTTGCGTTGACGGATGAGAATATTATAATAACCGGTCCTAAGGGAACACTTACGAGGAAGCTTCCTCGTGTGATTTCAGTAACAAAAACCGAGGAAGGGTTACTCAAAGTTTCAGTTAAGAAAAGTACTAACGAGTCGAAGAAAATTCATGGTACCGAACGAGCTCTCATTGCAAATATGGTCGCAGGGGTAAGTGTTGGCTGGTCTAAGACCTTGGAAATGGTCGGAAGTGGTTACAGGGGAGAAAGTTCAGGAGATACTCTTACCTTGTCGATTGGATATTCTCACCCCATAAAGATAGTAGCGCCCGCTGGTATTACGTTTAAAGTTGAAAAGACAGATATCACAATAGATGGCATAGATAAAGAGTTAGTCGGTCAAATCGCAGCCGAGATTCGGGCAATCCGCCCACCCGAACCCTATAAAGGTAAAGGAATTAAATATAAAGACGAAGTAGTTAGAAGAAAAGCCGGAAAGGCTGCAAAAACTGCAGGGGCACCAGCTTAATATGATAAAAGAAAAAATTCTAAAAAGAATGCGCAGAAAAAAAAGAGTTAAAGCAAAAGTTTTCGGAACGAAGTTACGTCCAAGACTTTCAGTTTTCAGGTCTCTAAGGCATTTGTATGCACAAGTGATTGATGACGAGAAAAGTATTACTTTAATTTCTGCCAGTGATTTGGAAATTGGTAAACTAAAGGAAAAAGTTACAAAAACCCAACTAGCATTTAAAGTAGGAGAAGAATTGGCCAAAAAATCTCTCAAGAAAAAAATTAAAAAATTAGTCCTTGACCGTAATGGTTATAGATATCACGGAAGGGTGAAAGCGCTTGCCGATGGTGCAAGAAAAGGAGGTTTGGAAATATAATGAGAGGATTTACTGGGGGGTATAACGAAAGAATAAGTGAGTTTGAAGAGACAGTTGTTGAGATAAGGCGTGTTTCCAAAAAGACAAAAGGCGGGAATACAATTCGATTCTCAGCTCTTGTAGTGGTCGGAGACAAAAAGGGTAAAGTCGGAATTGGTTTAGCCAAAGCACCTAACGTATCAAGTGCAATTAAAAAGTCATTTGAATCAGCAAAGCGTAAAATGATTACGGTACCTCTTCGGGGTACTACTATTCCCTACTCGGTTAATGAGAAATTTTCTGCAGCTAAGATTCTTCTTAAACCAGCTCCTGCAGGAAGCGGAATTATTGCTGGAGGGGCTATTCGTGTAGTACTTGAGGCGGCAGGTATTCGTGATGCTGTAGGAAAAATATTGGGAACTAACAATAAAACATCAAACGTCTATGCAACCCTTGAAGCTCTTAAAACAATAGCCGTGATAAGTAAACGAAAGGAGGCACTTAAGTAAATCATGTTAAAACTACCAAAATCTGTCAGTAAGAGTAAAAAACGAGTCGGGAGAGGATATGGAAGCGGTAAGGGTGGTCACACGTCTGGGCGTGGTCAAAAAGGTCAGA
>MGHC01000033.1:44758-55707 GCA_001793015.1 Candidatus Woesebacteria bacterium RIFCSPLOWO2_01_FULL_39_10
ACTTACTTCCGGGAGGATCTGAAATAAGTCTAGAACTACTCATAAAACACGGTATCGTAGATAAGAACGATGCAAAGGTTTATGGTGTAAAAATTTTGGGGGGTGGAGAAGTAAAAAAGAAATTTGAAATTGCAGTTCCTATCTCAAAATCCGCAGCAAAGATTGTCGAGAAGGCAGGAGGGAGAATTGTTACAGTAAATGCGAAGCCAGAAGAACTAAATAGTAAGCAACTAAAAAAATAATTTTTGTTATTCGTATATATTCGTAGATTAGTATCATATTTATATGTTTTCTTCGATCATTCAATTTTTCTCAAAAGCATGGAAATCTCCTGATATCAGGAAAAAGATTCTCATTACTGCTCTTGTTTTAGCCGTCTTTCGGCTGATAGCTCACATTCCTGCAGCAGGAATTGACAGAGCCTCTCTTCAGGCGCTTTTCTTTGGTAGCCCATTACTTTCACTTCTAGACGTCTTTTCCGGAGGTACACTAGCTAACTTTTCTATAATGGCCCTCGGGCTTACCCCCTATATAAACTCCTCTATTATTATGCAGCTTCTTACACATGTAGTCCCGCGACTCGAAGAACTATCAAAGGAAGGAGAATATGGCCAGGAACGCATAAATCAATACACCCGTTTTATAACTGTCCCGCTTGCCGCATTACAAGGATTTGGAATGTATACTCTTTTACGAAGTCAGGGGATTATTTCCGGACTTTCGCCTCTTTCCTTAGCCGCTCTTGTTCTTACAATGACTGCAGGAACAATGCTTTCAGTATGGTTTGGAGAGCTTATTACAGAGTACGGAGTAGGAAATGGAATATCGTTTCTAATTTTTGCAGGAATAGTTGCTAGACTACCTGTTGTTTTGGGTCAATCAATAGCAGTTATAAGCGCTGAAGACGTGTTCAAAATTATAATCTTTTTGGCACTTTCTGTTGTTATTGTTGCTCTTATTGTATTTATGAATGAGGCAACCCGTCAGATTCCCGTAAACTATGCAAGGCGTGTCGGAAGAGTGGGTTTATCCTCTTCGTATATACCTTTACGTTTAAACCAAGCGGGAGTAATACCCATTATTTTTGCGGTGTCTTTGGTCCTTTTACCTTCTATGGCAGGTCAATTCTTAACAGGAGTAGGTAATCCCAAAATCGCCGAGTTAGCAACAAAATTAGCAACAATTTTTAATCCAACCTCCCTAGTTTATAACGGAGTTTACTTTCTTTTGGTAGTTGGGTTTACGTATTTCTATACCTCTGTTGTCTTTAATCCTGAGCGAATTTCTGAGAACTTACAAAAATCTGGTGGATTCATTCCTGGTATTCGCCCGGGAGCACAGACTTCGAAATATTTATCAGCTGTTTTAAACAGAATTACTTTAGTCGGGGCAATATTTTTGGGACTCATTGCTGTACTTCCTTCGTTTTTCCAAAACATAATTGGAGTTGCCAATTTAGCTGTTGGAGGTACAGGAATTTTAATTGTGGTTTCGGTTATTTTGGAAGTCACGCGTGAAATGGAAGCCCAACTTGTTATGAAACGCTACGAGACTTTCTTAAGGTAGATATGAATATTGTTTTATTGGGACCGCCAGGATCTGGAAAAGGAACACAAGCCGAGAAGCTTTCGGATAAACTTAACCTTCTCTATCTTCAGACAGGAGATTTGGCACGAGAATGGGCAGAAAAAAACAAAAGAATAAAAAGCATTATTGAAAGCGGTAAACTAATCCCCGAGAAAGAGATGACAGCTTTTGTTATGCAATATCTTGAAGAAACAGTCCCGCCCGAGAGAGATATTTTATTCGAAGGATTTCCTCGTTTTGTTTCGCAATTTAAAAGTTATCAGGAATGGTTGACCAAAAGGGGTAAAAAAATAGACGCAGTGATATTTTTGGACAGCAGTGAAGGTGCCATAATAAAACGACTTTCAGCAAGAAGAATCTGCGATAAGTGTGGCGAGGTTTATAACCTCGTAACAAATCCCCCAAAGAATAAAAGGGTATGTGATAAATGTGGAGGAAGACTTATTTTGCGGAAAGACGATAACCCAGATTCTATACGAATCCGATTTAAATATTATCATGGAAATACCCAAAAACTGATCGAGTATTTAGATAGAAAAGGACTTGTAATAAAAGTTAATGCGGACCGGCCAATCGAAGTCATTTTTAAAGACATACTGAAGAAATTGGGGGTAAAAAGTGACCGGAACTAAAGGAATTAAGATCAAATCAGTCAAAGATATCGCCGATATGACTGAAGGTGGGAAAAAATTGGCGAGAGTCAAAAATTTATTAAAAAGTCAAGTAAAAATAGGTGCAAATGCGCAGGATTTAGATAGATATGCCGAGGAATTGATTTTAAAAGAAGGCGGAAAACCATCTTTTAAAATGGTATCCAGTTATTACTGGACAACTTGTGTGAATGTTAATGATGGTATTGTGCACGGGATACCAAAAAAAGAATTAGTTTTTAAAAAAGGTGACGTTGTGAGTGTTGATATAGGTATGTACTATAAAGGATTTCATACAGATACATCTTTTACGATTGGATTGGATGTTGATTCGGTAACAGAAGTGTTTCTTGAAACAGGGAAAAGCGCTTTAACTGAGGCAATTGAAAGTGCAAAACCAGGGAATCATATATTCGATATTTCAAATGCAATTCAGAAAGTAGTTACAAAGGGAAAATATTCACCCGTTCGCGCTCTTGTTGGACATGGAGTTGGGAAAGAATTGCATGAAGAACCCCAAATTCCATGTTTTGTTAGTGGAGTAAGGGAAGAAAGTCCTAAGATTTTGGAAGGATCGGTTTTGGCAATTGAAGTGATGTATGTAACTGGATCTGGAGAAGTAAAGTTGTCTTCAGACGGGTGGACAATCTCAACGGCAGATGGTACAATATCAGCACTTTTTGAAGAAACGGTTGCGGTAACAAATAAAGGTCCGTTGGTTCTAACTAATTAGTGTATTTAAACAGCTAATGTATAATTAGCTTGTTTTTTTGGTCAAAAGAATATGAATAAAGAAGAAGAAAAAATCGATGGGACCGTTCTCGAAGCACTGCCAAACACAATGTTCCGCGTCGAATTATCAGATGGAAGAGTAATTTTGACAACGCTAAAAGGAATTTTAAGAAGAAGGTACGTAAGAGTTTTTCCAGGCGATAAAGTGTGTGTAGAAATGACGCAATACGATACTGAGAGAGGAAGAATTGTTCAGAAATATAGAAAATGAAAGTAAGTTCATCAATAAAGGTAAGATGCAAAGACTGTAAGATTGTAAGACGTAAAGGCGTCGTTTACATTATTTGCAAAAATCCAAGACATAAGCAGCGTCAGGGATGACGCTAAAAGCTTGAGGCTGGTGCCAAAAGCAACGCCAAGGCTGAGCTTGGCACCGCTTACGCGTTGTAAACAAAGGCAGGGATAGGGTCACATAAGTCCTATATGACTTATAAGTCTTATGGCACGTATAGCAGGAGTAGAATTACAAGGAAATTGGAAAGTAGACTATGCACTTACGCGGATTAAGGGTATAGGTTGGTCGTTGTCTAAAAAAATCACAGACTCGCTTAAATTTGATCAATCAAAGCGCATATCTGAACTTTCGCAAGATGAATTGTCGAAATTAGCAAGTAAAGTTGAGGAACAACCAATTGAAGGTGAGCTTTTAAGATTAGTAAGGGCAAATGTACAAAGGCTTAAGACAATCGGTTCATATAGAGGTCTTAGACACTCAAGAAATTTGCCCGTAAGAGGCCAGAAAACGCGTAGAAATGCTCGTACAAAAAGAGGCAAGAGAAAAACAGTCGGTGCTTTCAAGAAAGAAACTCTAGCTCAGAGTCAATCGCCGAAGCAAGAATAACTATAGTTTGTAACCATTTCGAATATGATAACGAAAAACGAAACCAAACAAAAAACACAAAAAAAAGATATTGATAAGGGCAAAATTTTTATTTCTGCGTCATTTAATAATACTTTAGTTACAGTAACTGACATGGATGGGAATACACTAGTCTGGGGGTCTTCAGGAAATTCTGGTTTTAAGGGGACAAGAAAGTCAACTCCATATGCAGCAACAACGGCTGTTGATAAAGTAATTAAAAAATCAAAAGAAGCACATGGACTCGAAGAGGTAGAGGTGTATGTTAAAGGGCCGGGTCCAGGAAGGGATGCGGCGCTTCGAGCAATTAGAGCAGCAGGGATACGAATTGCAATGATTGCTGATGTAACGCCAATTCCACACAACGGACCAAGACCGAAGAAAAAAAGGAGAGCATAACTTTTTCTAACTTTTTTTAGAGCAAGCTCACGCTTCGCTTACCGCTTGCGACTTGCGCCGTAAGAAAGTTAGGCAAAGAAAATAATAAAAATACAATGGCAAAATACAATGGACCAAAAGACAGATTGTCTCGACGTGAAGGATTTGACCTTTTTGGTAAAGGTGCTAAATTAACAAGGTTAACAGTTCCTCCGGGAATGCATGGACCAAAAGGAACTAGAATGTCGTCTCAATACGGAAGACAACTGCGTGAGAAACAAAAAGTGAGAAGAATTTATGGAGTTTTAGAAAGACAGTTCAAGCGGTATATTGGGCAAGCCTTGAAGTCAAGAGGAAATACTGGTGAAGTTCTAATATCCACTTTGGAAAGGCGCCTTGATAATACAATTTATAGACTTGGATTTGCACCAAGTAGGCCAGCAGCCAGACAACTTGTTGGTCATAGACATGTATTAGTGGACGGAGAAAAAGTAAACATTCCATCTTTTCAGGTTAGAGCGGGTAATATAATTACGCTGACGACCAAAGCAATGGAAATACCAAGTATAAAGAAACTTTTGAGCGAGGAAGATCATAAAGTACCTTCCTGGCTAGCAAGAAAGGCAGCAGTTGGGAAAGTGGTTAGTAAACCCAAACGAGAGGATATAATGGAGCCCATTTCAGAACAAGATATTGTAGAATTTTATTCGAGATAAGCGAAGCTTGTCTCGAGCCAAGAACGCGAGTTCTTATTCGAGATAGACTAAAAAGGTCCCAGTGAGATAGCTGAAGCATCTCACGGGACTCCGTGAAGTGCTTCGAAGAAGCTACTTCACAGGAGGAGGTGATTTAAGGATGATAAACGAACCAATTTTTGAAGTAAAAGAAGAAGAAAAGGGAAAAAATTACTCTCGATTTGTAATTTCTCCTCTTGAACAAGGGTATGGTAATACTTTGGGCAATTCCTTGAGAAGAGTTCTTTTAACGAACCTGTCAGGAGCTGCAATAACAAGCTTAAGAATATCAGGTGTGAAACATCAATTCTCAACCCTTAAAGGGATGAAGGAAGATATTGTTGAGTTTTTACTTAACCTTAAGAAAGTCCGACTATCTTACGATGGAGAAAAACCAGTTAAGGCGGAAATTTCTGCTGTAGGACCTGGAGAAGTAAAAGCGAAAGACATTAAAACTGATGCTAATGTCACAATTGCAAATCCAGACTTAATTCTTGCATACCTTAATAAAGGATCAAAGCTTGACGCAAAATTGGAAATCGAAAGAGGCGTTGGCTATTCTCCGGCTGAGGACAGAGCTACAGGCGAAATTGGTCTTATTCCATTGGATGCGTCTTTTTCTCCAATCGTCAGAGTAAATTACAAAATTGAGGAAACACGCGTAGGAAGAGTGACCAACTACGATAAGTTGATTTTAGAGGTTTGGACAGACGGGACAGCAGAGCCAAAGGATTCTCTTATGAATGCAGCTAAGATTCTAGTATCATACTTTAACCAAATTGTTTCTCCAAAGAAAGTCGAGAAAGCGGAAAAGAAAGAAGAACAAAATGAGTTAGGAGCAGTAGGAAAGCTTTCCGTCGAGGAACTTGGGCTTCCAACAAGAGTTTCAAATGCATTAGTTAAAGCAGGATTTGAGACAGTAGAAAACTTAGTAAGTGCAAAAAGAGAAGAGCTAGTAAAAGTCAGAAACCTTGGAGAAAAATCAGTAAAGATTATCGAAGCAGCACTTGGAGAGAAAGGATTAGGATTAATATCTTTAAGCTAATCCTAAAGTCTGAATGATATGAAAAAAAAGGTTTTTGGAAGACATCTGTCAAGAGATAGAGGTTCCAGAGATGCGCTTTTTAGGTCTTTGATTAAAGCGCTTATCGAACGTGGAACCATTCAGACAACAAAGCCAAAGGCTCAAGCGATACAAACCGATGTTGATCGTTTAGTTACATTAGTTAAAAAAAACAGTCTTTCTGCAAAAAGGGCTATTTATTCGTTTCTGGCAAACGATAGAAAATCGGTAGATCGGTTATTTACAACAGTTAGCGATCGGTTTCCGGAAAGATATAGTGGCTTTACCAGGTTTATAAACTTGCCTAAAAGACTTGGAGATAATTCCCAGTTGGTGAGACTTGAATGGAGTCAACAAGCTCCAGAAAAACCTAAGATAAAGGACAAAGATGAGGATAAAGGTAAAAAGACAAAAAGTAATTTAAAAGAAAAAGAGAAAGGTAAAAAAGTAAGTAAGAAATGAAAACATTTCAACCAACACAGAAAGATATAAAAAGAAGTTGGCACTTCGTTGATGCTGACGGGAAAATTTTAGGAAGAATGGCAACGCAAATTGCAATTTTTTTAATGGGGAAACATAAGCCTACTTATTCGGACCATATGGATTCGGGAGATTATGTAGTTGTTGTCAACGCGAGAAAGATTAAATTAACAGGTAAAAAGGCATTACAAAAAAAATATTTTCGTCACTCAGGATATCCAGGAGGTTTCAGAGAAATCTCATTTGAGAAAATGAATACAGAACAACCTGAGAGAGTAATCGAACATGCAGTTGCCGGAATGCTTCCTGATAATCGTCTTAGGAGGGATAGAATGGTGCGGCTTAAAGTATTTGCAGATTCAAAGCACTCTTACGAAGATAAATTTAAGGTGAAAGGATGAATCATGGCAAAAAATTCTAAACTAAATTACATCTACGCTGTAGGACGAAGAAGGTCCGCATCCGCTAGAGTCAGGCTTTTTCGAGGAAAAGGCCAAAGTACTGTAAATGCAAAAGCAATTGAACAGTACTTTTCCGGAGAAATAAACAAAGATGTATGGTCAAAACCACTACGTACTGTTGATGCACAAGAAAAATTTTATGTAACAGTGAAAGTGGTTGGTGGAGGAGTAATGGGACAACTTGATGCTGTTACCCACGGGATCGCCCGAGCCCTTGCAAAGGTTGATAAAGAAGAGTTTCGTCCAGTATTAAAAAAAGCAGGATTATTAACCAGAGATTCAAGAATTCGCGAACGAAGAAAAGTCGGTATGGGTGGAAAAGCGAGAAGAAAGAAACAGAGCCCCAAGCGATAATTTCTTTCTTCGAAGTCCCGCACTCTCGCTCTTGCGATGCAAACATGTAATTTTTGAGAGCAAGTAAGAGTAGTGCTGGGGCAAGGCGCAAAAAACAAAGTCCTAAACGATAATATATTCGCGCCGAAGTCCCTTACTTCGCTCCACGAGCCGTGTACGAATGAGCAAAGCTTGGCACCGCCTCGCGTTGTAGTACTAAAAGCGAGTGGTAAGAAGTTTGTGGAGAAGGAGGGAGAAATAATCTCCTAAGAGCTAAATTTAAATATCTTTAAAAGATCTTGGGGTTTTTCAGCGATATAATCTGAATTTTGTCCTTTCAGTAATTTTTCCGACTCATAGCCCCAAGTTACCGCAACTGATTTTGTATCGGCATACTTAGCTGCCTCAATATCTCTTGTTTCATCTCCTATGTAAATTGTTTCTTCTGGTTTAAGGTTATATTTAAAAATTACTTTCTTTAATTTTTTCCCTTTACCAAATAAATCAATCTCTGAACGTATAAAGCTAAAGTATTGTAGAAGTTTATGATTTTTTAAAAAGATCGTAACATTTTCTTCTGAATTAGACGTAATTATTCCTAATTTGTGTTTCTTAGATAGTTCTTTAATTACTGTGGGCAACGTTTTAAAAGGCTTCAAGTTGGGAATTTCATGCGCAATTCTTTTCCTTGCTGTAAGTAAAAGTTTAGGAATTTTATACTTTGGTATTCGGCTTTCCGAAATGAGTTTTTTAGTCCCTTTTCCTCTAGCTTCGTTAGCCGAGATTGTAACCCCCCCTTCTTTTTGAAGAAGTTCGGTAGCTAGGATATAGACAATATCGAAGTTATCGCATATCGTTCCGTCAAAATCGAAAATTAAATTCATTTAGTATTTACATTACAGTGTATTGTGTCAATGTAACATAAGGCTAATAAGTATGTCATGTTTGTGATAAGGTGTTCTTTTAGGTAAAATTTTAAATTGCTTACATTTCGTATGACAAACATAAAAAAAACGAGAGAAATTCAAAAACTTGCCAAGAAGAAATCGATTCGCCCAGTTTCTTCAACTTTCGAATATGAAGATCAGATGGATATACGAAGGCAGGTTTTGGAAAAGATAACGCATACCAAGCTTACACATATCAATTCTCCAACTTTTGATGTAAAAACTGTTTCTACTAAAAATTGCGAAAATCTCATTGGAAAAATAGAAATTCCATTAGGGGTAGCAGGCCCTTTAAAAATTAAAGGCAATTTTATTAATGGAGAAACTTTTGTACCCTTGGCAACAACCGAGGGGGCACTTGTTGCCAGCGTTAACCGTGGCTGCAAAGCTATTACGGAATCAGGTGGTGCATACGTTTATCTTGAACAAAGTGGAATAACAAGAGCGCCAATTTTTCGTACCAATAACCTTATGCAAGCAAAGAAATTTGTTTCTTGGATTAAATCTCACTTTGATGATATTGCCCAAAAAGTAAAGGAAACCTCTTCTCATATAACTCTCCTTTCCATCACTCCATATATTGCTGGCAGAAACGTATACCCGCGTTTTGTATTTGATACCCAAGATGCAATGGGTATGAATATGGCGACTTTTGCCTGCGACCACGTTATAAGAATGTACATTGAGAAAAGCACAAAAGTAAGATGCGTTGCACTCTCTGGTAATGTTTGTAGTGACAAAAAGGCCTCGTGGATGAACAAGATTGAGAAGCGTGGCCATAGTGTACACGCAGATGTGGTAATTACCAAAGATGTAATTAGAGAAATTCTTAAAACAAGTCCCGAAGCAATCGTTGATACGTATACAAGAAAAATTTTAATCGGCTCGGCGATCTCAGGTTCTATAGGATTCAACGCGCAACATGCGAATATTGTTGCATCCATCTTTGCGGCAACAGGCCAAGATCTTGCACATGTTGTAGAGGGTTCTCTCGGAACAACTACGGCTGAGTTAGTTGAAGAAGGTGTATATTTTTCTGTGTTTTTACCGGCATTACCTCTGGGAACAGTCGGAGGAGGAACGTCTCTTGCAACTCAAAAAGAAGCACTTTCCATTCTGGAGGTGGCGGGTGGGGGTAATCCTTCGGGTTCTCATGCTAAGAAACTGGCTGAAATAACTGCGGCAGCAGTTATGGCCGGAGAAGTTTCTCTTCTTTCTGCTATTGCCGCCGGAGATTTAGCTAAAGCACACAAAAAACTTGGAAGAGAAGGAATAGCATTATGATTAAGGAAAAAGTTGGCATAGTTGGATATGGAGTAAGTATTCCTTACGCCCGTTTGAAAACGAACGACATCGCAGTTGCTTGGGAAAGAGCGAATAATCCGGGAATTTCACTTCAAGTGCAAGAAAAAGCTGTCCCCAATTTCGATGAAGATACAGTCACTTTATCAGTAGAAGCTGCAATTAACGCTTTGGAGCGTGGCAATATTGAAGCAGATCTTATTAAAGCAGTCTATATTGGTTCTGAATCCCACCCGTATGCTGTCAAACCATCCTCTGGTATAGTAGCTGAAGCTTTGGGAGTTAACCCATTTAATTTTTCTGCTGATACAGAATTTGCATGTAAAGCAGGTACTGCTGCAATGCAGATTGTATTGGGGTTAGTAGCATCCGGGATAATTGACTACGGACTGGCAATTGGAGCCGATACAGCTCAAGCTGCGCCGGGGGATGCTTTGGAATATAGTGCGGCTGCAGGTGCAGGAGCATATATTTTAGGAAAGGAAAGGCTTTTAGCTAAATTTATAGACACATTATCTTTTACGTCAGATACTCCGGATTTTTGGCGCCGGCCTAAAGAAATTTATCCGAAACATGGCGGCAGGTTTACAGGCAAACCTGCATACTTTCGCCATATACAAGAAGCAACAGATGCTTTTTTAAAAAAAACAAATACGAAACCTAAGAATTATGATCATGTGGTTTTCCATATGCCGAACGGCAAGTTCCCAAGGTTGATCGCTAAAAAACTCGGCTTTTCTGATACTCAGATCCAGACAGGATTGATTGTTGATCAAATCGGTAACCCCTACTCAGCTGCATCAATGATAGGATTGGCTCGGGTACTGGATAATGCGAAACCCGAACAAATGATTTTGGTTACATCATACGGTTCAGGTGCAGGAAGCGACACCCTTTCTTTGTTAACTACACGAGAATTACCATCAGCACGAAATAAAGCCAAAACAACCGATCAATACATTAGCCATAAGAAATATATCTCTTACACTAGATACACCCGTATGAAAGGAAAATTACTTATATGAAAAAAATTGGAGTACTAGGTACGGCTGTAACCCATTTTGGAGAATTGTGGGATTTATCGCTTCGTGATCTGGCAAGGGAGGCTTCGTTTAATGCGATATTAAATTCTAAATTAGAGCCAAAAGATATAGAAGCAGTTTTTGTTGCTAATATGATGGCCTCTAAGACTGCAGGACAATCTCACCTTGGAAGTTTAGTTTCCGGTGAACTTGGAATTGACGTTGATAGCACTAGGATTGAAGCTGCATGTGCTTCAGGGGGATTGGCAGTACTACGTGCAGCTGAAAGCATTCAAAGTGGTAGATATAAAAAGGTATTGGTTGTAGGGGTTGAAAAAATG
>MGHC01000033.1:55720-56339 GCA_001793015.1 Candidatus Woesebacteria bacterium RIFCSPLOWO2_01_FULL_39_10
GGGAAGTGCCCTATGGGGCGACCTTTGCCGGATTATATGCGTTAATGGCACGTAGTTATATGAATAAGTATGAGGTAGAAGAAAAACATTTAGCTTTAGTTTCGGTTAAAAACCATTATCATGCGAGTTTAAATCCCTATGCTCATTTTCACCAAGTAATTTCTATTGACGATGTATTAAAAAGTGCTCCTGTTGCTACTCCCTTGAAATTATTGGATTGTTCGCCTGTTTCAGATGGTGCAGCAGCTATTGTTCTAACTGATTCTTCAATTAAGACCAAGAAAGATACTGTATATCTATTAGGTTCAGGAGCTGCGAGCGATACATTATCGCTTAGTGAAAGGAAGAGTTTTACTTCTCTATCTGCCGTTCGAAAAGCAGCACAGCTGGCTTACACAGAAAGCGGACTTACTTCTAAAGATATAAACTTGGCCGAAGTTCATGATTGTTTTACTATTGCTGAAATTTTGGCAATGGAAGATTTGGGATTTTATGCAAGAGGAGAATCAGTTAAAGCACTAGAGAAAAAAGAAACCACTTTGGGTGGAAAGTTACCTATAAATCTATCGGGTGGACTTAAGGGTTGTGGACATCCAGTGGGAGCAACTGGTGTTAAGCA
>MGHC01000034.1:0-14807 GCA_001793015.1 Candidatus Woesebacteria bacterium RIFCSPLOWO2_01_FULL_39_10
CGAGCTTAGCTCGGTTTCCTTGAAATTGCTATGAAAGATCTGACAAAAATTAAATGCGTGCCTTGCGAGGGAGGAATGCCGCCGATGGAGATTTCAGAGGTTAAAAAACTTTTAGAGCAAACTCCTGGTTGGTCAGCGGATGCAAATTTAAAAATTGAAAAAGTGTTTGAATTTAAAAATTTTCGCCAGGCATTTTCTTTCTTGACCCAAGTTGCACTTCTGGCAGAATCCGAAGGACATCATCCTGATTTTTCACTTTTTTCCTGGAATAAGGTTAAAATAACTCTAAGTACTCATGCAATAGGAGGCTTGTCTCAAAACGATTTTATACTCGCTGCCAAAATCAACAAGTTTCTTGAAAAATAAAACATGAACAAAATTGATGAAATTTTAACAAGAAGGGTAGAAAAAGTTCTTCCAAGTAAAGACGGATTAAAGCGCCTTATGCAGGTGAAGAAAATTAAACTTTATCAGGGTTTTGATGCAACCGGCGGAAGACTTCACTTGGGGCATTCTGTTGGAATAAGAAAACTTATGGATTTTGCAAATGCAGGTCACGAAGTCATTTTTCTTTTCGGTACTGGAACAGTCCTTGCAGGAGATCCTTCAGGGCGCGACACAGGTAGAAAGTTAATCACAGAAGACGAGGTTGAAGAAAATATAAAAAGCTGGCGTGAGCAAGTTTCGCCATTGGTTGATTGGGATAAAATTAAAATATTAAAAAACGGCGATTGGTTGAAAGATCTAAAACTTCAAGACATTATAAATATCGCTTCAAATATCTCTGCGGTGCAGCTTTTTAAACGGGAAATGTTTCAACGAAGGATTGATGCGGGGGATACGGTTTGGTATCACGAAACAATGTATCCACTTTTGCAAGGATATGATTCGGTATATATGGACGTTGATTTGGAAATAGGCGGCACCGATCAGGAATTTAACATGCTTGTTGGCCGCGAACTTATGCAAAAGATGAAGTCTAAAGAAAAATTCGTTCTTACAACTCCAATGATTTTGGGGACGGACGGAGGGAAAATGAGTAAATCGAGAGGTAACTGTATTTGGTTAGATGACCCCCCAAATGATATGTTTGCAAAAATTATGGCGCTTATTGACTCGCAGATTGTTACCTACATGCAGTTAGTTACTGACATACCAATGGAACGAATTGAGGCGGTTGAGAAAGGATTGAAAGAAGGTACAATTCATCCGCTTGACGCGAAAAAGGAGCTTGCATTAGCTGTTGTAGCACAGCTGCACTCTGAAGAATCGGCAGTGGCAGCAAAAGAAGCTTTTGAAAAAACTGTACAAAAGGGCGAACTTCCGGAAGATTTGGAAACCGTTATGGTTGAAAATGAGACAACTGTGGTTGACTTAATTGCAAAAGTCTTAGGTAGCAAATCAGAGGCAAAACGGTTACTTTCGCAGAAGGCAATTGAGATTAATGGTAGTGTAGTTGAAAATCCGTCAACAAAGCTTGTTGGAGAAGAAAATATTAAGATCGGTAAGAAGAAATTTATTAGAACGAAGATTTCTAACTAGTCAAATGGAACTCAAAGGAAAAAAGAGATTGCTTTTTTTGGCCATCTTGATTCTTTCAACTATTGGCCTGCTTCTTACGACATTTCTACCCCTAATGGCTCCATTTCTTTTTCAGTAAAGCAACTGAAGGTGGTATTATTGAAAAGATTGTATGAAACTAAGTTCCTCTATTCGTACACTTCCACTTGTTGGGCCAATCTATTTAAGAAGATTAGAAAAGCTAGAGATAAGTACGATAGAAGATCTTTTAATGCATGTTCCTAATCGCTTCGATGACTTTAGAGTTACTTCTCCAATATCAAAGGTCCAACCAGGCGAGGTCGTAACAATAAAGGGTAAAGTTGAATCTATAAAAAATATTTATACACATCGGGGAAAAATAATACAAAAGGCAGAAGTTTCCGATTCAACTGGAAAAATTCAAATCTCATGGTTTAATCAGCCCTTTATTACAAGAACAATTCATAAAGGAGAAACGTTCGCATTTTCAGGAAAAGCAGATTTGTTTGATAGAAAAATAACACTTGTTTCACCAGCTTACGAAAGTATGGAAGACAAACAAGATGGGATCCATACTGGGAGGCTTGTTCCCATATACCCTGGGACTTCAGGTATATCATCTAAGTGGCTTAGGGGAAGAGCAAATTACTTACTAAATCGTCTTTTAGCTATAAATGATTTTCTTCCTGAAAAAATATACAAAAACTTTGGGATGCCAAACCTTTTTCAAGCTTTTACTAAAGCCCATTTCCCCGAAAACCTCGAGGACGCCCAGCGGGGCAAAAGACGCCTCGCCTTTAATGAACTTTTATTTTATCAGCTAAAAAGTCTATATCGTAAAAACGAGTGGAGTAAAAATAAAGTTGCTCACAAGTTATTATTGGACAAAAAAGTATATGAAGAATTTTTACATACACTTTCTTTTGATTTAACTCGCTCGCAAATTAAAGCGGTGAGTGAAATATTCGAAGATCTCAAAAAAGAAATTCCTATGAATAGGCTCCTGGAAGGGGACGTTGGCAGTGGAAAAACCGTTGTTGCCGCAGCAGCCTCCTTTGTAAGTTTTGTAAATGGATTTCAGACGGTTCTTATGGCTCCCACGCAGATTTTGGCACAGCAGCATTACGAAACTCTCCATAAAATTTTTGACAAGTTTAAAGTCCGCGTAAGTTTGATTACGTCAGATAAAGTTAAAGCCGACTTGGGTAAAACTGATATTTTTGTCGGCACACATGCCCTTATTCACAAAAAAGTGAAGTTCGATAACGTATCTTTGGTAATTATTGATGAACAACACCGTTTCGGAGTTGAACAACGAGCACATCTTGTTAAAAAGTCTGGCAGAGGTAATCGAGCACCACACATCTTAACAATGACAGCAACCCCAATCCCAAGAACTGTTGCTTTAACAGTTTATGGCGATCTTGATTTATCAACTTTAGATGAATTACCAAAAGGTCGACTTCCGATAACAACCTGGGTAGTCCCACCCCAAAAAAGAGTCGGTGCCTACAATTGGATTCGTGAACAAATAACAAAATATTCTGTACAGGCTTTTATCGTCTGCCCTTTGATAGAGGAGTCGCAAGTTGAAACAATGAAGGAAGTAAAGGCTGTAACAGTAGAATTTGAAAAATTAAAAAAGATATTTTCCGGATTAAACCTAGGGCTTCTTCACGGCAGACAAACTCTGAAAGTGAAAAATGATGTTCTAGAAGATTTTAGAGAAAAAAAGACACAAATTCTTGTTGCAACCCCTGTTGTGGAAGTTGGAATTGATGTAGCTAATGCAACTATAATGATAATTGAGGGGGCAGAAAGATTTGGGTTGGCACAGCTTCATCAACTAAGGGGAAGGGTGGGAAGAGGCGAAACAAAATCGTACTGTCTCCTTTTTACTGAAAGTCATTCTTCTACAGTTAGAACACGCCTCGTTGCACTAAAAGGATCTATGTCGGGTTTCGAATTAGCTGAACTTGACCTGAAAATGCGCGGTCCGGGTGAATTTCTTGGTACAAAACAGCACGGTTTTCCTGAACTCAAAATTGCCTTGTGGACAGATACAGAACTTATCAAAAAGTCTCGCGCTGTTGCGCAAGAAGCTTTGGACCACCCCGAGAAGTTCCCAAAGCTTATAGAAATAATTGAGTCCAAATCCATCGTGCCAAATTAAAAAATTCTATGCACGAAGCTTTTACGTGATAATTTCTCACTCCGGGAGTTGATTAGCTTCGAACAATGGTATTAAAATAAGTCGTGCCATTAAGAAAACAAGTTTTAGCCACAAACGAAGTTTATCATATTACTAATAGGGGTGTAGATTCTACTCCAATATTTAGATCAGTAAAAGATTATCAAAGGTTTACTGAACAAGTTGATTTCTACAGGTTCAACAACTCCAACATAAGTTTTTCAAATTTTAAAAAGCTTGAGGAAAAAGCTCGACAAGAGTATATGGGTAAGTTAAAGAAAAATAACGATCTGCGGATAAAAATTTACTCTTACTGTCTTATGCCCAATCACTTCCACTTTTTAGTTAAACAAACTAAAGACAAGGGAATAGAAAAAACCTTTTCCAATATTCAGAATTCTTTTGCAAGATATTTTAATTTAAAGAATAAAAGAGCAGGTCCTCTATTTCAATCAAGATTCCGCGCGCATAGAATAGAGAGGGATGAGGTGTATTTACATGTTTCAAGATATATTCACCTAAACCCCGCAACTGGGTACCTGGTTGAACCAAGCCAACTTATTTCTTTTAAGTGGTCCTCCTTCCAGGAATATTTAGGTTTACGAAATCCACTATTTACCGAAATAAGTGCCGTGTTAACAATCATTGGAGGCGCAGAGAGGTATAAGAATTTCGTACTCAACCAAGCTGATTACCAAAGAACACTAGATAGAATAAAGCATTTATTGTTAGAGGGTTAATGTTGCAGACCCGTTGTTCGAACGTATTTAACACCCGGAGTTAGAATTCTTTAGACAAAAAACTGATTTACAATTGAACTATGTTGGGTTAAAATTACCGCATGCCACCAGTTCCAAAGAAAAAACATACCAGAAGTCGAAGTAACATTCGACGCAACGATCCATCACATCGTAAAGCATTACCTAATTTACAGAAATGTCCTTCGTGTGGGAAATTGAAAGAACCCCACAAAGCATGCCCTTCTTGTGGCTTTTACAAATAGAAATTGGTTAATGGAAATTTGATATTGGTAATAAGCAAAGCTTGGCCGAGTAAGACTCGGTGGAAAATGGAAATTGGAAAATGGTAAATACTCTTTTTCTAACTTCTATTTTCTAATTTCAACTGCTACCTTCTAATTTCTACATAACTATTTTCTATTTATTAGTAGATATTCGCCCGCCTGCAACGCATATTGCGTAGCAATTTCGGGCAGGTTGCATTCGCATATATTCGTAGATTAGTATTATTAATAATGAAAACAATACTCGATCCACGCCACCTTAAGAGAAGGGAAGCAATAAGAATTCTTTTTGCGGAAAGTTACACGCGCCAAAAACAGACATCAGAATTGGCAAAACTAATATTAGAAAAAAAAGTTAAAATAGATAATCAAATTAAAAAGGCTGCACCTGCATGGCCGATTGACAAATTAAACAGAATTGATCTTGCGATTTTAAGATTATCTGTGTATGAATTATTATTTACAGACACTCCACCGAAAGTTGTAATTGACGAGGCAGTTGAAATTGCGAAGGAGTTCGGCGCAGAATCATCTCCCTCTTTTGTAAACGGTGTATTAGGAACCATACTTAAGGGTAAAAAAAACCAAAAAGCTTAAAATGACTGACAAAAAAAGTACAGAAACGAAGGTTAAAGAGGCTCTTGCACACCATTTGGGAGTTGAACCTGAAGATTTAAATTTAGAAGATTCGTTAGCAACCGACTTGCATATGCGACCCTCAGATATTTCTGATTTTTTGGGAAGTTTAGAGGAAAAAGAAATTGACACTTCAACAATCGATCTTTTGCAAATTGATACTGTTGAAGAACTGGTGGAAGCATTGACCGACTCTGTGTACGAATAAAGGCATCCAATGAAAATTCAAGACTTTGATAATTTGTTTAACAACAAAAATCTCCACAAACAAGCTCTTACCCATAAATCGTGGGTGAACGAACACCCAGGACTAAGAGATTCAAACGAACGTCTTGAGTTTTTGGGAGACGCGATTTTGGAATTTATTGTTTCAAAACATCTCTACCAACGCTTCCCTGACAAGGAAGAAGGGTACCTAACCGCCCTTCGTGCGAACCTGGTTAATACAGTCAACCTTTCAAAAATTGCCGAAAAGCTTAATTTAGGAGAAAAATTATATTTATCAAAAGGTGAAGAAGAAACTGGAGGAAGATCTAATCCAACACTCTTAGCAAATACTACCGAAGCGATTCTTGGAGCACTATTTATCGATAAAGGAGTTGGCGTTGTAGAAAATTTTGTACTTGAAAATCTTCTGGTAGATGTTGAGGAAAAGATCTCAAAATCCCTGAAAGATTCTAAAAGCCTGCTTCAAGAATACGTTCAGGCACAAGGTTTTCCTGCGCCTCATTACAAAGTGGTTTCAGAAGAAGGCCCCGATCATGCAAAAACATTTACAATAGAGGCTGTCGTAAATAAACACGTTTTAGGGCAAGGTGCGGGAAAAAATAAAAGCGAAGCTGCCCAAGTTGCAGCCGAAGTTGCTCTCAAAAATCTCCCGGGGAACCTTCCAAAATAATTTTAGGATTGCGGAGAGACTTTTTTTTCGCTACAATCGGGAATATGGTAACAATTCGTCTATCTCGCTACGGATCTAAAAATAGCCTTTTTTACAGAATTGTCGTTGTTGAGAAAAAAAGAAAACAAGGTGGGAAACCACTGGATGTAATCGGCTTCTGGAACCCAACCAATGATCAAAAGGAACTTAAGCTCGATAAATTAAAAAGTTGGGTTGAGAAAGGGGCAAGTGTAACAAAAGCAGTTGAGGCTCTTGTGCAAAAAAAATGAACGGGTTACTTACCTTTTTGGTTCAAGGAATAACTGGTAATAAAGACTTCACAATCGAAGAGTCAGAGGAAGAAGGGCAGGTAAACCTTCGAGTAATCCTACCAACGAGTGACATTGGGCTTGTTATTGGTAAAGGTGGCCAAACCATAAAGGCAATCCAAACTTTAGTGCGCGTAAGGGGAAGACTTGAGGATAAGATAGTTCAGGTTTTTGTTGAAGAAAAAACTAATTAAAGGGAGTTAATCTTTCTTTTGGTCCGCTTGGTTCCAAAACGGTGAATGTTGGTTTTGTCAGCGACGAGACTTTATTCAAAACAGTCTTCTCTTCATTACTTAGATCATTTAAGGTTTCATCAATTGCCGGTAGAGTCGGAGGTAGCTTTGACCAATAAATTGATACTTCTGTATTTGCCGCCCAGCCTCCATCTTGCCCTTTTTCCATTTGTATTTCACCGGTTGTCGAAATTGGCGCAAAAGTTGGTAAGCTTGATAAGAAACTAAGAATCTGAGCTAGCTCCTGACCAGTTATCTGTACGCCAATAGCGATAGAGTTTATATTTTCTTCAAAAGAATTTGAATTTGCGACATTTATTGAATCCATCGTAAGCCCGTTTTCTATACTTTTTAAACGCAATTGAGAGATCGACCAAGTTGCAGGGTTTTTGTCAGGGAGCGCTAGGATAGTAGAATCTGTATCATCTGCGATTTCGCTCTCAACTTTTTTTAGTAGTCCAAGTTTACCCGATAATATATTCTCAGTCTTTTGGGCCAATTTGTATTCTGATATTTGTTTTGTTACTCGGGAGTAGCCAACTTTAGTAAGATAGATGAAAAGTATAGCAACAACCAAAAGTACTGCCACAGGGATGGCCATAACTTTTATATTTGGACTAATTAAGCGGATTATCGAACGGCCAAAAATTTTCATTAGCTAAAAAAATATAAGACCAACAACATATCCTGTTTCAAGCTTATAGGAAAAACCTGTTACTGTAACTTTTTGAAATCCCTGCGAATTGACAATTGAAAGAAAAAATTGACCGATGCTTAAAAGATTCGGTGCAGTAACTTCTAATTCCACTGAGCTATCGGAAATGCCAACACTATTGAAACTTACTCCCTCGGGAAGAATTTCTACAATTTGTTTCAAAACTCCTAATTCTTCAGTAGTGTTCTCCACATTCAAAACTTTTCCAATTTTCTGAATTCTATCTTTTACGAGTATTAATTTCTGCTCTGTTGCCTCAAGTGCTCTAATTTCTGATTTAAGACTTTCTTGCCTACCAAGTGATGCTTTTGTTTGTTGGGAAAAAAATATAAAACTTCCCAGAAAAACGAAAGCCGCTGCCAATAAAATTGCAATAGAAATTAATGCCAATTTGTTTAACGTTTTTGAAAGTTTGAGGACGTAGCCCTTGGGTTTTAGTTCCTGGGGCAATAAATTTATTCGTGCCATATTATTTATTTGTGGCTTTTTATGCCTCTCCCATAGCAAGTCCGACTGCAATTCCGTATAACGGAGCAAAACCCGCAAGTTGCTTTACGGCTGACGGATCAACATCTACTCTGGCAAAAGGATTTCCAACAACAACTTCTATTCCTAAAAGTTTGGTTAGAGTTGAAGCTGCCTCAGGCATACCTGCGGTTCCGCCAGAAAGAACCGCCGAACGTGGAATATCGCCTTTTTCATCTGCCTGATAAAACTGGATTGCTTTTTTCATTTCGTCAGCAACAACTCGAAAAACAGGTTCCAGTGCCCCTTTAACTTTGCCTTCCAGTTCTGTCGCAGAAAGTCCATAAGTACGTTTGTATTCCTCAGCCTGAGATTCTTCTACTCCTAGTGTTTGCGCAACTGCCCTAGTGAACGCTTCCCCTGCAGTAGGTATTGAGCGCGAAAAAATAAGCTGTGCATTTTTGGCAACAGCGATATCTGTTGACCGGCCGCCAAAATCAACCAAAAGTACTGTTTGATCGGAAGGGGCAAGAGAACGTACTAATGCTATAAGATCTGTTTCAACACTCGCAAGTGATAGACCTGCCATTTCAACAACTCTTGCGTATTTTTCAACAAGCGCTTTTGGTGCAGCAACTAATAGAACAGAAACAGAAGGGGGAGAAGTATCCTCACGCCTATCAATAATTTGATGCTGAACAATTGCCTCATTTACAGGAATTGGAATATATTGTTCTGCTTCCCAACGAACGGCTGATGCAATTTCAGCATCAGTTAATTGGGGAAACTTAATTGTTCGCGTGTACACTTGGGTTTCAGGAAGCGCGATGCCCACTTCTTTTGATGAAATTTTTGCTTCCTTGTGAAGTTTTTTAACTGCATCGGAAAGTACGGCAAATTCCTTGTCATCTTTTACCATCTCCGGAGTTTTACCCTGATGACCAACAACCCCAGATGCTTTCAATCGAAACTTTCCCCCTTCATGCGAAAGTTCAACAATTTTTATGGTTTTTGAGCCGATATCAATTCCTACTGACATAATGTTTACTGATGAACTAAATCTCTTTCACTAAATACAGCCGAGTCAAAAAGAGTCGGGGATTCCGGGTAATTTTGAGTAACATTTACTTTTCTTTCCGACCCACCAGCAGTTCCTGTCGATGAAATCTGAAACCCCTGTGCAGGAAGTCTCGATGCAGGACCACCCCCTGAAACTATTATGCCCACGGGTTGTTCATAAAAGTTATCACTAAAATAAAGCCTCACCTTAATCATTATCGGACAAGCATAATTGTTGGAACAACCAGCGGGCAGAGGAATATTAGTACGGTGGCTAAATGTTTCCCCGTCGACTGGATTACTTGGATCGCCACATAGGCCTGCAGGTTGTGCGTTTACAAACCCTACAGCAGAAGTGTTCGATAGATCTTTTTGAGCGACCCTTAAAACCTCTAAATTCTGATAATTGTTAGTAGTATTAGTAGTATTACCATTAAAAGTATCGGTTTTAGCAGTAAGCTCCGAAATATCGTAAAAAAGCATTGCTTCAATCGCCGGTCTTTTAAGAGGATCGGGGTCAATATTGTTCGGGTCTCCCCAACAGATATTAATATTATTTCCGCCATAACAATCCTCACTTACCACACAAGATAGATTTCCAGTGTCGTCGTGAGACACTAACCAAAAGGTTGCAACATCTCCTGAGGTTAAACGGTCGGGATATAAGAATCTATCGTCAGATTCTCCCGGATCAGTTACTACGGCGTCATATTTAACGGTTGTATCTGACGGGTCAAGAGGCGTAACAGGCGTAGGTATGGGCCCAACGGCAGTATTTAGTAAAGCGGTTTCAACTCCTGCTTCAGCTGCAGAAAATGCCCGAAGTGCATCCTCTTCATAAGTTGTAACTGTTATATCTGTAACTGAGCGTGAAGCAACTGATAACACTACCGTTAACATTACGGCCATCGCAAGAAGAACAATTAATAAGGCCTGGCCTTTTTGACTATCCCGCTGGGGCAGTATTTTCATACTTTTTAAGTGTAACAACCTCAAGTTGAGTGGTCAATGGGCTGTGGCACGCTAATAGTTTCTTAGTAAAATTTTTGTCGATGAAGTAACTTGAGACCCTTCAGCGCCACTCGACCCGGTTCGCTTTGCAGTAATTGTTATGTCAACTGAGTGGGGATTGGTCGAAATATTACAATTGAAAACAGTCGTACAATTAATTATATCTACATCATTTGAAGTAAGTCTTACGTCTATTGGCACACCTGCAACGGCAGAGCTAGAGGCAATATAACTAGGACTTGAACTAACACAGCGAAAACGCACATTTGTTGAACTTTGCCACTGATCTTCGTAACTTAAAGTATTTCCACTCCCGCTGCAAGTTAAAAATTGAGCATTTCTTAAATGTCTCTCTATTGTACCTAAAGCAAAATCGACGTTTTGTTTCACAATTGTCACATTTTCACTTTTTGACGTGCCCCGAAGTGAAAGTGCAAGAGTACGTGTAACAACTACCCCTAAAATCGAAAATATAAAAACCACCATAAGCATTTCGATTAATGAACCCCCCCGAAGAACTCTTACCTCCTCCCGAGGTCTTCGTCCTCGCCTCGGAGGGGCGAGTCTACGGGGCGAGCCCCGGAGATTTGAGATTTTTTTCATATCATCTATTCCAATTTGTAAAAAGAGTAGAACTTCTCACAGTATGCGTTCCTTGAGCATCAGTCCACGAGACCCTAACGTCGACATCGGTCGTATCTGAGTTAACCCATGTCAAATCGGCTTCCCTTGTAAATATTGTTCCTGTTATTGTTGTTGAGCCACAGGGGCCACTTACCCACGTTAGGCCCGATATACAGTAACTTGTAGCGGTTTGGGGCGACGGGGAATTGTCTGCATCACGAGCTGAAAATGTACTCCAGATCGTTGTGTCTCTTTCTTGACGAATCCATTCCATTCCTTCTTGAGTATATTTTGAAGCTAGCGCATTATTATTTGAGAAAGTAGAATTTCTGATGGAGGTTCCTGCCAAGGAAACAATTCCAACAAGGATAAATGACATAACCCCCAACGCGATAACTACTTCAAATAAAGATTGGCCTCGTACAATTTTCGATTTAAGTTTGAACATACTATTCAACAATTGCCCCGCTTGAAAAAACGCTAATTGTCTCTGTTACTGAAGTAAGAGAAGGGGAAGAATGTCTTAGAATAATACTACGCTGTGCACCAGCAGTAATATTGGTACCCTTACCGACAGGTAGAAATCTTATAGTGCCACCTGTGTCAGCGGAAGTAATGAACGTTGAATTTACATCAAAGAGTGCTCCCTGTAAATCAACACTTTTTATTAATGTAATTATTGGTGTAGCAATTGGGGTACAAACTTCTGAAATATTGTATGTGTCAGGATCCACATATTGGAAACTATAATTCAAAAGTACTTCGGTTGAGGGACAAACCTTTCTTCCAGATAAGGCACTTTCCTGTGCTAATCGTAAGTCGCTTAAGACCATTCTTGCCGCGCTCTGGACTTGTTCCCTTCTTTGGAAATCCCTGTAGTTTGCAAATCCAACGCCGAAAAGAAGAAACATAACTAACATCGAGATCAAAAGTTCAATATAAGTAAATCCGCTTAACTGGGAACATTTGTTGTACTTTTTTTGGAGTATTTCTTGGCGGTTTCTAAATTGCATGTCATTTTTTTAGCTAGCCGACTCAAGGATTTATGATACAAAAATTACAAGCCTGGGTACCTGCCGCCTGACCGCAGTCATAAGTCCCTGTACAAAGATTCGAAGTGGGAACATCCTCTAAAAGTGTCCATAGTTGGAATCTAGTACAATTACTGGTGCTGCTACAACCGCTTGGAAGTGGAACGTAAATGTAATTAAAGTTTGTTGAATCAGGATCATCAGGTACTGATTGAATGTAATAATTTGAGGAACTGCATGACCCTACTCCCGACCCTATTAGCGGCGATCCGGCGGTTAAGGCGGTTGCGTTAGGATAATATCTACAATCTGCCTTATAAATTTCAATTCCTGAGGCAATATGCGCCAGATCTGCTTTTCTTCTTGCGTCGCGTCCTGATTCTCGGGCGCCTCGTAACGCCAAAAGTGAAACTCCTGCCAAAACTGAGATTATTGCCATTACAACCAAAAGTTCAATCAGACTAAAACCTTTTTTCATATATTTATATTGGGCATACTCCGTCTGTATTTGCAACATTAGCCGCGGTTCCATAACCAGTCACTCCTACTGAACAAATTATAAAATAAGGTTTTGTTGTGTCCGAGGGAGCCTCTAATGGTGAAAAGAGAACGTACGTTGTTCCACCAGCATTACTTTCGTATTGATAGTTGCAAGCGGTGAATGTACCTGTAGCCCGCAAACACGCCGTCTGACCAGTCCGTGGGTCAGCCGGGCCTGGACAGGGAGGATACTCTGCTGGATACAAAACCTGACACAAGACATTTCCGTTCGGTTGAATAGCGGTTGTAGAAGCATAGTATATTCCATTATTTTTATTCCCGTATGTCTCCAGAGAAGTTTGCCACTGCTTTAGGTCGCTTTGCCTTCTCGTGTCTCTCGCACGTCTTAGGCTGGCCGGAAAGCTAAAACTAACAAAGCCTGCTAAAAGGCCAATAATACCCATCACCATAATGAGTTCTATAAAAGTAAAGCCAGAATTGTTGGAAAATTTAACAAACATGAATATTATTAACTTTAAAATCTGAAACTAATCGTATTGAAAACAATAAATTCGGTAACTATTGGTACAAGCATTATCGCTAGAATCCGTCCACTGATTAGTACTAAAATTAGATCTACCAACCCTTCCGTTACCAATTGTGTCAGCCCATGACAAACAATTCGCAATTGCTGGAGTTCCGTCGGTTTTTGTTCCTGTATATATAGGGTTATTATAAGTTGCTCCTGACGCAGTTTTATTAAGTGCTGCGTTCAGTGAACCACTTAAAAGATCTGCGAAGTTATCAGCTATTATAGTTCCGTCTACGCGTCTGTATTTTCTAGTTGGTACTGTGGGTTGAATATTATCCTTAGCATTAACTACTGAAAACGGGGAGGTACTTAACCAGGCTTTGAATTTCCCGGGTACCAAATAGCTATTTGCGTTTTTTTGACATTCAGTGTTCGCATTACTAATTCCGTTCATATTTCCTGTAAAGGTCGTTGTAGAAACAAATGCATAATAGAAAGCGGGTACACACGATGAGGGTATGCAAGAAACTTCACTTGGACCACAGCTGGTGGTTCCGCCGGGAACACTTCCAAAAGGACAAGCACCGCTGTTACATGATCCGACTGTGCAGGGATTGGGCGTCGGTACTGCAGTAGGTACAGCTGTGGGTACTGCAGTAGGTACAGCTGTGGGTACGGGTGTTGGCACGGACGTTGGAACAGCTGTTGGCACAGATGTTGGTGTAATTGTAGGACCCGCGGTGGGAGAGGGTCTAAATGTAAAAGGACAGGTTGCGGCGGATGGAGAAGCGACGTCTTCACCAGAGGTTCCGTTGGAACAAACTAAAGAATATGTATATTGGACAGGTTTCTCTTTTGCGCCCCATATAACATAAGAGGTTTTTGCAGAATTACTTACGTAATAATACCCACATCTCGTATTCCCATCACAAATATCCGCGTTATCTTTCGGGTCTTTTGGACACTGACTAGCGGGAAATCCCAAATCGTTACTACATATTGTAGAAAGAGAAGTTCGCGACGTATACAAAGGATAAAATCCATCATGTTCGTTTGCGTATTGTTCAAGTAAAGTTTTATATTGATTCAAATCACTTAACCTTTTAGTATCGCGTGCCCTTGCTTGACTTGCCGGAAAGTTAACTGCAACAATGCCAACTAAGATACCAACAATTCCTACGACAACAAGAATTTCGATAAAGGTAAAACCCATAAAAACTTTAGACTTGAGAATAGGGAAGTTAGATCGGAGATTTTTGAGCAGTTTCTTTCTCATTATTTTAAGTATAGCTCCTACATTTTCAAGTTTCAACGGTTCGACAAGCTCACCGTCCCGGACAAAAAGTCTAGGGATTTTCATTTTCTAATTTTCTTTCATAGTCTTCAATAGATATATCTAAAGGAGTGTCGCCGGATGACTTTCCAAAACTACATATTTTTGTTCCGCAAGCTAAGTTTCGAGATACAACCCCAGAATTATAAGTGTTTTCTTCGTCTTCGCCTTCCAAATAGCTATACAACTGAAATCGTTTTGTATTGGAAATGTAGAAATAGGAAAACCCCTCTTCTTGTTTGGGATCAGAGGGAAGTGACATAAGATATGGTGGATAGGTGTCATCCGTTACGTCCCGAAGGCCATCGTAACCCCAATCGCAACCACGAAGTCCCTCAAAATACAAATTTCTATCAAAATCTTCAAGCTCTCTTAATTTAATTATTACTTCGTCAAAATCGCTATCTTTACACGCTTTAACCTTACCATCTTCAGATGGAGGGAAAAATCCAAACTCTGCCTGAAAAGTGTATAACGCGTCAGAAACCGAACTCAAATCTGCTTGCCTTTGGGCGTCTCTTGCGCGTCTGAGGGAAGTTTTTAAACCAGAAAACGTAAAAATAAAGACAACGCTAAGAATAATTAAAACTCCGATTGCCTCATTTTTAGAAAAAAATCTCATAACGACGCGATCCTAATAATCCGAATTGCATCCGAATGATCCCAATTGAGTATATTCGGGTCATTCGTCTTTTTATTCGTAAATTCGGATCGAGTTAAGAAAG
>MGHC01000034.1:14867-15148 GCA_001793015.1 Candidatus Woesebacteria bacterium RIFCSPLOWO2_01_FULL_39_10
TATCATAAACGGTCCAAAAGCAATATGTTTTCCAAACCGAGCACGCTTGAGAGCAATTAGTACTAAACCGATAACTGCACCTAAGATAAAACTCACAAAAAGGAAAACTAATGCATACGGCCAGCCAAGTATTAGTCCAAGAGGAATTACTAGTTTTACATCACCTAATCCCATTCCGCGCCCCTTTGTAATTAAATTTAAAAGAAGAAGAAAAAGCGCCATTCCAAATCCAGAGAGCAAAAATAAATATAATTTATCGTTTGTCGCGATAATAAGTGCAA
>MGHC01000034.1:15186-15694 GCA_001793015.1 Candidatus Woesebacteria bacterium RIFCSPLOWO2_01_FULL_39_10
GGAATTAATTGATGCTCAAAATCAATAACAAATATAGCTAGTAATATTGAGGCAAGCGTGAGTAGGTAGGGGAGTGCCCACCAACCCAAAACACTTTGCCACTCACAAATTGGACTACTTTGTAACTTTGTGCAGCTAGACAAAAAATAATAAACAGAAATAAAAGTGACAGCTGTCAAAAATTCAATTAAAGGATAACGGATTGAAATTTTTTCACCACAGTTTCTGCATTTTCCACCCAGAAGCAAATATGAAATAAGCGGAATATTATCGTACCAAGAGATTTTTTTCTTACAATGTGGACAGAAAGAACGCCCTTTTTTAACAGATATTCCTCTTGGCCAGCGATAACTGTATGCCGTTATAAAAGACCCCACCCCAAGCCCCAGAGTAAAAATAAAAATAATATAAAAAATCGACATTGTCTTAAATAGTAAGTTTGTAGTTAGAAAAAGGCCTTTTAAGAAGTATATATTTATAGTTACTTTGAATACAAGTTCATAAGTTA
>MGHC01000035.1:0-13641 GCA_001793015.1 Candidatus Woesebacteria bacterium RIFCSPLOWO2_01_FULL_39_10
AGCCCATCAGCGTCTATCTCGCCTTCCGCTTCTCTATCTCCTAGTGCAAGCCTTTCACCATCAGCATCATTGTCACCTAGTGCAAGTTTGTCTCCATCCGCGTCACTGTCTCCTTCTGCTTCCCTGAGTCCATCGTCATCCCTATCTCCATCTTCCTCACTTTCACCAAGTGCTAGTGACTCGGCATCTTTGAGCCCTTCTGCATCGGAAAGTGCTAGTTTGTCGCCTAGTGCATCTTTATCACCATCGGCTTCCCTTTCGCCATCGGCAAGTGTCAGTGAATCGGCTTCCCTGTCTCCGTCAGCATCTGCCTCACCATCTGCATCTTTGTCTCCGAGTGCGTCACTGTCACCATCAGCAAGTGTTAGTGAGAGTGTATCCCTATCTCCATCTTCCTCACTTTCTCCCTCGGCATCTTTTTCCCCTTCGGCATCAGTATCACCCAGCGCATCATTATCACCATCTGCATCTTTGAGTCCGTCAGTTTCTCTATCTCCATCAGCTTCCCCTTCACCTTCTCCCTCGCTTAGCCTATCTGCATCACTTTCTCCAAGCGCATCCCTCTCGCCCTCTGCATCCGGAAGTCCTTCAGTTTCGCCAAGTATCTCGTTAAGTCCATCAGCAAGTGCAAGTGCCTCGCCTTCTCCGTCTCCATCTGTATCTCCCTCTGCCTCTCTTAGTCCTTCTGCGAGTGAAAGTCTTTCCGCATCTTTCTCGCCGTCGATCTCACTAAGCGCATCCTTATCACCTTCGGCTTCTTTGTCCCCTTCAGCCAGTCCTTCCGTGGGAGGAGTAAGTGCGTCACCGTCGGCTTCTCCCTCTGCGTCTTTATCCCCGTCGGCATCGGCCTCACCATCGGTCGCTCCAAGTGGCCCTTCTGCATCTCCTTCCCCTTCCGCAGTAGTAAGCCCATCACAATCTGTGTCACCCTCGGCGAGTCCTTCTGCAAGTCCATCTGAAGTTTATGAAACCGAAAAACCAGTTTTTACTCGCAACTCTACCATTATTTTTAATAATGTTGCTAACCGCGAAACCAACATCGGACAGTCTCAAAATATTATTCCATCTTGGAATACTATAGGGAGACCTAAAAACATAAGTCCTGGGACGATTGGCTTTAACATTGAAATAAAAAGTCTTGAGATTTGGACGGGATCAACCTGGCTGAAGTTGCCAATGAAAAAAATATAAGGCTGTTTAGCATTTTTAATGCATAGATTTACTATGATTTCGAGAAAGCCGTCGAGTCTGACTCGACGGATGAATCGAATTCAGAGCCAAAGTTTTCCTTAGGGTAAAAAGCATTGGCCTTTAAGGCCAAGGAAATTTTACAACTTTTTGCATACATTTCTCTCGTTAATATGAAGTTGCAGCGCCGGGATCGAGGGGTTTCCTCTAAGGAGGATAACGACTTTCTAAAATGGGCTTGTAATCTACTTGAAATCTTCCTATATTAAAAGTAGCCAATAAAATATATGACTGCCCAGTCGGATCAAGAAAAAGAAAGCACAGCCTGCTACTTCCATATTTATCGCGAAGTGGGTAACGCGCCGATTTTTATTGACAACAAAGACTATCAGGTGTTTGTAGAGTTTCTTAATAGTTATTTTTCTGATAGTAAGGAGGAAAAAAGCACCAAGAAGACATTTACTATAAGAGGTCGAAGTTTTACGGGCGTTCCCCATCAACCCCAAAATTTTTATAAACAAGTTGAACTCTTAGCCTATAAACTTGAACCTAACCGATTCGACTTGCTCATAGAAGAAACTTCCCCTGGGTCACTGGAAAAGTTTACTAGAGCATTATCAACCAGATATGCAATTTATTTTAATAAAAAACACAATCGCGCCGGGAATTTATTTAATCAACCTTATCAATCTCATCAAATAAAAGATTTAGCAAAAATTTTGGAGTTAATCCGTGAGCTACATAGCAATTTCAGTTTAAAGGACGGTGTACCTGATAATTACTACTCCTCCTACCCCGAATATCTAGGTCAAAGAGTTTCAAAGTGGATCAAACCACAAGCTATTCTTTCAAGCGAAAATCAAAAAGGTTATCAACCATATACTCAGGGAGAGAAATCAAAAATCGTTCAACAAGAACTTACGTCTCAATCTCAAACCAAACTAAGAATTCCAGAAATTATTTTGGCTACCCTTATACTTACCGTCTTTTCTTCTTTTGCTTTAGTAAACATCGAAACTTCCAAAAACAAAACTATTAATTTACTCAGTCCTTTACCTAAAATCCCTTCTCAGGTTTCCGGTGTCAAAACTACTATATCATCGGATGTCACACCCACACCGACCACAACCATAAGCACAACACCTTTGGAAGAAACTTACCAAACCTCGACAAATTCGGCAGATTTGGAAAAACAATTGGATAGTCCTTTCTAAGACAATGAGAAAAATTGCACTATATATAATTTTTGCTCTGGCAAGCGGCCTAGTGGCCGCAACATTTGTAACCACGAAAAGCTACCTTCAACTGGCAATAGCTGTCGTTCTCTACCTGCCTTTGGTTTATTGCGCTTTCAAATTATTCCCGCGTAAAAATAACTCTGCAGCTTCTAACACACAAATTCAACAGCCCGTCACACAAAGAAAAGTGTCAGGCGCACAAACAGTGCAAAAAAACATACAACCAGATAACATCCTACCAAATCAAACTATAGTTAAAGATGTTGAAATTTTCGACATTGAAAAACGAGCTTTCTTAAAGCTTATCGGGGCCACGGGACTTTCTATCTTTATCTCATCCCTTTTAACCAAAAGATTTGGAAATCTTCTGGGAAGATCTGAAGACCCCGGAACAACCAAAGTCCAGGATCCCACCGGCAACTTAATTAACCCGGCAAAACACCATCCCACAGATAATTATAAAATTTCTGAAGTTGTATACGGAACCATTACTTACTATGGCTTTATTGACCAAGGTGAAGGATGGTTTATCATGAAAGAAGACTTGGATGCTGGAACTTACAGATATATCAAAGGAGACACCGACTTTCATGATAACTGGAAAAGCCGCGAAAATCTTAAATATGACTACTTCAACCGAGTCTTTCCAGGATCCTATACTCAACAAACTTGAGTTTGCAAACGCAAACGAAAGTTTTTGAATATATAATCTCTTGCGAAGAGTTGCAAACTCGAGTAAGAGGAGTATAACCTAATCGGTACAACAATTCTTTATGACATCCTCCCCGCCTTAAAAAGGCGGGGTATCCTCTAGAGAGGATGACATATCAGAGTTCAATTCCTCCACGACTTTAAGTTTGAGGATTTCCTTGAACTTGGCGTTGAAAATCAAATAATCACTACCTGTTTTTTTATATTTGCGCGCATCAAAATGTTTGTATCAACGACTGCGCGGAGCATGCTTCTTGGCGTACTCGATATCCCTGTCGATTTTCTCATCGGAAAACTTGGCATTCTTTTTAGCCAAACCATCCATAATCAAAGACAACTCTTTTTTTAGCGTTTCCTTTTCTAACTCCGTCAGCCTCTTATATTCCTCTATCGAAAGCAGAACCGCCTCGGGAATGCTATCTCTTAAAATCACCAAGGGATTTCGAGCAACCTTAGCCAACACTTTTTTGGAATTTCGCTGTAAGTCAGTGACCGAAACCATTTGAGTATTCATCACGTTACAATATGATTCATTCTCTGTCGAGATATTGGATAATCCCCGGTAGGGGAAAGACAAAAGAATTAATTAAGGAGTTGCAAGGAACAGCTTCTTAATCCTTTTTTAACATCGAAAGCTGATATTTCTTTACCTCCTCAAATATCTTTTTCTTGGCTTTTTCCCAAGAAAAGTCTTTATCGAAAATTTCAATTTTCCTTGAAATATCATCTGCCTCGGCATCATGGAAATAAATAAGTCCTTTAAGTATGACCATTTGTTGATAGCTGGGATACTTTTTCATGGTCATATTTATCATCCTTTCCAAGCTGAAACGTTTTAGTAAAAAATAAGCGTCAATAAAATCGCGCCTCTTTCCCCTCATTGAAATTGCAATCATCTTCATTGCAGCAATATCCTCAACTGCCGCAAGCCTTACATTTTCGAAATCAATTGGCGCATTTATTAATTCATAGGGATAATAAAAAAGTGAAAAACTCACTCCATTTACTTCTAAAATAAGCGTATCTTTGGCAGTCCTCTGAATCTTGACTTCTTTAAATTCTTTTTGGAAATCCGCCAAAAGTTTCTCTGTTTCAAAATGCCCGGGTGAATAAAAATCAAAATCTAGTGAAGTTCTGTGCCCCAGTTGAAGCGCAAGTGCCGTCCCGCCGGCCATATAAGAGCCCTTTGGAAGATATTTTAAGTTTGGCAAAAGCTTTAACTGATCCCCCCGCAGGATATTTCTGTAAATCATATGGGGTAAATATTTAAGATCGCTTTGTCAGAATCAACAATTTTGCCTATCTTGAGTATTTGTTTCCAGTAATTGAGAGATTCCTCGTTCCAAACCCCCTTTTGCGGATTTTTTACTGCGTCCCTTATTTTATCTATCGTGAAGTTTTCAAAAATCCAAGCAACAGCTTTGTCGTCTCCCAAGTTAAGAATCTGAGTTATAATCTCGCTTGCAACAGAGGGGTCATTTTTATCTAGATGGTTAACATTATAGGAAGGTAAATAGGATTGAAGAAACTTAGGTATAGGCATGATCAATTATACCATAAATTTACCTTACATTTTTTTAAACTCCTAGTTGGGAAACATCAAAAAAGTGGATATAAGGTGGATAGAGAAAGACGATGAAATCTCTGGCCGGGGAAAAACAATAGAGTTGATCAAGAAACTTAACTATTGACAAATACTCTATTCTATTTCACTATTACTAATAAATGATTAGTATTTCTGGAATAGAATACCAAAAAGAGCTCGAATCCCTGCCGTTTTTCAACAAATCCCAGGCACGTTTGCTCATCGGCAAAACCGGACGCAACCTGGATGCCAAATTAGCACAACTCAAAAAAGTCGGCTATTTGGTACCGCTTAAAAAAAATCTTTATGTAACTGATCCCTACTATCAGCAAACAAACCGTTCTTTTTACGGCGAATATTTAGCCGGAATTCTGCGCTCCCCGTCTTATCTGTCCTTGGAATACATTCTGGCGAAGGAAGGCATCATTCCGGAAGGGATCGTCAATTTTACGTCGATTACTCTAAAATCTTCCCGCACATATAAAAACGTCGCCGGTACTTTTTTATATCGCAACCTCAAACCAATCCTTTTTACCGGCTATATTGAAGATAATTGGGATGAAAAAATTATCCGTCGGGCCACCCGGGCTAAAGCGCTGTTTGATTGGCTGTACCTGCAAAAACTTTCTCACCCAAGCGCCGAGCTGTCCAGTGATTTGCGCATTAACTGGGACCGTCTAACGTTTGCCGACATCAATGAATTTGGGGGGTATGTCAGCCTGTCGCAATCCGCTAAAATGTCGCGTATATTAAAAATCATACAAAAAATATATGTTCATAGATGACCTTAAGGTAACCTATCAAAAGAATCAGGCGTATCCTGCGGCTTATATCCGTATGCCCTTAAGGAAACGCTGCAATATTACCTGCTGCAATACATAAGCCTTTCACCCATGGCTGAAAATCTCATTTTCAAAGGCGGTACGTGCCTGCGAATTTTCTTTGATTTGCCCCGTTTATCCGAAGATCTGGATTTTGACTGGTCAGGCTCTTCCCGATTCGATACCAATGGTTTAGCATTGTCAATCAGAAATTATTTTGCAGCTACTTTCAAGTTCAATGCTCTTGAGATTGAAGCTCCGAGGGTTAACCCTCGGAATCTTCGTCCGCGCTCCTTCGGAGCGAAAATCCGCCGACCCGCTTCGCCAAAGCAACAGCGAGGCGAGAGCGAATTTGCTTCGCTTCATCCGTCGAGTCTGACTCGACAGGTTTCGCGAAGGCGGACTAAGATCGCCGGTAATTATCACACGCTCTATGTCAAATTTCCCGTCCTTGACCTTATTGGTTTACCGCTTACGCCTTCTGACAGTAAAATACTTTTCGTACGGCTGGATATTACCCCCGCTGTCGGATCTTCCTTTACGACTGAACCGGCTATTAAGTCTACGCGCGATTTTTCATTTGTTCTTAAACGTTATTCTCTACCAGATCTCATGGCCGGTAAAATCGCTGCCATTTTGACGCGCGATAATGCCCGTAATTATTACGACCTTATTTGGTTCTTGGAAAAAGGAGTCATCCCTAACTGGCAATACTTGAGGCAACTAACAGGATTAACAAAAACTAAGGCCTTGGATAATATCAAGACCAAGATTACCAAAATTGATTATCGTTATCTCCAAACTGAATTGAGTCCCTATTTCTCAAGCCCTGCCTTTGTTCGTTCTTTTAGTCGAAACATATTAAGCCTTTACAATCAATATCTCCCGGTACTAATGAATGCGTAAATAATTTATAGCCGTAATACAATGCGGAAAAGCACTTGACAGAATTTCGATGGCTTTGTAACATGGGAGTGTAACTTATTTACACCTAGAGGTCACATGAGCTTTGTTAAAAGGTTATTAACATCTAAAAAGCCGGACCAAACGGTCTTTAGTTTCTCTGATTTGAGCAGTGCAGTTGCCGGTTATTCTGGTGCAAAATTAAAATCCGCCCTAAAATACGCCGTAGGGAAAAACGACTTAATCAGGATCTCTCGAGGTATTTATTGTTTCTCGAACGACTATTCCAGACAGGAATTCGCCAACAAGTACAGAACACCATCATATATTAGTTTGTATACGATACTTCAAGGGTCCGGAGTTGTCTTTCAGCCGTACTCCTCAATATATCTGGTTGCCAATAGATCACAAGAGACAGAAATTGACGGCCAAAAGTATATTTACAGAAAGATCATAGATGAGATATTACTAAATCCCCTGGGATTAAATAGCGTGGGTAATGTTTATAAAGCCGGCCCCGAGAGGGCTATCTGCGATAAATTGTATTTGGATGGACCTGAACATTTTGATAATTTAAGAAATATAAATTGGGACTTTATGCGTAGATTAAACCGGGAAGTTTATCACGACAATCGGGCCATTTCTGACTTTCTGACTAAATACAGGTATGAAAACTCTTGATATCATAAAACATAAAACCATTCTGACTAATATCTTGATTGGCATTTACAAAAATAGCCTTCTTGCTTCGGTTGTGGGATTTAAAGGCGGAACCGCAGCTATGCTTTTCTACGACTTGCCCAGATTTTCTGTCGATCTTGATTTTGACTTGTTGGGTGGGCTAAGCGAAAACTCAAAAGAACTTGACTTTTTTATCCATGAAATGACAAACCAACTGTCGTCCAAATATAAAATAAAAGACCAGAGCACCAAATATCACACTCTATTTTGGCTGGTTAATTACCAAACAGGCCAAAAGAATATAAAAGTTGAAATCTCAACCAGGAACGATCCTAGCAATCACTATAATTCTCATCAGTTTTATGGAGTCGACATTAAAGTCCTGGATATAAAGGACATGATCGCCCACAAAATGATTGCCCTCACCGAAAGGAAAAGCCTTGCCAATAGAGATCTTTTTGATATCCATTACTTTCTTGGTTCTCCCTTTGCCAGCGAAATTAATTACCAAATAATCAAGCGGAGAACCGGGAAAAAACCTGGAGAGTTTTATAGTTATTTACTTAATTTCGTCAAGAAAATAAAGCCGGATAGTGTTTTGGCAGGCTTAGGCGAGGTATTAACCAATTCTCAAAAAGACTGGGCCAAGACAAAACTAATTGAAGAATTAAAGGGGCTAATTCAAAGACAAATTGATTTAACTACATAGAAATGTAAATAGTTTTCAGCCGTCATTTTGCACGGCTTATCTGTGATGCAATACAATGCAGAATAATTTACATTGCTTGATCGAAGTACCTCTGAGAGGAGTGTTACTTTTCAACATAAAGCTCCCCGATCTGACGATCGGGGTATCTTCTCCCTGCTGCTTCGCTTCCCTGTACCATACGGTACAGGACTGGTCCAGCACTGAATGGTGCTGGGCATCCGTCGAGTCAGACTCGACGGTTTTCGCGAAGTTCGAATAACTCTTGACACCCCAAATAGGTTATATTATCCTGTACATTAATGACCCAGATGGCGACACACGCTAAAGTAAATAGGCTCGACAGGTTAATAAAATCCAACCAAAAGCTTTTTCATACCCAAGATCTGGCTTTGCTTTGGGAAGTTACCAATCGTAACACCCTGTATACCACCATTAAACGTCTGGTGAAAAAAGGAATTCTAATTCCCGTTGTCAAGGGCTTGTACTCAACCTTACCTCTTGAGGAGATTGATGACTTTGCCCTTGGAGCTGCCCTCATTCACAAATTCTCCTATATCAGTCTCGAAACTATTCTGGAAAAAGAAGGAGTTATCTCACAAAAAATCTACCCAGTCACCTTCATTTCATCAGTCTCACAAAAAATCGAGTTTAACCAAAAACTCTATAGCGTCAGAAAACTGAAGAACGAGTTTCTATTTAACCCTGAGGGGGTCAGCCGAAGAGATAATTATTTTATAGCCTCAAAGGAAAGGGCAATCGCTGATATGAATTACTTCAATCCCAAGTATTATCTTGACAATCCATCAATAGTGGATTGGGCTGGGGTTGAAGCAATTCAAAAAAAGGTAGGCTACAAAAAATGATTTCAATCAAAAAAGAGGACATCTTGCATAAATTCCAACTCTTGAAGCTCTTAACAGCGATTGTTGACGACCCACAAATCTCCCAAAGACTGTACTTTAAAGGGGGGACTTGCGCGGCTATGGCCGGCTTTCTGGATCGATTTTCAATTGATTTGGATTTTGATCTCAGGAAATCAGTGAACAAATCCAAATTAAAAACAGGCCTTGAAAAAATTTTTAAGGATCAAAGCTTCACTATTGCCAACAAAAAAGACCAAACTCTTTTCTACTTGCTGAAATACAAAGCGCCGCCTAATCGAAGAAATACCCTTCGCTTAAGCGTTTTTGAAGATATTATCAAAGCCAATGATTACAAACCCATTTTCCTGCCCGAAATAGGCAGACTGGTTAACTGCCAAACTATCGAAACAATGTTTGCCAACAAGCTCGTGGCTCCAATTGACCGTTACCAAAAACATGAGAAAATTGCCGGGAGAGACATTTATGATATTCATTATTTTTTTTCCCAAGGCTACAAATTCAAAGATGAAATAATCAAGGAGAGAACGGGGGTTGGGGCCAAAGACTACATCAAAATCTTAATCGAATTTATTGAAGACAAAATCACTCAAAAAATTCTGACCGAGGACCTCAGCACGCTATTGCCCTACCCTAAATTCCAAAAGATTAGAAAGACTCTTAAGGACGAAGTGCTCATTTTTTTGAAAAGTTCACGTATGTAGTTTCACTTTTGTGTGATGCAATACAGCATATAATATGAATAAAATTACCTTATTCCATCCCTACGTTCCCGAGTCAGCCAAGAGAGCGGTTTTGCGGACCCTAAACACCCCCTGGATTGGCCAAGGGCCACAGGTGGCTGAATTTGAGAAGCTTTGGGAAAAAAAGATCTCCTACTCGCACAAGGCAGTGGCTGTTGGTTCATGTACCTATGCTTTGCATCTCGCCTATATTCTGGCAGGAATTCGAGAAGGAGATGAAGTTGTAGCTCCGATATTTACTTTTCCGAGCACTAATATTCCAATACTTTACCAAAGAGCAAAGGTTGTCTTCGCTGATGTCAAAAAAGATAGTCTAAATATTGATCCTAACGATATTGCCAGAAAGATAACTTCAAAGACCAAAGCAATAGTCGTCGTTCACTATGGAGGTGTACCTTGCGACATGGATGAAATACAAGCGATTGCTAATAAACATTTTCTCCCTGTCATTGAGGACGCAGCTTATGCTACTGGATTAACCTATCGGGACCGAAAGATTGGAAGTATAAGTGATTTCACCTGTTTTAGTTTCCAGGCCGTCAAGCTTTTAACCACGGCCACAGGAGGGATGCTAACAATTAAAGATCCCCGATTGGTAGGTCGGGCTAAAAGATTAAGGTGGTTTGGCGCTCAGAAATCCGATTCAGACGACAGATGGGCTAAAGGTATTACCGAAGTTGGCTACCGCTATCAAATGACTGATATCGCTGCCGCCATGGGTATAGCTGCTTTAAAAGAGCTGGACAAGACGTTAAAACATTACCAAGAATTAGCCTCCACATATGAAAAGAATTTAACTGACATATCGGGGGTAACTTACATCGGCGGCATCTTTCTATGCGTGATCCTAACCCAAAACCGAGATCGAATTAGACACAGCCTAACTAAACACAGTATTGAAAGTGGTCTGGTAGATTGCAGAAATGACCGTTTTTCCATTTTTGGCGGTCGTGTGAACAATTGCCCGAACATGGATAAGATCGAAAACAAGTATCTTATACTTCCGACTCACTATTTTCTAAACAAAAAAGATGTTGAGTTTATTTGCCAGGTAATTAGAAAGGCGCTTAAGTAAAAATGAAAATCGACCACGTCGGCTGGATCACAAATGACTTGAAAAAATTTGAGGGTTTTTGGGTTAAGACTCTTGGCTTTAAAAAAATTTGGCAGTCGCATCTTTCCTCGGAACTGACTCGGACACTATTTAGGCTGCCTGGTGGAGCTAGATGTTTGCGTTATCAAAAGGGTAAAGTAACCATAGAATGCCACGTCTTCGACAGACCAGTTGCCAAGAATAAACTTCCTTTTAATCGGTTTGGATTAAATCATATTTGTCTTTGGGTTAGGAACCGTCAGGAATTTCTCAAAAAGCATAGCTTTCAAACTGACATTTATCACAACCCCAAGGGCTGGGACAATATCTTTATCCGCGATTTTGAAGGTAACTGGATTGAACTCAAGGAAACTTTTAAAAAGGAGAAAAAATGAAACTATTGAAATTGCATTTAGGTTGCGGTCACATTTACATACCTGGTTTTATACATATTGATATAGATAAATTCCCTCACATAGATTATCTCCGTTCAGCGGCAGATTTATCTATTTTTCCGGATAACAGTGTTGAAATCATTTATGCCAGTCATGTTCTCGCCTACTTTGACCGAGAACAGGTGAAAGAAGTCTTGGCAGAGTGGAAAAGAGTATTAGTTCCAGGAGGCACACTGCGCTTGGCTGATCGAGATTTCGCCGCCCTTTCCTCCATTTATCAAAAATATGGAGATTTGGAACCCCTGTTAGGCTATTTATATACCTTGGATAAAGTTGACGGCAAAGCCACATACCTTAACAATATTTACGATTATAAATATCTTAAGAATCTTTTAGAAAATACGGGGTTTATCAATGTTCGCCGTTGGAACTGGAGAAATAACTATCCCGCCAACTATCCGGATGGTTCCCAAGCACGCTTTTTTCCAACACCAGAAAAAGATATTCTAATTTCTTTAAATATTGAGTGTAAAAAACCATGACCAATCAACAAATTAGTTTTGTCAGCCCCTATTTGAGTGGAACTCAATGGCTTGAGCTTCACCTTTCGTCTATCAGAAAATTCCATCCCCAAGCTGAAATTATCATCTCTGCCCCTGACAACAGTGTCAGAAAAACAGTCGAGCGTTTTGATGGGCGTTACTTTGATAATAACAAAGAGTATTTCCAAGCCATTGCATTTTTATTTGAGACTGCAACTCACGACACCATCGTCCTTTCTGACTGCGACACAGTACTTTTTACCAACGTCGATTATCTGGCTGAAAAACTTAAAGAATTTGATCTTGTCGGTATCGAAGAGCGCATCCGCCATGCAATAAAAGACCGCTGGTATAGATATGCCCCCGGATACACTGATCTAACTTTTATAATTTTTAGCCGAAGCAAGGCCAAGGCCAAAAATCCTTACTGGCCGGGCTTTCCGCCATTCACTCCAAAGCCTAAGAAACAAAATAACGAAGACCACTACGCTTTTTGCGAACTTCTATCCCGACATTATTATTTGAGGCCTTATACCACCCAAAAATATGGGTTAGGAAACTTGATTCGGGACGGAAAGAAAAACATTCTCTGGCACCAGTGGTTTGGCTCTTGGGAAAAACGGGGAAGTTTCATTTCGGCAAAAGAAAGGGAAGATAACCCCTACCCAAACATGAAGGAATTAAAGAAAGCTGAAGCAAGATTTTTTATAGATTATCCTAATCTTGACTTTAGTAATTTAAACACTGCTTTTTAAGATGTTTATTAGAATACCATAATGGCCACAAGAGCCTACATCAATAATACCGCCGAGAGTTTTACTCTTAACAATACTTCCGGACAGGGTATAAGAGGAGCTTGGGATGATTTAACTTCATCTACTTTGCAAAGAGAACTCGGGGCCAAGGCGGGATCACCTGCAACCGTCGGGGTAGCCGAATCCTCCGGTACCGACTTATTTGATGTTCTTTTGGGCAGGTGGGTTAGTGACCCTCTCTCCGCCGGCACCAGCTTTGCTACCTCCGACACAGTCGAGTGTGTATTTGGGGTTCTGGAAAGCAACGCCCCCATGAACGCCTTTGCCCACGTCCACATATGGGTCACCCAAGGCGACAGCAATAATCTTCGCGGAACTTTGCTTACCAACGATATTGGACCTGCCGAATGGACTGGTACTGCAACGGGTGACACTACAGGGTCAAATAATCTTTCCAATAATGTGTCTGCTCTTGCTGGGGACCGTATCGTCGTTGAAATTGGTTACCAATCCCAAAATACGTCCACTACCTCATTCACCGGAACCATCGATTACGGCAACACCGGGTCAACCGATCTGACAGACGGAAGTACAAATGTGACCACTGAGCCTGGTTGGGTAGAATTTTCCAATAACTTTAGTTTTGTAGGGGGTTCGGCTTCTTTATCACCCAGTGCGTCACTGTCACCATCAGCATCTTTAAGCCCTTCGGCCTCATTGTCACCCAGTGCATCTCTATCTCCCTCTGCATCGTTATCGCCTTCCGCATCATTGTCACCTTCTGCTTCTCTTTCACCAAGTGCTTCCGAGTCTGCTAGTGAGAGTGCATCTTTGTCTCCATCAGCTTCACTTAGTCCAAGTGCCTCTCTTTCTCCATCTGCATCTTTAAGCCCTTCGGCATCGTTATCACCGTCCGCTTCTCTTTCCCCCAGTGCCTCTGAAAGTGCATCTGAATCAGCATCACTTAGTCCAAGCGCATCTCTGAGCCCATCTGCTTCACTTTCACCAAGCGCATCTTTAAGTCCGAGTGCAAGTCTTTCTCCATCAGCTTCTTTATCCCCATCTGCTTCACTTTCACCAAGCGCTTCCGAGTCTGCTAGTGAGAGTGCTTCATTGTCACCATCAGCTTCTTTGTCACCCAGTGCATCTTTGAGTCCATCGGCTTCACTCTCTCCTTCTGCTTCTCTTTCACCGTCGGCCAGTGTTAGTGAATCGGCCTCACTTTCTCCTTCGGCCTCACTCTCTCCATCAGCCAGTCTTAGTGAATCGGCCTCTTTATCTCCATCTGCATCACTGAGCCCATCTGCCTCTTTATCACCAAGTGCGTCACTTTCACCTAGTGCCAGTTTGTCACCTTCAGCATCCCTTTCACCTAGCGCTAGCGTCTCAGCCTCCG
>MGHC01000035.1:13649-23506 GCA_001793015.1 Candidatus Woesebacteria bacterium RIFCSPLOWO2_01_FULL_39_10
AGTTTGAGTCCATCCGCATCCCTTTCCCCAAGTGCGTCGCTTTCTCCGTCTGCAAGTTTATCTGCATCTGCCAGCTTAAGTCCTTCTGCTTCCCTGAGCCCATCGGCATCTTTATCACCTTCTGCATCATTGTCTCCCAGCGCATCATTGTCTCCTTCTGCTTCTGAAAGTGCATCCGAATCGGCGTCTTTGAGTCCGTCTGCTTCACTTTCGCCATCGGCATCACTAAGTCCGAGTGCAAGTCTTTCCCCATCAGCTTCACTCAGTCCTTCAGCTTCCTTGTCGCCAAGCGCATCACTGTCTCCCTCAGCTAGTCTCTCACCTTCGGCCTCAGAATCGGCTAGTGAGAGTGCGTCTTTGTCACCCAGCGCATCTTCGTCACCCTCTGCATCGCTTAGCCCAAGCGCGTCCCTTTCTCCCAGTGCCAGTTTGTCTCCATCCGCTTCCCTATCTCCAAGCGCGTCCCTTTCTCCGTCTGCATCTTTAAGCCCCTCAGCCTCTTTATCACCATCTGCCTCAGAATCGGCTAGTGAGAGTGCGTCTTTGTCTCCATCAGCTTCACTCTCACCCAGTGCTTCTTTGAGCCCATCGGCTTCACTGTCACCGAGCGCTAGTTTGTCACCCAGTGCGTCACTATCGCCATCATCCTCTCCGTCAGAGGCCGGCTCTGCCAGCTTATCACCCAGTGCATCTCTATCACCTTCTGCGTCATTCTCACCATCGGCTTCTTTGTCACCAAGCGCATCTTTAAGCCCATCAGCTTCACTTTCACCCAGTGCTTCACTTAGCCCTTCTGCTAGTGTATCCGCAAGCGAATCAGCTTCACTCTCACCATCGGCTTCTTTGTCACCAAGTGCATCTTTGAGTCCATCAGCATCTTTGAGTCCATCGGCTTCTTTAAGCCCAAGTGCTTCTGAATCTGCTTCACTTTCACCATCAGCCTCGGTTAGTGCGTCGCTTTCGCCAAGCGCATCTCTTTCCCCCAGTGCATCACTTTCTCCCTCGGCATCCCTCTCTCCCAGTGCCTCACTATCACCGAGTGCGTCGCTCAGTCAGTCTGCGTCATTGTCCCCATCGGCTTCTTTGAGTCCGTCAGCCAGTGTTAGCGAATCGGCTTCTTTATCTCCAAGCGCATCCTTATCACCAAGCGCATCTTTGTCACCGTCCGCTTCACTTTCGCCCTCGGCATCCTTATCTCCATCAGCCTCACTTAGCCCATCAGCTAGTGAATCAGCATCATTATCACCAAGTGCATCAGCAAGCGCATCACTATCCCCTTCTGCATCTTTGAGCCCGAGCGCTAGTTTGTCACCAAGTGCATCTGTCTCGCCATCGGCGTCACTTTCACCATCTGGATCTGTTTCACCATCGGCGTCACTTTCACCATCTGGATCTGTTTCACCAAGTGCATCTGTCTCGCCTAGTGCTTCGGAATCAGCCTCACTTAGCCCATCAGCCAGTGAATCAGCATCATTGTCACCATCTGCTTCTTTATCTCCAAGCGCATCTTTGTCACCGTCCGCTTCACTTTCGCCCTCGGCATCTTTGTCACCTTCTGCCTCTCTGTCACCTAGTGCCAGTTTGTCACCTTCAGCTTCTTTGAGTCCATCGGCTTCTTTAAGTCCTAGTGCTTCTGAATCTGCATCCCTTTCACCGTCGGCGTCAGCTAGCGCTTCTCTTTCGCCGTCAGCATCACTTTCCCCTTCAGCTAGTTTGTCACCGTCTGGATCTGTTTCTCCATCAGCTTCGCTGTCACCGTCTGGATCTGTTTCTCCAAGTGCATCTGTCTCTCCATCTATTGGCGGGTCGGCAAGTATTTCACCATCCGTCTCAGCTTCGGTAAGTGCTTCGCTATCACCAAGTGCATCTGTCTCGCCAAGCGCTAGTTTGTCGCCTTCCGCATCGGTTTCCCCTAGTGCTTCTGAAAGTCCGTCATTCTCACCATCGGCATCTGAATCGGTCAGCGCATCGGTTTCAGCCTCTGTCTCACCATCAGCTTCTTTATCCCAGTCGGCTAGTGTCAGCGCATCTGTCTCGCCAAGCGCTAGTTTGTCACCAAGTGGTTCATTATCCCCGTCTGCCAGTATCAGTGCATCTGTTTCTCCAAGCCCATCTATTTCACCTTCCGCTAGCTTAAGTCCTTCTGGTAGCGCAAGTCTATCACTTTCACCTAGCGCCTCATTCTCACCATCGGCATCTTTCAGCCCATCTGCCAGTTTAAGTCCTTCCGTATCTCCCTCTGCATCTGCCTCCCCATCAGCCAGTGAGAGTCCTTCGGGGTCATTATCACCTTCAGCTAGTCCTTCGGCAGGTGGAGTAAGTGGTTCAGCGTCTCTTTCCCTTTCGGGATCGGTATCGGCATCTGTTTCTCCATCTCCATCAACCGCTCCCAGCGGTCCTTCCGCTTCCCCTTCTCCGTCAGCTGGTGTAAGTGCCTCGGGATCTCCTTCGGCTTCTCCTTCCCCCGCCGAAGTAGAACCTATTCAAGAACCGATACTTTTTAGAAACTCCGCAGTCATAGCTCGCGAAAGTGTTTTAGGGAAAAACTTATCCGTACCCTTAACTCAACCAACTATTCCATCTTGGAACACACCCGGTAGGCCTAAGCATCCTAAACAGGGAACTATTGGTTTCAACTTCCAAACAAACAAGTTAGAATTTTGGACAGGCTTTTTCTGGAGTAAGCTAGCAATGAAAAGAATCTGACGGCGGAAAATTCACAGACCTTGCAAGCATTAATTTTGAACCTGAAAACCTTGCAAGGATTGACCTTACATAACTAGTTAATACCTTACAAGTAAAACCTTGCAAGTTGTAGGTAAAATACTTGCAAAGAATAAAAATTATCTACACCACTGATTCTTGATATATAACTTCGTAAGTCTTACAATGATAATTAATTATGAGTAAGAACTCCCAACTTTTAGTAGACTTAGGTCAGGGGTTATCCATGATGATTGGTTTACCGAGAATTGCTTCTTGGGACAATCAAAGCAGGCCGAAAAAACCCAAGAAGGGAATGTTTGGATTTAACTTGAAATCTAATAGCCTTGAATTCTTTAACGGGTCCTACTGGCTGGAAGCACCCTTGAGTGAAAACTAGCATTCAACAAAATTACCTCTTGTTTTTAACTGTCACAAGTTATATAGTGAGTTAAAGTTAGATGTTAAATTTTCTAAAAAATATCAGCCCTACAGAACTAATAATCCTCGCTGCGATCTTGCTATTACTTTTTGGTAGTAAATTTTTTATCTCTCTGGCTAGAACTGCGGGAGAAAGTCTAAAAGAGGTAAAAAAAATCAAAAAGAATATTACTGAAACTATTGACGACACTCAATCCAATAAAAACAAAGAGGAGGTGTAATAAATAATATGTTTCGTTCACTTGGAACTACCGAATTACTAATTATCGCAGCAGTTGTCATTTTGCTCTTCGGAGGCAGAAAAATCCCGGAGCTTTTTAAAGGTTTGGCTGAGGCAGTCAAAGAATTTAAAAAATCTTCAAAAGATACTCCAGGAGAAAAAAAAGAAGAGCAGGTTTGATATATTCCGCTTACTTGATATTTCCTGCCCGAGTGCAACATCGTTGCAGGCGGGCACCTCTCGTTAAGTGATCGTTATCCCCAATTTCGTTCTTGTTTGTATTTCACAAATGGTAGAATGTTATTGCCGTGGACAACATAAAATCTTTCCAGTCTCCCGAATTAGCAGCTATAAAAGAAAAGTACCTTCCTTACCTTAAAGAAGTCAGAAATAGAATTACATTTACGTTAACCGTTTTCGCAAGTGCAACTATCCTAGGTTTTGTCTTTTACGAAAAGATAATTAAATTCTTGATAAGCGTCCTTTCTCTCGAGGGCATAAATATTGTTTTTACCTCACCTTTTCAATTCATCAATCTTGCCATTTCCTGCGGAGTTGTCACCGGGATTGTAGTTACCTTGCCTCTCTTCATTACTCAAGTTTTATTTTTTTTAAAACCAGCTTTGAGGATAAAAGAATTCAAAACGTTGGTCAGGTTTTTGCCTTTTTCACTCATTCTTTTTTTGTTAGGGTTTACCTTCGGGGCTCTTATAATGAAGTGGCAAATCGAGATCTTTCTGGCTCAGTCAATTTCATTAGGGATAGGCAACATCCTAGATATCAGCGGTCTTTTGAGTACAGTTTTTCTGACTTCCGCACTGATGGGAATTGGCTTCCAATTTCCTCTTGTCCTATTACTTCTTATGCGTCTCGGAATTGTTAAACACCAACAACTAAGTAAGTATCGCCCGTGGATATACCTTGGGTCTTTTATTTTTACCCTTTTCCTCCCTCCTGATTCAATCCTGGCTGATATTCTTCTTTCTTTGCCGTTTATTTTACTTTTTGAATTAACATTGATTCTGAATCGTATCTTTGAAAGAAAAAAGTCTAAAACTACTTAATATTATTATCTTCACCATTTAACCGTCCTTAATACTTGACATATCTATGCAAATTCTTGACAATACGCTCAAATGGATAAGGTCGTAGGTCTTGGAAAAAACTTACTTACAATTGGCGAATCTTCAGAATACTTAAATGTATCTATTGATACCTTGCGTCGCTGGGAGAAAAAAGGAAAGCTTAATGCTCTTCGTTCCCCCGGCGGACATAGATACTTTGCAACGGCAGAACTAGATACTCTCTTTGGTAAAAAATATGAAAGAACTGAAAATCATTCCCCTAAAGAAACTGCTAACGGAAAGGACGAAAAGAAAATAAGTGAAGATTTACCTCAGGAAGCTGATGCAAAAACTCAAATTGCTTCACCTCCTGAAGTTCCAAGTATTGAAGATAGACCCACCAGAGATATTGTTATTCCTCAAATTCAACCGATCCGGGTTGCTCCAAACACTCAACCTGGCAGCATTCAGATAGAAACACAAGAAGCTTATATTGAAAATGCCTATATTGAAAATGCTTATATTGAACAACAAAAGGCAAGTATCTTAACTCCATCGTTCACCAGCCAACAAATACCTGAACCTCAAAATGTAGTTAGTACCACGAAGAGAAAATCAAATTTAAATATCACTTTGGTAATTATTGGTTTAATACTCTCCCTTGTAGCTGGTCTTTTTGTATTTTATCTGTTGAAGTCTCCAGCTAACATTCTTTCCCCAATTCCCTAAACTTACTGTGGACCGTATCGGAATCGAACCGATGTCTCACCCATGCGAAGGGTGTGTATTACCACTATACTAACGGCCCAACTTTTTAAATTATACCAGAGTTATTAATCAGCTATTATTGTTGCCGTTGGAAATTCTCCACCGAAGGCAGATAGTGTCATGAAGAGTCCAAAAACCCGTGTGTTTTTTGATTTGCGAATGCCGAGTGAACTCGATGTCTTGCAAAAACTCGCCCCTCAAAGTGTTTTGAGGTAAGCTTTTTGCATTTATGAACGAGGTTGAAACAACTCACAAAAACACCAGGGTGTACTTTCTTCATTACTTCTTTGTACAAGCAAAGAAGTAATAGATCGTTGCTTGGGCAAGCAAGAAATTGACAATTGATATTTGATGAGCAAAGGAGTAATAGTTTGTTTCTTGGACAAGCGAGTGTTGTGGTTTATCGTAATACGGACAATGGACTGAGATATGCTCCGTTTCTTACAATCGAGCATTCTTGCGAGATTGCCAAGAAATGGATTAGCGTAAGACAGACAATGGGCTCAAGTATGCTCCGTTTCTTATTACTTCAAAGTGAAGATGTGTGCCAGTACATCTGCCCGTACAACCCATCTGTCCAATTGCAGATCCTCTGGCAACAGTTTGACCAGGAATTACATAAGTCTTTGACATGTGTGCATAAAGCGTCCTGAAACCGTTTCCGTGGTCAATCACAACCCTATTTCCATAGCCGTATCCATCGATCCAACCTGCGATGACTACAGTTCCTGCATCAGCTGCCAAAATGTTGGGTGCTGCACGATTGGCAATATCTAGACCTTTGTGGTACCAGGCAAAACCTTGAGAAATAGTCCCGCTTGCGGGCCATACGAAAGTGCCTGAAGCAACAACCGTACCAGCGTCAGGTGTAAGTTGTCGTGAACGTGGAGCAACCGGTCTTTGATCGGGTTTCACTCCGTCAGGCACCATAACTATTTGCCCAATCGCCAACTCAAATGTTTCGTCGTTCGAAAATGAGTTATACGGGTAATCAACAACTCCCTGTGCCGATGTATCGTACTTTTTTGAAATCGAATAAATGGTATCTCCTTTTTGTACTTTATGAGATACTCCGGTTACCGGCAGGATTTCAAGGGTCTGACCAGGCTTTATCCTGTCAGTTTCTGAAAGTTCATTTTGCCAAAGAATGGTACCGGTTGAAACTCCAAACTTCTCTGCAATTGTTGAGATTGTATCTCCCTCTTGAACAACATATTCAACCGTCTCATCACGAGGCTTATTAGAAATATCAGTGGAAATCCCTGTATCTTCAACTGATGCTGATAGTACCGCTGAGCTTGTTGGTATTTCCCAAGGATCCACTCTTTGGCCGGGAAACTCTTCAGCAATAACCGGCGCAATCATAATTCCAACCGCAGCAAGTCCAGCCATTCCTGAGTGAATAAATCTTTTAGCGTTTCTTCCTCTCTGACGATATAACACTGTAACAAAAACTGTCTTAATATATTCAAATCGAATAAATGAAAGGTGAAAAATACGAATTAGGTATGAGGAAAGTTCAAGTACGAAGACTTCCAGTTCAGAAAAGATTTTCTTAGTCGCTACCCACGCACTTCTTAGGCGCTTTAAGACATTATTTAACTTTGTAGGTTGAAGATTTCCATCACCTCTGTACTGGCCATTTTTTGTATCGTGGAAGAGAAATTGAAGAATTGAGGAATTCAAATTTTTTCTACGCAGGAAACGTTTCATAGACTTTATAGAATCTTCCGAAGATATCACAGATATGATAGTAAGGTCAAATTAGGAGGCAGTTCTAAAAATGTACTCAGCTTAAATTAGGGCTTGTATATGGGAAATTGTATATTGGGCTAAAACCTATATACCATTCTCTACTCCCCGCTATACTGTCTTTAAACTATTCAAAAAATCATCGTTCTTGTCAGTTTTTTTAAGTCTTTCAAAAAGTGTTTCCGTTCTTTCATCTTCCGGCATCATATCAAGCATACGACGCAGCGTATAAATTTGTTGTAGCGTGTCTTTACCGTACAAAAGTTCTTCTTGTCGTGTACCGCTTCGAGTTACATCAATTGCAGGAAAAACTCTTTTTTCTGCAAGTCGACGCGTCAAATGAAGTTCCATATTACCGGTACCTTTGAATTCTTCATAGATAAGATCGTCCATCCTGCTTCCTGTTTCGACTAAACATGTACCGATAATTGTCATTGAGCCGTCGTTCTCAATTTTCCGTGCTGCGCCGAAAAATTTCTTTGCAGGAAAAAGTGCGGCAGGATCAAATCCTCCAGATAAAGTTCTGCCGGATGTTGGAAGTGCAAGGTTGTAAGCCCGGGCCATTCTCGTTATTGAGTCCAAAAGTAAAATCACATCAAACCCACTCTCAACCAATCGCTTTGCCCGCTCCAATGCAAGTTCACCAACAGCAGCTTGGGCTTCAGGCGGTTCATCGAAGTTGCTTGCAGCAACTTCTCCGTGACCATCTGTTACCTCTTTCATATGCCTCTGGATATCGGTTACTTCCTCCGGACGTTCACCAATAAGCACCGCCATCAAATGTACCTCTCGTCCGCGCTTTTTTTCTATTCCTACATAATTTTTCGCAGCCCCTGCGATAAGATCGCGGAGTAACCATGTTTTACCTGCCTTCGGCGGAGAGACAATGAGGCCACGCTGACCAAAACCAATCGGTGCAACAAGATCGATAATTCGAGTTGTTAAAATTTCCTTTTCTGTCGATAGAACTATTTGCTCATTCGGGTAAACCGCAACGAGCTCGTCAAAATATGGCCGGTTTTCGACATCCTCAACTGGCCCTTTATTTACCTTCTCTACTTTAAGAAGTCCCCAATATCTCTCATTCTCCTTAGGCCTTCTTGCTTGACCACCTACTACGTCCCCGACTCTTAAGTTAAAACGTCTTATCTGGCTTGCGGATATATAAATATCATGATCAGATGGATGAAAATTGGGTCGAAGTAGACCTGATCCTTCCGTTGCAATATCCAAAACACCTTCTACATACTCCGTTGGAAGACCGGAATCGGGTAAAACTCTATCATCAACCACAAGGGACTTTGATAGCTCAGAGGAAGATGAATAATCACGATTGGGAACATAAACAGGTTCGCTTGTCGGTTTTACTTCTTTATTCATTGGTGGTTCCAAACCAATACCTTCAGGTTTTGTTATATCTTCTTCTTTTTTGGAATCTTTTGATTTTTGGGTTTTCGCTTGCATAACAGTTAACGTTCGAAGACTAATTCATTCGAATGATTTTAAAATTAAATTATTTACGCTAACAAAATGCTCGTCTTTCTGAACATGTAATTTTCCGGAAGTACTCAAATTTCCGAGGACAACTGTATTGTATTCCTTCTTAAGTTGCCTTGTCAACCCCACCTAGTTTTTTGTTGTTTAGCAAATCTGACTGAAATTTATACATCTCATCGTGCTGTACCGACCAGACTACACCTTACTGTAACTTCTCGTAATTTACCAGTCTTCCTCTAAGCCCATCAAAACTTGGGTCGTTATTCATCTTCGGTGATTGAAGGTAAGCAAATATTTCGTTGGGACTAAGTCCGGGTTTAATAAGTGATAGATAAACAAATTCACCAGTAAAGCCACCTGTGAAGTAAAATAATGCTTTTTCTTCCAAAGTAGCTTGGTCTATTCGTTTCAATGCCTCCTTAGCAGCTTTCAGTCCAACGGTAACTGCTCCCCCCTTCAATAACATAGTTTCGTGCAGAGCCCCCTCTGAACTTATAAATGAAGCAAAATTGGCGTCGAAGCACAGATGAATAGACTCGTGGAGAAAATCCACATCTGCCTTGGAGGAAATAAGCCCATCATTAATAATCCCAGTATGGTATTGAGACAACATTCCTTCATCTAAGGTAATCATAGGAACGTCGCTATGAGCGCGTGGGGCATAGGTTCTTACACCGAAAGTTTGAGCCTTTAATTCGATCGTAAGACCAAAATTTCCAACAAAATTAAGTAAATTCCTTCTTGAGGCATCTTTTCCCAAACTAGTAAAAACTTCGCCAACCCGATCGGCGGTATATAAAATCATTCCTGAGGCAACATTTGTGTCGACTCCGACTTTATATCTTGAACCGTCGTTATAGGATACTGTTAACCTGTTATCCAAGCTTGGTGGTTTTGTTGTGACCCTTAATCTTTGTTTAAGAAAATCTGCTTCTTCTTCTTTTGAGCTAAGATTTGGAAGTGTGTCGGAAGTTGCATAACGACTGTAATATTGGAAATAATCCTTAGCTGCAGAATAACCAACGTACGCGGCCGCAGGGGCTAACATTAAAAATTTACGTCTTTCCATAATATTAATTAGATTAATTTTGAACAGGTTTCGCAACAACTAATAGTCTGTTCCAAGTAGTGCCCGGCCCAGTACCATTCGGTACTGGACTAGTCGGGCACCCAAGAAATCTGGTTAACTTCAGAGTAAAATTTCATTTCGGTACTGGACGGGCTACTATAAGTAATCTGTTCCATGTGGTGCCCGGTGGATCACACGTCATTAAAATAAGTTCCTCTTTTTCAACTTTTGGGTTAAGCCAAGAGGTGTCAGTCGGCAATGCAGTTATCTTTTCGGTCACTTCGTATTCGTATATATTATCTGCGAAAAAGATCATTATTGTATCTCCCTTTTCAAGTTTCTT
>MGHC01000035.1:23646-25249 GCA_001793015.1 Candidatus Woesebacteria bacterium RIFCSPLOWO2_01_FULL_39_10
AGTCTGACTTATCAGATGGGTCAATATTAGCAATAATATTTGCTTTAGCGTTAATCTTTGGAATTACAACTGAAAAATACGAATTCACACCATACTCTTGAGCCTGCCTTTGTACCGCTACAATACGGTCTGCCTCAGCAATTTCTAAACCGAATCTAAAGTCAGAATCTTCCTCTTTGGTCTTAATTCCAACCTTTTCGAGGTTATAGTTTATTTCCTGTTGGATTACAGGGCCAAAAGAAAACGCAAATACCAATACTGCAAAAGCAATAAGTCCTGCCCCGATCCCTCGAATGAAATGATAAGACATACGAACAAAGATCGGTAAGTATAAAATTACTTCGCCGTGTGTACCGGAGCGCCCAAATTGATAAATTACACCTTTAGGCCGCATTGATTTGAAAAAAGAAATGGTAATTAGAAACTAGATATTAGTAATAGAAATTAGATATTAGAAATTAGTATTTTACTTTCTATCTTCCAATTTCAACTTTCCATTACCAATTTCCTATTTCCAGAAGCTATTCTCCAATTTCTATTTATTCCAACCTGAAGCGTTTGTATATATAATACCCAACCGGTACAATTCCTAGAAGCGAAATAACTCCCGTTCCGGCTGCAGGAAGTTGTGAAGGTGTACTTGCTGTCAATACTTGAGGTCGCCCTCGCACAACAATTGTTTTTCTGCAATCCCCGCCCCCATCCCTCCACGTTCCCCCTTGATCCTTAACTTTAAGACTCGCAACAAATGTACCGGCATATTCGTACCGATGACCAGCTTCAGCCTCTTTCTGCTTCCAAATTTGCGGCTGAAAACCAGAAGAGTCTCCAAAATCAAATTCATATTCCAAGATTGGTCCATTTTTATCAAATCCGCTTCCTGTAAACCTTACTGTTAAGGAAGCTGTTCCTTCTGTGGGTGAGGCAGAAAGTCCTACGCAATGAGGTTTCTCAGGTTCTGGTCCCGGGGTCGGAGTAACCGTGGGAGTAGGTGTAACTGTAACAGTCGGTGTTGGAGTAAGAGTAACTGTTGGCGTAGGGCTTGGTTCAGGTTCATTACAACTAAATTCAACATTTCTGGCAAGGTAGGTTTCAGGAAAAAGATTCCAAGAAGAGGCATTATCAATAAATGTCCACCCCTGAAATATTAATGCATCAGTTTCAGCTTCCGTTATGTCTGCTCGTTCAATATTCCACCAGTTGGTCTGAATTCCCGCTGTACCTTCCAAGGGACAAAAGCACTGGAGAAAATTACCCGAGACAAGTGAGTAAACGTCATCTTTTCCTTCTTGCCTACCCAATCCTAATATTTCGTGCGAACCATTCTCATAGTGGGCCCAATCTCCCGGTTTTTCAAATATAGTTGCCTGACATGAAGGAAAAGTTGGTGAACTTGCTGCTCTCACCAAAGAAGCGTCCATAAACCAAAGGAAAGAAAAAAGAAATATTGCAATTAAAACTGTGAAATTAAAGCGTCTAGTTAAGTTAACTTTAAGAAGCTGTCTCATATTATTTATTGAGAGCAGGTTTCGGCTTTACTTAAGTGAGGATTTTCGTCAACAACGTAATTCTACTTATAGGACATATAGATTGTCAAGTAGCT
>MGHC01000035.1:25302-26040 GCA_001793015.1 Candidatus Woesebacteria bacterium RIFCSPLOWO2_01_FULL_39_10
CACGTACAATTCCTTTCTGTCCTCAAGGAACGGGTAGAGCGCCTGCCCTACACTCCACCCGCCCCGTAAAGACAGAAATACTAAAGTAATCTACGTGTCAAGCCTGCTCGGAACGTTAATTCGCAGAGCGAATTTTACGTTCCCCTACACACCACCCTTCCCCAGAAGACAGAAATCTTGCGACTTTTTTAAATACCTTATTACTTTAACTATTGACTTTGGATTTGAAAGGTACTAGCCTTTTTTAAGAATTTGTCTTGCTCTTGCCTGCCCTCGAGACAAATTTTTTGTTGGAAATCTCCAATAACTAGCTTCAAAATTAACGAACAAAATATACTCGATTCTCTAAAAAATAGTCTAACACTTATTGTAAGACCTGTCAAACCCCATAATTCTGGGAAGACGAAACGCACTCTCTCCTATAGTCTGACCACTTAAAATAACAAGGCCAATGTTCGCAGTGTTTTCGGTCAGAAAAAAATATGTGGATAAGTCGTTGATAACTCCTTGAGACTTCGTCAAAAGTTGTATATAAATAGTTATTGGTTATTAGTTCGCAGTTAGTTAGTAAAACAAAAGATATAAAACTCTAAACTCCGAACTCTGAACTAACTAACCAACTAACTACTTCAGGTATTTCTTAATCGCTTCTTGGAGATACCTGACTTCTTTATTGGTAATCGCAACTGTATAACCTAACCGTCTTGCTTCCCTGACACGTTTATCCTGAGCCGTTAC
>MGHC01000036.1:0-803 GCA_001793015.1 Candidatus Woesebacteria bacterium RIFCSPLOWO2_01_FULL_39_10
GGTTGAAGAAGCGGGGACGGAGACAACCTGATTCCCATTCGCCCCATTTACACGGACTCTAAACGTGGTAGTACTTCCGGCAGTATTCGTATCTATCCTTACTGCCAGGTTCGAGAACGTCCCACCTTGTTGCCATGTGATTTGGCTGGGTGTCTCAGTCGAATGTGTACCGGAACGGCCATTTTTGACCGAGATGTACTGCGTACCGGAGTTGAAAAGCCCTGTACCAGCGCCTGAACTCAAGAGAAGTGTCTTAGCCATAGAAAGTTATCCAGTGACAACCACCTTGCCTGCACTCAGCAAGGAATCTGCTAATTTTTGAAGTACTTCTCTTTCAGCTAGGTTCATTAGGGGTACACTCACCCTCAATCGTCGACCTGTTCCACTGAAGACGGAATCATAGGATACGACCGGGCGATGGCCGGGAAGAGAGCCCTTCGTGGTTTGACCGGTTGCTGCTTCAGAGACGTCGCCCACATGTGGCGCGAATTTGGGGTCGGTAAGAATTGCATCAAGCAAACGACCTCTTGATAAATTCTCGTCTAACATCGCCTCATACGCTGCCTTGTCTGATAGATGAGCATGTTCCGGGCCTTTTCTTACAATACGGACGAATGTGTGTACTCTTTGCTTCTCGGAAACTGAATCGTCCCAGGAATACTCTACTATACATTCACATGTATCAGGGGCCCATTTAGTAATTCGGACTGTCATTTTATTATGATTTCAAGAAAACCGTGTCATATTATGACACGGATGAATTGAATTCAGAGCCAACATCTTTCCTTAAGGATATGAGCTAC
>MGHC01000036.1:816-968 GCA_001793015.1 Candidatus Woesebacteria bacterium RIFCSPLOWO2_01_FULL_39_10
CAATTGATATAAAAATACCTTAACATAAATCAGTCTATTGAACAATAATACTTGAATTTATTTAAAGCATTTATCGTTTTACTACTCAATTTCTTAAATTTAATTAAAAAATATCTAATAATTGACTTAGTTTAAGCTCTTAATGAGGTCTT
>MGHC01000036.1:1124-4340 GCA_001793015.1 Candidatus Woesebacteria bacterium RIFCSPLOWO2_01_FULL_39_10
TATTTCTCTTTTTAGGCATTGCATTGCATCACACATAAGCCGTACAAAACGACGGCTAAAAACTATTTACATTGTAACAACACTCAAGAAGACCATGTTCATGCAAATTAAACATGGATGCCCCGACTAGTCCAGTACCAAAAATGGTATTGGGAATTGAACGTTGACAATGCGAAAGAGGATATCGTAGTAGATGGAGTTGTCACTTGACAAAAAGTCGTACTTTCTGTAAAGTTGCAGGTAACATCTTCCCTGGCCTAAGAGGCCAGGGCTTTCCTTTAAGTATATGACAAACTAAAGATTAGGCCTCTAAAGGAAGATGTTGGCTCTAAGTTCAATTCGTCCTCGCCATGAAATGGCGAGGCTTTCTTGAAATTATAGTAAATATGTTTTATCCACGGAAAATCTATAAACAATTTTTAGCCCATGCACAAACCCCTCTAGTAACTGTTCTTACGGGTATGAGAAGAACCGGCAAAACAACTTTAATCCAACAACTACTTTTGGATCTCCCCAACCAGAACTCGCTTTACATGGATTTACAGCGTCCTGATAATCGTGAACTTTTTGAGCAAAAAAATTATGAGGCCATTCGTGAATCGTTCATTGCTCAAGGATTATCAGCCAATAAACCGATGATTGTTGCTCTTGATGAAATGCAGCTGGCTCCGGACAGTGCAAGCGCGATTAAATATTTATTAGATCATCATAAAATCAAGTTTATTGTTACTGGATCAAGCTCATATTATCTTAAAAACTTATTTTCCGAATCCTTGTCCGGAAGAAAGAAACTTTTTGAATTGCACCCTTTGGATTTCGGGGAATTTCTTACTTTTAAAGAGATTTCGTTTTCACCAACCGATTGGAAAAAAGGAACATTTAATACTTCGGAGTATAATCGTCTCTCTTCTTATTACGAAGAATACATTCGATTTGGAGGTTTTCCTCAGGTTGCCCTTGCTCAATCTGAATCCCAAAAGCGAGATCTTTTGTTAGATATTATGTCTTCATATGTAAATATTGATATTCGTTCACTGGCCGATTTTTCTGACGAACGCAATCTGTATGCTCTTGCAAAATTGTTAGCAGGACGGGTGGGGGGGAGAGTCGAATATAGTAATCTTTCCAGGCTTATTGGGTTATCACGCCCAACAGTTACAAATTATCTGCGTTTTTTTGAAAAAACTTATCTTGTAACCACCGTTCCTGTCTATACAAAAAGCGTTGATCGAGAAATAGTAAAATCCAGAAAGCTCTATTTTTGTGATACGGGACTTGCCAATACTTTGGCAGAATTATCAAGCGGGGCCCAATTTGAAAATACGCTTTTTAATCAGCTTGCAAGGGTTGGCCAGGTCCAATATTACGCTTTAAAAACCGGGCACGAAATCGATTTTATTTTAGATAGTGATCTGGCAATCGAAGCAAACGAAACTCCGATAGAGAATAATTTAGTCCATTTGACCCATATGGCTTCAAGTGCCGGAATAGCCAATCTTAGGCTTATCGGTAGACACCAGTCTCCAAAGTTCACAAATTACGCTTGGGCCGGTTCTGTATTGTAATCCACGACGGCTAAAAACTACTTACATTATAATCATAAAAATAGTTGAAGTCGCTACCGAAACTGCGGGTTTTTGTCAACTGAGTTTTTTTACGAGGTCTTTTGTTTTTCCCCAACCGGGGATTTCATCATCAGTTTCTATCCAGTTGACTAGAAGCTTTTGGTTTCTGAACTCGCTTTTATGCCACCTTTGGCCGGTGACATTACCAGCGTGGCGAATATCTATATTCGGGTATGAAGATTTCCAGATTCCCAGCTTAAACACATTCTTCCATTTGATTCGGCCGTGGGTCATTGGTTCAAAACCCATTTTGCGACTGAAGCCCTCTTTTAAGATCATTTCATATCGTTCCCTGAAATGAGCGAGCAGTTGTTCCCTATAACCACAAAGTCCGGATAGTTGATTAACATCATAGTGGAGGGCGTGTCCATCGGATGTTCTTAAAAACCAGACGTTTTGGTTATAGTAAAAAGTGTTTTTATCAGATGGAGTAAAGTCAAAATGAGATGGGTGATAGAGAACGTCGTGTTCACAAATGAAAATGATATCGGCGGTACTGTGTTCGAGAGCTGCCATTATCTGCTTAAACATAGCCGGATAACCCTTTTTTAGAGAAGGGAAGTGAATATTTTTAACGCCAAAATCCATTTTCTTGAGAGTGGCACTTACAATGGAGATATCCTTTTCATGGCTAATTTTTAAAAGTTGATCTCTTACGAGCTTCGCAATCTTTTCATCCAAAGTGTTGTCTGTGTAATAGATCGCTCCTTTGGTTGGAGAAGTAGAAGTTGGTTTTCTCAGACGGCTGTAAAAACCTTCCCAGCCGGGAATTTTATCAGCGGTACTTTCTGTCCAGCCAGCTGTATATTTTTGATCTTGGAAGTCCTCTTTTTTCCATCTGTTTTTTGAGATGTTTCGATCGTGACGAATATCAATATTAGGAAATTCAGATTGCCACAACTCAACGGGATAGTCATCGACGCCCCGAGGCTCACTGTGCATTCCTGGTTCAAAACCCATATGACGGCTTACTCCTTGATTTTCTATAGGTATGCCTTTGGCTTCCATGTCTTTTATACGTTGCTCAACTATTTCTACCCTTTTTTTATAATGTTTTATTAAAAAATCTCTATACCCGCAAAAACCCGAGAGTTGTTTAAGATCGTCAACTTTCAGGGCATGCCCGTCAGTCCAGCGTACTTTCCAAACATTGACGTTATAGTAATAAGTCTTGGGATTCGGCGGTACAAAGTCAAAGTGCGACGGATGGTACAATATATCGGCTTCGCAAAAGAAAATGATATCTGCTGTGGAATTTTCCAACGCCCCCAGAATCTGCTTGAATTGGGCAAACATGCCTCTTTTGAGACTAGGAAAGAAGATATTTGTGACTCCAAAATTAAGCTTTCTTTTAAGAGCACCTGTAACAATGGGAAGGTTTTTGTCCTTGGCAATTTTCGTCAGTTGTTCGATTACCGGCTTTGTTATGCTTTCGTCTGCTTCGTTATCGGTATAGAAGATTATGCCTTTGGTTGGTGGTTGGTAGCTATATATAGTACCTTGGCTAGGGAAAGAATCGGTGCTATCCGGTTGAGGCTCGCTTTCTGGTTCTGACCTGGCGTGTATATCAAATCTAAAAGTGTTTGCCTTT
>MGHC01000036.1:4382-5106 GCA_001793015.1 Candidatus Woesebacteria bacterium RIFCSPLOWO2_01_FULL_39_10
TCCTGGCATAGTTTTTGGCTTTCTCCTGATCCTTCCCGGACATGGGATAGGGGAAACCAAAATCGCCGCCTTGGGTGCGAAACATATGGGCGTACCAAGTTTTTTTATTGCACATTACCTGGCCCCCGGATAGCCAGGTTTTGACAGCCACCTCTATTCCTTGTGAGCCCCAACTGCCGAAAGCCTCATCGCAAACGCCTAATTCCCAGTATTTGTCGCGGGTAATCATGAAGCAGGAGCCCTGAAGCGACATTGTCTCGGTAATATCACCTTGTCCCTCAGGTCTTTTGGCCCAGTCGCCGAAATATTGAAAGTGGGGTGTTGGGTCGAAGCAATAAGAAACGCTATTAGGGCTTTTCTTGGGTTGCCAGAGTATGTCGCGCGTAGTTTCTTTTCCGCACTGCCCGCCTTGCCTGTCGGCAGACAGGTCCGACAGGAGAGCTTTGCAAGGGCCGCTCGGTCCCTGATAACGCCTATGACCGTCAGGACAAACCCAATCAAAGGCATGAAGATTTTTCATTAAGGGTGCCATAGTCCAGTCATCGTGCATTTCCTTCATCATTTTTATATCAAACCCTTTATCAAAGGCACAATGTGCATCACACTTCATCAAATATTTTGCTTTGGAGAGTTTTGCGGCTTGATTGGTTGCAGCTCTTTGACCAATTGATTCGGGATTATGTATTACAGTCACTCGCTCATGTTGGGGAATAGGGGGATCTGC
>MGHC01000037.1:0-42717 GCA_001793015.1 Candidatus Woesebacteria bacterium RIFCSPLOWO2_01_FULL_39_10
CACAACGTTACAGCTTGACAATACTGCTTTACTGGTAACTCTCAAAGACATTTCTGATGTTGTCATAGATGTGGCTGACGATGGTGTTGGAGTACCTCTTGCAGGATCTAACGTCGCACCTAAAAAATCAATGGAAAGGATAAGTCCACCAGGCGACGGAACACAATCTACAAACTGGCAAACGGCAACAACTCACACAAATATGGATGGAAGTGGATCAACCGAAGAGTTTGGTACTCCCAAGGCGACCAATGGTATATGAGAAGCAAGTTCAGACGTCATTTATGAAATTTATGACGAAGAAATTAAAATAAAAATCCCGACGTTACCATGATTCGAATCATAGTAACAGACAAAGGGGGGTTTTTAACAGTTTTTGCGAAATAAAATCTATGATTAAAAACAATCTTCGAAAAATAATTGCTTTGGTATTGCTTCCTATCATTACAGTAGGACTTCTGTTTATCTACAACAAGAATAAGGTTAATGAGATTTACGCGGTTGATCCTTTAATCGTTACTTATGATGGCGGTCCCCCACCCGATCCTGTTTTTGAAGTAACCAATATGCTTCCGGGAGATGAAGTTGAGAAGGAATTTAATGTCAAGAATGATAGCCCTCAGAGTGAAGAAGTAATAATGAAGGGAATTAAGGATACAGAAACTGAAGAATTTGCCGACATTTTGGAAATTATTGTTGGCGAGGTGGGTGGACCTGACATTTTTGGAGGAACAACAGGATTTAAGACTTTGGAAGACTTTTTCGCAGTCGGAGATATTTCTCTCGGAAACTTTCCTGCTGGAACGGATAAAAGTTACAGAGTGAAAGTAAAGTTTCCAAGCTCATCCGGTAACGAGTACCAGAATGCCCTTGTTATATTTGATATTATTTGGAGGACTGACTTGCCTCCGATTGAACTACCTCCCGAGTGCGAAGAACTTGAGGGAATTGTAACAGCAATTGTTGAAGGGACTCCAGGAAATGACCATATTCACGGGTCTGTCGCCTCAGAACTAATCCTTGCCTATGAAGGAAATGACAAGGTTGATGCAAGCAGTGGTCATGATTGTGTTGTTTTGGGCGACGGAAATGATCAGGTGGATTCTGAGTCAGGAAACGATATTGTAATCGGAGGTGAAGGAAATGACAATATTGATACAGGGTCTGGTAATGATAAGGTTTACGGTGGGCCAGGGAACGACGATATCAGAACTGGATCAGGAACAGATTATGTTGAGGGAGGTTCCGGGAATGATACGATCAGAGGAGGATCTGATGTTGACACACTTTACGGCCAGGAAGGAAATGACAACATGCGTGGAAATTCTGGCAATGACTTCCTTGACGGAGGAACTGAGACAGATGTTCTTAATGGAAATGCAGGCACAGACACTTGCGTTAACGGAGAAACGTTAAATTCCTGCGAGCTGTAGAGCCTCTTTCCTGTTAGAAAATACTCCCTTGATTTTGTTTTCATAAAGGTTAATACTTAAGTTTCTTTGAAAAAGGAGGTGATTAATCTGAAGAACGTTAAAGGAACAATTGAGCATTTTAAAACCCACCAAAGTTACCCCGCAACAAGAGCGGAACTCTTAAAGGAGTGTGATGATCTTTCTGATTTTTCTGAAGAGGATAAAGAGTGGTTTAAGGCGCATCTTCCGGAAGAACCCGAGGGAGGATTTAAATCTGCTGATGATGTAGTCAAATTACTTGGCCTTGAAGTACCTCAAGAGTAATTTTTGAACTTAAACTATTGACTTGAAATACAGTAAGTGGAAAAATTGTATTTAGTGGAAAGTCTAGAAAAACTACAGGAAAATCCTAAAAAAGTCGTCGATTTAAAAACTATTTTGGTAGTTGTCAGTACATTATCCATTATCGGATATTCACTAGTAGTAATTCTTTTTATCAAAAATAGTTCTTTAAACGAGAATATTAAACTGTCTAATAGTCAGTTAGAAAAGGCCAAAGCAGAAAATTCACAATTTGAAAAAGAGCTCATTTTTTATAAAAACACTGATTTAGCAAAAGAAGTTGAGATCCTCCAATTAAAATTGAATAACGCAGAAAAAAATCTTAAGAGTACAGAAAGTCAACTGAATTCTACGCAGAATCAATTAAAAAATCTACAGACAAATATCGCAAAAATTAAACCCTATCTGGATGTAATTGATGCTATTGAGAGTTTGCTTTCTGAAGGACCCAAAGAGAATAATGTTTCCAACGTTAATTCTAAAGTGTCGACTCTGGGAGATAGTGAAGTTTCAGATCAATGGGCCAGAGCCAAGGCAAGTATTGACCTGGAAAAATCATCTTGGAGTGGTTCAGAGATTTCCGCAACCGTTTCTCTTATAACCTCTAAGATTCTATCCTTAATTATTTAGACAATCCATCCACATCCACTCCATCCACATCCACTCATCCACTCCCGATGTGGAATAGTTTCGCCACATCGGTTATCGGCTAACTATTCCAGAGTTAGGTGTTTAATTGATTTAAGATTTCTCTGATAATCAGCATGGTTTAGTACAAATTTTTTATATTCTCGCGCAGATTTAAATAAAGAAAGTACCAAATTCCTATTACAAAGTCGTTCTTTTTTAATATAGTTCACATACTCAGGTAAACTCGACCACGGATATTTCAAAAGATCTTCAACACTCCTGGTTATAAAAGACGTATATGGATTCAGATGAATATACCTCGAAACATGTAATAGTTGCTCATCCCTTTCAATTCTAACGGCTTTAAATTGACCTTTTAAAATAGGGCCATCCCTTTTATTTTTCGTATTAAAATATCTAGTGTAGCTATTTTGAAGTATTCTCATAAAAGTAGAAATTCCCTTGTCTTTTAATTGCTTTAAAAGAAAATGGAAATGATTAGGCATTAAACAAAAACCGATAATGTCAACTAGTTTGTCTGCACTCCTCAATCTTACTTTATAAAAAATAGTTCTTAGTTCGGAAGACATAACTAAATACCTCGACAACTTAATTGGTTGGCTATCGATCTGATAAAATTTAATTGTTGCTATGGCTCTTTTGTATTCTCTTATATCTGTAAAAATGGGCGTATGAGCAATTCCTCTGTTAAAAACGTGATAAGTTTCTCCAGTCACTAATGGGTAATACCTTTTTGGCATAGTCCTTAATAGTCCTTAAAAAATGATAGGTGACCATACCCGGTGTGTCAAGGATGTTCCACATCGGATATGGAAGTTTATTGACAATCTTCTAGACCAGTGCTTTACTTAAAAACAATGCCCCGCATTAAAAAGGCCTCTCAGTTGGGTATCATCCACATAATCTTAATCCTTATCATCCCTTTAATTTTAATAGGAGCACTGGTAGCTTATTTGATTTTATCCAAGCAGGAAGTTTCAACATCTAATCTGATTGGGAAAATAATAAAACCCAAACCTCCAACTTTAGATCAGCTTCAGGGTATCTGGAAAGCTGAAAAAAAATTTACGTTCGACGAAAACACCCAAAAGTTTAAAGAATCTGAATTCAGTGGATCAGAGAAAGATATTTTGATTGAATTCAACGGCAACGATTTCTGCATTGGAAAATCCGCTAGTGAAAATGCACAGGATTTAAAATGCGAAGGCCAAGTTGCTTTTACTCTCGAGGCGGAAAACCTAACTCTTTATGAGCCTGAAAACCAAACAGTTGTTTGGAAGGTTCATCTTAATATACAAGGGAAACTAGAACTTGAGCCCGAAATGCCTTCGGGCCAAGAGAATATAAAAATAATTTTGGTAAAAGCCGGCGAACCCAGAAAAGTTGACCCACAAGATGTAGCTAATAAAGACAAATTACAAGGACTCTGGGTCGTTTCTCAATACTTTGTTTTTGAAAACGGACAGTTTAGAGAAGACCAAATTCCTTCACAATACACCAAGAGCTACTTGGAGTTTAAGAATGGTAAAATTTGCCCCGGAGGCGAACTTGACGAAGTTGGAAATCCAAAACCCTGCTCTTCTTACTATTTTTATGAAATCAAAGGAGATACTATAACAGAGAAAACTCAAGATATAGTCTTAAGGTGGCAACTAAATGACAAGGAACTTGAAATTACAACAGAACCGACCCAATCCGACCCCGTTCGTAAAAGATTGATTCTAACAAGGTTAAAGTAAGGCCATAGACTATGGAAACTAATCAAACTACACAGCCTACAAAGGATAATTCTACTCTAAAAAAGAGTTCATCAAAACTTCTAATCCCATTCATTCTAGCAATCGTTTTTGCAATTCTCGGTATTTCGGCCTTTGTAGCCCTTTTTGTGAAAAACAGCAATTTATCCTCTGAATATGAAGATCAAAAGAAAGTGCTCGAGGCTACAACAGAAAAATATGACGAGCTTGAAAAAGAACTGATTTTTTATAAAACCGGGGATCTTGCAAAAGAACTGGAAATTGTAAATCTAAAATTAGGAAATACACAGAAAGAACTTGATGAGACAAAAGATACGCTGACAAATACTGAAGATAAACTTACTGACTTACGAGGCAAAGTAGAGGATGTTCCCAAGATAGTTTCTGTACTTTCCCTTATGTATGGGACAGCGGCAAAGCCTCCTCCCGAGTGTTATAATGAGGCTGATAAGGCTAAGATAAGTCAAGAGCTTAACTTAATTGGAGATACAAGTTGGAGGCAACTTTGGAATGAATTTATTTCAAATACAACTTCATCGAATTGTAGTAATAGTCCTGAACTCTTGCAAAAGGCCCTTGATCACGGGTACCAAAAAATATTAGATATTGTTGAATGAAAAAGCTGGAGAAAAGTTACGTTATTAGCGCAAAAAAAGAAAAAGTTTGGCAGGCTTTGGTTGACCCTGAAATAATTAAAGAATGGGGGGCTGGACCTGCTAAAATGACAGAAGAAGAAGGTTTTGATTTTAGCCTATGGGGCGGGGATATTTGGGGAAAAAATACAAAAGTTATTAAAAATAAACTTCTTGAGCAGGATTGGTACGCAGGCAAATGGGATCAGCCGTCTAGAGTAAGGGTTTCGTTAAAAGAAAAGGGTGGGAAAACGATTCTTACTCTAGTTCACACTGATATTCCTGATGATGAATTTGAGGATATTTCTTCGGGGTGGGATGATTATTACTTCGGACCTCTGAAGAATTTAGTCGAGTGAGGTTTATTATACAATAATCTCCCACATACCTACTCCCACATACCTAACTTTCCTAAGGCAGGCTGAAATCAATTTGATTTATACTTTTCCTTAGTACATTCCAAACACACTAGATCTGGAGAAGAACAAATAAAGAATAAGAAGAAGTGCAACTGCCGCAAGATAAATTAAACTTTGATTTTTTACTCTTACTTTTGCTTTAGCCATTTAATATCACCACCTTTAAGCTTTTGGGGTTAGAGTTGTACTAACCTCACCAACCTTACCTAACTTCACATTAATCGGCCTAACTAAGCCAACTCCCAAAGCCGCAACTTTGAATCCTACATTTAGTATAAACCCCATAAAGAGAATATGTGCAATAAGATTTAAAGGTTTATTAATTATTTCAGGTGAAATGAGGTCGGTTTTAAGTGATTTTTGTTCTCTAAGTTGTGCTATTTCTTCGGGAGAAAGATCGCTCCCTACAAGATCTGACATATCTATTGATATTCCAGGAAGATTGAAAATATTTACAGGTTGAGACTTGTTTGTAAAAACCTGATATACGGAAAATGTTGCAAGAAGCATAACGATTACTCCTAGCGCAATCAAAATATAACCTAGCACCTTTTCGCCCATATATTTAAGATTAGACTAAGTTTTTGAAAGATTCAAGAGAAGTATTTACTTTAGAAGTTCAACTCACTAACCTGGCTCCAGTCGTTCTCGTTCAAAACTACAATTTTTGAGTCCCCTATTATATATAAAAAGTCATCAAGATAAATTGCTCTTTGCGCTGAAACATCAGCAATCACCTTTTTAAGTTTAAGTTGATCACCTGAATAAGAAAATATGTAACCACTAGATCCTGCCGGAAGAAAGAAAACTTCATGTTTTGTGTCCATTAGAAAAGCAGTTTGAGTTGTTGATACCTGAGTATAAAATTCATCAAGATCATATTTTGCGGCCTCTCGTGGATTTGTTGGATCCTTAACATCAAAAAGAGATAATTTAACGTTTGCTTCTTCGCGGCCAACCCCGAGAATTTTATCTTTATTTATTGGATGTAGGTATGAGGAAAACCCTGGAATTTTAAGTTCTCCGGTTTTTTTCGGATTACTAGGATCTCTTAAGTCAAGCACATAGAAAGGATCAATTTGGCGAAAAGTTACAAGATAACCTTTATCTTCAATAAAACGAACCGAATAAATTCTTTCCCCAATCCCAAGATTTGTAATCTTTCCTTGAACCGACAGATTGCTATTGAGGATATAGACGTCATTCATAGACTCAACTGATAATCCCAAAACTCCGCCAGTGACCGTTGTTGCTATCCGAACTGTATCTTTGTATTCATCAATCGAAAACTGATTTAAAGGTGATCCTGGAACTTCCCCTACTGCCTGAACTTCAAGATTTGTATTTCTAACTTTGACGATTGCAGTTTTTTCAAAATCCCTTATATTTTCCTTAGCGTATTCTTCAATCCTATTTTGGAATTCGTTTTCAATTCGTCTACGTTCATTTGAGTCAAGTGTCGCGTAATATCTTTCCAAAGTAAGTTTCATTTCATTAAGTTTTGAAGTATCGCTAATGTTATAGCTGTCTATTTCTTTTAATCGGTTAATAACAACCTCCGGAACAAGATCGGTACCATTTGCTTCCAAAAACTCATAGAAAAACTTTGTAAAACTTTCAAAAAAAGTATAGGTTGTATAGATTGAGTTAGGCGACATATAGACAACTGACTGGCTCGAAAAACCAACAAAGGCAACCTTCTCCTCCACCCCACCGTTTTCCGGATTTATTTTTAATATGTTATAAGTTACGTCAACAGGAACAATAACATTAGGGTAATAAATTCGGTCGCAGGGAATTGTTATAGAAGTTTGAATCGTTCCTAAGGGTATAGGACATGGGTTTGACTGACTAATTGGTTGCCAGGTTACTACAAAAAGTTTCCCGTTCTGAAGGCGAGAGGTTACTAATGAGTTTCTTTCATCCAGTGTAAATTTCCAAGATTCTACGGGATTTTTAGGATCGCTGACATCATATCCGTAGATAACATTTTCACTGAAAATTATAAGTTTTTTGTCTTTCAAAAGAAGATTTCCATATCTTTCGATAGCGCTTTCCTCGGAAATAGACTCAGGAGGAAATGCTTTTATAACTTTTGTTTCGGGAAAAATTGTGGGTGGCATAATTCTTCCAACGTCACCTTCAATTATTAAAGGCTCAATAAAGCCATAGATGGGCGCAGTTGAAGAAAAAAAGATTGATTTTCCGTCAGTTTTGACGATATCAGGCTCATCAATTCCTGCAACTTGCACATTTGTTTCAGAGACACGAGAAGGTTCTGTTATCTCCATTAAAGGTTGAAGAGACTCCCCAAACGAACCGCTAGGAGAAAGGTCAATAGCTCTATCACTTGGAGCACCCATACTAAATAGCTGCGAACTCACTCCTCCGTATAAAGACTGTGTGTAACTTTCAGATTTTGCGAGAAACTCTTTAAATTCTGACTCGTTAGAAAACTTTTCTAGTTTTACTTTCGTTTTTACACTGCTTATTCCCGGAATTTTAAATCCTGAGCTTTTCAGTCCGAGTAATAAAATTGCCAGATATGTTAGTACTCCAATTCCTACAAAAAATGCAATTAGCGAAATAATAATTCTAGTAGGGAATTTACTCGGGGTATTTTCACCAGAAACTTTCGAACTTTCTTCTTGTAGTTGATTTTCCACAGATCTTTCTATATTACGATCATACACGTTAGTCAAGTTTTTGTGAAGTTTTTTCCCTTGTCAATTTCGCAATTGTTTCATCAGAAATACCAAAATGGTGCGCTACTTCATGTATCACGGTATCCTGAATAACTTTCTTTACGTTTTGCGAATTACCCGCAACCATAAGTATGGGAATCTTAAAAAGCGTTATTTTGTCTGGAAGAGTTCCACCTACTCCATAATGTCCACGGCGTGTCTGTGGAACACCCTCGTAAAGACCTAAAATAAGAGATCTTTGATTACCAACCGAAAGTTTGCCCAATTGGTGGCTTTTCGGCCAATCTTCGTAGACAATTGTCACATTTTCCAATTTCTTTCTGAATTCTTCAGGTATTGTTAATACTGATTCTTTTATTAGTTTTTGGAAATCATCATCTGACATAAGCACTTGAACATTCGAAAACAGTGCTATAATGGTACTACAAATGGCCAAGAAAGTTGTTTTGATCGAAGATGATTTAGATATTCAGCGAATCTATGGGTCGAAATTGGAAACCGCTGGCTATGAAGTTTTACTGGCAATAGACGCTTCGCAAGGCTTTACTTTAATAAAAGACGTAAGTCCGAACATTGTACTTTTAGATATAATGCTTCCGGGAAAAATGAATGGGATGGATCTTTTGAAGACGCTCAAGGAGAGTCCAGACTATAAAAATATACCAGTTGTTGTTCTTACTAATTTAGATACCCAAAAACATGAAGCTTTAAAAATGGGGGCATATGATTATATTATTAAAGCGAACACGAATCTTAATGAAATCGTAGCAAAAGTGGCAAAATTCGCCCGCTAGTCAGGATTTTCTAAATACTTGGTAGCTATCTGCTTCAGCTGGGTGAGTATCCTTCATAACTTCAAAAACTTTTTCGCGTAATTTTTCCGAGTCTACGATCCCGTTTTCTGAGGAACTTCCTGCCCAACTTTCTATTTTTGAGGCAATAATTTGAGCCTCTTTTATTTCAACCCCTGCTTTCCCGATTGAAGCCAAAAGCTTATCATAACTCCAATCTTCCTGACTTTGATCTTTCTTTCTTACCTTAAGTTCCTGCATTTGTAGTTAACTATACGCTACTTTGCAAATTCTTTTCAATTGGTAAAGTTGCACGCAATCTTACGTTCATTTCGTAAAGAGAGACAATAAATAACGATTCACTCCACCCTAGCGGTGTATTTTCGTTGTAAATAGGAGAATTTGAAAAAAACAGTTCAGGAAGGCCTTCCGGAGTATCAACTGATATCAATTTATTTAAACGTTCATGTGCCTTTTCGTAATTTCCTAATTTTTGATAAATAATTACAAGCCAAGCAAGTCCAAAAGTCCATTCAGCTTCTTCTGAATAGCCGTCAGGATTTTTGTTATAGTAGTGGTCACCTTTATATCGGATAACACCTCTTTCGCGGAGGAGATGGTATTCAACGTTTTCCAGAATTTCAATCTTACTTTCCTCGTTGACAATATCGTACGGCCAAATAAGGGATAGCAAAGCGAGATCGGCAAATTTTTTCTTCGACTCTCTTGGTAGAAGTTTTTCTAGTGAGTCTTCTCCCTTTTTGATTAACCATATAGGGACCTCAATTGGTGAGACACGAGAAATTGATTTTAGACCTGCCACGCAAGCCCCAACGGAGGAAGCGTGTAATTCCTCTTCTTCCTCCCAAACACCAGAGTCTTCGTCGTGCCAATATTCTATTGCTTCTAGGTAGCGAACAAGTTTATTGACTATCCTGATATGATCCGGAGTTTTAACAATCGACCGATTCTGGTTAACCTCAAGTTCTCCCAATCGAAATAAAATACATCCAATTGCGTCATTTTGCTTATTTCCCCACTCTTCCCAAAACTCGTTAAAGGTTTCAGGGTGAAAGCGCGCATGAATTCGTTTATACGACTCTTTCGGTTTTTCTTTAATTGCCCAATCTATTTTTGCTTCGTGCTTTAAAAAGATTTTTAAGATTGCATGATAGGTTTTTTCAACAGTATCCCAGTCCCCTATTATTTCAAACGCAATAGTTTCGTAAAAATTATCCCGCAACCATGATTTGTCGTACCCTGTGGAAACCCTAGGGCGTGATGCTAAAAAAAGACCGGTTTTGGATCGCAAACCCCTTAGAATATGCAAGTGTTTTTTAATAAGCTCATCGTATGTTAGCCGCGCCATAAATTCATATTATCGCATCGGCTGAATAGTTAAAAGCTGTATAATTAAATAATGGAAAAAGCGACTTTTGCCGGAGGATGTTTTTGGTGCACAGAAGCTATCTTTGAGCGACTTAAGGGCGTTGTCAGTGTTGTTTCAGGTTATTCCGGTGGAGAAAAAGAAAGTCCGAAATACGAAGACGTTTCTAGTAGTTCAACAGGCCACGCCGAGGCAATTCAAATAGAATTTGACCCGAAAGTTATTTCCTACGAAGATTTGTTGTATATATTTTTCAAAACACACGATCCGACACAATTAAATCGCCAAGGTGCTGACGTCGGAACTCAGTACAGAAGCGTTATTTTTTATCATAGCGATGTGCAAAGAAAATTAGCAGAAGATACAAAAAATTTAATTCAAAAGGATCACGAATCTAAAGTTGTAACAGAAATTTTACCTTTTAATAATTTCTTTAAAGGAGAAGACTACCACCAAAATTATTATAAAGAAAACCCAAACGCAGCATATTGTAAATTAGTAATCGATCCAAAAATAACCAAACTAACTAAGGACTTCAAAAAATTTCTTAAGTAAATTACTTAATTTTCCTTTTTCTGAGAGGATCAGGTCCCTCAGAGGACTTCAAAGTAAATTGTCCTAGTTCTCCATGACCTTGTTCAGGTACGACAGATTCTATAATTTTCTTAATTTCAATATCTAATTGCCCTACTTGTAAGAATAACGCAGTAAATTCATTATGGTCTCTATCAGGCGGATGTTGCCTCATTCTTTCCGATAAGAATTGACGTTCAGCCTTAAGTTTGGCAAGGAGCTCTTGTGGGGTCTCTTCCGTTTCCTCGCTCGGCATAAATCAGATTAATTTCTTTAAAGATAATATCTAAATCATCTGAAAAGCACTGGAATTATCAGTCTGTCAGAGTTTTCTGGTAAACCTGAGGGATTGCTTTTTTCCAATACAAGTGTTCCACTTTCTGTTTCTGGACGAGTAAATGCAAGGGTCGTTGTGAAGGGAACAAACTCTTCGGTCATCCAATCGCTTTCTGCGCGAGCAATACCTTGTGCGATCAAATTCTCATTTTCATCATATAAATAAACAGGAAAGTCAGCCTCGAAATACCACGTTCCCCTTGCCTCTCCTTTAACTGTCAATGGACTTGTCACCAATTGACTTGGTTCTGGATTACTAACCTTAATAAAACCTGCTTTCTCAGCTTCTTTTCCGGAATCCTCAATAACGACATTTTTATTATTTAAGGAAGGAGTAGAATCTTCATCTGGATTTTTTAAGTAAACGACAATTACTGAAATTGTTGCGGCAATAAGTAAAAGTATTAGTAAAAGTACCAAACGAGTTGTCTTCATATTTACATTCTACTTCTTGCCCAAATTCTGGTCAAATTCACCAAGATAGTAAATTGAAAAAAAATGTGTTAAAATATTTATTAGGTTAAGTAAGGTACTACTGTTTTAGATTGGTAGAGAAATCTCCTCGGGAGTTTTCATCACCTAAGAAAAAGCAGTTATCCTAAAAAAGGTGGTGATAATAATTAATGGCTAAAAGATTATTTGTAGGAGGACTTCCTTATAATGTTACTAGTGCTCAATTAGAAGAACTTTTCGCAAAAGTTGGAACTGTAACTTCAAGTACTGTTATTACTGATAAATTTACAGGTAGAAGTAAGGGATTTGGATTCGTTGATATGGATAAAGACGAAGAAGCAGATAAAGCAATTGAAACTCTTAATAACACTGAAATGGAAGGAAGAAAAATTGTAGTAAACGTCGCAAGGCCTTTAGAAGATCGTGGTCCAAGAGACTTTGGTGGTGGTGGTGGTGATAGAGGAGGACGATCATTTAATAGGCGACCTGATAACAGACGCAGGAGTTACTAACTTAATGAATATATCAAAAGAAGTGTGTATAAGGTGCGGTAAAGTGAGGGTTGTCAAAAAAACTTACAAGGAGTATGTTGGGACGTCATTGGTCATAACCACTTTAACTAAGTGTCCTGATCCTGATTGCCAAAAAAAGCTTGATGACCAGTTTGAAAAGGAAAGAGTTCAAAGAGAAAACTTTAATACCCAAAAATTAAATACTGATCGCAGTACTTTCTTTTTGAAAAAAACTAGTAAGTAGCAGAACAGGTCGGCCAAATACGTTCGTTTCCTATTGAAACTACGAAGGCTGCTGTCTCAATTGATTCTCTTGCTCCGAACCTTAAGTTTATATTTGGATCTTTTTCCATTAGGTTTCTGTATTTTGTCCAAGTAACTTCATCAAACTGGTAAAGCCCTGCATAAGGCTCTTTCCATACCCCAACATTGAAGTTTGATTCGCATTTCGCAATAAATTTTAGTTTATTCTTTTCAACCGAGTAAGTTATTGAAAATTCTTCAAAAAGAGGTTCAAGATCTGTTGGTGCAGAAATTAAAGGACGCGGAGTTGGTGTTGGAGTCAACGTAGGAGTTACTGTAAGGCTCGCAGTAGGTGTTAAAGTCGGAATTTCGTCCAAAGGACGATCTCGCTCAGAGGACGACGGGCCTCTGGCATGAGCCTTTGGCCGAGGTGTTGGTGTAAGTGAAACCGTCGGTGAAACACTCATAGTTGGACTAATTTCTAGCGAAATATCAGCGATTTTTGATAATACTCTTGCCTCTTCAAAATATGTTCGTTTTATAACTGATAAACCCCGAAACCCTAACGGAATGCCAACTAAAAAGGCTGCAAAAAATAGTAAATACTTTTTCATTGGTCTAATAATAGGGTCAATTTATCATCTAAACTTTGAGCTTTGTTTGGAGAAACCGGACCTAAGAGTACCAATGCGGCATTTTCTCTGGTAAAAAGTAAATCTTTAAGATTTTGGATATCTTCTGTAGATACGGATTTAATATCAGCTTTAACTTTTTCCGGCGGTTTTACAGTTCCAGTATATAACTCTTGTTCTCCGATAAAATTGGCGTATTCATCAGTATCCGCAAGATTTAGCAAAGTATCACTAACTACACCAGCTCTTGCTTCTTGTACCGTATCCTCGTTTATTGTTAGGTTATTTACTTCATCAACCATTCGTGTTACCGCCTCGGCAGTTTTTTCTGGGGCAACTTCGATTGCGGTTACAATACTTCCACCGTCTCTAACAAGCCAAGGCCAACAACCTGCAGAATAGGAGAAGCCTAAATCGTATACAAATGTGTGGAAAATGTTATTCCGCAGCATTTTTGATAGAACTTGGAATTGAGGTAACACGGTACTGCTCTCGCCATGACCTTTTGTGTCGAAAGCAAGTAGAATATGAACTTGCTTTATATCTCGCTCTTCGATCCGTACGAGTGAGTCAATGTTATGTAGAGGTGGTGGAACTGCAGGAAATTCATCCTTCCTAGATTCTAAAGCACCAAAATCCCTCATCGACATATCGATTGCTTGAGAGGTTTTAACATTACCAGCAATTACCAAGATAGTATTATCTGGCTTATAGAATCTGTTGTGATAATCTAATAAATCTTGACGAGATATACGATCAATTGATTCAAACGTTCCAAGGGTATTGTGCCCTAATGGATGCCCCCTCCATATATGTTCTCGTAGTAAGTTCCACACGTGTTGAGCCGGTGTGTCAATTGAACGGCGTAGCTCAGCGGAAATAATCCCTTTCTCTCTTGCTACTGCTTCATCAGCCATCAAAGGGTTAAAAGCCAATTCATGCACAAATTCTGTTGCAAAACTTGCGTTTTCTGTTTGAAGTTTGGCTTGGTACATTACATATTCCTTGTCTGTATAAGCGCTATGGTTGCCCCCCTTACTTTCTACAGCTCTATCCAATTCCCTTCTTGAAGGGTAGAGTTTACTTCCTTCAAAAAACATATGTTCAAGGTAGTGTGCTGATCCTATTGTTATATCGTTTTCATACCGAGGCCCTGCCTTAATCAGAAGCCTTGCTGATACAGACTGTGCCCATGGCATCTCGTGTACTAGCACACGAAGTCCATTCGGCAATTTTTCTTTATGAACAAACTCAGTAGGATGTATAGTTCGCAATTTTTTATGTAATTTAGGGGGTGAGAAAAAATAAATAACACATCTGTCTAAGAAACGCCCAAAATCATTCTTGACATTGTAATTTATACTATCATATAGTTAAGGTATGAATAAAAATCAACTCCTTGGCCTTGCTGCAGTTGCCGCAATAGTTATTTTAACTGCATTTCTTTTTACAAATAGGCAGGCGACTGTTGAAGAACCTGCTCCTGTTCCCCAACCCACTGTCAAAATGGCCCTAGTTAATTTAACCGAATTAAATGAATCAGGAGAGGCAGGAACTGCAACACTTAAGGAAGTTAATGGAAAAGTAACTGTTACATTGTCTTTGACAGGAGCAGCAGAGGGTGTTACCCAACCTGCTCATATTCACAAAGGAGAGTGCCCGGGAGTTGGGGCAGTTGTCTACCCACTTACATTTCCTGTTGACGGCCAGTCAGTAACTACACTAGATGTCTCTTTGGACGAATTATCAGCCCAGCTTCCCTTGGCGGTAAATGTTCACAAGTCCGCCGCACAATCAGCTACTTATGTTTCGTGTGGTGAGCTTTCTTTTTGAAATTTACTTCTTTAGTTAACAATCTTTTTACCTGTAACAAGCTGTCCTTGTGATTTAAGAAGTAGTTGCCCTAACTTCTCAACAAACTTTTTAGCATGTTCGCGGCTCATTCCAACTCTTGCAACAATTCTTAATTGATTTCTTGAGCCGACCCTCTGCATAACATTTAAAACTACTCCATCTGTGTTGGCAATCATATTTACGTTATCTGTGTATAGAATCGGAGTAGTATCAGCATTTAAACTAACTTGCCGTTTTTCTTTATCATCTTTCACTCAAAACCACCTCCCCTAAAAAATCTAATTATATGGATGGTCACCTTTCTCAAAAACGTCACCATTTTTGGAAGTAACTTTTACCCAAGCTTTCAAATATTCAAAATTCAACCTGTCACTTTCTACTCTGCAGGTGGTTCCGGCAACATCACCACTTTTAGTTGCCCATACGCCCGGGTAACCAATTTCAAAATCACACGATTTTATTTCTTTATTTGCAGAGACATTTGCAGAAAGTGTCCAATTACCATCGCCCACAAATTTAGTTTCAGTGTTCATTGTTGCCGAAAATGATGGCACCGGTGTCGAAACTATTATTTCAGGTTCTACTTGAATAGTTGGTGTAGGAAGGGGTGTTTCAGATATTACAATTTGGTTACTTAAAACGCTTTTCTCGTTAACTTCGGCTTGTTGAACTTGTTTGTTTTTTTTAAATAAATTTTGTAAGGAGCCCTGATTATAATAATAGCTAAAAGCAACAGACCCAATTCCTAATAAAAGTAAGAAGATTGGAAAAACTCCTTTGATATTCATCGCACGACCATTTTAACACAGGCTCACAAATTTTAAATTTGAAAAAGAAACTTTTGACTTCCGAGAATATTCTTTCTACTCTTAGTGTATGCCTTCAATTTTTCTTAAGGTTAGGAATCTAGTAAAACCAATCTATTCTTTTTATCCGGTACTTATAATTATCGCAATTCCCCTTCTTTTAATCGTAAACACCTTTTGGAATTTGAGATCTTTCAATAGAGATGTAAATTTTCTCATTCGTCACCACGGAGTTTCCTTAGCTTCATCAGTAACTCCTTTTTTAGAGGAGAAATTATCAGATTCATCTCAAGCTTCACAAGTTCTTTCCTCTATGGTTGATGCGAACGATGATCTGATTTCTGCAACTCTTCTTTCAAAAAACGGTCAAGAATTTGCGATCATCGCTTCCTCAGACCCTTCTGCAGGTTTTTCGGAAGAGGTCTCTCAGGATGTTTTAAACAATTTTGCTGCTTCTCTTAATCAACCTTTCGCCGGGTTATCGTATGATCCTAAAGAGGGTGCAAATGTATGGAATGTGGTTGTTCCAATAGATGGGTCGCACATACTTTCAATGAAACTTTCGACAGAGTATTTGGATTCGATTTTATCAAGAACATCTCGTGATTCAATTGTTATTCTTTCAATACTTGTTGCTATAACAATCGCACTTTTGGTAAATCATTTTATTTTTTATATGAAATCATTGCAGGCTGAAAAATTGGAAGAGATTGACAAATTGAAAGATGAATTTATTTCAATGGCTTCTCATGAACTGAGAGCTCCTGTCACAGCACTCCTAGGCTATCTGGAACTTCTTCGAGGGAAAATCCCAAAAGAAGCATTGCCGGTAATTCAATCAGATCTTACAATTCTTAATCAACTCACAAACGACTTAAATTCATTAATAAATGAACTCTTGGAGGTTTCAAGAATCGAACAAGGAAGGTTGAAAGTAAATCTCACTCAGACTGATCTTAATTCCATAGTAAATGAGGTTGTTCGAAACATGCAACCCCTAGCAGCTCAAAAAAATCTGACCTTTACTTTTTCACAAGCTGATTTACCTATGATTGTCACTGACCCTGAGCGGGTGAAGCAAATTATGAATAACCTAATAACCAATGCAATAAAGTATACTCCTCAAGGAAAGGTCAATATCTCTAGCTTACAAAAGTCCTCCCTTGCTTCAATTACTGTCAGTGACTCAGGAGTAGGTATTCCTCCGGAAGAATTACCGAACCTCTTCTCGAAATTTCACAGAATTAAAGAAGAAAAAACAAAAGATGAAAGAGGAACGGGCCTTGGTCTATGGATTACAAAACAATTAGTAGAAACACTCGGTGGAAAAATCTATGTTCAATCAATTTATGGAAGCGGTTCCAGCTTTACTTTTACTCTACCTTTAACTCATAATTGAGGCCGCTCCTAAATAAAAATTATTTGGTAAGCATCGTAAAGAAACTTTATTAGTACTCCAAAAGCTATTACCAAAAAAAATATATAAGCGTATAAGCTAGCTGAATTGATATGAATTTTCCCCTTTTTTTCGGCAATATAAACTTCGTACGAAATAAAATATGAGGCTATAAGAATAAGTGAATAACTAAAAAAAATACCAAATGTCGTTACAAAAACTTCCCTGTCAATAAACTTAAGTAAAACTAAATCAAGTCTGGCTAGAACCATAAGCGTAAGGTGTACAAAGAAAAAAATTAAGACTGAAGTCACAAGGAAAGATATATCAACCTCATACTTATATCTTGAAAGTGGAGTTTTTAATTTTAATGGTTCAAAACTTCTAATTGGCCCAAGTGATTGAGGTGACCAGGTATTAGCTTCAGCAAACTCTTTTTTTGTATTTCTTTCATAAGATTTGTAAAGGAGAAAGTGAAGTATATAAACGACAACAAAAGAAATAACAAATAAAAGTAAAAAGAAATTGCTGTCCAAAATATAACCTACATATTTAAGCTCGGAAAAAAAAGCCAATGTAACAATCGTTGCTACGATAAAGGTGTTTAGTGATGACAATAAAAAGTTTGAGGCTTTGGTCATAAGTATATTTATTTTAAATATATCATGTAACTTACTTTTATATAAAACTATTGGTAAAATAGATTAAGTGAACAAGATTCTTTACGTTCTGGCTTTCGGTACAGTACTTTTACTTATACTTTATTTTGTTATTTCTTGGCAACTAAAGGCTAAATTATTAAATAAGGCAATTAATAATGGAGTTTCGCAAGAAAACTTATCTAAACCAATTAACGAAAATTCTTCACCTGAAACTCCCACACCAGCTACAGAAACATATGAGAGTTCCGATTACAAAATTGTATGGATACGAGTACGCGACCTTGACAGAATAGAATTTTTTGCAAACTTTAATGAAAAACTAGATTCAAAGAGTTTAGTTCAAAACAATAACTGTTTACATCTTGTTAGCGGTGGTTTTTTTACAGAAGAAGGTAAACCAATCGGCCTTTTTATATCTAATGGCAAAGTCATTAGTAACTCAATTGAAAGCACCCTTTTCAACGGATATTTTTCTATTTCGGAAAATGGAACTGTAACAACAAGTTCCCTTACTCCTCCATCTGCGAGGCTAGCTATCCAATCAGGCCCTATTCTAATGCAAAACTCAAAAAAAATTGGCTTGAAGCTTGAACGTGATGAGTTAGCCAGACGTATAGTTGTGGCGTCTACGAAAAATAACCAAGTTGTTTTTGTTGCAATGTACATGCGAACTAATCCTATTCTTGGACCCAAACTTTCTGAAGTACCTTCAATAATAGAGGAAATAAATAAAAATTCAACGCTAGAAATTACCGACGCAATTAATCTTGATGGTGGAAGCCATTCAGCTTTTCTTACAGATATTGTTAAGTTGACAGAGCTAAATTCTATCGGAAGCTTTTTTTGTGTTAAACCTTAGAAGTCTTTTTAGTAAAACGAGTAATTTGCCCCGAAATTTTAGTCATCTGCCTTTCAAACAAATTTTTTGAAAACTGATAAACTTTATACGGAAGATTTTTATTGAAGTGCAAAAAAACCTGTGTTTGCCTTGCTGATCTAAATTCTTTGGGAGTTTGTCTAAAATTAATATTTCTTCTTTTCTCTTTTCCGGTCCTACTCATACAATTAAGTCATTATACCAGAACTTCATAAATTACTTCGTGAATCCTCCCCAGGCACGGAGGCCTGGGCCATCTTTATTAAAGATACGCCTTCGGCGAGGTCTTCTAGCCTAAGTTCATCTCGCCTCGCTACAGCTACGGCGAAGCGGGTCATCCCCGAGTACGGAGACTCGGGGAATTCTGAAATTAGTCTTAAAGTATTTCTTCACTGCCTTAAGCAAGAATTTATTTCCATGTCCTGAATATAAAGTAGTATCACCGGGAAACTTCATGATTATCCTAATAGATTTATCTAATAATTTTTCATCTGAATAAGAAAAATCATATCTTCCTTTGGTGCTATCTGCAAAAAGTAAGTCGCCCACGAAAGCAAGCTTTTCTTTTTGACAATAGAGAGTACAGCTACCCGGTGTGTGTCCAGGAGTCCATACTATCCTAAAAGTATTTTCTCCTTGTTTTATTACACTTCCATTTTTAAAATACATATCTATTTTCGGAGGATCAATTAAAGGATCTACACCTGTAAAGTATAGCGATGAGGATCTTGCATTTTTTAACAAAAATTCATCACGATGATGCATGTAAAAAGGAATTTTGTAAGTGAGCTTTAATTCGAAAACTGCCATGACGTGGTCAAAATGTGCGTGGGTTGCGACAATTAACCTGGGTTTTGCTCCGATTTCCGTAATTTTTTTTATGATATATTCTGCGTCATCTCCTGGATCGACAATCATACAATCATTACTTTTTTGATCGACCGCCAAATAGCAGTTACTTTGAAGTTGACCGACAGAAAGCCGATAAATAGTTAACATTATAAAATCAGACCGCCTGAATAATCTTAGCCGATGTCACTATTCCATAATTAACTTCTATTGCTACAACGTCAATTCTAAACTTTTTGGCAAGGCCTGGGTGGCTTCGTATAAACAATTCACCTGCGTTTTTTATAGTATGTAATTTACGCACATTTACTGCTTCTTGAGGTTTTCCGAATTTTTGACTAGTCCGGGTTTTCACCTCAACAAACACTAGAGTATCTTTTTCTTTCGCGACAATATCAATTTCCCCTAATTTCGTTCTAAATTTGGTGGCTAGAATTTTATAACCATTTTTTATAAGTAGATTTTGAGCAAACTTTTCTCCTTTATCACCAAAAAGTTTATTATCCATAAAAATTAATTTAATAATATACTTAGCGAACCTAGGAAGAAAGTATTACTTGGAGGTTTTTTTGCGAGTTTTCAACTTTTTATCGGTAGTATTACTTTTTGCTCTTCGCCTATTGGCTCTCGAATATATTATATCGATTTCGCGTTTAGCTTTTTCTCGAGTGTAGTAAAGTTTTGCGCGAGAAACTCCAGCAGTTCCATTACGAGTTACTTCAATTTTTTCAACAGTTGGGGAAAATAAAGGGAATATTCTTTCAATACCAATTTGTTGGGCTCCGATTCTTCTAACTGTGAAGGATTTATTTTCTTCTCTCCCTTTAATCCCCAAAACAAGTCCTTCAAAGATCTGTGAACGAACTTTTTCTCCCTCTTTTATTTTCTGGGTTACTTTAACTTTATCTCCAACTCCGAAAGTAACTTCTTTGTGTGTGGCCGTCAATGACATAGTTTTTTAGTTTAGATTTAGGTATTTTATACTATAACTAGGGTTAACTGCAACTCAATCAAGTTGGCTTTTACCATCTATAATGTTTGATATTTTATGAGCAATAGTTTCACTCCAAGATATAGTAATTTGAAGCTCAACTTTTCTTTCCTCCTGTCCTTCAAAAAGTAGTGTAACTTTTTGGTTTCCGGGATTCTCAATAAAAAGATTTTTTAATTTCTTCAGTTCTTCAGTACCTGTTGTTGTCGGAACTTTCACAAATAGCGTATCATTTCCCTTTTCAGCTTCGTCTTTTGTTTCTATCTCGTTTACAATAATGGATGGTTCTTCGTCCCTTATATCAACACGTCCTGAAATAAGTAACACTTTGTTATCAACCCAAACATTACGTGTGGATTGAAATAGTTTGGGAAAAACCACGAGATCAATAGTTCCAGTTCCATCATAAACTTTAACAAAAGCCATCTCCTGACCGGTTTTTTTTGTCACAATCACCCTTACTTCAGTTACTACTGCAGCCAAGCGAACATTGCTGTTACTTGACGTTTCTCCAATAATCTCTTGGATTCTATGTGATGCTAAATGTTTTATAGGTTCTATTATTTCATCAACCGGTTTTGCAGATAAGGAAAATCCAAGCAGTTGCCTCTCTAAACTTTGAAGTTCACTCTCGTCAAACTCAGCAATCGAGGGAATTTCTTCGTTTTCGGTAAACAAACTTTTTTTCATTTCTTCCTGTGAAAAAAGTCCCTCCTGATTTTTTGCATCTTTGGGTTTTGCAGATCTTTCTCTGAGAGATTCTAGTGAAATAAGTAAGGATGCTCTAGTGCCATACATTGACAAAGCTCCAACCTTAATAAGACTTTCCAAAACTTTCTTGTTTACGCGACGTGGGTCAACTTTGGCAATAAAATCTTTAAAAGATACAAATGGTCCCTCTTTTCTTGCCTCAAATATAGCTTCAATTGCCGCTTTTCCTACGTTTTTTATTGCATCAAGTCCAAACCTAATAGCTTTCCCGTCTAATGAATTCGAATCGTTTATTATTTTAAAGCCAATTTCACTTTCGTTAATATCTGGAGGAAGTACCTTTATACCCATTCGACGGCATTCGTTAATGGCCGAAGAAATTTTTTCAGCATCTTTTGATTCCGCACTAAGAAGTGCAGCCATAAACTCAACTGGAAAATTAGCCTTCATATAAGCGGTCCAATATGCGACCATTCCATAACTCGCCGCATGAGCCTTATTAAATCCGTACGCGGCAAAAGTTTCAATCATGCTAAAAAGTTCTTCGGCTTTTTCTTCATTCATGCCATTTTTGACACACCCTTGAACGAACTTCCCGTGCTGTTTAGCCATCTCTTCAGGAATTTTCTTGCCAATTGCTTTTCTGAACTTATCTGCTTCCTCCCATGTGTATCCTGCAATTTTTATAGCAGTTAACAGAACATCATCCTGATAAACCAAAAGCCCATAGGATTTTCCGAGAAATTCTTTCATTCTTTCGTCAAAGTACACTACATTATTGGAATCATTTTTACGATTAATATATTCAGGAATCTGACTCATGGGTCCAGGCCTGTATAAGGCAACCATTGCCATTAAATCTTCCACCCGAGTCGGTTTCAAATCTTTCAAATACTTAGTCATACCACCTCCTGACAGTTGAAAAACCCCCATAGTTGAACCTTGGGAAAGCATATTAAAAGTTTTTTGGTCATCAAGAGGAATTTTTATTAGATCGATCCCTACATTAATTTCCTTTTTAACGATGTCGATAGCTGAGCCTAGAATTGATAGATTTCTTAACCCAAGCAAATCAAACTTAAGTAGTCCTATTGCTTCGTTAGGGGAAACATTAGGGTCAAGTGCATCCATATCATACTGAGTTATTACTTTTTTACCTTCAGGGTCAAGCTGAACTGGGGTAAAATCCGTAATTTGACTGGGGGCAATAACTACTCCAGCAGCATGCACAGAAATATGTCTTGCTCTACCTTCAACTTGTTTTGCCAAATCGATAATTTTTTTAGCATCTTTATCTTCTTTATAAATTCCTTCCAAGTCAGGCGAAATCTCTAAAGCTTTATCGATACTCATTGGAAATCCTTGGGAACCTATTGGAATAAGTTTTGAGATTCTGTCGCCTACTGCATAAGGATAACCCAGAACTCGAGCGATATCGCGAACTGCTCCTCGAGCCATCATGCGTCCAAAAGTACAAATTTGGGCTACATTATTTTGTCCATATTTATTAGTTATGTATTCAATAACTTCCTCACGCCTATCATCAGCTATATCAAAATCAATATCTGGAGGTGATGGACGCCAAGGTGTAAGAAAACGCTCAAAAGGCAGATCGTAATTTAAAGGGTTAATGTTAACGATACCCAGAGCGTAGGCGACCAATGAGCCTGCAGTAGAACCTCTCGTATTAGTAATTATTCCGTTTTGGTTACACCATTGGGCTACATCTGCGACAATTAAAAAATACGTTGTGTATCCTTTTTGTTTAATAATATCTATTTCATATTGAAGTCTTTCTTTAATCTCAGGAGTAATTTTTTCTATTCTACCTTTTAATCCATCATGTGCTTTTTCTTCAAAAACTTCCGAGGAGGTTTTTCCTTTTGGTAGCTGAAAAACCGGAAAATACCATTTATCGAGAGTTATTTTTATTTCACATTTAGCGGCAATTTTAACCGTATTTTCCAAAGCGTCTGGCAAATCTGGAAAAAGCTCTGCCATTTCTTCTGGGGATCTTATATAAAAAGTGGGCGCATCAATAAATCGAAGTCTTTTTATATCCGACACGTTTTTGCCTGTTGCAATGCAAACTAGAGCGTCTTGGGCCTCAGCCTCTTCCTTTTTTACGTAATGGGAATCATTTGTGGCTACAATCGGAATTCCAAGTTCACGACTTAGTATAACTACCCCTTTATTTATTTTTTTTTCGACTTCCGACATATTTTGTAATTGGTCTTTAATGTCCCCGACATCCGACTTTTTTACAAACTTATCGTATTCGTGTCTTTGTACCTCCAAATAAAAATCTTCACCAAAAACTTCCAGATACCAACCAGCTATTTCCTTCGCACGACTGTAGTTTTCGTCTATCAGTGCTTTTGGAATTTCTCCTTGTGGGCAAGCAGAGGTACAAATAATTCCCTTTGAATATTTTTTTAGTGTTTCTCTGTCAATTCGTGGACGGTAATAGTAACCTTCGAGATGGGCAATTGATGTCAATTTCATAAGGTTCACATAACCCTCGTATGATTTTGCCAATAGTAGAAGGTGAGAGTTTTTAAGTTTCGATCTTTCGGGACGTTCTTTTAGAGAACCCTCTGTAATATATGTTTCCATCCCAAGTATTGGCTTAACATCCTCCTTTGTCATCTTTTTATAAAATTCTATTGCTCCATACATTGCTCCGTGATCCGATATCGCTATTGAATCCATTCCATTTTCCTTAACATGTTCAGCTAGACGACCGATTCTAGACAACCCGTCAAGAAGCGAATATTCGGTATGAACATGAAGGTGTACAAAACTTTTGTGAGCCATTTTCTTCTTAATTATAATATACCTTATGAAGTATAGCTTTTTTTCAATTCGCTTTTTCAGGCAATAAGTATTTTCTTTCGCGTTCCTTTAAAAACATAAAAAGACTAAAAATTGCTACTGTTAGCGTTAACATTAAAGTTTTTGAACCAAAGATTTCACTAATTGTTCCGGATAAAATTACAGGAAAAACCGTTAGAATAACAACCAAAAACCATAAGTTACCAAAAACTCTAGCTCTTAAGTCAGATGGAGTGTTTTCTTGAAGAAAGGTCTGGGAAGGAATCAAAATTCCCACGTAAGAAAAGCCCATAGCTATTAGTGTTGTGAATGAAAATATAACTCTTAGAAATAGCTCTAGCTCGGAAAAGAAAAATGTAATAAAAATAAGAGATAGTGCTAAGGTAACAAGGGACACTTTAATTATTTTTATTTTCCTAACACCTCTAGCTAAAAGTCTGGGAATAAAAAAAGAGGCAAGTAATGCTCCAATTCCACCAGGCACTACTAAATATATTCCTGTGACACTTAAAGGTATTTTTATTATTTCAAGTGCAAAGGCCGGCGCGTTGACAATAGTAACTGTTAACGCTACCTGCATACTCACCATTAATAAAAAGGGCGCTAATACAAGTTTATTTTCTTTTATGAATTTATAGCCCACAACAATGCTTTCGAAAAACTTTATAAACACTTCATCTAACTTTTTAGGCAGTTCCTCTCTGGTTTTCATCTGAGGCAAAAAATAGACAGTCGAAAATGCTACAAAAAGAAAGAAACTGCATAATATTAAAGTATTACTTATCCCTAAAGCCTTTAAAATAATTCCAGCAACACCAAAACCAAGTATTAATGAGCCTTGCTGTGTAATTAAAAATAACCCGTTAGCTTGCGGTAGAAACTCTTTCTTAACAACTCTTGGTATTGTCGCATATTCTGCAGGTACGTAAAATTGATTCAAAGCTGAATATCCAAGTACTACAGCATAAGCTAAAAAGGGTGAACTGTAAGCAATTATTGCGTAAAATGCTATAACCACAGCCTGAAAAAAATTTGTTGCCATTAGAACTTTTCTTAAGTCGAGCATATCTACTGATGCTGAAGCAAAAGGTCCCAAAATAATGGCTGGTAGGGAATATGTAATCCATAAAAAGCTGGTTGCTACACTGCTTTGGGTTTTTTCGAATAGAGTAAAAAGTAAAACGAAGTTTAAAACGTTTATGGTTATTTGGGATAAAATTTGAGAAGTCCAAATTAACAAAAACTCAGAATTCCGAAGAAGATATCTCCAGCTTTTGACCATTAAATCATTCTAATCTTTTTGAGAGGATTATTTAAGCATATCTTCCAGAAGCTTTTTGGTTAATTTAGGATCAGCCTTACCTTTTGATAACTGCATCACCAGTCCAACAAGGGCTGATAACGCGTTCAGTTTTCCATTTTTAAAGTCAACTACTGCTTGTGGCATTTGTCTTAGAGCTTCATTAACCCACAGTTTAATACTGCCCTCATTGACACTAAGGCTTGAACCTTTTTTCTTTACCATATCAAGAAGCGTCTTTGGACTTATCTTCTTCAAATCTATTTTTTGGTTTACCAAAATTCCAGCCACCAAGTCTGGATTCATTCCTGCTTTCACTGATTCTTCAAGTACTTTTTCTGCCATCATCGCAGTTTCCTTCTGTGACACCAGTATTTCTGCATAAGTTGATCTAATCTTGAACTTATTAATAAATTTTTCTAGTTTTGTAAAAGGAAGTTCGGGAATTCGATTTTTAATTGAGTTTATAAAGTCCTCACTAAATTCCATCGGAGGAATATCTGGTTCTGGAAAGTATCTGTAATCTGCCGCTGTTTCTTTATATCTTTGGGGAGTCGTTTTATTCTCAGTTTCACTCCAGCCTCGGGTTTCTTGACTGGGAATATCTCCTTCTTCCAGCACCTTCTTCTGCCGCTCAAGCTCATAATTTATTGCTTTATCGACAAATTTGAATGAATTCAAATTTTTTACTTCAACTTTATAGCCCCAATCAAAACCCCACGAAATATTTGCTTCCAGTCTCATTGAACCTTTTTCCATATCACAATCAGAGACTGCAATGTATCTTAATACCTGTTGAAGTTTTTGTTCGAATTCCTTTGCTTGTGATCCAGAATGGATATCTGGTTTTGTAACTATTTCGACAAGTGGAACTCCGCTGCGGTTAAAATCGACAAGACTTACGTTTTCGCTCTCCGAGCCGGATGGCTCTCCGGGCCGGAGGCCATTGATTTTCTTATGTTGCAATTTTCCGGTATCTTCTTCAATGTGAATCCTTTCTATTCCAACGCGTCCAAATGTTGTGTCCAGATACCCATCAACTGAAATGGGTTCATCATATTGGCTAATTTGATAACCTTTTGGCAAATCAGGATAAAAATAATGTTTTCTATCAAACTTACTCTCTTTATTAATTTTGCAATTTAAGGAAAGAGCGATCATTATTGTCCACTCAATGGCTTTTTTATTGGGAACGGGAAGGGCACCTGGGAGGCCAAGACACACTGGACAGGTTTGTGTATTTGGTTTTTTGCCAAAATGATCGGCCGGACATCCGCAAAACATTTTTGAATTAGTCCGCAGTTCAACATGAGTTTCCATTCCTACAGTTGGAACCATTTTTTTACTAGTAACTTCTTTCATAAAGTTTCAATCATTTCTGGAACCTTTTCATGCCATTGAGTAGCTTGCTCATAGGCAGATGCAGTTTGAATAATTAAGCCTTCGGAAAATTGTGGTCCGAATATGTTAAGCCCTACCGGAAGTCCTCCAACAAAACCACAAGGCACACTAATTCCAGGAAGTCCTGAAATTGATGTAGGTTCTGTTAATACGTCTGCCATTTCTCCAAACATTGCTTGGCCTTCTGTTACACCAATTTTTGGAGCGGGTCCAGGCATTGTAGGACCAATTAAAAGATCAAATTTTTTAAAAACGAGTGCAAAATTCTCAATGAATAAAGTTCTTACTTTCTGTGCTTTTTTATAATATTTATCCTGATAACCAGTAGATAGTGAAAATGTTCCAAGCATTATTCTTCGTTTTGCTTCCTCACTAAAATACTCTCTTCCATTTCCATACCTAATACCATCAAACCTTGCCAAATTAGAAGAAACCTCAGATCTTTGAACAACCGTGTAAACAGGAATTGCTAATCTTGGATCAAGAGTTTTTGCAATTTCTACTTTTGCTCCTAATTTTTCAAAAACTTTTGCCGTATTTTTTACTAAATTCTTTACTTCTTCATCCATTTGAGGAAGAAGGTAATCTTCTGCCAGACCTATTTTTAAACCTTTAACGCCCTTTTTCAGAAACTTCGTGTAATCATCACTTTTCAAGGCTGACGTTGTAGCATCATAAGGATCATTACCTGCAATTACGTTCAAAAGTAAGGCTGAATCTTCAACGTTTTTCGTTAAAGGACCCGGAGAGTCCAATGATGACCCCATTGCAATAACGCCATATCTACTGACTCTTCCATACGTAGGTTTTAATCCAACAATTCCACACCAAGCGGCAGGGCCTCTTACGGAACCCGCGGTTTCTGTTCCCATTGCACATATTGCCAAATCTCCTGCAACAGCTGCTGCCGAACCTCCAGATGATCCTCCTGGAACATGATCCAAATTCCATGGATTTCTGGTTGGGCCGTAGTCAGATGTCTCGGTTGAAGAACCATGGCACCATGCATCAAGGTTTGTTTTACCAAGAATAATTGCTCCGGCATCTTCTAAAAGTCTTACAACTGTTGCTGAATATTGGGGAATATAATCATCAAGTAACTTACTTGAGGCTGTAGTTCTAAGACCTTTAGTCAAAAATATATCTTTAATAGCAATAGGGACTCCTAAAAGAGGTTTTTCGTCATTTGGCCGATTATTAATAGCTTTTGCTTTTTCTAAGGCCTTTTCATTAACGGTCAAGAATGCATTCAGCTTTTTATTGTCCCTGTCAATCGAACCCAAGTATTTTTCAACTAAGTCGGCTGAAGTTATTTCACCCTTTTTAAGTAAGTCTATGGCAGATCTGAGAGTTAAATCATTTTTCATCAAAAACAGCCTTTGCTACAAAAAACCCTTCGTGAAATTTCTTTGCATTAGAAAGAGCCTCTTTTTGGGAAAGTATCCTTTTTTTGTCTATGGAGTCATTTCTAAAGACATTCTTTAACCCCGTAACTTGTGAAGTCTCTATAACATTCTCAGTTCGGGGATCCTCTAATTGGTCAATAACAGTTAAAGTCTCATTAAACTGTTCTGTTAGATATCCTCCCTCATTTTTATCAATTTCTAATTTAGATAGCTCTGCAATTTTTGCAGTAGTTTCAGAAGAAAATTGTGTTTTTGAATTTTTTGACATAGTTATATATAAATTTGTGCACTCCTCCGCCGTCGCGGAGTTTGCAAAAAAAAACTAGCTTCACAAAGCTAGTTTGTATTTTACCTCAATTTTGCGACCAAAACCAGCTTCCTTTAAAAGGAACAATTCTGGTTCTGGGTTTTAGCGATAATTTTCACTTTACTAAATTGTACTTATATTTTTTTCCTTGTCAAATGTTGTAGACTTAATAAACAACCAAGGCCTAAGAGGCCATGGTTTTCTAAAGAAAAGTTTGTTCACTGCTTCGCTTCAGCCACGCGCTAAGAGCAGTGGTTTTCGCGAAGTTTGAATAAAGATACCAATATGCTAATGAGTACGAATGCTATTAATAAATACGAATGATTTGGGATTAAAGACATTAAGTTTCATTCTAGGCAATTCGTATCCATTAGTATCATTAGCATTAATTCGTATATTAGTATCTTAAATCTTATGAAAAAAGAAACTTTAATTGTTATTTTTTATTCTCTTTATTTTATTTGGTTACTAGCCATTACTTTTTTGACTGGTAATTTACAAATCTTAAACTATTTTTCAATAGTTGTTGTACTCTTCTACTTCGCGTTCCTGAGAGAAAAAGGAGATCTATGGTGGTTTTGGCTAGGAGCGCTTATTCCTATCATTATAGGCATGGTTTTTACCCCAAAACTCCAACCAAAATTAGACTTAACGATTCTTACCTACACTCCAGCCTGGCTTCCACTTGCCTGGGGAACGACATTCGTAGCCTTACGAAAATTCTTCATTCTAATAATTAATCGCTAAACCATTTGTCCTAGTACTTTAAGTCTTTCTTCGATAGGAGGGTGAGTATTAAAAAGTCCCGCAAACCAATTTATTGCACCTTTCCCATGCTCTTTAAAAGGATTGACTATATAAAGATGGGCTGTAGCCTTATTAGCAGCCTCCAAAGGCTCGTGATCTGCGGAGATTTTAGTAAGAGCTGAGATAAGTCCTTGTGGTTGCCTAGTTATTGCAACAGCTCCTGCATCAGCCGTAAATTCACGTCTCCTTGAAATTGCCAAGCGAATTAATTGTGCGACAAAAGGTGACAATACTGCAAAAAGTAGTCCGACAACCAATATAATGGCGCCAAGTTGTCCTTTATCTTTATCTCTTCCCCTTCCGCCATACAAACTCATCCTCAAAAACCAATCTGCTAATAGTGCTATCATGCCAACTAAAACAGAAACCATTGACATTAATAAAATGTCATAATTTCTAATATGTGATAGCTCGTGGGCTAACACCCCTTCCAATTCAGTTCTTGAAAGTTTATGCAAAAGCCCTGTTGTAGCACAAATAACTGCATGTTCAGGATTTCTTCCTGTGGCAAAAGCGTTAGGGGCCGAATCTTCTATAACATAAAGTTTCGGCTTTGGAAGACCGGTTCCAATTGCTAAGTTTTCGGTAACCGTATAAAAATCAAACTCTCTAGATCTATCAGCCGGTCTTGCTCCGGAAATCGCCAATACAATTCTATCCGAAAAGTAATAGCTACCTAAACTCATTAAGCCAGAAATAATTAAAGCTATACCCACGAAACCAAGACCCCCTGGCTCGTAACCCAGATATACTGAGAAAGCTTGTGAAAGGAAATAAACAACTACTGTTGTAAACAGTATAAATAAAATCAATATTAACGCGCTTTTGCGTTTATTTGCATTCTGCGCCTCGTAAATATTTTGCATTAACTAATTAACTTAAATCAACCTTTGGGGTCTTTAATTCTTCAGCCTTTGTCTCAACGTGCTCTCCTGCCTCAGGTGTAATCAATCCAGGCAACTCCGCAAATCCGAACATGTTTGCAACAAAACTCGAAGGAACGCTTACTCTTTTTACGTTGAAATCTGCTGTCAAATCAATTACAAGGCGTCTTGCAAACATAACCTTGTCGGCTGTGTCTCTGAGCTCGTCCATCAACTTAACAACAACAGTATTTGCCTTAAGCTCTGGATTACTCTCTACCATAATTTGAAGACTTGGAATAAGTGATGCCAACTGACTTCCTGCATCGGACATTTTCTGAACGTCTCCGGTTTTTAATGCATTTGCAACTGCCTTCCTTGCATCAGTAAGATCTTTATAAATTCCTTTTTCGTGCGACAAATACCCTTTTGCCGACGTTTCAAGATTGGGAATTAAATCAGCCTGTCTTTTCAGTTGATTACCAATCTCTTGAACCGCAGCTTTAATCCTTGCTTTGCTGGAAACAAAAAAGTTGTAAGTTGATACAACCCAAAGTCCTACTACAACTACTACAACTATTAAAATCCAAAATAATCCCATATTTAATCACCACCCTTCGCCCTCCTTAATCTTAAATAGAAATAGTGGGCGACCCTTCCGTAGCCTTGGCGAAGGAGGGCAATCCTTTTTACCATCGGGCTTCGGAGTGGCATGCCACCCTCTTTACAAACTCTATTTTAACACCTTCTCAAAATCTTCCAAACTTAAAGTGTTGACTATATCTTTTTTTGTGGCCCAACCGCGCCTAGCAACCGAAACCCCGAACACCATATTATCCATACTATCAATGTGATGCGAATCTGTGCCAAAAGTTAGTTTGACACCCAACTTAACAGCGTCTCTCACTAAAAAATCCGGTAAATCTAGCCTCATCGGATCTGCGTTGATTTCTAACCACTTATTATTTTTCAAACAAAAATCGAATATTTTCTCCCAATCTAGATCTATTCCCTCTCTTGCTCCTAATTTTCTCCCTGTAGGATGTGCAAAAATTTTAACTTTGGGATGAGACATTGCTGATAAAACTCTTCTAGTCATATCAACTCTATTTTGCCTGAAACTAGAATGAATTGAAACTAAAGCAAAATCAAGAGTTTCCATTCCTTTATCTGAAACAGGTAATTTCCCATTTGGCAATATATCTATTTCCAAACTGTTGAACACTTTCTTGACTCGACGTAGCTCGTTTCGAGCGGAGGCGGTTCTTAATGAGTAATTTATCTTATCAACCTTTTCACACTTTCTTTTTAAAATTTCCACAGTTTGTGTTTCATTGTGTCCACTCTTGCTAGGATTATGCTCGGTAAATGCTACATATTCATAGCCAAGTGAATTCGCCTTATTTATAACCTCTTCCATTGAAGATTCTCCCAAATCATGACTTGTTTCAATGTCAAAACTTGAGTGTATTTGAAGATCGGCTTTAACTTCTGACAATTGAACAAGATCGGGTAGGTTATGTTTTAGTGCCATATCAATCTCTCCTGTATCTTCCCGAAGCTCGGGTGGAATCCAGTCCATACCAAGGGTTTTATAAAATTCTTCTTCTGTTTCTATCTTTTTAAGTGTTTTCCTATTTTTCGTCTTAAAGTAAATTCCATAATCTGAAAGAGATAAATTTCTTTTTAGAGCCAGCTCACGAAGAGCAATGTTATGGTGTTTTGAACCCGTAAAGTGCTGGAGTAACGCTCCGTATGCTTCGGGCTTTTCTACCATCAAGTCAACCTGTTTACCGCCAGCTACAATAATCCCCGCAGTTCTTTCTCCTTTTTCTAACACTCTTGTTGCGTTTGGATATTTTGTGAAATGATTAATGGTTTCTATCGGATTTTTAGAGGACGCGGCGATATCGATATCTCCAACGGTTGACGCTTTACGTCGTAAAGACCCTAAGGCATCAGCTCTTTGAACATTCTTGTCGTTTTTGACCCAAGCAATAATATCGTCAGCAATTTTCTGTGCGTACGGAAGGATAATCCTAACCGTTCTTTCCTTAGTCTCTTTTATAGACTTTTCAAGGCTTTCTTCACTTTGTTCACCAAAACCTTCAATATTTCTTACCTTACCTTTTTTAACTGCTTTTTCAAGTTGAGAAATAGCATTTTTGGAGTCCTTTATTCCTAACTCCCTTGTTAACTTAAAAGAGGTTTTTGCCCCAATACCAGGAACTTTCATAAGTTCAAACATGGCGGGAGGCAAACCTTTCATTACTTCTTCAAAATGCTTCGACTTGCCATTTCTAAAAATTTCATCAAGGTGTTCTGCAATGCTTTTCCCAATCCCCGGAATATCATCTAGTTTTCCCTCATCCCAAAGATCTTTAAGTTCGCTACTTGCATGTTCAACAGCATCAGCAGCTCTCTCGTAAGCAACAATCCTGAATTTATTTTCACTCTGTCCTTTAAGTTTGTAAGCAGCTGCAACCGCTCGAAGAAGCTCCGCTATTTCAAGGTTATTTAAATTTTTGTGCATGTCCACCTATTTATTATACTTCAAAGTACTTTCTGTACTTTTTCAAAGTGTGTTTAAACCCTGGGTGTAGCGGTTCTGGAAAATTACTTAATTTAAACCATCCAATTTCTTCTATCATTCTGGGCTCATTGATCTTAACTTCTTTTGGATTCACCAATATAAAAAATGGAATTGCCAACCAGTGAGTTCTTTTACCGTTTAACTTTCGAATTATGGAATGAGGGGGAATTTGTTTTTGAATTTTACCAATACAACCGTATTCTTCTTTCACTTCTTTTAATACATTTCGTTCCGGACTATACCCAAAAGCAAGTCTTCCACCACCAGGATCCCACTTCCCCTGTTCATCCCTACAATATTTGCTGCGTTTATGTAGAAGATAGTTCCCTTTCCCATCATTACAGTAAAACGGAGTAGTGATTCCAGTGTAGTCTATTCCAACTTTCATAACTGAATTATATCAGAGGTTTGAGTTCTGTTAGAAGTGATCTTCTTACGTTAGCCTGTGGGCGGGTTTTACCTCACCGAAGCTTTAAAGTAGCTAGCGAAGCTCGTCTTCGCTAAAGCTACGACGAAGCGAAGGCGGGAGCGACGAGACTCGAACTCGCAACCTCTTCCGTGACAGGGAAGCGCTCTGACCGATTGAGCTACGCCCCCAAAAACTCAAATTACTCTAAGGATTATATCCTAAAAATTTATATAGAACAAGATCGGTAACTTCCTAAAAATTCTTCCTGTATAATTGTTTGCATTATATGGACTATCTAAAAAGGCTATCTCTCTTGCGAGATCAGCTCAACGAAAACAATTTAGACTCTCTTTTTATCTCTAATCCTTTCAATATTTATTATTTGACAGGATTTAAAGGGGTTTCAGAAACAGAAAGGGAGGTAACTTCTTTAGTAGACAGTAATGGCATAAAAATTTCTGTTCCTAAACTTTATCAAGAAGAGGCTTTAAGGCTAAGTAAAGTCAATTTTTTTGAAGTAGTTATCTCAGAAGAACGTGATAATTTATTTAACATACCGTCCAGACCTTTATCTAGAAATGAGAAGATTGGATTTGAGGCAGACGACTTAAAATTTTCGGAATTAGAGAAACTCAAAAAAACTTCAAATGCAAGGTATATTCCTACATACAACTTAGTCGAAGGATTAAGAATAGTTAAAGACAAAGAAGAACTTACTCTTGTGAAACGGGTCGTGAAAACAACGGACAACTCTTTTACTCAAATCAAAAATGAGATCAAAATTGGAATGACTGAAAAACAAATTGCAAATAGAATATTAGAAATTATGGAAAATTTTGGTTCTGATGGATATGCTTTTGAACCTATTGTAGCCAGTGGCTCTAACAGCTCACTCCCCCATTATGTTTCTCAAAACATACCTATCAAAGAGGGTATTTTACTGATTGATGCTGGAGCGAAGTATAATGGATATAACGGCGATCTTACCAGAACCTTTTTTCTTGGTAGCCCCAGTGAAAAGTTCGTGAAAACATACAATTTAATATCAAAAGCGCAAGAGGCTGCACTTAAAACTATAAAGCCTGGAATAAAGGAAGAGGAGCCTTACAAAAAAACTGTGGAAGTGTTTGGCATACAATCGAAATATTTCATTCACGGTCTGGGACATGGTATTGGCTTGGAAGTTCACGAAACACCATATCTTCGCAAGGGAAAAACTGATCTTCTGAAGGAGGGAATGCTTATAACAGTTGAACCAGGACTTTACTATCCGGGTTGGGGAGGAATACGTGTAGAAGATTATGTTGTTGTTACAAAAAATGGATGTGAAGTTCTTTCAAAAACCCCCAAAAGTCATGAGGATATTATCATAAAAATATAGATGTTCTACTTCAGGGCTTGACAAAATAAAGCTCATAGTTTAAATTCGACTGAAATCAGCCTTCTTCTTTCTGCCTCGAAGAATACTATTACAGGGGGTGAATAATTTGGATCTTAAAACAACACTCAAGAACATTAAATTACACGAGTCTACTATAAGTATGGTACTGGGGGCAGTTGTCATAGTTATTGTAGGAGTTCTTTTAGTAAATTACTTTTCAGCTAGACGTGGAGAGGGTGAGATCGTTCCATCTCTTGATATCGAGAACGAAACTGGTCTACCAACAACACATACTATAGAGGAGGGAGAAGACCTCTGGAAAATATCCGAACGGTACTACAAAACAGGATACAACTGGCAGGATATAGCCGATGCAAATAATCTAACAGATCCGAATGAAATCGAAGTTGGACAATCACTAACTATTCCCGATGTGGAACCCAGACTTGCAGAAGCTTTAGTTACAGTATCCCCTACCTCATCACGACCTATTCAAATCCCAACATCAATACTCACGCCAACACAAGTACCTGAGCCAACTGCGGCATATACTGCTCCTATATTGGGAAGGACATATAAAGTTGTTGAGAATGATAATCTTTGGAAAATAGCAGAGACGTATTATGAGTCAGGATACAATTGGGTAGACATTGCTCGCGAAAATAATCTCGAAAATCCTAATATTATTGAAGTAGACCAAACATTAAGAATTCCTGAAGTAAGTTCGAAAATTGTTACTTTAGCAGGAGACACTCAAAATGATTCTCAAGCTATATCGGGTTCAACGTATACTGTTCAACAGGGGGATTCATTGTGGAGTATTTCAGTTCGTGCTTACGGAGATGGTTTCCGCTGGTCTGATATTTCAGAAGAGAACAAACTCATTAATCCTAATATAATCCACTCTGGAAATACACTAACTCTACCCAGGTAAAATGATATAATCAAAGCTGAAGGTGCTCTTGCTTTTCTTATGCGGGCGTAGTTCAGTGGTAGAATGCTTCCTTCTCCGACAAAAGCTAAAGCATTTTGACGGATCCGCCTAAATGTTGTACTTTTGGCGGACCAAGTATAAAGATGTTTTACACTTACGTTTTACTTTGTAAAAACATTAGAGATAATTCTCAAAAATTCTACGTAAGCAATACATATAACCTAAGAGTAAGGTTAAATAAACACAAGTCTAAAAGTGTCAAAACAACCAAGAAATTTGATAAAATAATTCTAATATATTATGAAGCTTGTTTGAATAAAACCGACGCGAGAAAAAGAGAATTGCAACTTAAAACAGGATTTGGGAGAGGATATTTGAAGAGAAGATTAAAAAACTATATGCAAATTCGCGGCCATAGTTGAATGGCCCAACACCACCTTCCCAAGGTGGGGATGCGGGTTCGATTCCCGCTGGCCGCTCCAAACGGGATAGCAGCCTTATCAAAGTTATAAATAGCTTGATATATAGGGCTTACTTCTTGATTCATTTTAACTAAGGTTTGTAAATCATCTAGCCTCGGTTTCATTAAGAGAAGACGGGAATAGGGGGACAAGTTTATAAAGGCTTATGCAATCTTATTTCCCTTGTTCCCTTTTTTCGCCATACCAAAATACCCGGACTTTCAGGCTCGACGTCAAATTCCGGTGCATTTGGGTATCTTTCAAAAAGAATTTTTTCATAACGTGCCATGGTTTCTGCCCTTTTTTGATCCATCTTGTCCAAATCATGAGCCATATCAGAACCAGGAAGGTATTTTTCCACTCTCTTTCTTAATTTCCAGAAGCCCTCAAACTTATCCCCATCCTCGGGTGGTCTTAATTCTTCGAACGGTAATAAATTAAACTCCATTTCTAAACTTATTTTGTCAAACCAATCATTATAGTGAGAAGTATCTTCATCCCATTTTTTTACCATTTCAGGGGATATATACTCACCATCTACTTTAACTCCATTTCCTAAATCCTTTACGTCTGCAGTGGTATGTTTTTGGGCAAAGCCTTCTTCTAGAAAATAGATTTTTAAATTTTCGTCAAATTCTGCTCTTGTAACAAAATCCGCGGTTACTGTATCTGATGGCCTAATTCTACGAGAAATAATTTTTAACAGCTCGTCAGGTTGCTTGAAAGCCTCTTTTGGAACTATCACCACATTTTTTACTACCCATTCTTCAGGAGCCTTTCCTTCCTTGTTCGCTCTTTCGGAAATCGCAGCTTGAACGCCGCTATTATCCAACATATCATCAGAAACAAAAAGCAACCCTCTTTGTAAGGGTATATCTACACCAGCTGGGTTATAAGCAAATATGTCACCTTCTTCCATTGCCATATCGTCGCCCACAATTGTGCCTTCCAGCGCAGTAACCGGAGCTGCCCAAACAGCCTGACCTACATACTTTATAGAATTTAATCTTTCTGGTTTCCAGGTGTGAAAGGCAATACGTTTCCTATCAAATAAAGTTCTGGCTTCTTCTTTAGGAGTTAATGATCTTTTTGATGGAGAAATGATAGCGCCTCTGGTGATTATTTGAGCCAAGGTATGGATCTCACTTTTATCGGTATTACCTACAAATCCATGTACAAGAATCGCTCCACCGAGTCGATGTTCAGGAGTTAACATTACCTCGGGCGAAATAGATATTTCATCTACCATAAGGTGTATATTACAGCAGTTTTGTCTAGGTTAATACGTCCACATCAATCGGCCAAAATGTGCGAGGACTGGTTTAAATAGAAGTGCGTCTCCCGCTCAAAACAGAGTGGAAAGTTGGACAAACTCGTTTGAGACAATAGTCGAAAATTTATTTATCCCCCTCCGAATGAAACGGGAACTAAGCTTTGCTTACTGTTAGGGAGCCTTTCGACTGCGCTCAGGGTAAACTTATTTGGTGATTCATCTTGGCCACAGGGATCGCTTTATTGCGGAGCAAGAACTTGTTCATTTTAGAAGTTTTTTACCTTGTTTCTTAGGCAAATAATTTTGCGAGGTAATTACTTTTCTGTCGGTTTCTTTTTCAAGGTTAGATCTGGCATCTCCGGCGATTTTACCTCCACGCCTTGAGACTTGTTTATTTTTCTCAAATCCTTTGGGGTGTTCTGTTTTGGTAATTTCTGTGGTTGCTGCCTCACCTAGTTGAGAAAATAAAAGTTCCAAATCGCTCATATGGTCACGCAGATTTTGGCGTTTGAGTCCTTTTATTTTCTTATGTTCCGATGGGGTAACACCAAACGTAGCTCTGGATATTTCCGCAGTTAGTATTTCATACTCTTTTACAAGTTCTACTCCGTGTTTTTGCCATTCATCCGTCAATTCTTCCCTAATGACAATAGAACGCATCCGTCTTTCAATCCAATCCTGCGGATAGCCTTTGGCTTTATAGAGTGCTCTAGCTCGTTTTTGGGCTAACTCCGGATCTTCTATCTCCTGCACTCTTTCATATCCAACCCTGGCTAACCATCTTTTAAAAGGCTCTGCTTTTGCGGATGGAATTGACTGAATAATCCTAAAAATACCTTCTGTGTTAGCACAATTTAATTTCTGCACACCACCGGATGTTTGAACTGAAAGGGGGGTGGCAATTTGCCCCCACCCTTTGGATAATTCTGGATCGCGTCTTCGCATATCTTTAATATATCCATCTGGTTGAACCGAATCAGTTAGGGCAGCCACGACATCAACAATCACAAACCACCATTCATTTTTATGAGTAGTTTTCCTTATTTTCCTATTTCGAAAGATAGCTATTTTAGTTACTTGCGCTATTTCTTGACTCATATAGTTTTCATTTTGCTGTTTACAGTATACATCTTAGTTAAAAACTACTATTGTACTTTATTGTACATAAAAACCCTGCGTAAAATCATTCCTTGAAAAGGTGGATAGATTAGTAAAAATGACTTACTTTTTTGTCTCTGGAGTTTTCGAGGCTAATTCTGGCTCCAATTCATACAAAAAATCTGGTAAAATAGGCGAGGATCTAAATTCTTGGATAAACTCCGGCAGTCTGGCTAAGATCACGTCAGGAGCTCAGCATTTAGCGGGCAGGCAAGGAAGAGATCGTGGGTTCAAATCCCATCGCCCGCTCAATGTCGGAAGGGGCCTGGGACGTTCGACGGCCTTCAACTCCCCTATCCCGCTCCAAAGGAAATTAGGTTGTTAGAATAAGATAAACAAATTAATAAATTGTCTCTGGTAGTCTATGTAGAAACTACATTTATATGATTATTCTCTATAGTAAGTCTGTGATATAGTGACTATATGGAAGACGGAATTGATTTAAATCCTAAGAAAATCTTTGATAGACGATTATTCACACAATACTCGAGAGAAAAGCTTTATGAACTTGAAAGAAGAGTTGTTGAAAGTACACCAAGATTAAATGAACTAATGCGTACAGATCAGTGGGGTGTTTTTGTATTTGGATCTGGTGCAGTAGGTCTAGCCACGGATGAGATAACTACTACTGGTGAACCTTTTCCTTATGATGCAATTGGATACTCAGATATTGATACATTTGTCGTTTTTATGGGAAATAGGCCCGCTAAATTGGTAAGTCTGCCATTATTATTAGCAACAGTAACGAGTGATAGGGCATATGCTGTGGGTAGCGAGTTAGTGAGAAATCATCAAACAATATCTAACTATGGTACGGTTACCAAAGAAGAATTTCTAGCAGGTCTAGATAATATTGCAGCACAATCCCCTAGTGAGCGGAATGGAAATCGAAATAGTCGCTTTTATCTCTATTTGGTTCTTAATAGTTTACTCTCACATAGTTTTGGAAATAGTAACTTTATTAACGAATTAAAAGTTGATTTAATAGATAAGCTAACTGGGCTGGAAACCAGTGGGGAAGAGATGTGGAACCTTATGAATGATCTTCTGAGAGAAAACTATTTACATTATGGAGAAAATGCAGCTGGGGATAATCCAAAAAAAGCAAAACGATATAATGAGGCAATGCAACAAATACTAAACGAACATAGTGTAGCGTCTGATAGGAATCTACGAACACTACATATACTTGAAAGACGAAGAACTAGAATTAATCTTCCTAATCTAGATAGAGCAAAAGAGATTTTAATCAAATAGCATTTGTAGCTAAGGTGATATTTTTGATTATTCATGGAGTTTAATACATCTTTGCAGGAGAACAGGATTTAGAGCAATTTACTCTAATCGCAAAATGGTTTTTATAAAAAGCGATTAAATAAGTTTTGGAGTACGTCCCTAATCCCCTCACCCGCTCAAGCGAAGCGCGGAGAGGGTCAAGATTCGCTTTCGACGAATACGCAAGCTTCGCTTATCCCGTTCCTTCTTGAAATTCCTCTACTGAGTAATCTATACTTTATTTATATGCAGTCAATGTATGAGCCGGAAAACAGAAGCGGTTTTTATCTTTTTATATTCGTATCATTGGCATCTTTACTAGGATTTTCATTTTTTGTTTTCTATAAACCGATGATTGTTGAAACGAGCTGTAGCGAAATAGCCTCAGTAACAAGCAACTTATTTTTTAAGGAACAATCGCAGTATGGCGAAGAATTCTCGTTTTATAAAGTTAAAACCGACTGCGTACTACAATCCGAGTGAGTCGATGCTATAACTGGTTCGTTCCTTCTTAGAACTTCCAGACGCTATATTTTATGAAATTGAAATTTATTAAAAAGCAAAAAGAGGCAAAAGATACAGCCACGTTTTTCTTTGAGCCGGAAAAGAAAGTTATGTGGTTACCAGGGCAATATTTTTACTTTACACTTCCCGAACTTAAATACCCCGATTCAAGAGGACCAACGCGACACTTTACGATATCGGCTTCACCAACTGAAGGATCAACTTTAAGATTAACAACAAGGATTAGAAAAGATTCAGGTTATAAAAACACACTAAACGAAATGGCAATTGGAACTTTCATTGAAGGAGAGGGACCAAATGGCACTTATATTTTGGACGAAAACGAAGAAGGCAATCATATCCTACTTGCCGGAGGTATCGGAATCACTCCTTTTAGATCTTTCATAAAATATAATATCGACAAAAAACTTTCTGAAACTAAAATCCACCTAATTTATGCCAACTCAACGCCTGAAGAAATCACATTTAGAGAAGAACTAGAGTCTTGGGATAAGACGTACGAAAATATCAAGATAGCCTTTACGATATCGCGTCCTGAAGATTCTAAAGAAAAATGGACTGGACTAACTGGACGAATCGATGGAGACATCATCTCACGTCTCGCTTCACACCTCTCACCTCCAACCTACTGGGTCTGTGGTCCACCGGCAATGGTAGAAGCTACGGAAAAAGTTCTCGGATCGCTCAAAATTACTTCTGACAGAGTAAGATCCGAAAAATTCACCGGATATTAGCCTCATGGTTCTTTGAGTGATATAATTCTACTGAGCTTTCCAAAATCCGAAGGATTTTGAGAGGAGAAACCAATGAGCGATTTGAATTTGTCTTTCACCAGAAAGCAAATTCGCTAAGCGATTTGCGTTTCGACGAGCCGGTGTAGCTCAATGGCCCGCCTGCAACGCTTAATGCGTAGCATTTGCGGGCAGGTAGAGCAATCCCTTCGCCCGCCTGCTTAAGCTATGCCAGGATAAGAACCTGACAAATGTCAGAACCTTGTCATTGCAGTAATATGCCAGGATAAGAACCTGACAAATGTCAGAACCTTGTCCTCGCACAAATGTGCCAGGATAGCTCAGCTGGTAGAGCAAGGCTTTCGTAAAGCTTAGGTCGTGGGTTCGAATCCCACTCCTGGCTCAAAGCATTGCGGGGAACGTCAGACGTTCCGGGCAGGTAAGGGAGAGGTTAGAGGAGAATAACCAATTCGCAAGTATGCGAATTGTCAAGTCCTCTCATCGGCTCAGATAAATTAGCTTATATAGTAGGAGTAGGTTATGTATTCAAGAAGGCTTAAAACTGAGGAGGTTAGAAATAAAAGATGGGCTTTAATATTTGTTGTCTTAACCATTGGGACAGTCCTACTCTTAATAACGTACGGGCTTCCAGGGATTGCCAAGTTTTCTGCATTCCTCACTGAACTAAGACAAACCTCTGAAGCTGTCGAATCATCTGATACAACTCCACCCCCTCCGCCAAGACTTAATCTTCTACCAAAAGCGACAAATGATGAAAAGGTCGAAATCCGTGGAACTACTGAACCTGGGGCAACTGTTACAATCTTACTTAACGATGAGGGAGAGGATATACTAGCAAACTCAGAAGGCGAATTTTCACTAAATCTTACTCTTTCCAATGAAATAAATACTGTTTCGGCCAAGGCAACTGACAATTCCGGCAACGCAAGTCAGTATTCTGAAGACTTCACAATTATTTTAGACAAAGAACCACCAAAATTAGAAGTATCAAAGCCAAAGGATGGGAACGAATTCTATGGTTCAAATCAGAGACAGATAGTATTTGAAGGACTTACCGATGAAGGTGCTCAAGTTCAAATTAACAACAGATTTGTAGTAGTCGAACCTGACGGGTCATTTGCATTTGCTACTTCCCTTTCCGAAGGGGACAACGAATTCAAAATAAAAGCAGAGGATTCCTCTGGCAATGTAACAGAAAACACTTTAAAAGTTCGATTTACTCCTTAGTTTTTTGAGACAAACCGCTAGAAGAATCCCCATCCACCCCATTACCCATGGATAGAAAAGACTTTGTACAAAAATGCTATGACTAAAGATTGCTACCGAGGAAGACATAAATATCAAACCATAAGTTCCTTTTTCGAGATTTAGGTAGATTTTATAAACCACATACAAAAAAACAATCAAACCAATTATTCCTGTTGTTGAAAAAATTAAAAGAACACTTGAATCGCTTCCGCTACACGCATGAGATTCTACATCCCCTTTAAAAAGACTTATTCTAGCAGGGCATAGATTATTAAAGCCTACACCAAATAGCGGGTTTCTTTTTATAATTTCTAAAGTTTGTTGATAATTTTCCACCCGAGCAAATATGCTTGCAGTTCGCTCCAACCTCGTACCTTCACTTGCAATCCTTGGTACAAGAATTAAAAGAACTAAGAAAATGCTGGCGAGAATTACGAAATATTTTATAATCTTTTTTCGTAATGCTATGAAAACTAAAACTACAAAAAATGCAATATAAGTAGCTCGAGAATAGGTAAATGCGATTGTTGCCATAAATATTAAACTTCCCAAAAAATACTGTAACGTTTTATTTTCCAGGAACCTAACGCTCGTTACAATAAAACCTAAAAGTAAGATTATACCTATAAATCCGGGGTCAAAAAAAGTTCCTACAATCCTTCCAAGATGGTCATCCCAACCAATATATTGCAGGCTTCTTATATCAAAAACAAAAAAATATTGAATCCACCCAAAAATTGCAGTTGCGAGGGCTGTGAAGACTAAAATATCAAGAACTTTATCTTTTTTTAGTTTCCC
>MGHC01000037.1:42729-56279 GCA_001793015.1 Candidatus Woesebacteria bacterium RIFCSPLOWO2_01_FULL_39_10
ATTGTAAACGAGTACAAAAAATATAAAGTAGGAAAAAAGACGAAACAGATAAAAGCTACCGATAATAACAGAGACTGAATCAAAATAAAAAAAGGAAAGCATTGTTGAAAATAGACTGATAATAAAAAATGCTCCAACAAATCGTGTAAATTTGGGAAATTTGTATCGAGCAAAGATTACTGCTGGAATTGATAGATTAGCAATAATATCAATTGGGTGTAAAGTGAGATTTCTGCCCAGAAAGATGATAGGTATTCTTAAAAGTTGGCCAAAGGGAAATAAAATAAAATATATTGCCAAAAGAAAGAAACTTAGACTTTCGAATAGCCTTTTTGTAGCATCCATAATTTTCCCCAAGCAAGAAAAGAGTGAAAACTCATTATTACGGCAAATACAAAACCAACAATCCCATCAAAAAAACCTAGTCGGAAAATAAAGTTTTTCACAAAATGCCCAATAGGCATAAATATTATTTTAAAGATTGAGGACTCCTTACCCTCCTCTTTATTAGCTATTGCATGCCAGGTAGACCATCTGTTTACACTTTCGATAAACCTGGAAACACTTTGATGGGGATAATGATAAAGTAAGTTACTCAGAGTTGAAGTTTTTCCACGAATATTAAAATTGGGATGAACCCGTCTTTCCCATTTTCCCGATCCTTTTTTCACAAGTCTTAATACCTTACTATTTCCGGATTCGCCAAAGTTAAGTTCTTTTCCCCAAATCGTGTCTACTCGCTTAATGAAGTATCCTGACAACCCCCTTTCCTCTGAAACCACTTCTATTATTTCTTTACTCAATTTCTCGGAAACAAATTCGTCGGCATCAATAAATAGTACCCATTTCCCACTCGCCCTCTCCATTCCAAAATTACTTTGCGCAGAATAATCTTTGTCCATATCCCTCTCATACACTTTTGCGCCAAGTTTATTAGCCAAATCCCTAGTTTTATCTATTGAATTATCATCAATTACAATAATTTCTTCGCAAAAAGAAAGTGATTTAATACACTTTTCAATATTTTCTTCTTCATTTTTTGTAAGTACAACTGCACTACTCATATTTCACACCTATCTTAACATATCCATAGTCGCCAATAATTTCGTATCTTGCCAAAGGAGCATATGGATATTCAAATATTCCAATATTTGTATTTGCATTTTTTATCGGTTCGTTGTTTTTCCACCATAACAAATACCTCCAATGGTTATCTCCCGAGGCGAATTGGTAGGAAGGTCCTCTGTACACTAAAGAAAATTCTTTATTCCCAACCTGAGAATGAAGCAAATCAACAATTTCCAATCTTTGTCTAAGTGTAATAAAGCGGTCATTAGAAGAAGAAAAGTTAGTTTTAAAGAGGAAGGCTATATTTACAAATGCTGTCATAATAAGAATTAACCATCCTACTCTTCCCCAATCTGAAATAAATTTATTAAATGTTAGTGAAAAAAGGACTAAAAGCGGAATATACAAAAGCGGCATATAAGCTCCTGAAAAAATTCCTCTTATAAAAAAACCGCCAATATCAACAAGAAACCAGACAGTTATTAACTTGTCAGGAAATTTTAACTTATTTGATTCCTTTTTTAGTTTTTTCAAATAATAAAAAACAGATAGCAAAAACAAAAATGCTGCGTAACTTAGTGATTTCGGAAAAATGAAACTTTTTAAAAATTCAATTACTGGATTAAATAGAAAAATATTTCTATCTCCTGAAAAAATTCCAAGAAGTCCCTCTATCCCTTTTGTAACCACCCATCCCAAAAAGCCAAGTGTCTGAAGGTATACTCCTTGCTGCAAGTCCCGGACAATGAAAGGTAATAGGCCTACAATTAACCCAAAAATAAAAATTAAGACGTTCTTCCACTTGAGTTCAATGCCTTCCCAGATAGAAGTAATAAATAAAATTGGGAATAGAATAAATGAGGCCAGTTCAAATTGATAAATAATCGCTAGTAAAAAACCTAATACTAAATAATTTACTAAGTTGCCGTTTCGTAATTTTGTGTAAGACCAGGCAACAAGAAGGGTAAGAAAAAACATAGGACCAACTACGAATGGACCTCTGTCTTGCATAACAATAAATGGCGAGACTGCGGCCAAAAGTGATGCTACAACACCCACCCTTTTTCCGTACCACACAGAAAAAACTTTATATACAAGAAATACTGCTAAAACTCCTAAGAGTACAGTTAAATAAGCCCCGGATACGGGATGAAAATTGAAGATCTTTAAGCTCCCTGCAAGAAGCCATGTAAATATTGCCCCTTGTCTTAAAATCGGCACGCTTGAAGGAATTCCAACAAGAGGTAGTTCACCTGTTAGTAAGAAATCCCTTGCGGAAAGATAGTACCACCCATAATCTCCAATAAAAGCCATTAAGCTATTTAACTTATAGAAACGCAAAAACGAAGCAAATATTAAAATTAATACAACCGCAAAAAAGTATTTTCTTTGAAGTAAATTTTTATAAGACATTACTATTTACCCTTTGTCGAATTATGTCTTTTATAGTCTCGCTATATATACTTGCAACTTTATCTATATCAAATCTTCTCACTCTATTTAAACCTTTTTCTGCATATTTTTCAGACACTTTTCGATCTTTAAAAAAAAATTCTATTCCTTTTGCTAAATCCTTATGATTCGGTTCTATAAGTAGTGCAGAATCGCCCACCACTTCTGGAACGGGTCCGAAGTTACTAGCTATTAGAGGAACTCCCATCATAAGTGCTTCGAGTGAAACTATACCAAAACCTTCCAGTTTCCAGCGAGTAGGAAATACGGCAACATCAAAAGTGGAAAGATATTCAAATTTTTTGATTTCATCTTTTACAAATCCAATTATCGTCACTTTATTTTGTAAACCGAGCCTATCTGTTAATTCCTTAAGATATTCAATTTCTCCTGCTCCAATAATAACTGCGTGAATGTTTTTAATTTTATCAGCCAATACCTTCACTGCTTTAATTAGGGTGTCTTGCCCTTTCTCTTTCTCGACTCTGGATATCATTCCAACAACAAATTTCTTATCTAAACCTAATGATTTTCTTAATTCAAAACCATCTCGTTGTATTTTTTTAACAAGATTTCGATCCAAAAGTGTTATACCAACGGGAATAATTATTATTTTCGATTCAGCTATTCTCACCTGCGGTATTATCTTAGATTTCGTATTAGTAGAAGGGACAATAACTAGGTCGGGTAACTCTTTTACTAGTCTATACAAAACTTTAGGTATATAAAAGTTCTTCTTAAATAGGTCCTCTAGCGGACCGAATTCGAGCCAGACAACAGGAATAGAAAATAATTTTGCGATAGGAGTAAATACTACTTTATCTGATATGCCTGTTATTAAAAGTACGGGATTATCAAATTTCCGAATCGTAGATATTTTTTGAAGCGATATTACGCAGAAAGGAATAAATAGTAAAAGGAATTTTATAAAACCTTTCCAGTCCCCAACAATATCCATTCTAAACGGAAAACTTATTACTTTGTATTTTTTCCCGCTTACGTACTTATCTAACTCTCTGCCTTTTGTGACTAAAAAAGTTGTATTGATGCTACTTTTTTTAAGACTGCGGGCTAAATTTTCTAAAAATGTTTCTGCACCACCAAATCCCCCAGAATCGATTCCACTTAGAAATAAATTTACTCTACCAACTTCTTTTAAAGCTTTTTTAGCCGTTACAACAAAATTAGTTGTTTCATTTGCTAGTTTCAAGGTTTTGAATCCCGCCCTTGCTAGCGTGTTTTGTAACATTTCTTTAGAATATCCATATCTATGTACTCCATATTCCCCATTAACTTCAGTAATTCCATAAATAAAATCCATCACGTCAGAAGGGTAGTCTTTAAATTGTTCGAAGATTTGGAACACATTGTGCGTTCTTAATTCTAATAATCCGTCGTCTTTAAGTACTCTGTAACATTCTTCTAAAAAAACACGTGCTTTTTCTTTCGTCAGATGTTCAAGCAAATCCTGAGCCAATATATAATCGAACACGTTATTTTTAAATGGAAAATTCTCACTTAACTCCGAATAAATATCTGCTCTAACATTTTTATCAATATCAACATTAGTCCAGCCTTTCTTATAATCGCCGCCACAACCTAAGTTGAGTTTTTTCATAGATCCTTGAAGGTTTTTCTCATTAAGTAGAAGGCAACGGGTAAACTCACTATCGAGGCAATCATTTCGGATGCCGCAGCACCTACAATACCGTAAGTTTTAATCATAGGAAAAAGAACAATAACCATCGCAAAAAGACTAGTAAAAGTTATATAAGTTACATATTTCTGTTTTTCTAAAGCTAAAAATAAAGAATTGAAAGAAAAAGAAATTCCTCGAACAGCACCCAAGAAAGCTAAGACTTTAACAACACCAGCTGCTTCAATCCATTGAGAACCTAAAACAATTAGAACTATTTCTCTTGAGTAAATAAATAAAACACAACCTATCGCAAACATAAAAATTGAAGTAAAAAGTACTTGTTTTTTAATTGCTTCCTTAAGTCTTTGCTTTTCCTCAGACATTTTGGAATATATAGGGAAAGTAACTCTATAAATAACATCTGTTAATTCAGTTGTGGGTAAGGTGGCAAGCTTATATGCATTCTGATAAATTCCCAATGGAGATTCGCCAAGAATTCTTCCGACAGCTATATCGTCGCCTTGAGTAAAAAGGTAATTAAAAATACCGAAACCCGTAACCCACCTGCCCTGATAAAGAATACTTTTTGATTTATTCCAATCAAACTTAAACTTCGGTCTGGGTGAAATTAAGAATGATATAAAAACTTCTACAACGGCCGAGGCAAGTATCGCCAATATCAAACCAAGTGGACTTTTTAATACAATTGCCAAATATACAGATACCGAAAATTCTGTAACCATCAGAGCTAATCTATATAAAAATTCTTTACTAAAATTTAATTCTTTCTGAAAAATAATATTCGCAGGATTAATAAAGCCTCGGACTAAAGGAATAAAACATGTTATATACAGTAGGGAAATTACATCAGGATTATCAAAGAAGTTTGAAATAAAGGGTGCTAATAAAAAAATTGTAAGCGAAACTAAAATACCACGAGTTATTGATATTACCCACGCCGAATCGAGGAAATCTTTCCAACCTTCTTTGCGCTGTAATAAAAAGATATTAATTCCTGTTTCCGAAATGATTTCAAGAAATGCCAAAACAAGTGCGGCGATTCCAAATAAACCAAAATCAAAAGGGGTTAAAATACGTGCGAGAATTGCAAGCTTTATAAAAGTTACAAATCTTGTTAGCCCACGCAAACCCCCGATCCATCCCAAACCTTTTACTGTTTGCCTAAGATAACCCATGATAAATATTTTCGATCATATCGAAATCATTTCCCTTTTACTTTTCTTATAACCTACATACTTTCCGTCTAATTTTAGACCAAACTTAGGCGGCTTATAAATATTTACAATCGTATCAATAAGAAATCGGTCTTTTACAAGATTGCTTCTTACAAAAAATGCATTTATTCCATTGCTATCGCAAGCGATTAGAGTATAGCCTTTTTCTCTTCCCAAAGCCTCCAAAGCACTTAAGCTAGCTCCGAAATAATTATCAGCTTCTCTTTCAAAATTAGCATCATATTTTACAGCAACTTTTATTGGAGGAGGATATACAGAATTGTATTCAATCACGACAACTCTGGGTTTATAATATTTAATCGCTTCCCAAACCCAGTAATCGTTTCCGTCAATATCAATTGATAATAAATCGAAATTTTTCGGAACTTTATATTTTTTAAAAAGCTTCTCAACATTTTCTTTTGTGACTAGTTCCTTTTTAATATCATTTGATTTATATTTTGCATCCATCCAAAGACCCTTCCAGTTATGTGCTTCTTTCAAAAAACGGGTATTACATTCATTACCATCACCTACACCAAATTCTACAAAGTATCTGTTTTTTGTCCCAATCTTATAAAAAATCGTTTGCAAGATTCCATCTTCTCCGTTCTGAGAATAAATCCTTAGTTCAAATTTATTTATATATCTAATTTTCCTGTCTTTAGCAAAATTCCAAGAAAAAAGAAACCTCATGAGTAAGAAAAAATCAGACAGTAAATTTTTTTTCGTAAAACGGGAAATTTTATATACGACTATGCTTAGTACAGATCTAAACGTCTTCATAAGAAATACTTTTATTTGTATCTTGACATAAACGCTTTTTAGACCCAAATTATTTATATTGTGAGAAAGATGCTCCTTAAGTTTTTATATACAACTTCATTCTCTATTTTAACTTTGATATTTAATTCTTCAAACGTAAAAGCAGATACTATTTTATTTTCAGATAATTTCAACGATAACATTTTGGATAGTAAATGGGTGGAAAAAGGATACGCACTTGAGAAACTTGGCTCATTTAACCCAACATCACAATTAAGTCTTACAGAAACTGGGAGTGTATTAAAGATAGCTGGCGAGGATACGCTTCTCGACACACAAATTGACGGTACTTGGGTAGGGTGGTTTGGAAAGTCATTGATTTCTACCAACGAATTCCCATTAAGCAATTTAGTCATTGTACAAACAAATGTAAAAATAGTAGAAGGAAATGAAGGATTCATATCCCTTATTACTATAGAGTTTGATTCGAATAATAGAATTTTACTCACAATCGGCGACCACAGTGTCGGAACATTGCATGGAGTGCCCAGGTCTCAATTAGTATTTGAGGAAAAAGATATTTTAAGGTGTGTTGGGGCGTCTTTAGAGGAGGAGAAAGAAAGCGGTTGTGTTTCACTCCCATTTAATCTTGAACTAAATCGATCCTATACGCTTCAAATCCAGTTTGATCCTACTACTAAAAAGGTAACTGGGCTTATTGATGGTGAACTTGTTCATGTTGGCACTTTCAGAGGAACAATGTCTGATTTTAATACAGGGATTGCTGCAACTGTTAGAGAAAATGGAATTGACGATAGAAAACTTGTAGATTATATTGATGCGCAGTTTGATGACTTCGTACTTCAGTCTGCAGAAATTGTTAACACAATAACATTTGTTCCCGGAATGGGGGCGAGTTGGAATTCTGATGCAATGCTTAGGTGTAAATTTGAAAATGGCTATACCTGGGAACTGGCATCTTTTGCCGAAGATGTTTATAACCCACTCCTTACTGCCTTGAAAGAAGACTCGGGTATGGAAATTAAAGAATTCTACTATGACTGGAGGAGAGTGATACCAAGTAATTCATCTAAATTATCGAATTTCATAGAATCATACCTTGATGAAAACGAAAAAACTCACTTTATCGGACATAGTATGGGCGGGTTGGTGGGAAGAGCATATATTGAAAAAAGCGGTAGTCAAAATAAAATTAAAGATTACATTTCTGTTGGTTCTCCCCATCAAGGCTCCCCTCTAGCTTATCCTGCTTGGTCGGGAGGGGAAATCTGGAATGACAATTTCTTGCTTAAAATCGCCGGACATATTTTATTAAGGCATTGTGGCGGTGTCATTTCCAACAACAGGGTGAATATTAGAACATTTATACCTTCTGTTGAAAACCTATTACCAGTTTTTGAATATTTAAAAGACAAGAAAGATGGAAATTTCAAGCCTTTAAGTGGAATGTCCGCAATAAACGAGTGGCTTAGCGAAAACTTTAATTTTAACGGTGTTCGGGTTGGAACATTGAGCGGAAAAGGTTTTGATACACTTAAAGAAATTCCCGTTAAAGATAGAAATCTTTATGATGAAATTATGGGTAACTGGGAAGATGGTAAGCCTACTGGAAAAACTTTCACAAATGAGGGTGACGGAACCGTCTTATTAACAAGTAGTAGGCTATCCGGCGCAGAAAATACAGAAATAAATCAAACACACATAGGACTTGTCAGTTCATCGCAAGGCATAACGGAAATTTTTAATTTTTTGGGGCTAGCTGAAGCAACCCCTCTCGAAACCAGCTTCGTTGAACCCACATCGGCAATTATTTTTATATCTGACGATGCAGACCTGACTGTAGTAAAACCAAATGGCCAAATTAAGAAGGATAAAGATTCGCTTGTGGGAATACTTAATCCCGAAAGGGGTGATTACCTTGTAATTTTAAATCCTAAAAGTTCGGAAACCGACTTGGAAGTTGGGTATTTTTTGGAAAACGGTGAGGTTTTGTGGCGAGAGTTTGGTTTTAAAGGAAAACTCCCTCAAGTTAAAAAAGTATTCTTCGACCCTAAATACCTGTTTAGTAGATAGTAAGAACAGTTGCGGTTGCACTTAACAATATTAGATTGGCAACCCCTTTCCACCACCAATTATTAACGAAATGCCGATTAAAAAACCAACATTGTAACCAAAACCTGTATTTGATGGAGAGTATAAAATTATTGTGTTATCAAACAATTTGCGCACCCTAACACAATTTTACCAATAATGAAGCCGTTTCGGTAAAGAATATGTACGAAACCCAACTCTTCGCTACGTGGAAAAAATTCTTAACCACAAACTGAATTGAGATAATCCAATGCCCTGAGCAATGTACTTAATACAGCAACTTTTGCAGATTTATTGATATCGTTTAGGCTATACTACAATCATGGTTGGAATTATTTTTGCGATTCTTTGCGCAGTATTTATCGGATTTTCCCAAATTGCTTTAAGAAAAAGCTTCAAGGAACTGCCTCCTTCAATTGCTTTCTTCTTTGATGCGATATTTGGGTTACTGATTTGGGTTCCTTTAGCTGTATTTATGGGAATTTCTGGAACAGTGAATTGGTGGCAAGCCATCATGTTCGCAGTTATTTCTGCAATTTTATCTGAGGCAATTGTTTTCTATGCTCTATCAAAAGGAGAGCTTGCCGTTACTGCCACCGTCCTTGCAACCTATCCAGTCTATACAGTAATTTTCTCAAGACTATTAAACAATGAGATTCTCTCTTTATCCTTAATGTTCTTTGTAGCCTTGGCTATCTTGGGAAGTGTAGTTGCAAGTATGCCAGGCAAGCTAAAAAAAGATGAGTTGAAGTTTCGAAAAGGCATAATGTGGCCATTTATCGCAGCAGTATGTATTGGACTGTCTGATACGATTTCCAAGGGATATATCAATCGATCAAATGATTTTAGCTTCCTTTTCTCGTTAGGATTTGTACAAATTCCCGTGGCTATTGCGTATTTGAGAATCGAAAAACAGTCACTTGTTGATTCTGTCGAAGGAGTTATCAAAAGAGTGAAAGACTATAAATTTGCGCTCCTGGGTGGTTTGTTCAATATTATTGGAACTGGTTTTCTATGGCTGAGTTTTTCTTTTGCCCCAGCCTCTATTGCATCACCGATTACTGGAATTAATGGAGCTTTAACCGTCCTTCTTTCGAAGTTTTTATTAAAGGAAAATATTTCAAAGCGTAAATATTTAGGTATTGTATTGGCTTTTGTAGGAGTAATAGGGATAGCAATCTTAAGAAACCAATAATTTATATATCAAAACCAATCTTTATAATCGTCTTTCAATTTTTAGCAAGACCCGATAAGAAGCCAACTATAACTGCAATATCGGTTGTAAATTGCAGAATTATTCCCCACAACCCTGCTTGCCAATCGCGATATTCAAGGTAGACTTTTCTGAAAGACCAGATTATATAAAGTAATATTAGAATGAAAAGAATAGGGAAGAGTGAAGGGTTATTAAGAGACAAAAGTAACAATATAAATCCCAGAAGGTAGCGGAGAACAATAAAAAACGCTTTAATATTGTGCGACGATAAACCTTTTGCAGGATGCCACCAAATTCCATAACTGGCATCCCACTTTGCATAATCATAAATTTTTTTAATAAATACACTAAAAGAATTCGGTATCCTCCACTCTACTCTTGCATTTTTCACGCGTGAATACTTAGCTCCCATTTTAACTGCTTTGTAATTAAAATCTGTATCTTCTGCGGAATTATTTTTCCCTTCCGGAAAACCTCCTATTTCCTCCCAAATTTTCTTGCGAAATGCAATTGAACGAGTAGAGGGTAAAAAAGTATCGTCAAATTTTGATGGAAGCACACCTAGATATACCGACTCTGCCCTCTGAAACGAATTCTCCGCTCGCATGCGGTAAAAACCAGCAGAGATATCCACTTTCCCTTCCTTGAAAGGTTCTGTTATTCTTTCAAGCCAATTCCTTTCAGCTACACAATCCGCATCAGTTATAGCAATAATCTCATTTTTCGCAAACTCAACTGACAAATTTCTTCCTCGTGCTCTATTACACTTCTCTATCAACAACTTAATTACTTTGTATTTTTTTTGAAAATGGCGAATTATCTCAACAGTTTTGTCTGTTGAATCCCCATCAACAATTACAATCTCGTCGGGCTTTCTTGTTTGGGATAATAAGCTTTCCAGAAGTTTCTTTATGCTTTTTTCTTCGTTAAAAACAGTTAAACAAACAGAAACCTTCATATTTTTTGAAGGTTCCACAACTTTAAATAGCTTGAAGCCATCTTTTCCCATGTTTGGGTCTTTACCCAATTATACCCATCCTCAATTCTTTTTTCAGTTAACTTTTGGTTTTTTGAATAATATTTGAATTTCTTGAAAAGATCATCTGGGTTTGATGCAATCACGATAAATTTATTGAAAGGGGTAAGTGTGTAATAATCTTTTTGCAAAGGATTTTTGTAAACAACAAAGACAAGACATTTGTGCACTAGTGCTTCAAGGATAGTCAAATAACCCGAGGCAAAACAGAATTTTGCTTTCTCATAATATGGGGTGGGGTCAGTAAAACCAAGAACCTCACCATAATTCTCACATTCTTTGCTTAGTACTCCACCTCCACAAAAAATGACTTTTATTCCGTTACCATGATTCGAATCATGGTAACGTTTCAACATTTTAAGAAATAAAGGAAGACTAATATCTATATCTAGTCTACCAACATAGACTACTAAATTCTTTTTTTTACTAACAAATTTCTTTGCTAACTTTGTTGCGCCGTAAGAAATGATATCGGCTTTAAGTCCATAATTTTTTTGGATATAGTCACCAATGCAAATGTTGCCAGTCGAAAATTTTGTGGCTAGTTTTTTTTGCACAATATCGTTAAGGCTAATTGGGTATTTACCCCATTGGCCATGGAAGGTGGTATAAACTTTTTTGTTTGGTAACAATAATCTAAATGGTAGATACCAGATAAAAACATCATGCATGTGTATAACATCACTTTCTTTAATTAAACTTTTGTTTTGTAAAAGCCAATACCAAGTGTAAAGAAGACCAAAGTATTTTATTTTTGGTTGTTTAAATCGAAAAATGTTGATGCCGTGAACTGTATCACGGTAACTTAGCAGGTCATCATGTTTGGTCGTGATAACGGTTACTCTATGTCCCTTTTTTAATAATATCTTAGATAATTCCAAAACGTGCTTCTCTACCCCGCCGACATGAGGATAAAATAGCCGTGTCAAAAAAAGTATTTTCATAATTTTGTTGCGAGAAAGATAAAATTGTTAGGCTTTCTATAACCCGGAAGTATAAATTTCACTATAAAAGTCTTTATTTCGTAGTTTGTAGGAAACGCGTAAAGTTCTTTTTGCCAATCTATTCGGAATCCAGATATTTCTAGCTCGGCTTTAAGTAAATCGCTCGTATAAACTCTCGTGTGTGCATTAGGATTTACTCCACTTTTACTCATTTCTTCCAATCCTTCGTTCGATGGGACAGAGATGATAAGTTTGCCGGAATGTTTTAAGACCCGATGTACTTCGGAAAGCGCTTTGAATGTCTGTTTTGGTGGAATATGCTCTAGCACCTCAGACATAACTACACAATCAAATGTATTTTTAGAAAAGGGTAATCTTTTAACATTTCCTGTTTTAAAATGCCATTTTGTAAAGTTACTTTTTAATATTTGAATACTTTTAGGCGCAATATCAATCCCATACCAGTCAAAACTTAAACCATTTTCATATATAAGCCTTTCCAAAACTCCAGAACCAGTTCCAACATTAAGAACTTTTCCTTCGATATTACTTAAAAGTTTAACAAACGTAATAAATCTATCGTAGGCAATGGGATTTGACTCTTCCGAAAATACATATTCCTTGTTCAACTTATCCCACAATCCTGGAGTATTTAAATCTGGTATCTCTGGATACTTAGACGAATATGTTTCCTTAAGTTCTTTTAAACGTCGACTAACAGCCAGTTCGTTTCTTAATTCTTCTACTCTAAAAGGGTCTTTTGGTATTACCACAAAATAACTATACTACGGATTAATTTCAAAATGTATTTTTCAATCTTAAGCCACAAACCTTACCGAATGGTTTTTGTAAGTCTAATTGCCACCCTTTTATATTTATCTTTACTAATCTTTCTTAGATTTTATCGTAAAAAACCGCTTAACGTTGTCTTAACCCTACTCGGCTTCTCAATTCTCCCAATCATCAGCATTTTTCGTCAAGGTTCATACGAAAGCGGAGACTTAACAATAAATATGGCTAAATTGATGTCGTTTTACAGTGCACTATCTGAAGGACAACTTATTCCACACTGGGCTGGAGAACTTAATGCAACTTATGGCTATCCCAATTTTATCTTCGCTTATCCTTTACCTTACTATTTAGGGTCGTTATATCACTTTTTTGGATTAAGTTTTTTAAACAGCTTAAAACTAGTTTTAATTACTTCATATATTTCATCAGGTTTAGCAATGTATTTTTGGCTTAAAAATCACGTTTCCGAAAGGTTTGCATTCGTGGGAGCAATTTTTTACTTATTTGCTCCGTATCATCTTATTGATATGCATTTTAGGGTAGATATTGGAGAAATGCTGGCAATGGTTTTCATGCCACTTTCTTTGTACTTGATTGATAAAGCGAATAAAAGAAAGTCTTTTCTTTGGAAATTTTTAACAGGGCTTAGCATTTCATTTCTAATTCTTTCACACCAAGCAGTTTCACTTTTAGGAATTCCACTTCTATTTCTTTATTCAACGTTGTTGTTAAAAATTCGTACACTTAATGCTATTTTGAAAAACATTTTACCTTTCCTACTGGGTCTAGCATTCAGTGCTTACTACTGGTTACCGGTTTTGATGGAGGCAAAATTCACTCATCAATTAACTGATGTGAATAGCCAAGTTGTATTTCCTAAGATAACTAGTCTTCTTTATTCTCCCTGGCGATTGGGATTTCTTTTTCAAGGACCAATGGGCGAACTTTCACCAATTGTCGGGTATGCACACTGGATCATAATTTTCATCGCAGCATATCTAATATTAATAAAGCGATATCGCAATAAATATACCCTTTTCTTCTTCGGCGCTTTTTGGATTTATTTATTTTTAATTATAAGTTTGAGTAAGCCCATATGGGACATTCTTGAAATACTGCGCAGAATACAATTCCCATATCGTATTCTTTCAATTATTATTCTAGTTTCCTCGGCGGTAACCGCCTTTGCTTTCCAACACTTGAAAAACAAAAAGTTATTCTACTTTTTACTGGTTCTGGCTATTGGATCACCCGTACTTAATTGGGGTAACCGTGGAAATGTTCCTGAAAT
>MGHC01000037.1:56321-64154 GCA_001793015.1 Candidatus Woesebacteria bacterium RIFCSPLOWO2_01_FULL_39_10
GCAAAAGACTATTCCTAAAAATCACCTAGAGACCATGACTGGTGAAATAAGGATACTTTCAGAAGAAAGATCGAACATATTACATTCATATAAGGTTGAAGCCAAAAAATTAAGTTATCTAAAAGAAAATACTTATTATTTTCCCGGTTGGGAGTTGACCGTCGACGGAGCCACAAAAGAAATAATTTACACAAATAAAGACTTTCCGGGAATTATAACTTTTGAGTTGGAAAAAGGTGTTCACAAGATTATACTAAAGTTTAAGGATACTTCTATTCGTTATCACTCATTTGTGTTTAGTGTTCTTGCACTTATCTTGTCTGCTTCGTATCTTATTATAAAATCTTTACCAACTCCCTCCTCCGCCTCCTCCAAAACCACCACCAGAAGACCCTCCGCCGGAAAAGCCTGAGCCGCCGCTCCAGCTTGAGGAACCTGACCATTTTCCGCCGGGAGCAGAAAGAAGAGTATTTGAAGTTGTGGTACTAAAGGAACCGATATCACTTGAAAACGCAGCTAAACTAGTACCGCTAAAATAGGAAGGTGGAGCTAAGTTTAAATCTTTCATATCTTGTGCTAGCTTTTCCACAATCCCGAGTGCAACAGCCAAAGGAAGGATCTCTTCAATAAATAAATGTTTCTCAGAAATATCATGACGCCATTTCCCCTTTTGTAGGTACCAGTAAAGGCCTTCTATCTGCCTTTTTAGAGAGTATCCATATGCAGTACGCCGTGGCATGGAGAGTGCAAAAATAAATGCTGGGATGCTAAATATAACAAAGGGCACAATCGGTCCAAAATTGGCCGTTGAAGTAAAAAAATTCATTATGACCGCAAATGCGCCTATTTCTAGAATTACTAAAAGTCCGATCCATTTTTGTCGCACTGAATCAGGATTTTCGTGAAAAATTTCTTCTTCTTCCATACGTTCGTAAAGCTTCTTTTTGAAAACTGGCAAACCCTCGTAAAAGTGATTTTTAAGTCCTCCCAAAAGCGCGTATTCTTTTTTGGCAAGAAGTTTACGGACATCGTCTAAATGCTTTTCATTACCTTTAAAAAACTTTTCTGCAATTTCGACACTTTTGTGAATTACTGTTGATCTAAACAGTTCCTGTAAAAGATAATCCTGATAATTATGAAGGGTATTTCTTGCTTTATCGTCATTGTACTTATCCTTTTTTATAAATGCGTATTCAACTTCATCGGCCAAAAATTTTTTCTTTTCGATTTTACGAATTTCTATAAAGCCAAGTCTGGCAAGTTCAAGTATTTCTGCAATCACGTCAGAAATGTCTACCTTCTCATCAACTACTGTTCCCACTTCAGAGGGAGTTAATCCACCTATCGGGTGATAAACAAGAGGCAAATGCTCTCGAGAAAAAAGTGGCTTTGTAATTTCCGTTTTATCTTCAGGTTCGTAGTAAATATTTTCACCTGCATATTTTTTGTCACGCCCACGTTTGTACCAAAAGAAAAAAATTACAAAGAAAGGAATTATTGAAACAGCATATCCCCAATTATCGAAAATTGTATCAACCGCAATTTCTAACCTACCGGGGAAAATAAGTCCATTTTCTTTATCAAGGGCAACAACAATTGTGAAGTCAGATCCATATCCAAGTTGAGTCTCGGAAGTAAAATCCGCCTCGTTGTTAACAAAGGTGCTGTTACAATCTTTACTTTCTGTGCCAACAGGACCCGCAAAGCAGTCTACATTTGTAATATCTGCAAACGGGGAGTTAACTTTTGCGACAGCATTTAGAATATCAGTATCCCATTCTCTCCCGGTTACATTCCAGTAAACTTCATCGTAAGCATCATATCTTTGAATTACATTTTTGACTTTATATTTAACCACGTAGGTCTGAAGTCCTGTAACGAGAACATCCGGGTCGCCAATCTTTAAACTTACACTTTGTCCAACTCTACTTTTTTCATACTTCTGCAGATTTCCAAAGGAGTCAGTAACACTTTCTACGAAAAGTTTTGTTCTTAATGTTTTACCTTTTACTGTATAAATAATGGGGATTATTCTGAAAATTCCATGGCGTTGATCAGGAAAGTTAACAGTAATAGTTTCTGTAATTAGAAGTGAGGTATCTTTTTCAACTCCAATTTCACTTTGAAAATCTGTGATTACATAATTCTCCAAACTGTAATCAGGAGTCTGTGCTTGAACATTTGTAGGTAAAAACAAAAGTAGGCAGAAAAGTATCAAACATCCTATTTTTTTCATTCGAGGAGTGAAATTAAGAATAAGAAAAGTAAGAATAAGGCAACTACTATAATTATTTTATTTGCCTCAGCTACAGTTATTTTCTTAGTTTTTAACCTGTCAATAAAAGTTCCGAGAAAAAAATAAAAGGCCCCCGACACAACTGTGACAATTACTAAAGAAACAACCCAAGGAAGTTCGGGGAAAAATTTTAAAATATTTCCCACAATAATGTAACCAGGAAGAGAGGCGGTTAGAGCAATAAAAATACCCAAAGGTGTACAAAAACTTTCGCCAAATAATGAGGAACAGACTGTCAGATCGTGAAAAAATACATAAGCAATCGTCAGAATAATACCAATAACTAAAACAGAAACATAAACAAAAAGCATGAGTCTACTTAGTTGTTTCGGTATTCGCTTTTTGATTCGACTAAATAAATTTACGAACCAACTAGTAAAAGAGAAAAGTAAAAATGTATTATCTATTCCTTTTCGAAGTTTCATTCTAGCTCTCATTATATTTATAAAAGTCATAGAAATGCAATCTAGTTATTCTATAACTTATAGACTAACGTTTCGGCATCTTCCCAAATAAGCTTTTCTTTACCCCAACTCTTTATTATTACTATTTTATCTTGGGTAAACTGATTTTTATGAACTAAAATATAGTTAACATTAATCTCCGAAAGAATTTCCTCTGTTTCAATACTCGGAAAATCCTTCTCCAAATTCCCTGCAAGAATCTCTCTATCAAGCGGAGTAAATCCGGAAGTTCCATTTACCAGATTTTTCTTGTGTTCAAGGCTATATAACATTCTCCAAAATTCCTGTTTATATATTTCTCCATGCCCCCATGTATACATTGGCAGTTCTAAAATTGCATCTCCAGGTAATCTTTTCAAAAAAGAATATACTTCTGGGTATTTATCAGGAGTCGGTGCATAAGTTTCAACAGGAACCTGCCTTCCACCTAAAATTGCAATAGCAAATCCGCCTAGCAAAACCAGATATTTAATTCTTGATTTGTATAAAGATATTGAAAATGCTATAAACCCTGAAGCTGCAAACGTAGAAACCCATAGCCATCGTAACGGAGTCCTTAGAGCGGTAAAGCCGGGAATTGTGTAGTAAAATAACCCGTAAGGTAATGGGATAAAATACTTGTCAAAAAACTTAACCGTTGCTCCTTCCCACTTTAAAACAGGACCAAAGGACATTAATATTCCAAAAATTAGCAAACCAGATAGCCAATATAAATTATTTCTTTGAGTTTTCAACTTTTTAAAGATTATTACAAGAGATATTAAAAATAGCGAGTAAAGACCCGGACTTAAAAACGTCTCCCCAAGGTCATTCACACTCATCGAAAAGTGTGCTGCATCCCTAATTGATCTTTGATAATTAAATTCGAAAGATACTTCGTAATAAGTTTTGATTGCAGGAAATGTCAGAAAGAATGTAACCAAAAATATTACTAGTAAATGTCTCCAGTTAACCAATAACTCCTTAATTTTGGGTAGAAGAACAATGCTTGCTACAGCACCAAAAAAATAAACAGGAAGTACACTTTCCCAAAACTGAATTGCAACAGTTACTCCTGCGAAATATAAATATTTAACTTTACCCAATTTTGAAAATTTCCATATCATCCAAGAAGCTAGTAACCACCATTGCATATTCCACATCTGAAGATGCGCATAGTAGTGAATCCGAATTTGTGAAAGTCCTAAGGCTATACTTCCTAGCAAAGAGGGGGTCTTATTCTTCATCATTTCCAAAAACCAAAGGTAAATAACTAACATCGTCGCAATTTGGCCAACAAAAAGATTTATGTTATAGCCAAGAATTGGCAACCCCGTTAACTTAACTGGAATATAAGCAATAAGCGAAGATGGTAAAAAAAGATCAGAATAAGCCATCGTATTTTCATAAGGGTAAAAAATATTGCCTTGAAAAAGGTTTCCGAGGTTATTTGGAATCTTTTGGATATTTTGATTGATTATCCAAGTTATCAATATGTCGTCTCCGGCATTAACAAGAGCCGTACTTGGGTTTTTTAAAACATCGGACAAACTCCATGCCGATATAATTAATATTACTAATAATGGCAGTAGTAGCTTAAGAAGAATATTAACGCTTCGAGTCTTGCCAAAGAGCATACATTGCAACAACCCAAATTCTTTCTTCGGGTTCGAACCAGTTCCCGTCTGCACCTAATATTGTATATTTAAATTTCCCTCCAAATTTTTCTCGTTTTATTTTTGTAATTCTTGAAGCCCTATCGACTCCTTCAACAACCTCGGCGCCGCGAACAAAGCGACGGCGTAAGGCTTGTGAAGCTTTTTCATAAGTTATTTCATCGTCAAGAAGCTCCTTTGCTTTTCTTTCTAGGGGATCTGCGTTTGCAGGGTTTACCAAAGCTAGATATGATTGTGTCTTTACAAAGTAATTCATTTTGCCAAATATTACTCTAAACATGTACCGCAATCAAGTACTTCATTCACCGCAAAACAGTAGTATTATGTATAAGTAACGCATAATAATATATGGAACCGTTTATCATAGTCATAATTATTGTTCTTTTGTATTTTTTATGGCCCTTTTACTCAAGACTTACAACACAGAAAGGTGCACCATTTGTTCCCACTGAACCAAAAACAGTTGAGAAGATGCTGCGTTTGGCACAGGTTAAAAAAGGTGATGTACTGTACGATTTAGGTTCGGGTGATGGCAGAATCGTTACGGCAGCAGCACTTATGGGAGCAAACGCCTATGGGGTAGAAATTGATCCTTTGAAAACTTTTTATTCTCATTTTATGCTGTTGCTTTTTGGATTAAACAAATATGCGAAGATAATTCGCGGTGATTTTTATAAAGTGGACTTATCAAAAGCTAATGTTGTCACTCTTTTTTTACTGCCTGAAACTAACCAGAAACTAAAGGATAAACTCCAAAAAGAGCTGCGTACGGGTTCAAGGATAGTATCATATGCCTTCAAGTTTGACGGGTGGAAACCTAGCAAAAAACTATTTAACCAAGACTCTGCCTTCGGTCCGATTTATCTTTATATTCGTTGAGGAATTTATCCAGCACTTCAGAAAATTAATTTTCTACAGTTACTTTTTCTAAAATAGGAGTTCCGTCCGCTCTTACAACATGCACGTCATACTTACCTGATATCTCAAAATAACCATCTCCATCATCGATTCTAAAACCAAAATATACTATCTGGCCTACTTCAACTCTCCTTCTCAGTGTAATTTTAACATCTTTATTTTCACCTTCTGGAAGCTTTCTTGAGTAACCTAGAACATCAATTGGAAGGCTCTTTGCACTCCGGTAAACTACCACATATCCTGACTTTTCTAACTTAACTGAATTAATCGTAATTTCCTGACCGGGAAGTACTTTGCCTACAGAGATTGTATTAGGTTTATCGAACCCTAATAAATTGCCGACGTCTTGAATCACACTCTTTTTTTCTTGAACTTGAGGTATTTGGTTTTGGTTCGAAATTTGATTTGTACTACCAACTTTGCCAGAAAGAACCGCTATAGCATAGAGTCCAAAACCAGCAATTAAAATAAGTGCAATAACTATGATAACTTTTTTGAACATTCTTCCTTATTAATTATAGTAGCAACTTTAACTCAAAGTAGGTAGCAATGTTATACTTTTATTAATATGACAGACATTCCAGGAACAGGTAAGCCTTCCTTCGAGGTCGAGAAAAAGAAGATGGGTAGTATTACTCCCATGGCCGTTGTCAATGTGAATGAAATGAAAAAACCCAAGGCCGAAAAACCCATGCCTAACGATTATTTGTGGTATAACCAGTTTAAATATTGGTTATTTTTTGGAATACTTTTCGGAGCAGTATTTCTTTTGCTGGCACTTCTTAACTTACGATTTCTTATACTTGCCCCTTTAGGCCCCTTGGTTGCTGTGGTTTCATGGAAGGTAAGTAGAATAGTAAGGCGTTACGATGAAAAAACGAAGAATTTTTTCAAATAATTTTGTTAGCTACTGCCTTTTCGTAGACTTCTTTCTTGGAAAGTAAAATTGCTCCAATTCCTACTGATGTAGAAATTAATCCAACAAAAAATCCAAGGATTGGAATAAACGATACTACATAATAAATAACAAGTCCAAAGATTAATGGTAAGTATTTAGAATGAACTTCTTTTTCTCGCAATAAAAGCATGCCCAGAAGATATGATACAAAAATCTTTGAAACGTAAATTAAAGTTATGTAAGCAAAAAGTAAAAGTATTGCAAAAGGAATTCCGATAATCGTTAGCATAAAAACTATAAGAGCAAACGGCGTGAGTAAAAGAGCAAGAAAACCGACTATAAAAGACTTTGTAAATTTGGCTTTTACTGTTGTTGCACACTTTAACGTAAAGTTTGGCGAGAACTTGACTATTAGAAGTCCAATAAAAAGTGCCGCAAAAAAACTTACCACTTTTGCTCCAAACTGAAAACCCTTAGCCTTTTCGGACAACTTTCTTACATCGGTAAGGTTTTTCGACGCAAAATTGTCAGCTGAAGGCCTTCTCACAACTTGTCCGGAAATGCTAGCATCATTAGCAATAATTGCTTCTTCCTCGCTTGTGTAAGTTAGATCACCAGTAATTTCTGTGTCCGAAGCAATAGTTAATGTTCCAACAGCTGCCTCAACGTTTCCTTCAATATTATTTTCCAAAACTAAAGAGCCTGCGTATACCAAGAGATCGCCTTTTATTGGAGATGAAATCCGTACATCACCGCCAAGAATAATTACTCCTCCACCCAAATCCGCTGCTGAGATATCAATATCACCCCCAGCAACAATAATATTTCTTCCAACTTTTCCATTAATACTTAATTCACCACCGACTGCACGTACATTCTGCGTAACCTCGCCTGTCAATCTAACCTTTCCGCCTGCTGCGATCAGGTCACCGTTAACTACCCCTTCTACTAAAACTTCCCCACCTGCGACTATTAAATCTCCATTTACCGTTCCGGAAACTTCAACAACCTCCCCACCTTTTAATAAAAAATCCTGAGTTATTACTTGATCTCGCGGAATTGTACTAACCCTGACTGCTCTACTTTCTTGGGCAAAAACTCGCGCAGGCATTATTACAGAAAAAAGAGTAGATATAGAAAGTAGAAATATTTTTTTAGCCAGATTCATATTTTTATACTAAACGTCTTACGCTTTTTTAAAAACTATCTCATTCACATAAAGTATCGGGTGATGTCCCTCACCTTTCACCCCCAAATCCTCTTGAAAGGGTTTAACTTCAAAATGCGAAATTCCCGCATTTGTTAGCATATTTCCTAGCTGTTCTATAGTGAATCTACTTCTAAGCATATCGCCCTCAATAAAAACATTAGGTTCGTAGACCACAGAGCTTTTTTCAAAAAATTCCATTTCCATCGCATCATCAGGTGATTTAAACGAAAGGTAGGCAACACCTTCTGGTTTAAGTATCCGAGAAATATCAGCAAAAATTTTTGTAGTGTGTTTTGCGCCAAAATAATTTAAAGATATTCGAGAATATACAACATCAGCGGAACCATCTTTTATGGGAATTGCCTGAAGTCCAAAATCAACCTGTCTTGTTA
>MGHC01000037.1:64206-74162 GCA_001793015.1 Candidatus Woesebacteria bacterium RIFCSPLOWO2_01_FULL_39_10
ACCAAACAACCACGGGGAAATAGTTTCTCCTTTTCTTCTGCAAAATGAGAATGCCACTCGTTTTCTTTAAAATTTTTTTGATGGATTGCGTCCCAGCGTGAAGAATCATCCATATCTTAAAAATAATATTACGCCTTTTCCTGCGCTTTGTCAGTAACCTTAAACTTAAATACAAGCCTTGCAATAATTGGTGAAAAAACTTTATAAATTAAAGTACCGGAAACAAGTGTTGTGGCAAGCCAATAAACGTACAAAAATGGCGGTGTAAAAGTATCAGTACCCACTCGTGCATGAAAAAAAACCAAAAAGAAGGCCAAGTAGTTTAGTATATGAAAGGCCCTCCAGTTACGACGGAAAAAGGGTTTGGTTCTAAAATAGGAGGCAATTACAGCAATTGTCACTAGTACAAATGATGTTCTTCCGAAGGTAAGAAGCAAGTCTCTCTGGGTCGCAATACTAGGTTTTAGAGTCAAAATAGCTTCGGTTAAACTCCGTGAAACCTGATAAACTATCGCACTTTCGAACAGCGGATGTATTAACATAAACCCATAACTCACTAAACCCTGTGTTATATGGATCTTGTATGCTTTTGCTCCAATGATCTGAACCCATCGGTTCATATGAGCACCAATCATTATCTGCATAAATAAAAGTGTAAAAGCTAGTAATCCCGTAATTCTTTGGAAGATATTTGTAAGAATTATTGGGTTTCCAAGCGCTTGTTCTAAAGAAGTATTACTTAATACTGTTACAAATGGAGTGATTATAAAAAGCATCCAAATAACAATAAAAACTAGCTGCTTCGATTTTACAGACATTATTATTTTAAGTATAACAAAAATGTTAAAATACAGTTGAATGAGGTCGCGTAGCTTCGTCCAGAGGACGACCAGCCTTTGGCTGGCAGGTAAGTTAGAGTTCTATGTTTAGTACTTATTTGGCTAAAAGCTTGAGAAATGGGAAAGTCTACGTAGGCTTTACTGAAAAAGAGCCTTTCGATAGAGTAAGCGAACACAATAAGGGAGTTAATAAGTGGTCTAAACGAAACAAGCCTTTTAAGTTGATTTATTTTGAAAAGTATTACTGCAAAAGTGATGGAAGATTACGAGAAAGATATTATAAACAAGCATGGCCTAAGAGGCCATGGTTTTCTAAAGAAAAGTTTGTTCACTGCTTCGCTTCAGACACGCGCTAAGAGCACGTGGTTTTCGCGAAGTTTGAATAAAAGCGGAATCGGAAAAATAGTAAAATACGCAATTATAAAAGAATTTGATAAGAACCCGTAGCTCAGTGGTAGAGCGTTCGGTTCACATCCGAAAGGCCAGAGGTTCGATACCTCTCGGGTTCACCAAACGGGACAATTACACACACTGTTAGAACCATTAGCCTTAGATTTTTATTGAATAATTTTCTAACTCTTCCCATCTCTGATTTCTTAGCCTTCATTTGGTTCGAATACCATTTGCCTGAATATAACTACTAACTTACAACTTATCATTAAAGTATTGAGACCAAGTTTTTACTTGATCAATCTGAGCTTTCAGGACTTTTGGATCAGTGAGCGCTTTCATTCCTCTCCTTAACCACATATCTTGTGCAGCTTGTAGATAAGGTGATGCATCAATATCGTTTTTATTTACACCACGCACCTCCTGATAGCTCTTCAAGAAAGCCTCAAGTTTGGATCTACTTTCTTCTCCTAATACCGCCCACCCTTGTAACTCCATGCCTCTCCACCCTTGTCCACTTGAATCAAAGTCATAGAATGTAATTGATCCATCATCTCCAACATGCAAATTATCTAGTGTGAGATCTCCATGTACTATGCCCCAATCTAATCCATATTTTAGATAATCGTTAATTTTAACTTTTAACTTAGACCCAAATTCTTTGAAGAAGTTAAAATCATCATTTGAAATTAGATCTTTAACTAATGCAGTCGATTCATCTATTAAATAGTTTAAATCCAAAGTTGGCCGTGAATATTTAGATACAAAGTCAGCACTTTTTTCGTGCAATAATGCGGCTGCTTGACCAAATTTATAGTAAAGAGCAATGTCAAAAGGAGGTTTAGGTTTAGATCCAGAAGCATACTCAAACAATACTGCAAATTTATTTTCTTTATTAACAAAATAAGTGGATACACATTTGGAATCATTTGCGTTTATAGCCGCCGAAATCCTAACACCTTTTCTTTTTAGGTGATTCAGCAAGTCAATTTCCCAAAGAATTTCAGACTCACTTGGCCAAACTGGGCTGTACAGTTTTAATATAAATCTGTCTGAAGAAGTTTTGACTAAATACACATCATTCGTATAAGATCGGAGTAATTCGACACTGATATTTCCTACGAATCCGTAGCGTTCTTCAAGCCAGATTTTTAGGTTACTATTGTCCATAGCCATAGTTTACATCCTCATCTACTTGATGCAATAATTTTAAGTTATTAATCCAGGCTAAAAGCTGTTCAAAGTAAGATTCATTGGGGTCACCAGAGGTAGCTTCGTCCAGAGGACGACCAGCCTTTGGCTGGCAGCTGGTCAGAGCGTTCGGTTCACATCCGAAAGGCCGAAGCCCAGCACCATTTGGTGCTGGATTAGTCCCGAACCGAACGGTTTGGGAGTTCGATTCCTTCAGCGGTCACAGAACAAAATACCATTAATCTTGAAGTTGTCTTCCATCTCTTAAATATGAAACTGGGAGCGACTTGCAAAGTTCTTCTCCCCATTCTAGAGCGATTACCGGAGTTTGTTCTCTTCCAAATTGTCTTAATAAATTTTGCACCTCTGCAACATTCCCTGCCGGAACTTCAATATGCGTAAAATCTGCGATTGAAATAGGCGTTTCTGATCTTGATTCGTGAGTTTGCAATACCTTCGCAATATCTACTTCTTTAAACGCTCCTTCATTGATTCCTATTAAGACGGGATAATTTCCTACAATATCTGAAACGCCTCCCTTTATCATGTCTTTTCCTCTAATTTTAGTTTTTGCATATTTATTATGAAAATATGCAGTGCCTTCATCACTTAAATTATGTTGTTCTCTAAATTTTCTTCTAAATAACCTTCTGTCATTTACCGCGGCAGACCATGCTATAGATGAAACATAATAAAGCCAACCAGCAGTAGTTTGAAAAGGATTTCTCAATCTTTTACCTTTTTCATAATGAAGTTGAGCGTAAAGAGAAGAGTAAGTCCTTGAGGGAGAGGTAGACACGGAATACATTACTCCACGAGTGTAATCGAGAGGGTCTTCATGAGGAATAAGACCGCCATTATCAGCTATTTCCTTCAACACGTCTATTACTTGATCCTTATGATAATGGTATCTACCTGTTCCGTGCCACCTCCAGGCCTGTTTATATAACTCGCGAATTTCTGGAAGTTTTACTTGGTATTCTGAACTATTCACAATTTGAAGGTCTGGTTTTCCTATGAAAGTTCGGGCAACTAGCTCTTGGTGTAATCCCTTACGGTTCTCTCGTCCAGTCTTTTCAACTTGATTTCCAGTAGTATGACCTTCTGTTTGTTCTGGCATAGCATAATTATAGCTTAATTAAAGTTCTTGAAGTCGTTCTGCTGTATGGATAAGGCTTCGAAGAGGATTTGGTGTTCCAAGTCAGGGACACTTGGCTCACCTTCGGTCTATGGCTTGCCCTGGGCTTGTCGAAAAATTCGAGTCCAGCCACGTCCACAGATTGTTACTTTTACGATTCGTAAACCTCGGCTACTTCGGATCTCCCCGACTTTAATAAATATTTACCACCTGGGGGGTGGAATAATATGACACATAGGGTATATATGCAGTTTAGAACTTAGAATTAAGCCAACTTTTAAATTTGTTTAGTGCTTTAGCACGCATAGAATAGCGATTTTTTTCATCCTGTGTCATTTCTCCGAACGTCCTTGTTTCTCCTTTGGGAATAAAGATTGGGTCCCACCCAAACCCCTTGCCCCTAGGCCTATCTGAAATTGTTCCTTCGACTTTGCCGATAAAAATCTCTTCTTTCCCTTTTTTTGAAACATAAACAACTGTTGCCTGGGCTGTCGCTCTACGATCTTTTTTATCCTTCATCATGTCTGCAATACCATCGTTGCCTAAAGTCTTCATAAAAGCATCTATATAAGTTCCAGGAAGTCCATCAAGAGATTCTATTGAAAGCGACACATCCTCCACAAATATCGGTTTTTTAAGCCTTTCAAAATACGCTTGTGCCTTTTTCGTGGCCACTTTAACCGGGTCAAGCGATTGAATTTCATCTATCTCTAAAGGTGTCCCAATAACATCTAACCCCAAAATGCTTCGGACCTCATTCAATTTACCTTCGTTTGTAGTCGCGAAAAAAATCTTTTTCATTAGTTATTTTAATCTTCTTGACAAATTTAGCATTTTTAAGGATATTCTTTAAGAGGGTAATTCTTTTTTCCCCAAAAAAATTGGGGATTTTTTGATGAATAGGACTCGTATTAAAACGCTTAAAGAACCATTTTCAGAAGAACTTGAACGAATAAGATTCGAGGAATTTTCCAAAGAAGCGATTTCCTTCTCATATGCTTTGGAAAGCGTATCAAGCCAATCCAAAAAAACAAAAATTCTTGACTCCAAATCTATTGTTCTTCTTTCAAAAACCGAGAATAAATTTTACTCTCGATATAAGGTATCAAAAGATTCTAATAGTATTGGTCTTGTTTTAACAAACATCGACCTTGGTCGAATTGGGAGATACGGCAACGGTGAACCCATTTTTTGGCAAATGGGTCGGGAGCGTAGAAAACTAGCTTTGGCACAACGAGCGTTATTTTTTGACGAAAATCACAATCCTCAAATTTACAAAAAATTAATAAGTTTTGAAAACGGAAAAACTCGTGTTAAAGAAAGAGCAAATCGTCGAAGTCCTACAATTGAAAAAGCTCTTGGTATGGAAAGCCCAAGTGATTCTGCGGTTTACACACCGGCTTTGACGGAAATAGGCTACAAAAAAATTAGTACTGACAAAATTGTAAGTAGAAGGAAAATTGTTACCAACGGTCTTTTTAACAAAATCGGAAAATATCCAAGAAAAATTATCGGCTTAGGCGCCATGCCTCCGGTTTCTGGATGGAGAGATACTCTTGTCACATCGATTGTCGGACACATGCTTTGCTTTATCCCCAGAAGTAGCGTATTCGCATCGAACTTAGAAAATAGATTAAGACTAGCTCTTGATGTTAGAAAAACAATTCAAAAACTGCCTATTAAGCCTATCTATAGAACAAAAATTCTTAGAAATCTTGGTGCTGCAATTGGAGCGGAAAACCCCGACGATGAGGTAAATATTGCTAAGTATCTTTATGAAAAAGCCGGAATCACAGTTTTCAGAATATATACAATTGGTTCTGACAAAAGGGTTATAGAAACTGCTAAAAAACTTCGCCAAAAACTGGGAGAAAAAATTGAAATTTTTGTAGGACAAATTGCGGACAAGGCTCAAGCCGAAAGGCTTATTCAAAAAGATATTTTAGTAGACGGCCTTATATTCGGACACGGAGGGGGTCAGCAGTGCACATCGGCAATAAACGGGATGGCAATTACTACATTGGAAGACGTTTACAGTATGACAACTGATAAAAGGTTTAATAATACTTCAATAATTTTGGAAGGCGGTGTTGGTAGGTCCATCGGTGTTGCCCTTGTTATGGGAGTTGATTGTGTTTTGGGAAATCAAAAATTCGTTAGAGGGACGATTGAAACAGGAAATGTCTTTTTAGAGGATAAAATGGGTAAAATTTGTCAGCCTTACCCAGGAACAGCAAGTCCTGTCACACAAATAATTGAGTCGGAAGATCCAACCCTCAGGTTTAGACGAGCGGATGCGGCTGGCCGAACATATTATTCTGAAGGTAAACCCGGTTTAATGTTCTATGAGGAGAAAGCTGGCTCCATGGCTTTTTGGATTAACGAACATTTGCGCCATGCGGCTCGTACATTGGCCGATTTGGGGGTTGAAAATATTGAAGAACTACGCAAGTTTTTATCCAATGATAAAAGAGAATTTTTAAGGATTCTTTCTGAAAAAACTCAATATTTGTCTGAAGCTCACCGCAACTCTAATTTTTAAATTCCTTTTACAAGCAAGTCTTTTAACAATATAATTATTCCATGTTAGTAAAACGCCTTACAGATTTTTTTTTGGACATCGTAGAAGTCGTTGTCTTTGCTATCGCAATTTTTCTTTTCATTTACTTACTTGTACTTCAACCTCACAAAATTAAGGGCCAGTCTATGGAACCCAATTTTTCTGACGGTGAGTATCTTCTGACAGACAAAGTTACTTATAGATTTGGAGATCCCGCCCGAGGTGACGTGATTGTGTTTGAGGCACCTGGTACTCAAGGTGATGAATTTATAAAAAGAATAATTGGTCTGCCAGGAGAAAAAATCTCACTCAGGGAAGGGAAAGTTTATATTGAAGGCAAGGTTCTTTCAGAAAGCTACCTCCCACAAGGGACAATAACAAGAGGGTCTACATTTCTTAAAGATAATTTTGATGTTGAGGTTCCAAACGAACACTTTCTAGTTCTGGGAGATAATCGTGAAGCGTCATCAGATTCAAGAACCTGGGGTTTTATATCAAAAGATGTTATTACAGGAAGAGCCTGGATAGTATACTGGCCACCTGACAAGTCTGGGGTAATTAAAGAGGCAGCTTATAGCTTTAACTAGCTACTTGTGATTGCTTTATAAACTTTTTGAAGACGATCCTCTGTTTCCTCTAACCCTCCCTTGAAAACAAGTGTAACACGGGTTTCTCTTCGGGATCTTACTAGTTTCACGCTCGTTTTTCTTCCGTCTTGGCTATCTTCTGCGGATTGTTCCAGGGCCTTTTCCAAATCCTCCTGCATTTTGTCTATTTCTTCTGAGACAACTCTTAGTTGGTCCTGTCTTACCCCTACTCTTTTTGTAGACTGTTTTGACTTGGCCTTCATACGGCGAGCTAACTCTTCTGCACGTCTTACTGAACCCGATTCTCGTAAAATTATCTTATAGGCCTCAACCATGAGGTTTGTATCATCAATCGCAGCCAAGGCCCTTGCGTGACCTTCAGAAACTAATCCTGAAAGAAGACCATCTTTAAGGGCATCCGGAAGAGTTAGAAGTCGTAATGAATTAGATACGTATGCTACTGATTTTCCAATTCTTGTTGCGATTTCGCTTGCAGATAGACCAAACTCCGTCTGAAGTCTTTCGAAACCCTTTGCTCTGTCTAGAGGGTTTAAATCAACTCTTTGAACATTCTCAACAAGAGCCATTTCTAGCATACCTTTTGGAGATGTCTCTCTAATGATTGCTGGAACGTGAGTTAAACCCGCAAGTCTTGCAGCGCGCCATCGCCTTTCTCCTGCAATGATCTGGAAACCTGCTGGAGTCTTAGCAATTACTAAAGGTTCTAAAATCCCATGTTCTTTTATTGAGTCAACCAAATCAACAAGACTTTCAGGGGTGATCGAACCCCTTGGCTGTAAGGGGTTTGGTTGCAACTGATTAATATCAATCTGGATTACTTCTTCCGCCATATACGTTTCTAACTTTTTTTACGCCGAAGGCGCGAGCTAATGCTCAAAAAGAAAGTGTGTTCGATCTTTACAGATCGTAGACAAAGAAAAAAATTTAAATCACAGAAACTAATTTTTTGCCTAATCTCTGACCGAATTTAACTACACCTTCACGTAATGCAAATAGTGTATGATCTCTACCAACTTTAACGCCTAAACCTGGCTTAAATAGAGTCCCTCTTTGCCTAACTAGTATAGAACCCCCTTGAACTTTTTCACCGCTAGATACTTTCACGCCAAGATATTTTGGTCTTGGCCTTGTCTGTTGGTTAAGTTTACCGCCTTGCTTTTTGTGTGCCATAACTTACTCAAACTTTCTTTACGCCGTAGCCGCGAGCTAATGCTCAAAAAGAAAGTTTGGCAAAGAAATTTATAAATTTACAAAATACAACCTTAATATAATGCAGTTTTTCACGGTTGTCAAGAGAACACAAAGTTACACTTTGCTATAGAAAGCTATACAGTTATCTTTTCGACATGGAGCCTTGAGGAAAGTGCTCTAAAACCAATTTTTTTCCTATACCTTGATTTTGCTTTATACTTCATAACGTGGATTTTTTCTCCCTTTTCTTTTTCATTAACCACTTTTAAAACTACTTTTGCATTTTTAACAATAGGCCTCCCCACATTTACTTTCCCTCCCTGCACACACAGTAATACTTCTACCAATGGTTCATCACTATTTAAAAGGCCAACTAACACTTCCTCCCCCTCCGAAACTTTGTATTGTTTCCCTTTTATTCTAATAACGGCGTAATTTTTCATTGCAATAAGTATGTATTGTAATCTTATATATTCTTAAAAACAAGCTAGTCCAACCTTCTGGCGTTTGTAGAAATTGCTAACGCTATTGCGGTACCCAAAAGTGAAGATCCTCCTGCAGAAACAAAAGGTAAAGGAACACCTGTAATTGGTAAAAGACCCATATTCATTCCAATATGAATTGTTGTTTGGGCAAATAATACCAAAAAAATTCCTGTTACGTAAGATCTTGCAGTTGGATTTTTAGCATGTCCGATGATATGAATAAGAACCCAAAAAACTACGAAAAGTGCTATAACAACAAGGAATGACCCTGCAAATCCAAGTTCTTCAGCTGTTGCCGCAAATATAAAATCCGTGTGTTTTTCAGGCAAAAAAGCGAGCTGTGTTTGAACACCTTCCCCCAAGCCTCTACCAAAAAATCTTCCGGAACCAATTGATATCATTGATTGTATACTGTTATACCCGCTTCCAAGAGGATCGACTTCTGGATTAATAAAACCTGTTACTCTTTGTTTTTGATATGGAGCGAGCATAAACCAAACTAACGGTATAACTACGGCCGCGAATCCTAGTCCCATAAGAAAATACTTTTTCTCGATGATTGAAGAGAGTAAAATTCCCACGAATCCAATACCGGTAAGAATCGCTACTCCTAAAGAAGGTTGTATTAAAATGAGGATAAAAGGAATTAAGATGAGAAAAAATAAGGTAAAAAGTCTTTTTGTATTTAAATCTCGTTCTGCCAAATATCTGGCAAAATAAAGAAGCAAAAAGGCTCTTACAACTTCCGAAGGTTGTATTGTAAGAAATCCTAATGGTATCCACCTTACGGCTCCTCTTGTCACCTGTCCTATAACAAGAGTTATAACTAAAAGTAGAATGCTCAATAAATAAAGGTGTGGAGAAAAGGCTATAAAAATCTCAAAGTCAATCCTTGTGCAGATGAAAAACAAGATCAGAGCTAAGATAAGATAAATATAGTGTGTTGGAAATACGTAGGGGGCAATTGAGTTTAAAACAAATACCCCAACGAGACTTAAACTGGAAATCGCCAACAATAGCAATAGATTGGGAACGCTAAATTTTGAGACTGGCTCCATACATTTGCACTAGTGAGAGTAAATATTTACTTCGAAATCTCCTTTTTCAAGCGATTCTGCCAAGCTAATGGACTTAACTTTCTTTATTAGCTCGACATTCTCCGGTAACCACGGACTCTTAACTTCAACTTTTTGGTTAAGATTTATACCCATTTCTTTCCTTTTTTGCTGAATTTTACGTATTAATTCTCTCGTTTTCGCTTCTTCCTCAAGTTGGGGTGTAATTTTAGTATCCAATTCAACCATTAATTCCTTTCCTTTTAACTTTCCCCACAATACTGATTTAACGTTAACTTCATCTTTTATTAACACTTCAAAATCTAGTCCAGGATCGGAGTAATTTGTTTTAAAAGAAGTAAGTGGTTGTCTAACGGGAATCCCTTTTTCCTTTCTTTGAGCGTGAACTTTTTCAACAATATCTCTTACTTCTTTCATTTTCGTAATAAGTTTATCGTCAATTTCCCCATCTAATTCAGGCCATTCGGTCAAATGAACG
>MGHC01000037.1:74179-85712 GCA_001793015.1 Candidatus Woesebacteria bacterium RIFCSPLOWO2_01_FULL_39_10
GTTTTTGTAAATGATGTCCGATATGAAGGGAATAAACGGAGCCAGTATCTTACATAAATTAACTAAAACAAAGAACGTTGTCTCAAAAAACGTTTGTTTCTGGTTCGTTTTGGCTAATATTCCTGTTCTTTCTCTTGAACGACGTATATACCAATTAGAGAAGTCGTCCACAAACTCTTCAAGATAAGATGAGGCAGTATAGCTATCAAATTTTTCCAGGTTATTCGAAACCCCTTTTATAACTTGATTCAGTCGCGACAGTATCCATTTATCAAGCAAGGTTTGATTAACTGACCCTGGTTTTTTTTTCGTATTCCACTTGTCCAAATTTGCATAAGTCACAAAAAAGTTATATATGTTCCACAATTTTAAGTGAAATCTTCTTCGGGTTTCGTCTGCAATCTTATAACCAAGGAGTAAATTTTCCGCAGGATTCTGCCTTACATACATCCATCTCATTACATCAACCCCGATTTTCTCTGCACCCTCATTAAATTCTATGGCGTTCCCCCAACTCTTATGCATTGGCCTCCCGTCTTCAGCAAGTAATGTTGCAAAACCGAGAACTGTTTTAAAAGGTTCTCTATTTTCCAAAACAGTACTCATTGCGATCAAAGAGTAAAACCAATTCTTAAATTGGCCGGGAAAAGATTCAGTAATAAAATCTGCTGGAAACCACTTCTCCCATTCACTTCTGTCGGACCAATAAAGTGGAGTGCTTTTATTATCAGAAGAAATAGTTGAAAAGGGTACAATTCCGGCATCAAGCCAAGGATTTCCTACATCAGGAATTCTTTCTGTTACCTCTCCACAACTAGCACACTTAATTTTGACTTCATCTATCCAGGGTTTGTGAGGGTTGTTACCTTCAAAGTCTTGCCATCCTTCAACTGCTTTTTGTTTCAATTCCTCTTTACCACCAATAACTTCAAAATTTCCACATTTTTTACATTCCCATATTGGTAATGCAAGCCCCCAATACCTTTTTTTACTTATAAGCCAATCGTGCATATTATTTAACCAATCTAGTTCTCTTTTAAGTCCAAATTCAGGTATCCAGTTGATTTTTTTGGCAACTTTTTTCAGCGGCTCACGAAGTGGATCCATTTTGATATACCACTCGTCAACCACCCTCCAAACCAGCTCAGTTTTACAACGCCAACAAGCAGGATATCTATGTGTTATATTTGAAGTTTTAAATAAATACTTGCCCGAATCTTTAGTTTTAAGATAATCAATAATTATTTCTGGATGTTTTTTGGCGTTTTTCCCGCTAAATTCGCCTAAACCCTGGTAATAATTTCCTTCCTCATCAATTACATCTATAACTGGTAAATTTTTTTCTTTCCCAAGCTGAAAGTCTTCTTGGCCTGCTCCAGGAGCTACATGCAGCATCCCAGTACCCTTTGTCGCGACGACAAGATCCTCCGCTACGACTATACTGTGGAATTTCTTGGTATTTTCGTTTTGAGCTTTCTTAACTCTTTCTAAATCATCAAAGGGGCCTACGTAATGCAGCCCTACAAGGTCTGCCCCATTGAAATCAGTCACACCACGCCAATTTCTTCCCTGTAATATAGAATCCAGAAATTTCTTGTCATCAACATATTCTTCATACTTCTCCCTTTTTGGTAAAGAGTCCTCTCTTATAAAGATTATTTTTTCTCCAGATTTTTCATCTAACCAGACGCGATAATTAAATTTGGGATTTACTGCAACAGCAACATTGGCAGGAATAGTCCAAGGAGTAGTCGTCCACACCAAAAGCGAGAAATCTTTATTTTTAACCGGAAGTTTGAAAAATACAGTCTCGTGCGTCAATTCTTTATAATCTTCGGTAAGCATCTCGTGCTGAGAAATTGCTGTTCCGCAGCGGGGACACCAAGGTACTGAATCTCTACCCTTATGAATAAGACCTTTTTCGTGGCACTTTCTTAAAAAGTGCCAGATCATGTAGTTGTTATCCTCAGAAAGCGTATAGTACGAGTTGTCCCAATCCATGAAGTAACCTAATCTCTTAGACTGTTCTGTTTGAATTTTTGCATACTTAACAACTCGTTCTTTACACAATTCAACAAATTTAGATATACTGGCCGTTTTATTTCCAGGAACTAAATTTTCAATATCTTTTTTACTTCTTAGGCCCAACTCTTTTTCAACTTCAACCTCAACCCACAAGCCCTGACAGTCGAATCCGTTTTGAAACCTTTGTTTATAGCCTTTCATATTGAAATAACGTTGCCAAAGATCTTTATAAGTCCTACCCCACGCATGATGAACTCCCATAGGATTATTCGCAGTGATTGGGCCGTCAAGAAATGAAAGTGTTTTACTAGAATTCTTATTTCGTTGGAGGTACTTATCTACTATTCCGTTCTCATACCAATAATTAAGTAATTTTCCTTCTTCCTCGGAAAAATTTACGTTGGGAGATACGGGTTCAAAAAAGGGTTTGTTCACCGCTTTTTTGGAAGGTTTATCGTTTGCCATATTGAGCACAATTGTACACCTGTTGCCTTAAGTTTTGTAGAAACAAAGACCTTTTACCAAAGTCTTGAGAAAAAAATAATCAAGATTTGTCGATAGTAACTCTTGACAATATCGGATGTTCCCTTTATTATCACCCCATATTTAGAATATTGCTTACTTTGGATAAAATGCTTGAATTACTTAAATCGTTATTAATAATTGTTTTTTCTCTAGAAGCTTTTTTGGTACCTCAATCGGCTCAAGACAACTTATTTGCAAAGCTTGATGAAAATTTTCCCATTATTGAAGTTGATCTTCCCCAAAACTCAAAGCTTTACGGCAATATCAACGAAGAGTCATCTACCTCAACCAATATATTTACTAACGAAGATGAGGAATATGAAACCGACCAAGAAGTTGAAAATTCAAGCGATATTGAACAATCTCAACCAAACACTAATAAAGTTTACGCATATAATACAGAATCTGAAAAACCCATTGGAGAGGTCGCAAGTGTTGCTGTCGAAAATTCCGAGTCTTTAGTTTCTTGTAGTGAAAACCCTAATTTATGTGACGAGAATAACTCTCCGACACCGACACCAACCCTTTCGCCAACACCACCGATTGTTATCCCAGAACCTGATCCAAAGCCAACAATTTATCCTTGTCCTCCACCTCCATGTCGCTACTATTATTCAAATTCCGAGGTTCTAGGTAGGCCAAACGAAGTCTATCCTTGTCCTTTATATCCTGCCAGTTTTACAGATCAAATTATTTGTATAGACTGAGAGGAAAAATTTGTAAGTTTCAGGTAATTTTACGTAAGAACGCGGGGATTTCAAATTTTTCTCCAAATTCATCACCAGTAGTACCCATTGGCGGCTCTTCCTCTTCATTTTCTCTCTCAACCTGCTTTTCTTCTTCATAATCCAGCCTCGGACCTTCGCTTACTACTCCTTGTATTGGGGGCTGGGCTTTTGGTTGACTAAACTGTGCAATGCGTGCTCTTGTCTCATCAAAACCGGTGGCAACAACTGTTATTCTTATTTGGTCGGCAAGTTCATCTTTTATTACTGCTCCGAAAATAATATTCGCGTCTGCATCTGCAGAAGAAGAAATAATTCTTGCAGCTTCGTCAACTTCAAACATTGTCAAATCTTGACCACCCGTAATATTGAAAAGAACTCCTGTTGCCCCTTCTATTGATAAATCAAGAAGTGGTGAAGATACAGCAGCTCGAGCGGCCATTTGGGCTCTGTTCTCGCCCACTCCTGTGCCAATTCCGAGAAGTGCAGTACCTGAATCTTTCATAACCGTTTTAACGTCTGCAAAATCCACATTTATTAATCCTGGGGTTGTAATAATATCCGCAATTCCGGAGACAGCCTGCCCAAGAACAGAGTCGGCGACTTTGAATGCTTCAAGTAAAGTCATTTTCCGATCAATTACATCCATAAGTCTTTGGTTTGGAATAACGATAAGAGTATCCACATGCTCACGAAGTTTTTCTATTCCTTCCTCAGCAACAACACTTCGACGCGTTCCCTCAAAATGAAAAGGTTTCGTTACAATTGCAACAGTCAAGGCACCTGTTTCTTTTGCAATACTGGCAATTATCGGAGAAGCACCCGTTCCTGTACCACCGCCCATCCCCGAAGTTATAAAAACCATATCAGAGTCAATTAATAGTTCCTTTATCCGTTCTTTAGACTCCTCAGCAGCTAGTGTACCAATCTCGGGATCTCCACCCGATCCCAATCCTTTTGTCAGTTTTTCTCCAATTTGAACTTTCGTAGGAGCTTTATTTTGAAGAAGAACCTGAGCATCGGTATTTACGGCAATAAATTCTACACCTTGAACATCGCTAGCTTCTAACATAGAGGCAACGGCATTACTTCCCCCACCACCGACACCAATTACTTTAATTTTTGCTATTCGAGCCGCATCTGGTTTTACTAGTGCCATACTATATTCCGACTTTCTTTACGCCTAAGGCGCGAGCTAGTGCTCAAAAAGAAAGTCGAGCAAAGAAAATAATATAAAAAAATGGACAGGTTTTTACTATATTGAAGTTTAAAATACTACTATTTCCACTGTATTTCAACTTAATATCTTTATATCAATTGTCAGGGCAGAAGGTCCTTTATAGTTTCAATTAATTTTCCTGCAAACCCTTTCGCAGGCAGTTTAAACCTCTTCGAAAAAGTTGTCAATGGCTCAGTAGACTCACGATTAGCTCCGTATAGAACTAAACCAACCGGTGTCGCATAGGCAGGATTAATTACGTCGTCTATTAAGCCCCCAACATTACGTGGTTTACCAATTCGAACTGGAAGCAACATCATACGCTTTGCAGATTCATTTGCACCAACGGTTTCAGCACCACCTCCTGTTATTATAACGCCGGCTGGAATGCGAGCAGCAAGGTTTTCCCTATCTAATGCAAGCTTGACCATAGAAAAAATCTCATTAAGTCTTGGACGTATAATTCCTTCTGTTAGAGTCTTTTTTGATACTTTTTTAACTTCATCTATCCCTAATGATTGAAGATCAAATTCGTCGGAAATTTGTGTGTCTTTTGTTTTTTTGGACTTTTTGTCGTCGTCCGATAGCGCCAACTTTATTTTTTCTGCTGACTCCAAAGAAACTCGCAAGCCAATAGCTAAATCATTTGTAACGTTCTTAGCACCGATTGGAAAAACAGATGAATAAGATAAAGCACCATCAATAAATGCTGCAATTGTGGTTGTCCCTCCTCCAATGTCTACTAAAACGCAGCCCAATTCTTTCTCAGTTTTCGTTAATGCAGCCTCACTTGCGGCAAGCCCTGAATAGACCAATTCGTTCGCCGCAATACCTACTTCATTTACGGCTTTTCGGATATTTTTGACAGCCGCGTTTGAAGCTGTTATTAAGTGTGTTTGAACTTCCAATCTAACCCCGCTCATTCCGACTGGATCTTTGACTCCTGTTTCACCGTCAACAATAAATTCCCTTGGTAAAACATGTATCAGCTCTCGAGATGAGGGAAGTGATATCGCACTCGCGGCCTCAACGACCCTATCAACGTCCTCGAAAGATATTTCACCTTCAGGATTCGAAACAGCAACAACTCCATGAGAATTTTGAGAAGAAACATGGGCACCACCCAAAGAAATATAGGCATTGTCAAGATTATAACCAGCCATACGCTCCGCTGACTCAACGCTTGTTATCATTGACTCAACTGCTTCCTCAATATCAACAATTTGTCCCTTTTTCACCCCTTTTGATTCAGTTGCTGATACACCAATAAGATTAATGTTTTTCTCTAAACTTACTGAATCAAGCGTAACTTGCGCAATTATTGTTGCTACCTTAGATGAACCAAGCTCTATTCCTGCAACAATTTTGTTTTTGGCTGTCTTCACTTTACTTTAAACTCCATTTCTAATGACAGGATTTTTAAAACGAAAATCTACTATTTTTCCTTCAAGCCCATCAATTTTCAAGTCCTTCATCAAATTACCACTTCCATTTACTAATAATACGAAGGACCCTAAAAGCAAATCCATATCCCCTTCAAGAGGAAATATTACTCTGGGTCCGCCCATTACTTCAATAACCAAATGGCTTTCATTCACTTTGGCAGTCTTTATTTTATAATCATGAGTTAGCGCGTATACAATTTCAAGTGCGAACAAATTCTCAGAACTGACTTTTTCGCCAACCTTGGGTAGTACGCTATCAATATCAAGAGTTGGTAGTGTCGAAGACTCCTTAAGTGATAAAACTTTTCCATCCTTAGCCACCAATGCGGTTAATCTTTGAGAGGAGTTATTAAGAGCAAATTTAGGTTTTTTTTCAACAACCTGGATATGTAGTCGGGAGGGTAATTGAAACTGATATGAAAATTCACTTACGTAAGGCTCGTCGTCAAAAAATTGCCTAACGCTTTTTTTTATATTATACAACTTCAATCCTTCAAGTTTGGATATTTTTTCTGAAATATTATCATTGCAAGGACCATACTGACTCTCACACACGATGTCGGTCACCTTTATAGAACGTTGGAGATTTAGAATGCCAAAAAGCACAAAAGTTATAATTATTAAGGTTAATATTTTTTTGATTCTTCTCATGACATCCTCCCCGCTTTTACGAGCGGGGTTTCCTTTTCTAAAAATAGGATGACATATCAGATTCGATTCATCCCCGAGCTCATGGTTCGACTCTGCTCACCATCTCTTCTAGCCTGAGCTAGTCGAAGGCCGCCCGGGGTTTTCTCGAAACTGCTATAAAACCATCCCCTCTATTAAGTCAACAAAATCTCGAGATGCAAAAGTGTCAGGACTTACTTTGTTTTTAACTTTATTAATCATTGAAACCCAATCCCTCTTTATTGAGTAAACCGCATCAAGTAAAGTCTTACCAGTGAGATCTTCCTCGTCAATTATTTCTGCTATGCCATAATTCTTTGCAAGTTTGGCGTTTTCGAGTTGTTCATTTTTGTAAGCTATTGAAAGAGGAACAAGAATTGAAGGTTTTTTAATAAACATAAGTTCAGAAACAACATTCGCTCCCGCTCTCGAAATAACAATATCCGCTTTGTCAATAAACTTATACCATTCCCAAGGAACTATTAAACTGTAAACTTCATAGTTTTTAGAAATATGTTTAGGTAAGTTTTTTTTCTTTTCAACAAATTTTTCGAACTGATATTCGCCCGTTTGGTGAATAACCCTGAATTCAATAAGTAAAGTTTCTAAAATTTCTTCAACTGCAGAATTTAATACGACAGACCCCCGTGATCCACCGGTAATCAAAAGAGTTTGTGGACTGTGCAAGCTTCTTTTCAATCTCCCTGAACGAAATTCTTTCGAAATAGGATTACCAACAACAAAACTTTTATCCTTTGGAAAAAACTTTAAACTTTCCCGTCTTGCGAGGGCAATTCTTTTTGCGAAAAAGGATGTAATCTCGTTAGTGCGTCCTGCGACGGCAGTTTGTTCATGAATTATTACAGGAATTCCTAATACCCATGAAGCAATAACGACGGGCGCGGCGACGAACCCTCCGAAAGATACAACAATTTGGGGCCTAACTTTCACTAAGTAAAAAAATGCGTGTAAAAAACCAAAGGGAACTTTTAAAAGAGATGGTATTGTCCAAAAAGTAAATCTTCTTTGTACCCTTCCTGTAAAAAGAGGTAAAAATTTAACACCAATTTGAGGAAAAACTCTTTGTTCGAGAGTTTTCATATTTTTTCCTTCTACAGCTTTTCTTGAGCCTACCCAGAAGATGTCCCAGGAAACATTTCTTCTTTCTCTGAGTTCTTGAACTACGGCATAAGCGGTTGTACCAGCATGGCCTCCGGTTAATATGATTGGAACGATATCACTTTTCTTTAGCATATTTCGAAATATTTAAAAGTATTCCAACTGCAATTAGAATTGTTGTGAGAGATGAACCTCCATAAGACAAAAAAGGAAGCGGTATACCGGTCAATGGTACTATCGCTAACATGGATGCAATATTTAAAAAAGCTTGGCCTCCGATCCAGGCAATAATACCAGAAGAAAGAACCCGAGAGAAAGTGTCAGGAGCTTTCCTAGCAATTGCTAAACCGCGTAAAATCAATATTACGTATATTGCAATTAGAAGACTCGCCCCCAAGAATCCGACTTCTTCAGCAACAACGGCAAAAATTGAATCAGTTGCCGTTTCTGGTAAAAATAAATACTTTTGTCTTGATTGTCCAAGACCTACTCCAAATAGACCTCCGGAGCCTAAGGCTAGTAGAATTTGCCTTATATGATATGACTGACCAAGAGGGTCTCGGGTTTGCTCAAAAAAAGTGAGCAATCTTTCCCGTCTATAGGGAGAGGTTACTGTCAAAATAAAGGCTACCATAATTCCTAGAAACGCTGAAATAGATATATAGAACATATTTATTCCTGAAACAAATATTTGAACCATTGCCATAGCAACAAGTACAATCGTTGTCCCCAAATCAGGCTGAAGCATGATAAGAAATGACGTTAAGATAAGGGGGACGAAAAAAGCTGCTGCCTTTTTTTTACTCGACGCTACTTTCGCAATATATAATGCCAGAGATAGTTTCACAAACTCCGATGGTTGAAAAGATATTGAGCCGATAATTATCCACCGATGTGCCCCTAGAAATTTCGCTCCAAGACCTGGTAGAAACACAGCCAGTAGACCTACTAAGGTTATAAAAAAAAGAGGTGTCGCTATTTTTTCCCAAAACGTATATCGAATCTTTGAGACAACGAAAAGTAAAATAATCCCCGCGAATGCCCAAACAATCTGTTGTTTGACAAAAAAGAACTTGTCTGCAAAGCTTCTCTCAGCTAGTGGTGCTGAGGCATCGGCCAGAACAATAAGACCAACACAGGTTAAAAGAAGGGAAATTAACAATAGCTTCTTATCGTAAATTTCATTCTGTTTAAAAAGTTTTGTATATCGCACACTTTTTTATGCAAACTCCGATATAATCGGAGGGGTGCACAATCTTCTTTAAATTACGGATAACCACAATCCAAAAATCGCTAAAACTAACCCGCCAAGCCACGCACGCATTACAATTTTAGGTTCTTCCCAGCCAATCGCCAGAAAGGTGTTGTGAAGTGGTGCCAGAGGAAGCAAAGGCTTTTTAAAAACTTTCCACCCTACGATTTGAATTGCTGAAGAGGCCACCTCAATAACAAAAAATCCTCCAATTACAATGAGCGCAACAAGATTTCCGGTTAAAAGACCAATCACTGCAAGCATTGCACCAAAAGATAGTGCACCGACATCGCCCAGATGAATTCTTGCAGGCCAAACATTAAAATAACCGAATGCAATCAATGCACCAACCCATAGGGAAATAAAAAGTGAAAGTGGTGTATCTAAGTTTCCTGCCGCAATGCTACCAAAGGCCATAAGGCAAATAACTAAAAGTCCGGAAGCTAAACCGTCCAACCCATCTGTTATATTAAAGGCATTAGAAAATGCAATTATTACTAAAGCTGCGAAAGGAATGTAGCCTATACCTAAATGAATAACTTTATCAAAAAGGGGAATGTATACTATCTGAATGCCCATACGGTCATAAAGGATAAAGCCAACAATTAATGCCAAAATGCACTGTAAGATAAGTTTGATCTTTCTTGTTAAACCAAACCATCGCCCCAACCTTCCGCTTTTAGGTTTACCAAACATTTTTATTAAATCATCAGACAATCCTAATAAACCGAACGTGATAAATGTAAAAAAGATTACAAAAAGTTCAATCTTGAAATCATACGAACTTCTAATATAAACACCCATGCGTGAGGCAAAAGGAAAAAGAAAATAAAAAATAGCTGTGACTACAAATATGAGAAGAATTCCGCCACCAACAGGAGTTCCGGCCTTAACATCATGAAGTTTGTCAAAAAGAGGAATTTTTCCCCTTGTCGGCGCTTCTTTTTTTCGTGTTAGTTTTAATTTATACAAAAGATTTATAAAAGGAACGATTAGCACGCTTGTGGTCAAAAATGAAAACAGTAGAAGACCTAAGGCCAAGGGCAGAAGATTTGGCGTATTCATAACGTTATTCTCACTTTCTTTTCAAAAAAGAAAGTGAGACAAAGAAAATTAAAATATATCGTATCAGTATTATAATGGCAGATTCATTTTTTCACAATCTTCTGATAAGTCGTCTTCCTGTTTCGAAAAGATATGTTGTCCAATATAAAGAACTTATGGGCATATCATGAGCATGAACCCAGTCAATTCTTTCGCCTCCAAAGCCTTTTTTAAAAGTAGTAACACCGGCAAATCTATGCTTAGGATCATCAGTTGGTGCAATTCCCCAAAAGTCGTAATACTTTTTCCCAAGCTTTTTTGCTCTTTTAATAATTTGCCATTGTGTAAAGTACGAAGCGTTTGTATTTCGGGACTCTTCTGAGGAACCGCTATGATGATAGAATGCTTTTTCTCCATAATAGATTATAATCGCTGCAACTATTTGATTGCCTTTTTTCTCACAAATAAATAACTCTGCTTGGCCATCTTTTCCGAATGTTTCAATTTGTGCCTCAAAAAGTTTTTTCGTAAAGCCAACAAAGTGGTGTCTTTTTACCGTTATCTTTTGCAATTTTTCTAATATCTTTGTGTCTTTTGGATTTTTTGACAGGCGAATTTTGAATTCTTCATTTAAACTTCTCTTAATCAAGTATCTTGTAGTTTTTCTCATATTTTTCAGTATTTCTTCTTCTCCCTTTGTAATATTTAAAATTAGAGTATGCTCACCATGCAGGTGCATTGGAGCATAAATTAATCCAACATTTTTTAGCTGATTTCTCAAATTCTCAGAATCGGAGACATCTGGTCGAATTCTCACAAACCAAACATTATCTTTCTTGGCAATATTCTTAATAGTACTGAATGTGAAAGCAACAAGTTCTTTATTGTCGTAATCAATAACCGGGCCACCCGGAACAAGATAATGAGGTCCTCTTTTTGCTGGTTGATGAATTAACTGGGCAACACCAACCAAGTTCTCAGATTGGTAAAACCCTAATCTTTTAATATTAAATCCACTAAGCCTATTAGATTCTCCCCAATTCCAAGACTGCAAGAATGTACCTGGCTTCCTGGAAAGCAAAAAGGTTTCCCATATACTTTTGTCTAAAACTTCTATAACTTTGTACTTTGACATGCCTTAATTAGTCGAATAACCTCCCTTGCTTGATCTTCACTAAAAGTCGGGTAAGTAGGAAGGTTTAAAATTCTCCCAGCAAATTTTTGGGCATTTGGACAACTTCCTTTTTCATATCTAACTAAAGATAAATCTGCAACAGGAACAACAACATCTTTGTACCAATCGCCAAGTAGTACTCCTTTTTTCTTAGCACATTCAATAATGCTTAGTGCATTATCTGACAGCAAAGGAAAACGGACCCATATCGATCCTTGCTTAATCGGGGGAACTTTAAAGCTAGTTTTTCTTAGTTGCTTGGAATATATCTTGGCAATATCTTTTCTATGGCTGTTATATGACTCAAGCTTTTTCAATTGATTTAAGGCAAGATGT
>MGHC01000037.1:85725-85867 GCA_001793015.1 Candidatus Woesebacteria bacterium RIFCSPLOWO2_01_FULL_39_10
GCATTTTTGTGGGAAATAGCTTAGGTCTTTTACCATACTTTTCCTCGTTATATACAGCCCTAGATAATATCCCAAGTTTTTGTAAAAGAAAAAGCAGAAATTTGCCAATAGTCAATTTTCCTAAACCAAAATTATAAAGCGG
>MGHC01000037.1:85876-129446 GCA_001793015.1 Candidatus Woesebacteria bacterium RIFCSPLOWO2_01_FULL_39_10
AAGCTTACTATCCCGACACAAAATTATACCCCCAAAGACACTTGATATTACTTTGTCACGACCGAAACTAAAAAAGGACACATCTCCCAACGTACCTAAAAGTTTATTTTTATACTTGCCTCCCAATGATAAAGCACAGTCTTCAATAACAGGAATTTTTCCCTTTCTTGCCAATTTCAATAACTGATCCATATCTGCAGGCATTCCAAATGTATGTTGAACAATTATTGCCTTCGTTTTTTCACTTACCTTTTCACGAAGATTATTTGGGTCCATGTTAAAACCTTCGTCGACATCTATGTATAGAGGTTTAGCATTTAGCCAAAGCACAGAGTTTGGTACTGCAACACAAGTTAATGCCTGTAATGCTACTTCACCACCACTTACAGCTAAAGTCTTTAGAATTAAGTAGAGTGCGCTGCGGCCACTGTTTACTGCCAATGCTTTATAGTTATTTCCAAAATACTTTGCGAATTCTTTCTCCAGTCTTTCTGTCTTTCGAAAATCAAACCATCTTATGGGAGAAAGAAGTAACTTCAAAGCCAGTAAAACATCGTCCTTCTGAGGGTTTGGGGACAATGAAATGGCAATTGGTCTTTTCATCTTCTTTTCTCTTCTAAATATTTTATTAGTTTAGCAGGTTGTCTCCCCTCCAAAAGAATAACGGATTCGTTTATCTTCTCTAACTCTTGAATTAAGTCTTCTGGTTCATTAACTAAATTAATAGACGTTTTTTGGTTAGCAGTGTCTCTTATTACTCTATGCGCTTCATTGCTTAATACAAATACTTTGTCAACAACGCCGGTCATCAGGTCTCCTAGTTCTTTGTGAACTTTATCTGAAAGATTTCCTAATTCAATTATTCCGGGTGTAACCACAACTTTCTTTTTGTCTTTAAATAAGTTCAGATATGTTAAGGCCGCTTCAAAACCTTTCGGGGTAGAGTTATAACTATCATCAACAACAATATTTCCGTTCGCAAGTTCGAAAACATTCATTGTGTGTTCAGTGTTTGTAAGAGTGGCAACACCTTTTTCAATTTCTCTCCATGAAACGCCCATTATTCTGGCTATAAGTATTGCCCCAGTTAAATTTTCTATGAAGTGAACTCCATGAAGGGAAGTTGTAAATTTCCTTCTCTCCTTTCCATCTGTTACTTCAAAGGTTATTCCCCCAACATCAGCGCTAACCACTTTTGAGCGAAAATCAGCAGTTTTTACTGTATCTTTGTCCTTTAACATATAGTAACCATATGTCTTTAACTCTTTATTTAGTTTTTTTGCCTTTTCCATTAATTCTTGTGTGTATTTATTTGATAAATTAAAGATTGCTGTTCCACCTTTGGGCAAGGATTCTATAAGTTCAAATTTAGCTTTCTTTATATTCTCAAGGCTTCCAAATAAAGAAAGGTGCTGTTCCTCGATGCCAGTAATTACTCCTATTACCGGACTTACAATAGCAGCAAGTTTATTTATCTCTCCAATCTTATAAGCACCCATTTCAACAATGAAAAACTTTGTATAACTTTTGACATTTTTAAAAGTTTTTCTTGCAATTCCAAACTCCGTATTTTCACTACCTTCTGTTTTTGCAGTTTTATACTTTTGAGATAAAAGGTGGGCAACAAAATCTTTAGTAGTAGTCTTGCCATAACTTCCAGTAATACCAATTACTATAGGCTTAACAGAGGACAAAATTCTTCTTGCTTCTTTCTTCTCGGTTTCCAGAGTCTTTTTTACTGAAAGGCCAGTTAAAAATACTCCAACAACGGGGCCAATAATTAAAGATAGCTCAGAATAAAATAACCCTATCCAAAAATCGGTTTTAAGTACAAATAATGTTATAAAAGTACATAGAAAAGAAATTAGACTAATCCTAACTAGCCTTTTCGTAAAAACCGGCTTTCTCAACCTTCTTTTAATGAAAAGGGTCAGAAAATAAATTAGTAAGAAAAAAATTTCTACTAGATATAAAAATAAAAACGGATTTAAAAAAAAGCCCACCATAATAACCAAGAATTTGATTAAAGTGTGAATAACAAGAAGTTCCCTCATCCCGTCCTGTGTTTTTAAAAACACAAAAAATCTGTCAAAGCGATATTCTTTTGTCTGTATCCAGTAAAGCCAAAGCAAATGTACTCCAACTGCTTGAAGTAAAAATATTATTTTTATTATTAAAGTTTCAGGTACCATTTTTCTATTTCCAACGCTAACTTACGGGATTTTTCGTAAGGAAGTTTGTGACCCTGATCTTTATACGTAACTAACTTACTCGTTTTGAGAGCCGACTTTATATAATATGCATCGGCAACAGGAGTCACTTTGTCTGAACTTCCCCAAAAGACAAGAACTGGAAGCTTAATTTTTGAAACTAGGGGCTTTAAGTCCTCTGATATTACTTTTTTAAAAATCTCTTTCATAATTCCTTGTGTTTTCTCGTAGTCGTGTTCCCGCGCCGCTTTATATAATAGTTTCCTAAATCCGTTTGCTATTTGTGGAGTAATAAGGAAAATCTTTCCTGTTTTTGCAAGAAGCGCAAAAACCAACCTCTTCACAGACTTACCCCGAGAGATTCCGCGAGTAGCACAAAGTATAACTCCGCTCAGATTTTTTGGGTTTTCAGAAGCTAGTTTTATTACAATGCCTCCACCAAACGAGTGGCCGAAAATATAATATTTATTATTTCCAAATATCTTTTTCGCTTCGTCAATAACATACTCCGAATATTCCTTAATTCCCCAAACTTCTTTTGGCGCAGGTCTCTCAAAACCAGCCAGCTTTGGTAAAATTACGGTCCAACCAAATTTTTCGAGTTCCTTTTTTAAAGGTTCAAGTTTGTAGGTTACTGCCCCCCAACCATGCAAAATAATAATGTTTTTATCTTTCATCTAACCAATTTTACCATCATTCATGCCCTATTTTGTAAATTCATTTCAATTACTATACAATTCAAAAATCTAATATGAAGAAATACGAACCAATATGCTATCTTAATGGGAAATTTGTCAGGAAAAGTGAGGCCAAGATAAGCTTGTGGGACTTGGGTTTACTAAGAGGTTACGGTGTTTTTGACTTTATCGTAACTTACAAAGGTGGCAAACCATTTTTACTTAACAAACACTTAAAAAGACTCATTAATTCCGCAAATCTTATTGGACTAACAATTCCTTGGAAGTTACAAGATTTAGAAAAAAAAGTTATCGCAACTGTAGCAAAAAATAAAAATAATAAAGAAAAAGTGGTCAGGATAGTAATTACAGGAGGGGAAACTAAAGATGGAATTAGTATTGGCAGAAAACCAACTTTGGCAATATTGGTACAAGCAAGGCACTTTTATCCCGATTCAATATATAAAAAGGGTATCAAAGTAATAACATATGAACATAACCGTGAAGTTCCTCAAGCGAAAAGCCTAAATTACACACAAGCTGTTAAGGCAGTTTCAGTAGCAAAAAAGAACAAGGCATCTGAAGCAATATATGTTTATAAAAAATTAAACAAAGTTTATGAAGGAACCCAAAGTAGTTTATTTCTTGTAAGGAAGAAGGAAATAGTCACTCCTGACGGAGAAACACTTCCTGGAATAACAAGAGAACTTATATTAAGCATTTGTAAAAAGCTTTATCCCACTTCTATGAGAGAGGTTACAATAAAAGAACTTCTTAACGCAGATGAGTTATTCATTTCAGCCAGTAACAAAGAAATCCAACCAGTAGTAAAAGTAGATAATAAAGTTATCGGAAAAGGAGTTCCTGGTGAAGTTACTAAAAAAATAATGGCTGAGTTTAGGAAATTTGTGAATTCCGGACGTTGGTAAAGTATCTCAGGATAATATTCTGTTCTGTTGTGGGTTGCATCGTATTTCAACCCGTCGGGTTGATTTATATTGTAACCCTTCGGATTCTACCGGGGTGGGAATATTACAGACCTGTTTCATTCTTCTTTAACTTCATAACTGCTTCTTTAAACTTTCTTCCCCTCTCTTTATAGTTAGCAAATATGTCAAAAGATGCTGTCGCGGGAGATAAAAGAATTACTCCCCCTGTGGGTGTAATTTCTAAACACTTCTTAACAATAGTCTTCATGTCTTTTTTCTCAAACCTTAATATTTGACCTTTATATTTACCTTTAACTATGGATTTTTCTATAACCTCTGCAATATCTCCGATGAGTATAGTATTTTTGATATTTGTCCTTTTGGCAATTTCTTTTCCCATCTCATCATAGTTCAACCCCTTATTTGATCCACCCAGTATTAAGGTAGTTGGTTCCTCGAATGATTTAATCGCAGCAATTGTCGTTTGAGGGTTTGTAGAAAAAGAGTCGTTGTAAAAAGTTACTCCATTTACCTTGCCGACTAACTCCAACCTGTGTTCTAACCCTTTAAATGAAAACACACTTTGTTTAATTGAACCGATACTTACCCCGGCAAGGCGAGAAGCGATAATTGAAGCGCAGACATTTTCCCAATTGTGTTCGCCTCTAAGTAATAAATTTTCAACTCTCCCTACTTCACTTATCTTCTTTCCAACATCTAGATAAATTATTCCGTTATAAACGTACGCGCCTAGAACTTTTTGTGAATTACTGAAATAAAAAACACTTCCTTTTGTAAGCTCTGAAAAATTTCTTGAATCTTTATGGTCATATGCTAGTACTGAAAAATCCTTTTTTCTTTGATACCTTACAATATTAGTTTTTGCTTCAACATATTCCATACGATTCTTATGCCAATCCATATGATCTTCTGTAATATTTAAAACTACAGCAATATGTGGACTTTTTGTCATATCAATTAGCTGGAAGGATGACAATTCCAGAACTACCCAACTTTCTTGTTTTAACTTAGGTAGTAGATCCAGAATTGAAGTACCTATATTTCCGCCTAAATAAGCGTCTTTACCGTCGTTTTTCAAAATTTCATAGATTAAAGTACTTGTTGTTCCTTTTCCTTTTGTTCCCGTAACACCAATTATCTTGGCGGGGCATAAATCAAAAAAAAGCTTTACAACTGATGTAATAACTGCTCCGTCTTCTTCTGCTTTACTAAATTCCGGACGATATCTATACACTCCTGGAGCACGAAAAATAAAATCAAAATTATTTAAACCTTTCTTTAGACAATCCTTACCAACAACTAGTTTCACCTTTCTAATTTCAAACCCAGAGAAATTTAGGTCCTTTTTCTCTTTCTGATCAAAAATGGTTATTTGCCCCCCATGCTTGATCAAATATCTAGAAGCATCCAGCCCATTAATGCCCCATCCAAGTATTGCAACCTTCTTATTTTTAAAATTTGTCATCAATCTAAGTAAAACCAATATATTGAACTTCGGGTTCAAGTCTTACTTTAAATATTTCATACACATCTTTAGATATTTGATCAGCTAAGTCTTTTACTTCTTTCGCGGAGGCCTTACCTTTAGGATTTAAAATTACAAGAGCATTTTTTTCCGACACTTTTGCGTTTTTATAGTTTTTTCCACGCCAACCAGATTTTTCAACCAACCAACCTGCATAAAGTTTAGCTTTTCCATCATCACTATAATGATAAGGAATATCCTTATATTCTTTTTTTAATTCCTCTAAAACCTCTTTTGCCACTATTGGGTTTTTGAAAAACGATCCAGCGTTTCCTAACACTTTTGGATCTTCAAGTTTTTGGCCTCTAATTTCAAGGACAGCATTTCTAACCTGAGCAAGAGTAGGATTTTTTATTTCTTTCTCCTTAAGATAGGAAATCAGTGATTCATAGGTAAGTGTCGGTGCAAGATTCTTTTTAAGTCCCAATGTAATGTTTAAAATTAAATATCGTCCTTTATTTTTCTTATCCTTAAAAATACTTTCACGATAAGTAAATTTACAATCTTTTTTTTGAAGTACAACAAATTTATTTTCGAAAAAATCGAAGGCATTAAGTTCTAAAAAGGAATCTTTAAGCTCCTGACCATACGCACCAATGTTTTGTATTGGTGCCGCTCCAACCGATCCGGGAATACCCGATAGACACTCAACTCCCTGAAGGTTTCTTGAAACACATTCTTTTACTAAATTATCCCAAATCATACCAGCTTCGGCGGTTACAAAAACTCGCTCTCCCTTTTCTAAAAAAGATAATTTAGCATTTGAATATTTAATCACTAATCCGGAAAAACCCTCGTCGCTAACTAAGATATCGCTTCCGCCTCCAAGGACAAAAATAGGAAGATTCTGAGATTTTGCAAAATCAACTACTTCTAAAAGTTCTTTTTTATTATGGACCTGTACAAAATAACTCGCGTAACCGCCAACACGGAATGTGGTCAAGTCTTTAAGGGGAATATTTTTTTTGATTAATAATTTGGCCATTTTACAAATTATTTAAAATTTCTCTCGCCCAAATGTAACTTTTTCCCGCACCCATCACTAAAATAATATCTCCACGACCTGATTCTTTAGAGAGCACACTAATAATATCCCTCAAATCTTTTTTATAAACAGCATCTTTATGTTCTGACTCATTCACAATCGAAATTCCTGTCACTCCAAAAGTTTTTTTGTCTCGGGCTTTGAATATTGGACCAATAATTACCTTATGTGCTTCATCAAAAACACCTTTGTAATCTTTAAGAAGTGCATATGTCCTTGAATAAGAGTGTGGCTCGACTACTGCCCAAATTCTTTCTTTTGGATATTTCTGCCTTAAAGCATCAAGCGTAACCTTTATTGCTGTCGGGTGGTGGGCGTAGTCATCATAAACTTTTATTCCCTTTTTCTCTCCTATCAATTCCAACCTCCTTCCAACTCCTTTAAAGCTAAGTAGCGTCTTTTGGATATCAGAGTTTTTTATACCATATAATTTTGAGAGAATGATGACCCCCGTTGCATTAGCAATGTTGTATTCACCGGGAATACTTAAATAATATACATTATTTAAGTCCAGTTCATCGGATTTGACTTTGAATTTAGTTCCATCTTCAGTCTTTTTTATAACTTCTATTCTTGCGCTTTTATCAATTTTTAAAGTTGGACTATCAGAAAAAGTGTAACCATATAAATTAATTGAATTAAGAAAGTCCTTCTCTAAAATATTGAAAAGCCATTTAATTCCCACTGAATCCTGATTCAAAATCAAATTCTTCGTTCCTTGCAGTAGTCTTACAAATTTATAATAGGATTCGATCATGTGTTCTTCTGATCGAAAAAAGTCTGGGTGATCGAATTCTATGTTATTAACAATTATCGTTGAAGGTTTGTAACTTAAAAATTTATCATAAAAATCATCGGCTTCGATTATGAAATACTTACTCTTCCCAACTCTATAGTTATTATCCCATTTCCTAACTTTTGCACCTATTATCGCGCTGGGATCTAGTCCGGCATTTTCAAAAAGTAGTGCTGCCATACTCGTTGTAGTAGATTTCCCATGTGTCCCAGTTATGCAAATCGACTCCTTATCTTTCAATAAATACTCGCCCACAAACTTATCCCATATCCTCAAAATACCTAACTTTTTAGCTTTAGTGTATTCAGGATGGTTTTCGTTTAAGTAAACAACTGCAGGGCTTACTGCCAAAATATCGACACCTTTGAGGTGCTTTGCGTCATGTCCCTTAAAAACCTCTATTCCACTTTTTTTAACTTTTCCAATGTAGGCTGTATCTTCCTCTAAATTGCAGCCACTTACCTTAAATCCCGCTTTTTTTGCCATCAAAGCAACACCTGATAAAGCGCTTCCCCCTATTCCCATGAAGTGAACGTGTAGTTTTTTAACCATAGCTAAATTACTATATACCACCTACAAGGTGGCACCTTTAAGGGCCAGGCCTTTTAATTTCCTTCACACCGCCTTTTAAGGCTATTTTTACCGCCTCGTGGTCGGACCAAAAATATTCTACTCCATTGTAGGCCATACTTTGCTCGTGACCTTTTCCACAGATTACAACTATGTCACCCTTTTTTGCTAACTTTTGGATGGCAAAAGAAATTGCTTCTCCTCTTTCAGGAATTCGAAAAAATATGTGACTTCTGTTACCATGATTCGAATCATGGTAACGCTTGACGCTAATTTCTTTTGCTTGTGACTTTTTAGCACCCTTTTCCATTTCATTAATTATCTTATTGATATCTTCGCTTCTCGGATCTTCGGCTGTAAAAATTGAAATATCAGCAAGGCGGGTTGCAATTTCTCCCATCATTGGACGTTTTTCAACATCGCGCTCTCCAGCACATCCAAATATGACAATAAGTTTTCCAAGTTTTTCGGTTTCTAATTTATTTCTGAAAACACTTAAAACGCTCTCTAAAGAATTTGGAGTATGAGCAAAATCAACATAAACATCAAAATTTTTAGCCTCTTTTATTTTTTCCATACGCCCGATCGGCGCTTCAAAAGTTAATACGGCTTTTTTTGCTTTTTCAATATCAACCCCATACTCTTTGCAACAAGTTAGGGCAGCTAAAATATTTGAGACGTTATAGTTACCCAAAAGTTGGGACTCAAAACTGTAAGCATTGACTTCATACACCACTTCAAATAGTGTTTTAGAGTCGGCTTCATGAATATTCTGACCGTAAAGATCAACCTGTCTGGAATTTAACCCGTAAGTAGTAAGCTTGACATTCTGAGGGATTTTTGAGGCTAAATATTCAAACGAGGTATCATCTTTATTTAACACTGCAAAAGTTTTGGCTAGGGTAAAAAGCTTTGCCTTAGCATCTTGGTAAGCCTCAAATGTCTTGTGATAATCAAGATGCTCGTGAGTAATATTTGTAAGTACAGCGCTATCGAATTCCACGCCTGTTACTCTTCCTTGATCCAGTCCATGCGAAGTAACTTCAACAACTGCCAGTTCGCACTTTTCTTTAACCATATCATTAAGAAGAGAATGTAAACTTACTGGGTCAGGGTTTGTTACATGTAATCCAGTATCAATTTCTTTTTTTCCTATTTTTGCGCTAACTGTACTGATAAGACCTACTTTCTTGCCGCTTCTTTTAAGTAAATGATATATAAGACTGACGGTAGTCGTTTTTCCGTCAGTTCCGGTAACTCCAATTACTTTTAAATTCCGAGAAGGGTAACCAAAAAACGCTGAAGCCAAGAAACCGAGTGCATTTCTCGAATCTTCAACGCGAACATAAGTTATTTTTCTTGGAACTTTAAGAGACTCTCTACTTTTCTCACCAACAATTACTGAGATACCTTTTTCTATTACTTGTGGAATAAATTTATGTCCGTCAACAGTTAGTCCTTTTATAGCAACGAATAATCCATTTTTCTGAGCTTTCCTTGAGTCATCTGTTATTGAAGTAACTTCAGTATTTTTATTTCCGTAGATTTTGTACGAGGAAGTGCTTTCCAGAAGTAAACTTAGTTTCATAAAATTCAGATTTTTAGGAGACCTCTTCGATTTTTGCACCTAATTTCCTTAAGTTTTCTGAAAAATTAGGATGACCTCGGTAAAGCGTATCGGCATTTAGGATTAATGATTCTCCTTCAGCAATCATGGCACACATTACCATGGCAACAACCGCTCGAATAATGTATGGGGCCTCAATTGTTGCCCCTCTTAGTTTGCGGCCACCAAAAACGATAACTCTGTGCGGATCGGCCATTATTATTTCTGCGCCTAACTTAGTCAATTCTCCTGTCCAATAAAGCCCAGTTTCATACATCCAATTATGAAACATCATATATCCAGAAGGCGCCGCAAGAGCAAGAGGAATAAACATAGGTATCAAATCTACCGGAAGAGCTGGCCAAGGTTGAGCTCTAACAATATTTGTCTTTTTTGCAAAATCCCCAGTCAATTTAATTTTTTGATCGTCTGTCAGGATTGCAGTATCACCATCATACTCAATTTTCAGATTGAATTTGGAAAATTCATAATTGATCATTGGAAAAAGTTCAGGTTGTGCGTTATGAACTCTAATTTCCCCCCCTGTTACAGCTCCTAGTGCCAAAAACGTAGTTATTTCGTAATGATCACTGAAAAGTTTATGGGAAGTGCTGCTAAATTTACCCACCCCCTCGATTTCTAGAATTGAAGAACCAATTCCTCGGATATTTACCCCAGCATAGGATAAAAAATTACATACATCTTGAACTTGCGGTTCAGATGCGGCTCCAATTATTTTTGTTGTTCCCTTAAGTTTTGATGCTAGCATAACTACATTTGTCGTTACAGTCGGACTCATTTCCGTTAGCCAAATTTCTTTTGACTGTGCACTGCCAATATCCATAACAACTCCTTTTTCAGTTTCCTTAATATAAACACCTAGATTTCTGAAAGCCTGATATGCCGGTTCAAAAGGCCTAAGCCCGAGTGTACAACCTCCGGGCAAATCCCTGAAGTCAACTTTTCCAAATCTAGCTAAAAGCGCACCCCACAATAAAGATGTACCCTTCATATTACCCAAATCCTCTTCTGTTAGTTGGTCAAATGTTATTTTTGAATTGTCAATTTTAAGAATATGTTCGTTTTGATTCCAATCAACTTTACTACCCAATTTCTCTAAAATTGCAACTAAACGAGATACATCTGTAATATTAGGGATATTTTCAAAAGTAACTGGCTCGGTAAAAAGAAGAGAGGTAGGAATCAAATGGACAGCAGAGTTTTTACTCCCTGAAGGATAAATTTCTCCAGAAAGCGTCTGTTCCCCTTTAACTTTTATATTCATTGCTTAGGCAACTAATTTTATCATGAAAGTGCTAATTTTCGGGCTGGATTCCGTAATAAATAAAAAAGTCTTTTGCAATGTCGTACCATAAGGGTGCAGCGGTTTCTGATGCCCATGGAGAACTCGTAGGTTCTCTTAGGGTAACTAGCATAACAAAAGATGGATCATCATATGGCGCGAAACCAACAAAGCTTGCTAGTGTCTTTTCCTCGTCGTAATGTCCCTCAATCGGAATTTGGGCAGTTCCTGTTTTACCTGCAACTTTAAACCCTCTTGCGTAAGTCCATTTCGCTTCTCCACTTTTTGCTGCTTCAGCCATCATGGCGGTAATTTGTGCAGAAGCTTTTTCAGAAATCACCCTATCTCCGGTAACAGGCGAAATGTCCTCTTGCCACCCTTCTCCTGCAAATTTATCAACTACTTGGGGTAAAACTTTTATACCCATATTTGCAATTGTTGCTACACTTGTAATCATTTGAATTGGAGTAACGGCAACACCTTGACCGAAACTTGCCGTTGCCAGGTCAACCTGACTCCAGCTACCTTTCGAGCGTAATTGTGGATTAGCCTCTCCTTGCAAATCAATTCCAGTTGGAGCACCAAAACCAAAAGATTGCAAATAACCGTATAACTTATCACTTCCAAGTTTATTGCCGACAAACACCATTCCCACGTTATCGGAATGAATTATTACATCCTTCATCGTGGAATCGGGATAATAAACTTGATTCCAGGTTTCAATAAAGTACTTATCAACTTTCGTTGGACCATTACACATATCGCATGTCGTATCTGGTTCAACCACCCCAGCATCCAATGCCGAAGCCATTACAATCACCTTAAAAATAGATCCGGGCTCAAACGAAGACGATATGACAGGATTGTTGAATAATTCGTCACCAAATTTCCAATACGAATTCGGATCATACGTTGGGTATGAGCTCATGCCTAAAACTGCCCCATTCTTGGGATTCATAACAATGGCAACACCTCCTGATGCACCGTATTTTTCTATTCCCAATTTAAGCTTCCTATCAAGAGTTAGTTGAACGTACTTATCAACATGTGTTACTAAATTAACTCCTTCAACTGCAGAAACCTCACGGGTTGCACCTATGAGAATCGGTGCTCCGGACGCGTCCTTCTCTCTCATTTTGAAACCTTCTTTCCCTGATAAAACAACGTCGTAGAATCCTTCAATCCCAAAATATCCTTTATCGTTACCTTCTGAATCTTTACCAACAAACCCAAGAAGTTGAGCGGCGGCGGAGGCTTCGGGATAAATACGTTGCTCCTCCTTTTCAAAACCAATTCCTTTTATTTCTAACTCTTCGATCTCTTGTTTGGTTTCACTATTAACCCTTCGTTTAAGAGGCACCCATACAACCCCGTCCCTTGATAAAAGACTATTAATTCTATCTATCTCAAGAAAAAGCAGCTCATGATCTTCTGGATCCTCAACAAAAAGTGGTGCAAGCTTCTCTGCAATTGTATTCGGGCGACCAACTAAGTCAGGTAGTGATGCATAAGTAAGCCAGCTCTCGCCACTTGCGGTGAACCACGTCCCATCAGAGGCTAAAATATCACCACGTGGAGCGTTAATAGTAAATTCCGATTGGTATTGGTTTTGAGCCTGAGCTGCTAGAACCTTTCCTTTGACAATTTGCCAATAAAAAAGTCTACCAATAAGTGCAAGATATGAAAGAATGAAAAAGAAAGTTACAAGTTTGACGCGGACATTCATGTATCACGGTAGTTTAGCAAAAGTTACACCGGCCTTAAGGTATACCGTTTCGGTGTTTTTTACAAACCCAAGATCAAACGCCTTTTCTTCAAGTTTAGAAAGCGATGTCGCTTCCACAAGTTTACTCTCCAAATTTTTATTCGTATTCACAAGTTCAGTAACTTTACGCTCGAAGTTGGCAATTTTTGCTCCAGTTGCAGCCGTCTGTATTGTAAAAAAAACTTGAACTGCAATAAATAAACCAACAATCGCCCAGAGAAGTGTTTTCTTACTTAGTCTAAATCTTTTTTTTGTTTGAGTAACTTTGCGTGCGTATTTCATTTTTTTTCCAAAACTCTCATTTTTGCACTTTTTGATCGAGGATTTCTTTCTGATTCATCACTGCTAGGAATTATTGGTTTTTTAGTTAAGATTTCTGCTAATCCCTCGTTTTCCTTTTCTTTAAAAAATTTCTTAACAATTACATCTTCTCGCGAGTGAAAACTTATAACTACCAATCGACCTTTCTTTCCTAATAGCCTAAATGATTGTGGCAATCCTTCCCTCAAGTTTTCAAGCTCACTATTAACTTTTACCCTTAATGCCAAGAATGGCAAGGTTGCCGGATTCAAACTTTTTTTAGAACCAGGTAAGCTTCCTAAAATACTAAGAAGATCACCTACGGAATTTATTTTTTTTGTTTTTCGCGCCTCAATTATTCTTTCTGAAAGAATTTTTGATTCGTAAAAAGGCATCACTTCTGAAAACATTTCCCTTAATTGGCCTTCGTTTAATGCGTTTAAAAGATCTGCTGCTCTCACTTCTTGACTTGTTTCGTCAGCTCTCATATCGAGTAAGGCTTCTGGGTCTTGGTATGAGAATCCTCTTTCTTTTTCAAGTTGAAAGCTTGAAATACCAAGGTCAAATAAAATTCCATCCACATCTTGAAAGCTATAATCTTTTGCAATTTTTCCCATATCCTTGAAGTTGCCATGAACGAGAGTGTAGGACCCCCGTGAGATAGCAGCATTTTTATGCTTATCTAACGGGGGAGGGCAGGTCTCCGATCCTCCGAAGCTCTTTTTAGAGCGAAGGAGGGCTTCTTCCAATCTCGTCTTAGCGACCTCAAGTGAGCGAGGGTCTTGCTCTATTCCAAGAACTCGACCTCCTAATTTAACAATTGCTTCTGTATGACCACCCATTCCAAGAGTTGCGTCTATAAATCTGCCTCGCCTGCCAGAGCTGCGCTCAGGCGCTCCCTGCAGGGCTTCTTTTGAATGTGCAATTTCATCAACTTTAAGAGCTTCAAGAGTCTCCTTTAGTAGTACTGGCACATGATTCTCTCCAATACTATTTAAATTTTGCATTCAGTCCTATCTAATTCTTCTTTGCTAAAGACTCTATCGCAATTGATGCTTTTTTTTCGGCAACTTTTTCCAGCTCTTGCCACTTTCCCTGGGACCATAGTTCAACTCTGTCTCCAAGGCCAAGAAAAGTAACTTCGTCAGTAATTTCTGCGTAACTAACTAAAATGTCAGGAAGTACAAATCTTCCCTGACGATCAAGAACTATTTCAAATGCCGAACCTAAAATGAATCTATCAATGTCTCTTACGGGCGAAATAATAATTTTTGTTTCACCAATTAGCCTACCTATAAGCTTTTGCCAATTTGGCTTCGTTACCAAAATCAGACAATTTTCATACCATCTGGCAATTATTATTTCCGTTCCCAATTCTTCTCGGAACTTTTTAGGTACGGCGATTCTTTTTTTATCTGTTAATTTACTCGTATACTGCCCTATTAACATTTATTTAATATTTTGGGCAGTAGGTAGTGGTAAATATTAGTTTGATACTTAATTCACCACTTTAAACCATTTTTATACATTTTCACGGGCTTGTCAACACTAAATTAACCCGAACTCACCACTAAGCAAAGAAATTATAACTGTATAAGAAGTATTTGAGAATAGAGTTACAAGGAGTAAAAAAAATATTAAGAAATCGGGCTTTTTGTTCCTAAGAAGATCCCCGAGTCAAAATTACTCGGAAGCTCGTTTGTCCATTTATCGTTAAAAAACCCAAAAGTACTACCTTCTGTAACTTCAAAAGATTCAACATTATCGACCAAATCAGACGCAAATACTCCGTATGGACCGACGAGGATATCATCGTGCGAGTTCGGGAAATCGTCAGGAACTCCAACGCTGTGCATTACAACATAGAAATCCTTAGTATCGTTACTCAATACCATTTTAAACTTGCCATCTGACGAGCTTAACTCCGATGTTTCACTAAATAATCTAAACTCACTCTCAAACTTTGCCAGAAGCTTACCTTCAGAATTCCTGAATCTAAGTGTCATACTCCCTTCTTCTACTCCCTCATCGTATCTAAATTTCCCGGAAGATTCGCTTCCCAAGAGTAGTTCTGCTTCAAAACTATCAATTCCATCCAAATTCTGCATGCCTGGAACTCCCAATGTTGTGCCTTCAGTGTTTTTATACAAAAGTTCATAATCTACGCTTTCTGCGTTAATAACAATTTTCTCCACTTTTAAGTTAAGGTAATGCCCATCTTCAGAGGGTGTAAGAGATACTACCGGACGATCGGCTAGAACAACGTTTAGTAGTGCTGTTTCCTCGTCTTCGGGTTCTACCGCATCTTTTTTTCCCTTCACAACAAAAAAGACCACAACAACCACGACAACACCAACTAGAAGTAAGATTAGCGGCAGAAATTTTTTCATAAGGATAACTTATTCTCTAAATACTTTTGAAGTTTGTCAACAACCACTCTCTCTTGCTTTGTGGTATCTCTGTCCCTAACTGTAACAGTTTCATCTTCAAGTGTCTGAAAATCGATAGTAATACAATAAGGCGTCCCAATCTCATCCTGTGCAAAATATCTTTTCCCAATATTACCCCTTGCATCCCATGCAATATAATAATTTTTAGATAAAGTTTGGTAAACTTCTTTTGCCTTTTTCGTTAAATCTTCTTTATTGGCAAGAAGCGGAAAAACAGCAGCTTTAAAGGGTGCAAGCCGAGGGTTTAATTTCAAATAAACCCGAGGTTCTGAGCTCTTCGAAGAATCCTCCGTATAAGCATCAATCAGAAAAAATAGTGTTGCCCTATCAACACCACCTGAGGTTTCAATAACCCAGGGAGTATATTCTTCGTTAGTATCGGGATCGTTATGTGTAAGTTTATGCCTTCCCAAATCCCAATCACCCCTGTGATGAATTCCTTCAAGTTCACTCCAACCGAAAGGCGCATTATATTGGACATCCGTTGCGTAACGCGCATAGTGAACAAGATTGTCTTTATCGTGGTCTTGAAATCGTAAATTCTCGGCCTTAATTCCGAGTCTTTTATACCAATTTAGTCTTTCTTCTTTCCAGTATTCAAAAGTCTTTTTAGATTCTGTCTCATCAGGTTTTACAAAAAACTCTAATTCCATTTGCTCAAATTCACGGCTTCTGAAAGTAAAATTTCCTGGAGTTATCTCATTTCTGAATGCCTTCCCAACTTGTGCAATACCAAAAGGAACCTTTATTCTTGTCGAATCAACAACATTTTGAAAGTTAACAAAAACTCCCTGAGTAATTTCCCCTCGAAGATAGGCTTTTTGTTTAGGCTCCGTAATGCCCAAATAAACTTCGGTAAGTAAATTAAACATTTTAGGTTCTGTCCAAGATGATTTGTCCCCGTGTTCTTTTTCGTGAGTCTTAACCAACTCTTCATCGTCTGCTTTAATACGCTTGTGACATACTTTACATTCAACCAGTGGGTCGGAAAATCCCTCAGTGTGACCAGAGGCAACCCAAACTTCCGGGTTCATGATTATTGCGGCGTCTAATCCCACAACGTCATCCCGGTCGTAAACCATATCTTTCCACCATTGCCTTTTGATATTATTTTTCAATTCAACCCCTAATGGTCCGTAATCCCAAAATCCGGTTAATCCACCATAAATTTCACTACCCGGGTAAATGAATCCTCTGCGTTTAGCTAAAGACGTAATTTTTTCCATCAAATCCATGTTTGAATTTTATATCATGTCTTTAAAGAATCCAATAAGATTAATAAATATCGCCTTAGGTGCCTTTTCTCACCAATTTGTATTGACTGATATTGGGTAAAATTGCACCAGAGAAGATTAATAGCCCTCCAAGAATCGTCGTAAACTGTGGATATTCTCCAAAAATTAAAAATGAAAATAGAGTGGCAAATATAATTTCAACCGGCAGTATAATACTTCCAATTTGTGCCTCAAGGTTTTTAAAACCATATACAATCAAACCAACATTAATAGTTTGAACAACTGCGTAAATAAACACCCAGAACCATTTAACGGCAGAGACATTCAATGGAAAAGCTTCTCTAAATAACATAGATCCCAAAAAGGCTGCGACAACACTATTTGCCGCATCCATCATAACTAACTGATTATTACTATAATTATCCGAAAACTTTTTCGATATAGTATTCCAAACTCCTGTCATAAAACCTGAAATCAAAACAAGAGCTACAAATATGATTTGTTCAGAACTAATACTAAATTTGTAGATTATAAATAAACCAACAAAAGAAAGGGCTAAAGAGACATACTTCATATGATTTAATTTTTCACCAAAAAATACTTTGCCCGAGATGAAACCTGAAAGAATCATCGAAGAATAAAGAACAAGATATGTCATTCCAATCTGAAGGTTGTTAAAACCGATAAACGTAAGAACCGTAATCCAAGATCCTGTTAGAAACCATATAACGATCCACTTAACATCCTTCTTTCTAATGGAAAGAATTTTTATTTTTCGAAAAGCAATGACGAATAAAATGATTACTAATACAATCAAATTTCTTGTCCAGTTTTGACTGAAGTTTCCAAAAGAGGAGCTAATAAGTCTGGAAAGTATTCCATAAAGTCCATAAAAAGACGCTGCTATGAATAAAGAAATCGCCCCCAATTTTGGATTTTTCATTATTCTAATCTCCACTATCCAATTTAAGCGTCTTTATATCTGGGAGTTTGTTTTCCATTACGCCTTGAAGCTCACCAAACATTCTCGATGTATTTAATTGCATCCTCTTAAGTTGTGTTTCTCTTTTCTTCCAAATCCTCTCCATCGACCTACGTTCTGTCAACAAGTCTTCTTCCATCGCTTTTACCCCGTCTGCAAAAGCTTCAAACCTGTGCCTAAAAGCATCGCTTTGGATATATTCATAAAGCATCTCAAGTTTTTCATCTTTATGTTCTGATCCACTTTTTGCCGCCGCAATAAACATAAGATTTCTTCTTAATATGTTTGCTAAGGGTATTGCATAAGTAATTGAAGTAATTAAAACGCCATCAACCACTTTAAAAAATTCGATATCTTTAGGTAAGTTTTCGCTAACCAGTACTACCATTGTCGCATCATTTTTCCTTCCGTCTTCTTTAAGTTTTGGCGTCCAAGAGGGCGACCATTTCGCCCTTTTTGTCTCCCAAAGAATTATCCCAGCTAATTTACCAGATTGATTCTTTACCTTTTGAATAATATCAGCTCCCTGCACTCCCTTTCCGATTGGAATTATTTCGTCGTAAACAAATGTGCTTGTAAGTTTTTCTTCGATATCAAGTTCCAGTACTTCGCCCTGAGTTTGTTGAGAACCTTGCTGCATTTGTGTCTGTAATTCTCTTACTTTTTCCAAGGCTTCCTGAAGTTTTTTATCTTTTTCCAAATCTTTTAGACGGTGCTCATCTTGTGCGTTTTTTAATACTGACTCCTGAATTTTTTGGCGCTCGCTATCAAGCTGCCTTTGAAGATCAAGTTTCAAATCTTTTTCCTTCTCTTCAAGCTTCCTTCTTTCTTCCCGAAGTTTAAGCTCTTGTTCGCGCAACTCATTGACTTTTTCGTCTTTCTCAATAAGTTGACGTTTTAAATCCTTAACTTCTGTTGCTGTTTTTTCCTCCAATTCCTTTTTTATACTGTCTTCTAAATTTTTCCTTAAGTCTTCCTCGACTTGATGTCTTAGAGCCTGAGAAATTTCCACTTCTTTTTTGCAATGCGGACAAATAAATGTGGTTATCATATCAAAAACAATTCTAACATGACGACCTTAGGTTCAAAGGGGCAAATACCTGTAATCCTATGTTAAAAGTTTCCTCCCAACTCTTATTGTTGAAAGTTTTCTTTCCAAGACCTCCTCTAGTGCTTGGTCAGCATCACCCATCATCCTTTGTTTCGGCCAAAAACCGAGAAGTACCAATGATTTATAAATAAATTCTTTTCGCAAGCTTTTTAAACTGTTTGTATCACAAAGAAGTTCTAAATTTTTCAAAATAAGTTCGTAGAATTCCTGGTTTTTTTCTTCTTCCTGGGATAATCGCCCAACAACTTCCATTAAAAAATAGGCAACTGATACTTTTTTTAGACTTGAACGAATTACTTTATAAGAACTTATAGTTTCCGTTTCGGTAATCAGATCTAATCCTTTGCCTTGTGATGCAGAAAATCTGATATGACTAAAAACTTCGATATGGCCTCGTTTTCGGCTTTTGGGTTTTCTGACGCCTTTTGCCAGAAAGGAAAGTTTCCCAAAGTTTTTTGTGAATATTACGAGAATCCTATCTGCCTCGGAGTAATTTCTCCTCGCGAGCACAATTCCTTCTGAAGAATAGCTCATTCTCTTCATTTAGATTATCAGGGAGTCCTGAATTTTAATTCCGTATCTTTGAGAAGGAAAAATTCATCTTTAAGCTTACCCACTTGAATTGAATATAAAGGCTTATCTGTACCCGGCTGTTTTTGTAAATAAAGTCGATATTCACCATCTGCTTTAAAAGGTAGTTTATACTTTAAGGTTACTTTACTTATTCCCTCGGGCCGAAGACTGAAAAATCCCGCGAAGACAGTTTTTCCAAATTCTTCATATGGTTCCTCCTTATCCTCAACTCCCTCAAATTCCAAAATTTCCGATCCTTTGGGAACATAAATTCTTACCCAATTTGGAAGAACCGAATTTAACCATCCGTCATGTTTTTGCGGATTTTTGTAAGTAATTGTAACTGTTTTTGTAACGGAGCGGTCTTTTGCAATTTCTACTTCTTGATTTACTTCTTGAGTCACATACAAGTTTGATTTTCTACCTCCTAAATTTGCGTCGTTAATATGAAGGTAGTCTCCTTCGTATTCGTTGAGAGTTCCTGCAATTCCAAATTTTTCTACAGCAGCTTGTGCCTTTTCATCAATCACAAAAAAAAGTACATGCTTTTCAATGAGTGACTTTATACCAGCTTCAAAAAGAGCTGGAAGCTTATCTTTCGGTTGGCCTAATGCATTTGCTAAGATTGAATTCATCAGGGGACCTATGATCTTCTTTCTATTATCGTAATTAGGTGGCGCAAAAATAATTTTTCCTGGCTCATCCTGACTCCAAACAACTGGTCCTTCTATATCTGCAAAACTTTCAAGCTCGTAAATAACTTGCGGGCAATCACATTCTGGAGTAACTTTCGTCGAAAATTCCCCGAAGCCAGGAACCTGAATTGGACCAATTACATCTAAAATATTTACCAAAACTTGAGTGTCCACTGCAATTATCCCGTCGATGTTTCGTATGCCTACTGTCTTTATTTCCTTATTAAATATGTTCATCGACTCGCTAAAATCAGGCGACCAATTCATATCACGAAGCCTAACCTTTTTAGAAATTAGGTAAGGACCCTTTAAATATTTTATTATTGGTTCGGGCGCTTGCACTTTCGGAGTATAACTATCATCCAAACTATATATATCACTTGATGAAACCGGTTCAAATCTCCCTTTATTAACTAAAGCCTCGGAATAAGCTGTGATGAAACCTCCTGTCGGCCTAAGCTCTTTGTCGTTTTGAAAAAGGATTAAGTATCGTCTCTCGCTATCTACCCCTAATAGGTACGGGGCTGATTCAAGTAAAGGCTTTCCATTTTCGATAAATTGCGAGCTTGTATCCACGAGTGCTATTCCACTGCGCAATTTCTCACGAACAGTATTACCCATAAAAGTTTCTGGATAACGATTTGGGTCAATCTGGTCGACTTCTTTCCTTAAAAGCCCAACTTTTTCCAAAAGAAGATCTGTTTTAGGAATTAAGTCGGGAATTGACTTAACAATAAAATCAATCCTATCTTGGGTCGTTTCCTCACCGCTTGTTGCTTCATTACCGTTTCCATTAAAACCAATGATATCTGCATAAGGTTCAATTGCCGAAATCACTATTTGTGCGGACTCAATACCAAAACCACCTGCAATAAGGGCATGTTCTCCATCCGAAACGTATACTCCAACAAATGGTAGGTATTTAATCCACAAAAATGCTTTATAAGCGCCTTCAACGGAAGTCAAGGAAACTCGAGTATTTTCAAGTTCTTTCTTAATTTTTTCCAAATCCTGTTCTTTCGTGACAGCTATTAAACTGATAACAGAATTACGCGCAGCTTTGACCTTCGTGTACAGTCTATATCCAAGAACTCCCAGTATTAGAGAAAAAAGAAGAACTAAGGAAATTGCAATCAACACTAACTTTTTATATTTTTTAAAGTTTCCTTTCGTGGGTTTAACTTGACTCGAAGCGGGATTCGTACGTATTTCTTCAGTAACAACTTTAATCCTCGGTATAAGAATCGATTCTTCTTTAGTTTCTAAATTTTTGTTTTGGTCTAACCTTGGAATCTCTGGTTCCATGTAAATAATAATACACTAAGTTTTAGGTTTACCAAAAAAATTATTTTTAAGAAGAAGGTCAGACAGCACCTTTTCCCGAAATCATCGCCCAAGGAGTTTTCAAAATAATTAAAACGTCAAAAAGAAGTGACTTTTTTCTAGCATAATAGGCATCCATTTCTATCCGTTTGTCGAACTTAATATCACTTCTTCCTGTAATTTGCCAAAATCCGGTTATACCGGGTCTTACAGTCAAAACTTCTTTTATGTATTTTTCAGTTCCTGGGAATATCTTTTGCTGCTCTACCAATTCCTCCGGTAGATACGGCCTTGGACCAACTATGCTCATCTCGCCTTTTAAAACGTTGATTAGCTGAGGAATCTCATCTATTGAATGTTTTCTCAGAAATTTTCCGACTTTTGATATACGGGGGTCGTTTTTGGGTTTATAGTAACCTGCTGTTCTTTTTTCTATGTAAACTTGTTTAAAACGAGGGTCTGTTTTTTCAAGTTTATCCGCTTCCACCATCATTGATCTGAATTTGAATAATCTAAAAACTTTACCGCCCCTCCCAAGTCTTTTCATATGTTCATTTGTTTTTTCCACCATAACCGGCCCGGGAGATGTAATTTTAATAAGTAAAGCGGAAATAATAATTATCGGAGAAAAAACGATGAGAAGAATTATCGATCCAATTAAGTCAATTGTCCTTTTGGTAACATCGTAAAAGGAAATCTTATTTCTCTTGCCTGAAATCATACGAGGGCAGGTTAGTATATCATACTAGTCGACAAACTCTGGATTTTCTTCCTCAAGGCGCTTGAACAAATCTTTAACCTTTGCGGTATCGTCCATATTGCATACAAGTAGTGCTCCGTGGGTATCTATGACAACTACATTTTTTAAGCCAATTACTGAAACCATCTTTTCACCTTCTCCGATAATAAGATTTCCTGAAGAGTCTATAAACATTGTCTTGACCTCTCCTTCAATAACATTTTCCTGGTTCGGTTCTATCATTGCCTTATAAAAAAGTTCCCAAGTTCCAGCGTCTTCCCATTCTGTTTCCGTTGCCATTGTCAATCTCAAATCCGTAGGCAGTTTTTCAAAAAGACCAATGTCCACAGAAACCTTTTCAAATTTGGCATACTCACTTTTAAGAACTTCTTCGAAATTTTCTTTCCCCCAAGAATCCATTATTTTAACTAATCCTTCGTAAACACTCGGAGCATAATCTTTATAATAAGAAAGCATTAAATCAGACCTCCAGGAAGCATAACCAGTGTGAATTAAATATTTGCCGGCTTTGAAAAACTCATTAGCTTTCGCTTCATCCGGTTTTTCTATATGCCTAACTATCTTATAGACAGTAAAACCTTCCTCCTCAGAAACTTTATCGCCGAATTCAACCCATCCGTTGTGGATAGATGGATAGGTAGGCTTTTCATTTAGAGATACGGATATTCCAGTTTTTTTTGTATATTCGCAAGCTGCTTTTACTGCTTTAATAAAATCATCAACTTTCCCAATGAAATGATCGGCCCAAGAAAAAAACATAACTTCTCCTGGAAATCTTTTCTCAACAATTGCGGTAACTAATCCAATGGCTCCAAGGTTATCTCTTCTTTCGGGTTCCAAGATTATATTTTCAGGAGGTATTTCGGGAGCTTGATCTAAAATAAATTGCTTGTATCTTGCTTCTGTAGAAACTAGGATGTCTTTCGGCTCATATGCTTTTTTAAATCGTTCAAACGTGTGTTGGAAAAAGGATCTGCCTTTAACTATTGTTCTAAATTGTTTTGGATAGGATTTCGTACTCGTTGGCCACATCCTTGTACCAAAACCGCCACAAAATATTATGACCTTCATTGGTATAACTATATTAAACTTTTCTTTTTATCAAGTCCAGAAATTCTCCTTTAAATCTTTCTTTCGAAAATCTTGATGCATTTTTTACTAAATCTCTTTTATCAAAAGACATCTTTTTTTCAAACCGCTGTATTGCATTTATAAGACTTTCTTTAGTCTGCTTTTCAAAAAATACTCCTGTCGCGAAGCGTCCTGAGCTCGTCGAAGGATCATCTATAATATCTAAAGCGCCTCCAGATTTATATGCAATTATTGGGACGCCTGCCGACTGCGCTTCAACTGCAGTTATTCCAAAATCTTCATCCTGGGGAAAAATAAAAGCTTTCGCTCCTTGGTATAGGCTTATTAATTCTTCTTCAGATACAAGCCCTTTATACGTAATATTTTTATTAGATCTACTTTTAAGTTTAGATTCCTCACTTCCAGTACCGACAACAATCAACGGCAAACCCAGTTCATTAAAAGTCTCTACAACCAGGTTGACCTTTTTATATTTCACTAGTCTAGAAACAATTAGATAGTAGTTAAATTTTTTCTTTTCCGATTTCCTGTTTGGTTCTTCGAATTTCTTTATTTCGACTGGTGGATAGATTAATTCAGATTCTCTTCCATAATATTTTTTAATCCTTGCTTGCACAGCAGTTGATATTCCAATCATTTCGTCTGGTCTTTGAGCGGCAATTTTATCCCAAGCTCTTAGATAGGAAACAAGCGGTCTTGTTATATCTTTAAAGGTGCCACCTTTAAAGTATTCTTTATAGTGACTCCAGAGATATCGAGTTGGTGTTAGGCAATAGCAAACGTGCAACGTAGGAGGTTTAGTGATTATTCCCTTTGCTGCTTCTGAAGTTACTGATATAACAAGCTCATACCCAGAGAAATCAAATGTTTCAAAGGCAATAGGCATTAATGGGGCAAGTAATTCATGTTTATCGTGTGTAAATGCAATATTTTGCAAAAAGGAGGGAATTACTTTTGGAAATACTTTCGCCCACGGAGCTTTGGTTGGGTCGTAAACTGAAGTATAAAGAGGGGCTTCTGGAAAAAGTTCATGTAAAGCTAAAAGTACTCTCTCCGCCCCTCCCCACTTATTTACTCTGTCGTATACAATCGCTGTTTTCATTGAAAGATATCAGGAGCTTTAAGTTGTGCAAGCCTGAGAATTGCAATTGTATCTGTTGCCTTAATTTCTCCTTCACTAATTTTTTCATCAACTTTTCGCGCTGGAATCAAAACCACTTCTATATCCTCTGTCTCGTCTAAATTTTGTTCGTTTTGTATTTCAACATCTCGAACCAGAAAACCATAAGTTTTTTGAGTATCTTTAGATGGTTCTGCAAACATAAAACCCAATAGTTCGACTTTTTTCGCGATATATCCTGTTTCTTCCTCGAGTTCCATCCGGGCTTCCTCCTCAGGAGTATTTCCTTTTCTAATTCTTCCGGCCGGGAGCTCTAAAATCACTTCCCCAGCCCCATGTTTATATTGTCTAACAAAAACCACTTCCGCCTTTTTAGTCAAAGCAACAACCATAGAAACATCTCCTAATTTAGAAATATAATAGCCATCAACAATTTTCCCATTCGGCAGTTTTACTTTGTGTTTAAAAAGAGGAAACCAATGACTTGGTGAAATATCTTCCTCTTTCAACAGCCTCCATTTCTCAATTTTTCTCATTTCTCCAATTTTCTCACAACCCCCTTCACCGCATCAACTTCGACTAAATCGCCGTCTTTCAAAACTTTTGTTGCAACTTGAGTACCGACTATACACGGTATTCCATATTCTCTCGATACAATTGCAGCATGACTGAGTGACCCTCCAAGGTCTGTAATTACCGCAGATGAAACAGCAATAAGAGGAGTGTAGGTAGGACTGGTAGCCTCGGTAACTAGCACATCACCTTTCTGGAATTTAGAAAAATCTTTAAAGTCTTTAACAACGGTAACTTTTCCACGAACTTTACCCAACGACGCTCTTAATCCTTTAATGATCTTATCTTGCACGTATCTTAATCTCCTTCCATGATAAATTAAATATATCCTCAGGTTTTTCAAGACCAATTTTTCCACCAAGAGAAATTAATATCTGTCTCAAATCATAATCTGCAAGGAATTCGTAAAATCGTCTATCTTCCCGAAGAGTTACATATTGTTGTGAGAATTTTATTAGGGACAAAAAGGGCTTCTTAATTTTTTCTTCTTCTATTTTCCTTATTTCTACTGCTTTCTCCATTTTAGCTTCGGGACTTTCTTCTAAATTTGAATACAACCTTAAAAGATTCTCTATAACCTCAGGTTTTTCCCTCAATGTTGGCAGGGATATATCAGCATCATCAACTCGACTCCCATAGTTCTTAATGTAGTTCTTTATTAGTATTTTTCTTTTATGACTATCTTTTTATTTGCAGCCTGCCACAATTTCATATCCGCTTCTGTGTTCTTATTCAAAAAGCCAATAAAAAGATTTCTATAATTTTTTCCTGATGAAATTAAGGGATAAAGTTTTCGAATAATAATTTCTATAAGCCAAGTATAAAGTCCGATGTAAACCAGCCTTTCTATTCCTTTCGTATACTCGTCCACCAAAGCTTCTGTACCTCTTACTAATTCATATATATTTTTACTTTCACTTTTTACTCTAAAATCTTTTATTTTCTTAACAACTTCCAAATGTTTAGGAAGAATATAAAGGCCGTACCATCTTTTAACGCTAAGAAACTCCCATATTAAAGATGTAAACAGAGCGACAAAAAGCGACAGCGAAATACGAGCAGGTAGATTGAGAGTTAAATTTGAGATAAGAATCCAAAGCAAGGTAAAAATAATTGCAGATTTTAAAATTAGCTTTTGAAAAAGAATCGATATAAATCCTGAAACATATCTCGGAACACGCAAGCTCCACTCAAGTTGAGAAACTGGGTTGCGATACCACTCAGAGTTAAGAAATCTTAATCTTACATTTCTCATTTTCGCAGTCTTTTCACAATTCCCTTCTCCGCATCAACTTCGACTAAATCTCCACTTTTCAAGATTTTGGTTGCAGTTTGCGTTCCTACTATACAGGGAATATTCATTTCGCGAGCTAAAATCGCCGCATGGGAAAGTTTACCGCCCCAATCTGTAACCAAAGCCGAAACGTTCGGCATGTTAACTATTAATGTAGGTGAAGTCATTTGTGTAACGAGTACGTCTCCATCTTTTAGACCCCTCAAATCTTCCGCCTTTTGAACGACTCTTGCGCGACCAACTGCCTTGCCTGAGGATGCAACAATTCCTTTTAATTTCTTCGACCTTTGTATAGGTTCTGCAAGAATAGTCTCTTTTTGGAATTTCTTATATTCCTGTAAAAGATTTTTAAATCTTGTAACAACTCGTTCTTCGCCTCTTTTTGTTAGGGCCTGGATCATATCTTCAATAAATACAGTGTCTTTTTGAAGCCGTTCAATCCCTAGAGCGTTTTTTGTGCTAAAGGAAAGCAGTTTATGCAATTCTTCAATCGCTCCGATTGGCTTTTGAACCTTGATTTTAGTCCCATTAGGAAGTGTATACAGTTCAAATTTTCCTTCTTTTTTTTCAAATTCCTGATTCGTTGAAAGATTGATATCAAAATCATATCCAGTCTTCACTATTAACTTACGGAAATCTTCTCTATAATTGGTACCGCGAGGTGGGTGAATTTCTATTCCTTCTTTAACTTCCCAAGGAATTTTATCTCTCGTAATCAAAATATTAAAATGCCCTTTTCGAACATGTATATCGTAGCCTAGAAGTTTATATGCGTACCCAGCCACCAAAATCCACTGCGAACTGTTTATTCCCCATTTCTTTAATAATCTTTCCAGATCTTCTAATACTTCTTCCAAATTCATACATTTAGAACACCCTTGTAAACATTAAGTGTTTCTCTTGCCATTTTTTTCCATGAGTATCTTTTTATAAACGCTTTAGCATTAATAACAATAGCTTTTTTTTCCTCAATTGACATTTTCATGACGGTTTTCATGACTTTAATTAAAGATTCTACAGATTTTGGGTCAAAATATAATACGTTATCTTTATATATTTCCCTAAATACGGGAATTTCTGATGCAAGAACTAAAGCCCCGAAAGCCATTGCTTCAAGTCCTTGAAGGCCAAAACCCTCAGAAAGTGATGGGTAAACAAAAGCAATTGAATTTTTGTAGAAGGTTTGTAGATTTTCATCCGGTACGTACCCCAATATTTTTACATAACCTTGTGCCTTTTCTTTATCAATCAAAGTCTGCAGTCTTTCTATAAATACGTTTTTAGATCCTGCGATTGCGAATATAACTTTTGAGTCACCTTCCTTATTTATACCTTTAATCGCGTTTATAACTAAATCTAAATTTTTGTGCGGGTAGGCGTTTCCCACATAGAAAAAGTATTCACCAGTCTTTAATCCAAAGTTTGACAAAACATTATCTTCGCCACTTTTTAACACTCTACTTGAACCCTCGTAAGTCATAACTACTTTGGTTGGATCTATCTTGAAGTACTCAACTATTTCATCCTTAACGGTTCTACTTGGAGTCAGAATTACTTTCGAATTTATAATCGCGTTTCTAAAAACTAACTTATATGGGACCCTCTTGAACAAATATTTATATCTTGGGAGAGTCGTTGCCTCTGTTCCTTGGCTATGCATAGTCATATCATGGGCGGTCACAACAAAATTACCTCTGTAAAAAATAGGAACATTAATATGAGGGAAGTGAACAAGGTCTGGTTTCTCATCATTTAGTAACTTAGGAAGCTGAATTTGCTCTTCGAAAGAGTAGTAGTGAATATCCGCTTGTACCTTCTTCCAATTATTGGGAAAGTTCAATTGATCAAAGTAGTCTTTCTTAAGCAAAACTACATAATTATTCTGGTGATCAATTTCTTTAAGGTTTTCTATTAGATTAATAATATATCTACCAATACCTGAATTTTCTAAACCATACATTCTTGCGTCAATTAATATTTTCATCGTTCCGTTATAAGAAGTTTTACAAAACGGATTATTTTTAAAGCCTTTATCCCAAAAAGCACTAATAACATTAGAGGTAAAGGATATTTATTCCAAACTCTTTTTTTAACAAAAAGTTCCATCGAATTAACTCCTGATAATCTAAACTTTACTTTTTCTTTAAAAGGAATCTTCTTTTTAGTCTCATTGTTCTTTCCCTTCGAAGCTCCTTTAACATGAAGTGTCTCGACCTTAGGATAATACATAATTTTCCAACGCTTTTCTTTTATTCTCCAGGATAGGTCAATATCCTCAGCATCCAAAAAATAATCCTCATCAAACCACCCGACATCATCAAGTATCTTTTTTCGGGTTAGAAAAAATGCTCCCTGTAGAGAATCAACCTCGTGTGTCGCATCCGGAGAAATGTACCCATACCAATATTGAGAGAAAAGCCTTGAATTCGGGAAAATCTTATCCAATTTCAAGAAAAGATGTACCAATCCTGTCCAAGGGGTCACAAAAGACCGTCTTGCATCTTTGTCGGGCTCGCCATTAGGAAGAACTAGCTTACAAGTAGAAGCACCAACTGCTAGGTTTTTATCCATATAATAAATCATTTCTTTTAGAGTGTTTTTATAAACGACCGTATCCGAATTTAAAAATAAAATATATTCACCATGAGCAAAATATCTAGCCTTATTATTTCCAGCTGCGAACCCAATATTTTGTTTATTTCGTATTATTTTTTTAACCCACGGAAAGTCTTTTTCCACCATCTGGGTAGAGCCGTCAGCCGAACCGTTATCTGAAATTATTACTTCAAACGAGACTTCATCACTTACTTTTTCTAAAGAAAGTAAACAGCTACGAAGCAGGTCTTTTGTGTTGTAACTCAAAATTACTATTGAGAGCTTGGTCTTTTTCATTCCTTAGTTAAAAGTTCATTATAAATGGGATCATGAAGCTTAACTATAGACTCCCAATCAAAATATTTTGACACATGTTCTTTACCAGACTGCCCAATTTTTTCTGCAAGTTTTTTATTACCTAATAGTAGAATTGCTTTGCGAGCCAGATCTTCCGTAGTATTCCCGATAAGCACGTCTTTGCCATCCTTTAATTTCAAACCTGCAACTCCAACTGATGTTGAAACAACAGGCAGGCCTGCCGCCATGGCTTCCAGTATTTTCAGGCGAGTACCGCCCGAACCTTCTATTGGTGCAACCATTAAACTTGCACCACCGTACGCTTCCCTTGCGTCAGGTATATTTTCCGTGACTTCAATATTTTGTCTACCAGCCTCTTTTTTAACCCATTCTGGAATCTTTCTTCCTACTATCCATAAACATGAACTCGGATATCTTTTCTTGATTATCGGCCAAACTTTTTTTATTAATATTTGGGTTGCTTCTTGATTCTGAAGCCACTCAAAGTTTGTTACTCCATAGAGGATTCTTTGTGGAGTCTTTTTCACAAAGGTCTTCTCTTTATAAAACCTTGTATCAACTCCATTTGGAATAATTCCAACTTCCTTTTTTGGAACAAGTTTCTTCATTGCCTTTCGGTCTTCTTCCGAAACAGCAAAAAGCTTATCGGCTTTATTCCAATAATATTTTTCCCAAAGCATTATTTTGATTACATCTTGTAGGTAAAACGGACGTAAAAATAGTGGTACCTCGTGTATCACGTAATGCTTATACACTTCATGCCAGATTGTTTGTTCAACTTGAATAACGGGAACTTTAGTTTTTGGCAAATGCGGCATTACGTAAAATGTTTCGGCATGAATAAGATCGTATTTCTCACTTTCGAGTTCTTCTTTTATAGCTTTCTTTTCCTCTAATGACCGATTCCTAATAACCAAAAGTGGGTATGGTCCAAACACCGAAAGAAGTATATTTCTTACCGTCCAGGGTCTTTTAGGTCGAGTGAAAACCAATACTTTTTTGCAGTATTTTTCTAGTTCTGGAATAAACCGTTTTTCCGAGTCGTCCTTTATTAACGAGAAAAGAGTAATATCATGTTTTTTTGATAGATATCTGATGATGTTATACCAGCGAGTTTGGCCACCACTCATGGTGATTGTGGGAAGATAAGGAACAAGCATCAATATTTTCATTTGGCTTTGTGAAGATCAAGAATTACGTAAGATTGATTTTCGACTACAGATTCAAATTTGCTCATAAATTCCCTTGTTTGTGCGTCGTAGTTAACGGAAACGTAGTAGTCTGCGCCGTTCTCGATAAGTTCGGCTATTGACCTATCAACGTGTGGCCATCCCCAACGTTTTGTTTGATATAGAAATGCCGAGTCGCCATTATAGGGAGCCACGACTAATGCGTCTTTGGGGGTTAGTGAGTCAACTGCAAGACCAGCCATTATTATTTCTGGGTGATTAACTTTATAAAATTCTTTTACCTGTAAAGCTGAGGTCAATATACCTATACCAAGTGAGAAAAAAAGTAACCCTCTAGAAACCCACTTGTTGAAGCTTTCAGACTCCCACATTATAAGAGTTCCCTGAGCCAATAACAAAGCAATCGAGGGAATAATTAAAGTTTGATAGTAATCATGGCGAACGTTCGCAGTAGCAATTGTAGCTATAAAAATAAAGCACCCCAGAAAAAGAAAAATATTGAAATATGAGTCTTTCTTTCTTTTAAGTATTCCAAACGCTAGAGGAACCAAACCCCACCCACCCAGAATAAGGTGGCCAATCCTTTCCCCAAAAATCCATCTCCAAAAAGAAGGCCTAAAGCGGATACCATCACCATTAAAAGCCCATAAAAAGTGTGGAATACCTTCGGGATAGTTATTTATCCACGCTCTCCAGGATATAAAAGGAATAAGAATAATATCCATAAAAATTAGTAGTGGAATAAGTAGTTTTGCTTTATTAAAGATACTTCTAACCCCGAATTTTTGTATCAATAGGTACATCATGGGAAGTGTGTAAAATATCACGAACGGCTTAACTAGAATTCCTAATGCGAGCAATACTCCTGAGACGTATAATTTCCAGTTATTTTTAGAATCTATAAAAAGGATAAATGCCCAAAGCGAAGTGACTGCAAACATGGTTGCCATAGGTTCAGGTAGTATTACTCTTGTAAAATAAACGTTAAAGGGTAAGACTAAATAGAAAAATACCGCGAGTATTCCACCTGTAGAACCTAAAAACTTTCTTCCAATAAAAAAAAGGGCTAATCCTGAAATTAATGCTGAAAATATCGAGACAAGCCTTCCCCAAACTTCGAGAGATATTGCCGGCAAAGAGAAGCTAAGTGTTGCCTGGACAGCATTATACAATGGAAGTTCTACGAAGCGTAAACCTTCAGGATTAAATTTGCCTGTTTGAGTTGAAGATATATCGTGATATCTAGGGTATAAAAGGTTAATACCCTCAGAAACGTAAGTTCTTGATACTGATGACGTATCTGCTTGTCTCCAGGAATGCCAATCTGCAACGGGATTATCTATTTTATAAAGTCTCAATAATAAGCCCAATATAAAGGCTATTGATAATACAACATACCCTTTAAAGTTACCTTTTAGCATAAACTAAATATTATCCTCGTTAGAACGTTTTTCTGCCAAAGACACGGTAAATCCAATAATTAACCAAAAAATCATGGCAAATTTCGATGCCTCAAAAATGTCGATAAAGATCGCATTTGTGAGAATTCCTGGTAGGCTACCTGAAACACCTGCTAAAAAAATCAGCTCTATATCTTTAAAGTACTTAGTCAAAGGAAAGACTCTCAACAAAGGTACGCCAATTCTAACTAAGATCGTAATAAAAGCGAGAGTTCCTAAAATCCCTAGTTCACCCAAAAGCCTTAGATAGTCGTTGTCTGTAGCTAGCGTGATGGAGGAATAGCCTGTCCCAAGTAAGGGGTTTTTGAAAAAAGCTCGAAGTGCTCTCGGCCATTCCACGTTAAGTCTTATGTTGGTTGACCTGTCTTCAAAAACTAGCTGCGGGGTTGGCGTAGGAGTTACCTTATCTCTTTTTATATCAAAATTATCTTGTGCATAAGCTGAATTTACATCTAACCCCAAATTTATTTGATGAAAATTACCTACCCTGCCTTTAAAAACTTCAATAATTCTACCGTAACGTACCAACAAATTTGAAGAAAATCCCACGAAGATAAGACTTATAACTAAAACTATTGGTATAGCTTTATACTTTTTTATTAAAATCAAACTTAGTATTGTTGAAAAAAGATAAGAAACAAGAGAAACTCTTGATGCAGTATTAACTAATAACCATAAGCCAGAGAAAGTTACAGTAGCTAAAGTTATTTTCATCCAGATCCCATTTAGTATAAAAAAGGAAGAAACTATTATCGGTAGTATCAATACTAAAAACGTTGCAAGATCGTAATGCCCAGCGAATGTCGAATTAATGTGACTTCCCGCTATCCAGCGTAGCGCAACACCTTTCGAATACTCCTCATTCTGGGTAATGATAATCGGCCATCCAAGAGATTTTTGACCAAAGCCATATATAAATACAAAAAAAACTACTATTAATAATATCTTAAAATAAAATATGAGATTTTCTCTATCCCTATGAATTGCTTCTATTCCCAAAAATAACGGGATAAAATATTCTATCCTTCTAAACCAATGTAATAATCCTATATGAGGAACTACGGTCTGTGTCAAAAACACTCCCGAGAAAACTGAAACAAGACCTACTAACAAAAAGGATGTAATTGCTTTATATAAAGGTTTCTCTATTAAATTACCTATTTTAGGAATATATATTAAAGCCAAAATTATACTAGCAAATACAATCAGAAAATCCTCAAGTCTAATGGAAACAAAAGTGCCTGGGATTCTCAAAAAGGGAAATTTTGGATACAAAGGAACTGCAATTAAAATTGCGGCTACTGTGTATTTAATGAGCCCATCAAGCCACTTGGAATGCTTTTGCATAGACACGCCTCGCCTCCTTCTGTCCTGCGACAACCCCCAAAATAAAATATCTTGAGATAGAAGCTAACTTTAGCAATAATATCAAAATCGGATATTTCCAGTCTGAATAATGTTTCTTATAAAAATATTTCAAGGCTTTAAATTCACCAATGAGGCCACTTTCCTTGCCCACAGAGGTGCCTGCGAATTTTACTAGCTCACCCTTACTACTTGCTGTACCTACATGGAGTATCTTTGAGATAGGAACATACCATATCTGCCAACCCTTATCTTTTATTCTGTAACAATATTCAACTTCCTCTCCGTACATAAATATGTTTTCGTCAAACCCACCAATTTCATCAAAGACTCGTTTTCTCAACAAGAAGACTGCACCCGAAACCCAGTCTTGCTGGTGGATTTTTTTATAAATAATTTTAGTAATAGGAATATGTGAACTTAAATGGTAAGAGCCAAAGAAAAGAGCAACTCCTGGAATATCATCCAAAAAGGCCGACCAAAGAAAAAGTCGAGCTAGATTGGGGAAATATCCTCCATTAAGCTGTATCGAGTATCTAGGCCCAACAAGTGTACAACTGACAACCCCTGCTCTTGAATGGTTATCCATCCATTGAACCATTCTGGTTATAGAGTTTTCTAAGAGTTTTGTGTCGGAGTTAATAAGAAGTATATATCTTCCTCTCGCGATTTTCATCCCTTGATTATTTGCTGCACCAAAGCCTAAATTTTTATTGTTGCTGATTAATCTTAATAACTTGGCTTTTTTGCTGAAATTTTTAATCTCAGTCTTACTCCCATCCGTTGAAGCATTGTCCACCACAATAATCTCGTAACTTACCCCCCTTGTATTTTTTATTATTGAGGCGATACAATTCTTTAAAAGTTTTCTTGTATTGAAATTTACAATTATTACTGAGAGGTCCATTTCATTCTTTCTCAACTTTCTCTCTTAGTGAAACTAAGGATAAGCTTAAATTTCGCATCACTAATGGAATTAAAAATGCAATAGCAAGACCAACAGAAATTCTTACCCACGGGCGGCTTGGTATAAAACGTACAGTTATTTTTTGTCTCCATTTTCTCCCTTCAATAAAAATAGTGTCCTTTTCCTGTTTAGGTTCAAAGCCATTTACAAACAGTGATTCTCTTAGAGGATGAACTAATTCTTCTAAAAAAGTGCTCCTTGTTTGATCACGAATTTTCATCTGAGCTTCCTCTGGTGGGTAATTCAAACGATAAGTCGGTAAGTAAATATTTAAAAATGGTGATCTTTCCAGTTGAACTTGGTAATGAGCTAAAACTTCTTCTCTTGTAAGGTTAGTAAAATATGCCCTTCTCAAAGGAGTTTCTGTATCACCCGGTTCATTTGATTGAAGTGCGTCGGAGGGCGGTGAAGGAAAAGTAGGTGGTGCTATAAAGAGATAGACAATAAAAAAAGTGCAGAAGATAAAATACAAAATTTTCACGATGTTTTTCATAACTACTGAAAAAGGCGTGCTCTGCCTAGTTTGTAATTCAGATCTTTTAACCCGCGTTCACCGATAATTTTTGCAGGCACTCCACCAACTATTGCAAAATTGGGTATATTTTTAGTAACAACAGCCCCCGCAGCAACGATAGCACCTTTGCCTATTTCTACTCCGGGTAATATTATTACTCTAGGTCCAATAAAGACGTAGTCACCTATCTTTACCGGTTCATTTGTGGCAGAGAACTGATGATCCTCAATATTATGCTCTGAGTTGTATATAAGCACTTGGGAAGCAATATCAACATGATTACCCACGGTAAGTTGCGACCTACCATCCAAAAATGCATTTTCTCCAATCTTTGAGTCTTCCCCAATTGTTATACCTCTCGGTTCAAAGAACTTACATCCCATATGAATTGTAGACCCATGACCAACTTTCACACCTGAAATCGTGAAAACTACCTTTCTTATGCTATAGAATGGTATGTGTAGGCTCACAAGATGTACTAAGAATAGTTTAAGGTCCAAATACCAGTTGCAGATCCTTGCTAAAATCTTTTTCGACGCTTGAGTAGAAGTCAGTTTTTTTCCGTATTTGTCTGTAAAAATAACTCCTTGTGAGCTTATCTTTAAGTTTTCTTTATAAATCATAGTATTCTACCTTCTAACAGCCTTTTCAAAAATCTCAAGAGTTTCCCTCGTGGACTTTGCCCAAGAGAACTTTTGGGCTTGCATAAGGCCTTTTTTAACCATTTTATTATATTCAACCCCATTTAAAGATAATACTTTATTTAAACCCTCAGCAATACTTTCTATATTATACGGATCAACATAAGTCCCTGCATCTTTTACTATTTCAGGTAAACTCGCGGTTTTACTTACAACAACGGGTACACCACAAGCCATTGCTTCAAGAACATCCATGCCAAACCCCTCCCAAAAAGATGGAAGAACAAAACAACGAGCTCCTTTTATAAGTGCCGGCTTTTCTTTTTCAGAAATATAATCTGTAAAAATAACTTTCGACTCTAATTTTTGATCAGCCACTTTTTTTATTATGTTTTCGTACAACCAACCTTTCTTACCGGCGATAACTAAATTTAGATTAGGAAATCTATTAGTAATAATGGAGAAGGCCGATAAAAGTCCTTCTATATTCTTGCTTGGCTTTAGGGTTGACAAGAAAAGTATGTAATTTTCGGGAATCCTATATTTTTTTCTGATCTGTCGCACAAAATTTGAGTGTACCTTTAAGTTAAATTTGGTCCTGTCATATCCATGATTTATAACTTTTACCTTTTGCGCAGCAAAAGGATACCGTCGTACAATATCTTTTGCTGTAGTTTCCGAAGGACAAATGATATATTTTGATATAATTATTGAAATAGCACTCCAGTACTTTAATTGCCAAAAGTCGTATCTTTTGAATTGTCCCGAAAATTCGAGGTAACCAAGGTCATGTATTGTAAGTACTTTGTCAGATCTACTAAAAAGCGGTAAATAATGCCCTGGTGTAAAGAAAACATCTACTTTTTCCTTAAATAATAGCCTAGGCATTAACTTGATGAGTACCCAAAGTCTTTCACCTGGTATAATTTTATATTTCCAAAACGCTTTTTCTTTAGGTAAGTCCGAATTTGGGGCATTTTTAAGGTATATAAAGTACGTAATATTTTTGTTTTCATCATCCTGTAGTTTATCTCTCGATAGAGCGCTTAGGTTTTGCTTACCACGTCTCGGCGTGGCCAAGCTTAGCTTACCAACCGAATGGTTGGCCAAGCTTAGCTTATACAGTCCCCAAAGTATCTCCCAGGCGTACTGATTAACCCCAACTTTATCTTTTATGTTCGCTTCGTTACCGTCAATACCAATAATCATACGAAATACGCTAGATGCTTAAGCAAATTGTAGTTGCAAACGAAGTTTAATGCAATTAATGGAGATCGCTTACTTAAGTAAGCGCTTTTTCCTCAAAGACTCTGCTGCATAACCTCCAGGAACAGGCTTAGTCCCCCTTAAACCCAAACTTTTTGTAAATTTAAGTATTTCTTTATTTGCTTTCCTTACACTCCCAAAATTCTTTACGGATTCGACTTCTACAAAAAAACCAAGGTCTTTCACCTGGTCCAATGCAATTTCTAGGCTCTTTTGATACAAAAACACGCTCCTTTTCTTTTCAACGGTTGTAATTTTCTGAAATTTTAAGGCTATAAGTATATTTTTGATTTGATTTTCATCACTAACTTCTACCTCATATTCATCGCAATGGGTCGTATATTTTCTGCCCTCTGGATGCCAATGTTTATAATTAAGATATATTTTTTGGTCTCGTTTTCTGGTTGACAGCCACTGAAATGGGTATTTTTCGTCAAGAAAACTATTTTGCGTAGGTGTGAAATAGTCATCAACCTGATGTGAAAATCTCAAAAATTTAGCAACCTTATAAAGTTCTTTCTCTATTCTCTTATATTCGCTTCTCGATATTGAAAGTTTTAGTTCAATCTCTTGATTATTGTATGCCATATTTTAATCTGACTTTCTTTCCCGAAAAGAAAGTCAGGCAAAGAAAAAATTAATTTGACTTCTCAGATTCTTGGTAGACTTTCAGAGTTTCTCTTGCTGTTTTTTCCCAAGAAAATTTTTTTATCTGTGAAATACCTTTCTTAATTAAAGTATTTTTAATATTCAATGCTTTCCTTATTCCTTCAGTTATCGATTCAACGTTATAAGGATCTACCAAAACCGCTCCATTTCCTGCAACTTCCTTCATGCTTCCAAAGTCAGATGTCACAATAGGTGTTTTACAGGCGAAAGCTTCCAGAATTGGAAGGCCAAATCCTTCATATAAAGAAGGGTACGTAAACGCTTCAGCTCCTGAATATAGTATTGGCATTTCTATTTGAGAGACGTGGCCTAAATATATGACACCTCTTTCTTGACCAGTATCAACATATTTATGACCAACTATCACAAGCTTCATACCAGTTTCGGCTTTAATTTTCTCAAATGATCTAATAAGCCTCTCTGTGTTTTTTCTTGGACCTATTCCAACACTTAAAAGATATTTGCCGGAAATTCTGTACTTTCTTTTTAGTCTTTCAACATCAACCATTTTTGCGGATTTGAAAATCGGGTCTGCTGCTTCTGGAATTACACGAATTTTTTCTGCATCTACTCCAAGTTTCACTGAATCCGTCATAGTTGTTTTTGAGGGCACAATCACTCTGTCTACCTCTTTGATTATCCACTTCATCCTCGCCGAATGAGCCGAAACTATCCTAGGATGAGAAAGTTTTGGATATTTTAGTGGTACTAGATCATGGATTGTCGTTACGTTGAAAGCATTTGATGGTGGTTGAGTCCAATCGGAAGAATGAAATACGTCGACACCTCCAATTAATTTTTCGATGTTAATAATATGAAGTTTATTCCAAATAAAATCTGCTAAAGTCGGGGGAATGGGAAAAACCTTACTTTGCATTCTTTCACCCTTAAAACTGGATAGAAACGTTGTTAACTCGTATCTCCTGCGTAGTGAACCTCCAAATAAGATAAAGCTGTCTCTCTTATCAATCTTATGTAAGGTTTCTACCAAATTCCTCGTGTAGACCGATACGCCTGTTCCGTAAATTATGGAAGAAATATCTATTGCAACCTTCATGTATTAATTTCGTAACATTATTTCTATCCCTTCGACATTATCAACTACTTTATAGTACCTTTCGATATACAAATTAATTTTTGGCATGTACTCAACCAAATTCATTCCTTGAACTTCAGATTTTTTATCTCTAATCACAACTTTGGGCGGATCAATAATTATACCTTGTAAAATTTTCTTTTCAGCCTCAACCATAAACCAAGGGAATTGAAACACAAATAATCTTCCGGGTGGTAACGTATCTGTTAAAAAATAAAGGTGGAAGGTTGTACCGAAAGCAAAAACCGTATCACGCCCGTTTGCATATTCTCTAACTTTTTCAGCAATCCTATTTTCGTAATCACCAAAGAAGAAAGTCCTTTTGTTACTTGCCCACCTATAAAAGGGTATTAAGAGATATAAAGAAAATAGTAAATATAATATCAATGAGATGTAAACAACTCTTTTCGGGATTAGAGTGATTATTTGAACAATAAATAACGGAAGAAAGACAAGAACCGGTTGCAGGTGAACGAAATCAAAGCGGGCATAAATAAATGCCAGACTTCCACTGAAGAATAGTATTAAAAGCAAAAATTTTTCATCTATTTTTTTTCTCCAAAAGTTAATTAAAACTAATAAAAAGGCTGGCCCGAAAACCCAACCGGCTTTAACTAGATCAAATAGCGAGGGAAACTTTCTCCCCATCTCAGCAAAAGTAGTGACATTAAATGTTACAGTCCAATAGAAGAAATCCTTTACGACTCCGATCTTAAAGAAATAGACAAACATAAGTGTAAGCGGCAACATAAAACCTATAACAAAATATTGTGAAAACTTATACATTTTCTTAATCAAAAAATATATAAAAAGAAAAAGAAATAGGGGTGCTGTGGTCTGTTTAAAAACCGTGGCCAAACCTAGGATTAATCCCGTAATGATTCCCAAAGCTGGAGATCTGATGTAATCTTTTTTTAATAATAAATAGAATGCGGAAAGAAAAAATATTGGCATGAAAGAATCAATCCACAGTACATATCCTTCAAGAAATGGATGCCAAAGAAAATAAACTAGGTTGGATAATATTGCTTTGATATTCGAGCCAAAATATTTACGAGCAACTACAAAGAGGAGCATATGATTAACAGCAACAATTAGGAGGTGTAGAACAAAAGAAGCTTGGGAACTTTTCATACCAAGAGTAAAAAGATTTATGGGAAAAAACATAAGGCCAGGAAAGTGTTGATCAAAAATCTGTTTGTAAGGTAATAACCCTTTACTAACTAAGTAAGGATAGACAAATAATTCCGGATATGGGAAAAATACAATATTTGTAAGCACCAACAAATGTGCTGAAATTACAGATAATAGGGCAATCGCTATTACTTTTTCTGAAGTGAAAATTCTTCTCATTTTATATCAAATGAACTATGGCCACTCGCCGAAAATAAAAAATATTTTATATAGATTTAACCCAATATCTCACTTGTCCCACTCCTCTAAAGTTATAAACTTGAATATCTTTGTATCCATAGTCCTTTAATACTTGGTAAATCTTGCGATTCGGATCCGATAAATCCATTAAATAATCTAGTGAATAAAAAGAGTTCGAATCAATTACGGACGACTCTCCAAATCTTAATATTATATCCCCCCGCTTCGCGTACCAAAGATATGGTGTAAATGCCCCTAGGTGAGATGCGTAAACTTTTTCTTCGCCTTCAATTCTTGATTCAATAAAAGAAACAAGGCCTTTCCAATCCTCTCTCCAATAATTACTATTGAATAAATAAATTGAAGTAAACACCAGATTTGTTGTAAATATTAGGCCTACTAAGAGCTTAGTAAATTTTGATTTAGATATTCCATAAGCAATAAGTAAATAAAAGGCAGGGATTAAGAATAAAAGGCGAAAGTAGGAAAAACCTGGAATAAAAATTGAACCAATAAAGGAAACTGCAAGTGGAACAATAAACCAAAACCATAAAAATATTACTTTTTTTCTATATTTGAAAGCTAAGACGAAAGCCATTCCAAAGATAATACTTAAGAAAGATGCAACAAGTGAGTAATGAAGTTTATTCGCAAAACTCATTCTTCCAATGATAAATTTCACCCAAACCAAAGCTAACTCTTTTAAGTTACCCGAACCTAAGACTTGTTTCCATTCCGAATTTTGCTCAACATAAATTGAGGTCCATTTAATTTGGTGAAAAAAGTAAGGTAACCAGAGCGAGAAAAATAAAATCAGAGGAATATGCGCTTTCGCAAAATCAAATAACGAATATTTATCTTTAGTTACAATCAGATAAAACCACAGTGGAATAAGAATAAAAAGCGGTAGATAATCAATCATCCCGACTAAAAGAATTGCTAGGGAAAGCAGAAACCACTTCTTCTTAAGAAAGAAGTAAACGACTAAAGAAACCGCAAGCGTAGAAAATGAATACATTCTTGCCTCCTGTGAATAATATATGTGTAAAGGAGCAGTAGACATAAAGAGAGCTGAAAGAGTCCCAACCTTTTTCCCTGCTAACACTTTTCCGATTTTATAAGTAAGGTATACTGTCAGAACACCGAAAATAACTGAAGGCATCCGTAAAGACGCCTCAGAAAATCCAAAAACTAAAGACCAAGCTCGCAGAACAAGGTAGTATAGTGGCGGGTGGGTATCGCTTAATGAAAATTGTGTAATAATTCTAAAAAAAGACAAGTCTCTTGCAAAAGTTGCCGAGATTGTTTCGTCTAACCAAAGCGACTGACTAATGTTAATCAGTCTAAGTAGCAATGCAATTAAAAGAATTAAGAAAATAGCTTTTTTCATTATTTGTTTGTTTTCTCCCAAATTTTTACCCAAACAGAAATTTTGTAAACCATCAGAAGATAGGTAAGAATGAAGCCACGCCATCCGTCAAGAAATCCTTTATGTTTTATATACTTTGCCAAAAATATTCTTGATGGCCACCAAATCAAGTTAATTATTGACGGCTTTTTTTTATTATCTACGTGGTTTTGGGCCTCATAATTCGAATATCTGTTTTGACGCTCTTGAAACTCACTTACAGTATCGTAAGGAAAATGAATTATAGCCAGCTTTTCTTTAGTGAATACTTCACATATTTCTCCTTTAACCTTTGGGTACAGGTGAATGTCTTTAGTCCAAGAAACTTTTCCCTTCTGGAAAAATCTTATCTGTTTATCAGGCCACCAGTTGGTGTGACTAATCCACTTACCAAAAATAATATTTTTCCTTGGGATATTAACGGCGGCATATCGAGTATTCCTGGAAATCTTTAAAAGCTCCTCTTTTAACTTGGTAGATAATCTCTCGTCCGGATCTAACATCATAATCCATTCTCCAGTAGCAACATCAACCATTTGATTTCTGATTAGCTCAACATATGGGGAAGGTTTTATATCGATAACTCTTGCTCCAAACTTTTTTGCAACTCCATTTAAGTTTTTGTCTAACCGAGACATGTTAAAAATAATTATTTCTGAAGCAAAATCTTTTAAAGAACTAAGACAATCTTTCAGTTTGTCACTTTCATTAAAGGAAGCAATTACTACAGATGTTTTCATTTTAGAATTAGACTCTTAAATAATACTTCATACTGCAGTGCAACTTTATCCCAAGAAAACTTTTCAGCTTGTTTTCGTGGTTTATTCTCCCAATCGGTTCTAAGGGCTCTTTCCAAAGCTTTGGCATAACTTTCAGAATCTTCAGGGTTAACAAAAATACCGGCATCTCCGACTATTTCTTTCCTAAGAGGATCATTATTAACCACAACTGGAAGGTTCGTCGATAGAGCTTCTATAATGGCTATTTCGAAAGAATAAAATGGTTCGGAAACAAGGGTAAAAAGATTCCCACACCTATACGCCTTGGGCATCTCTTCGAAGGGAAGTTTTAATATGGCAAACCTATCAGGAAGAAGTAACTGACCAAGATCCTCTAAATCTTTTCTCAGCTCTCCGTCCCCAACAACAAGAAGACTTACGTTTCTCAATCTCGAAACTGCTTCGATGGTCAGATTAATTCTTTTTGTTTGAGTTAATGCTCCAACGGTTATTATAATCGGTTTTTTTAGCTTCAGTTTCATTTTAGATCCTTCTGGGGAAAAATTTTTAATATCAACTCCGTTTGGTATATATATTGTCGCTACAAAGGGATTAATTTTTTTAGCCCATGTTTTGGCGTAAGAAGAAAGTGCTACAAAGTAATCAGGAAAGCACCAAAGATTATTTTTATCGTCCCAACCAATTCCAGATTGCCCTGCAATAATCATCTTTCCCCCATACAGCCAAGTCAGAATTCTCAAAAGTGCGGGTTGCCATCCGCCATTTATAGGTATAACAACATCAAATTTATTCTTCCATAAATAAGACAATTTCTTGAGTGTGAAAAAGAGAATCTGTAATCCTTTTGGATCGAGAAAAACCCTCCAAATGACCGGCCAGTTTGATTCATGATAAGAATCTCCGGATATAACTTCGACAGTATTTTTCTGAGATAGTCTTTTTGATAGTTCTTGCACAAAAGTCTCTGCACCTCTTGAGACATTCTCCTGATAAGCGTTTAAGATTGCAATCTTCATATTTACATTCCCAATATTCCAACAGAATAAACAACCATTGCCTAAGAGGCCATGGTTTTCTAAAGAAAAGTTTGTTCACTGCTTCGCTTCAGCCACGCGCTAAGAGCACGTGGTTTTCGCGAAGTTTGAATAAAGTTCTGAAATTGATTAGTTTTGAATATTTGGATTAATTTATAAATCTATATTTTATTAATGTCCAGACTGCGATAAAACCGTCCTTCCAAGTTATTTTTTTACCCTCATCATAACCCCTTGGTTTGACTTTTATAGGAATTTCATAGATTTTGTAACCATTCTTTAATATTTTCGCTGTTATCTCGGGTTCAAAATCAAATCTGTTGGCTCTCAATTTTAGATCTTTAACTACACCTTTCTTGAAAACTTTATAGCATGTCTCCATATCCGATAAATCTGTTCGATATAGCATTCTAGTCACTAAACTTAAGAATTTATTTCCCAAATAGTGAGTTATAAGTGGGGTTTTCCTGGTTCCTCTGATTCTAAGGGGGTAATTTTTTAATCTGGACCCATACACAACATCTGTAAAACCGTCCACAATTGGACGTATTAGTCTTGTATAGTCCTCGGGATCATATTCCAAGTCGGCATCTTGTATAAGAATTATGTCGCCAGAGGCTTTTTTAAAACCAGTAGTTATCGCGGCGCCTTTTCCTAAGTTTTTTTTATGATTTAAAACTATAATACCTTTAATGTTTTGTAATTTCTCGCTGGTTTTATCTAATGAAGCGTCGTTAACTACAACAATTTCCTTCAAGAAATCCTTTCGGAGCTTAACTTTTTTAACTCTTCTAATAATTTCAGAAATTGTTTTTTCCTCGTTATAAACGGGAATAATTATAGAAAGGATCATATTACTTTTGAGCTATAGCCAACACGGATAAGCCAATGGGAGGAGAAAAATATTTCTCCGGCCAAAGCATATACCTTCCCAGACGATTAAATATCCCAACCTCATCTTTCGGCATTTGTTTCCAA
>MGHC01000037.1:129460-132059 GCA_001793015.1 Candidatus Woesebacteria bacterium RIFCSPLOWO2_01_FULL_39_10
AAAGACAAACCAGCCTAATGCCGCCCACCAGTTAAGATACCTAACTGAAATATTTTTAAAACCGACATCTTTAAGCTTCTTAACAATTCCATTTTTATTGTATCTTCTGAAATGTCCTAAACTTTTATCAAACGCGCTGAATAACAACTCGTGAGCCGGAATAAGAATTATTAATTTACCGTTAGACCTAAGAAGATCAAACATATTTTTTAATGCTTTTCTATCATCTTTTATATGCTCTAATACATTGAAACAAATTACGCTATCAAATTCTTTGTTTTTAAAAAAATATAATCCCTTTTCGGCATCACCGTAACCAACCGACAATCCCTTGAACGTCACTTTTAAATCCTTAATATAGAAGCTATTAATGTCAATCGCGGTTAGCTTCCCCTTTTTTGAAAGAAGTTCTGTAAAGTTTCCTATTCCCGCTCCCACCTCCAAAATTTCTTTACCAAGTTCTTTCTCTATTTTTGAAAAAAGCCAGTTATTGTACCAACCAGCCAATTTCATTATTTGCAACGTATACTTCCCAACCTTATCCATCCAACTATTTTACTTCTTTTTCTGACATTTCTCTAAATTATTTTCTGTTAGAATTATATTGTTCTTTTTCTTTGCCTAACTTTCTTTTACGCCGAAGGCGCGAGCGAAAGCTCTAAAAGAAAGTTAGAGTTAGTTATGTGTGGAATTGCAGGAAAAATTTATATTAATAATAGTAACGTCGAAAAGTCTGACCTTCAAGTGATGTCTAAAAAAATTGAGCATCGAGGCCCGGATGACGAAGGATTTTATATTTCAAAAAATCGAAAAGTTGGATTAGTAAATAGAAGACTCGCAATTATCGATCTATCTTCTAAAGGACACCAGCCGATGCGGTTTCGAGAAAGGTATTGGATCACATTTAACGGAGAAATTTATAACTTTCTAGTTGAGAAAAAGAGATTAGAAAAAGAAGGCTACAGGTTTTCTTCAAATACAGATACGGAGGTTCTTTTGGCTCTTTACGACAAGTATAAAGAAAAGTGTCTGACATATCTTCGTGGCATGTTTGCTTTCGCAATATACGACGAACGAGAAGATACGGTTTTTCTGGCGAGAGATCGAATAGGTAAAAAGCCGCTAAAATACTATTTTAACGGTACCGTTTTTGTCTTTGCATCTGAATTAAAAGCAATTTTAACTCAGAAAGAAATACCAAAAAACCCTGATTGGTTCGATGTTCATAATTATCTTACATATGGGTTTGTTCCATCACCAAACACAGGTTTCAAGGGAATCAAAAAGCTTGAGCCAGGTCATTATCTTTATTTGGATATCAAAAGTAGCAAATTAATTAAAAACCGCTACTGGTTTCCAGATTTTTCTGAACAATATCACTTGTCGGAATCAGAGTGGTGCAAAAGAATTCTTGAAGAACTCAAGGAAGCTACTAAATTAAGAATGATCGCAGATGTGCCGATAGGTGCTTTTCTTTCTGGTGGTGTAGACAGTAGTGGTGTCGTAGCATCGATGGCAGGTCTTTCGGTAAAACCGATTAAAACATTCACTATTATTTTTAAGGAAGAAAAATACAATGAAAAAAAATACGCAGATCGAATAGTCTCTTTATACAAAACCGATCATAACGAGCTTCTTGCAAAACCGGAGGCGATAGACGAACTACTTCCTGATCTTACTTACCAATACGAAGAACCCTACGCAGACTCAAGTGCTGTAATAACATATATGGTAAGTAAATTAGCACGTAAATATGTAACAGTAATTCTCAATGGGGACGGAGGAGACGAAAACTTTGCGGGGTACGATAGATTTGATAGGCTAAATCGTGATATTTTACTTGATAGTTATCAACCGTTTATAAGGCCAGTAGGTTTACCGATTCTGTCTTCTTTGCAAAAGAGTACAAGTACTACATTCCTTAAAAGAGCGTATAAATTCTTGGAGAAATCGAAAATTCCACTAGCAGACAGGTTTGTGACATATAATTGCTATTTTACAAACGAAGATAAAAAGCGGATTTATTCGCAACACTTTAACAACTTAACAAAAAGTGAAAACTCTTATGAAATTGCTAGGAATAAATTCGAGGAATCTAAAGTAAGTGATCCTCGGGATAAGGCACTTTACTCCGATTTAATTAATTATCTACCGAATGATTTATTAGCAAAGGTTGACATCGCCTCAATGGCAGTCTCGCTTGAAGCACGGTCGCCTTTTCTAGACCGTAACATGATTGATCTTGCCTGTAAAATTCCTTTCAATTTGAAACTCAAAGGAGGCACTCACAAATACATATTAAAAAAAGCACTTGAACCTATAGTCCCGAAAGAAAATCTTTATAGACAAAAGCTAGGTTTTAGCATTCCTCTTGATAAATGGTTTACAGGAAAACTTAATAAATATTGTGAATCTATCCTCTTGGACAAAAACGCCAAGACAAAAAACTTATTTGATCAAAACGAAATCAAAAGGATGCTAAAAACTCATACTGAAAAAGTGGATTTTGGGTCCAAACTGTGGTCTCTACTTACCCTTGAGCTGTGGTTTAGAAGTTTTTTTTGATTAATATCCGCTTTTACAAAAAAAACTTCTAAAC
>MGHC01000037.1:132111-154282 GCA_001793015.1 Candidatus Woesebacteria bacterium RIFCSPLOWO2_01_FULL_39_10
GGATAGTAAAAATCCAAAGCAAACGGAATTCCCAATTCATACTTAACTTTTATATCTCTTTTCATCACTTTTAAGTCTTCTTCTTGATTTCTTGAGCGAATCATGTGAGTAAAGTGCATATATAATTTTTCATCAATAAATAACCTTTTTCTTTTATCACGTTCCTGAATTAATATGTTTTGTTCATCAAATATTCCTTGCTGGCCGTGCGGCCTACCGAAATGAAGTCCTGGAATACTTCTTTTCATTGCACGGATTGTTAAATGTCCAATTTTATTATCAATTCTATACTTTCCAGCCTTTTCCTCTTGAAAATGATAAATATCGCCAACCACATTGAAAAATCTATGTGCTATTGTCTCCAAGGAATCTCCATTGGAACGAATAGTTTCCATAATTTTTCTGATTGAATCATCCCACCAGACTTCATCCCCGTCTAAAAGAATTGTCCAATCTGATTTTGTTCGATCTAACATTCTTTGCCGAATTTGTGTAAAGCTTTCTTTATCGACTTCGCCGACCTCCTGAAAATCTATTTTGTCTCGATATGTTTCTTTAAGCTCCTGAATTATTTTTACTGTATTATCAGTACTTCCTGTATCCCAAAGTAAAACCCTGTCAACATAATCAATTACACTTGTCACTGCAAACCACAAGTAGCGCTCTTCGTTTCTTACTAAAGTATGCGCCCAAATTTTCATAATAGTTTCAAGGATGCCACGAATTTTAATTCGTGGAGGAATTGACAATGCAAAGCATTGGTTATTCACCTAATATATCATCCTCACTCGGGTGTGAAACTGCAGATTCCTAATCTGCAGAGGATGTTATTGTATTTGCACTATAGTAAAAGCATCCTTTCCATCAGGATATTTGATTTTTCTCAAAAGCTCAACCTTTGGATCACCTTTATATTCGCTTTCAGGAAGAAGTTCTTTTGCAAAGACTAATATTACACCCTTGTCCCCTCTTTCTTTCGGCCAATCGATTTTTCGAAACTCCAAATTTCCTATTTTATTTGGGCGGATCTCAGATGGATCTTTATAGTAGTAATCCAATGAACCAAGTTTGGCGATTTCATCATGATATGTTGTTGGATGTACCTTGCCGAAAAATAGAAATTGAATATAGCCTTCTGTAAAAGGATCATCTACAATGACTTTTCCCTTTCCCGGTAGCTGATTTATGTAAGCAACCAACTCTTTATATCCATAATCCCAATTAGCCGCCCTCGTAACTTGCGAAAGTATGGAGTAGTTATACCAAAAAAAATATAGATTAAGTACCACACCCAAAGTTAGGCCGGCAAGGTAAATATATTTCCACCTAATATTTAGCTTTTTGTACACAATATATATTCCTCTTCCAATAATAATTGTAAGGGGCATATAGGTAAGTAGCGACCGGTAAGTATGAAAGGGGTCGGCAGTTATGGATGCGGGGAGCGGACCTAGGAATAACCAGACCAGAATAAGTTTCTCGGGTAATTTAGGCTTTTTTATTATTGTTGCAAATCCTGCGATAAGAAAAGACAGCAAGAAACCATAAAAGACACTGTTATTTTCAATAGATCTTTGCTTATCGAAGTCACCTTCAAAAAATATGTTCTTTGGAGAATAATATGAAGCATACAAAGATAATAATTGTTTACCTCTTAAGTATATCTTGTTGTTTACAAAAAAGTTTTCACCATATCCTTCAATCCAGCCTGGAGGTGCTTCGTCTTTGCTAAAGAAACTTACTCCAAAGGCACGGTGATATCCTCCGGCTTTAAAGGAAAGAAAAATAAGTGGGATCAATAAAACCACAATCAATAAAGCCGGAAAAATAAGTTTTTGTTTAACTTTCCACAAGTCTTTTCCAACCAATGAAAGCGTGAGCAAGGCGAAAAGTGGAACCACTAATCGTTCAGACTGATAAGAATACATTGACAGAGAAAAAAGAAGAGTCGAAACAAAAAAACTTTTTCTTGACTTATCATTTAAAAAGTTTAGCCAAAAATAAAACCCTGAGGTAAAAAGCGTGAGAGCCAGATTTCCTTCAAAAGCTCCACGGCTATAAAAAATGTGCCATGGTGAAACTGCTAAGACCAAAAGCGCAAAAATCCCTGTTTTTTTATCCCAAATTTTCTTTCCGATCAGGTAAACGAAGAATAAAGATGCTATTCCGGATAAACTCGACAGAAGTCTCGATGAAAATTCACTTAGACCAAAAAATCCAACCAGTGGAGCCGTAATGTAAACATAGAGGGGAAGAAAAAATACTTCGAAAGATCTAAATACAAGTGGTAAAGTAGCACCAAATTCATCCTTACCAGACGTCCAAATTGAAAAGGCGTTATATCCCAAAGCCGCTTCGTCACGAAAAAATCCCCGAGGTAAACTCCCCAGGTTCCACAATCGCAAAATTATTCCTAATCCAAATAGAACTACTATAATAATATTTGTTTTGTTAATTTTCTGCATATCTGTATACAAAAACTTTTTGTCTTAGACGTTCATCACTTATCTCATACAAAGGGGTTAGTTTTTCCGGAAAACCATCTTCTTTTGTATAAAGTGTTTCGGATGGCGAAGGCTCGTATGGCAAGACATCAACAAATAAAGCGTTGCTATCTTGCTCGTTCCAGACATTATATTCCTTAAATTCAAAGCCTTCTAAATCCTGATCCTTTAAATAGAATTGAAAAAATATCTTTGGGTTTAGTAATCTTTCATTTACTAAAACTTTCTCGTTTTCTTCGCGTAAAAGACTAACTTTACCTGCAATTTCTTCATAGACAGCCCTTCTTGGAGAAAAAGTTGACTCTGTTAAGCCGGAGAAGTATAAGGAATTAAAATTCAAAAACTCATAAAATAGGAGTATCAAAAGAATATAAAAAACAGTTTGCCTTTTTTTTGCTTCCCATAAATAATTTAAACCATATCCGGCAATGATAACGAAAATAAAAACCAAAGGAAGAGACTCCGATGGGCCGCGAAATTCGAAAAGTGTAAGGAGTGTTAACAGAAAAATAAATACTGCTCCCAAAAGCAGTCTTAAATTATTTTTCAACTTAGTTATTCCAATTATTATCAAGGGAATAAAAGAAACAAACAATTTTGTTGTCTCTTCGACTCCCCACCTTTGTCTCGGGTGACCGTTAAAAAAATATACTCCGAAATCAAGATGTTCATAGAAACTTGCGAGATTCTCTCTATAAGACTCAACTAGTTTATTTGAATAAATCGTAGTTAATTTTAAGGGAATTGCATTAACTGCAATTCGCCTCTCTGCGTCAACCTTTTCACTTACTTTAGAGAAATCAATTAATATTGCTGAAATAAACAACAATATTGAGAGTGCTACGAAAAATTTAGGCAAAAATTTCAAAAGTGATTTTAGTTGGTCCGAAAGAATGAATCCAAAAAAAAGAGTTGTAAAGATAATCAAAATTACAACTGAAAATATTCTACTTTCTTGAATGTGCCAAGGAGTAATTGAAAGTAAAAATGCCGATGCATAGGAAAGTCTTAAATTTTCAGATAGTTTGTTTACTAAAAAATAAAGTAAAAAGATACTTAAGGTTCCGAGTATTGCAGATGCTAATCGTATTAAAATGGGATTAAGAACCCAACCTCCTAAATAAGGAGCCAGCGACAAACCAATTGTTGCTTCTTCTAGGCTTAAACCTTTTGGGATAGTTCCGAGCTCATAAAAACGTGTGGTTAAAGTAACAACTGCCAGAAGTATTAATGGAAGGTACTTACTTAAAGTTGAAGTCTTCATTTTAAGCGTATGAGCTTCTAATCCTTCTTAATACCCAAATTAGCGGAACTAAGAAGTTTACTAATTGTCCAATAAGAACAGTGCAAGCGGTCCCTAAAACACCATAAAATGACGTTAAGTACCAACCCAAAATACCAATTGTTAAAAGATGTACGATCGACAACCAGAAAAAAATCGAGGGTTTGGAAAAATAATAAAAAATTGCCATATGTACCGGAACTGAGATCAGAAATATAAGCATCGAAATTAGAAGTATAATAAAAATCATTCCCAACCCTGTGTATTCAATTCCGAATAAATGGGGTAGCAACCAAATTGCAATCGGTGATAGCAAAAGGCCCAGTACGGCAAGTAGAATTACCATCATTTGAGTCTTTTTAAGGTAATTAACAAGCTTTTCTAAAGAATCCAAACTTGCCATTTTTGGAGCTATTACAGTACCCATCGCGGCAACAATCATTGGTACAATTCTCACCATCTGATTCGACGCAGAATACAAACCTAAATCGACAGGATCAAGAAGCCTTGCTGATATAAACGTGTCTAATCTGGAACTAATTGCAGCTAGAATTGTAAAAGCTGCAACCCACTTATTGTATTTAAAAAATTCTTTAGCAACGCTGAATTCGTTTTTGGCATTAAAAAAGCTTCGTGAAATTAATGTCAATCCAATAATAAAACCAACGAAAGGCATTGCAATGTACACCCAAAGCGTATTTTCTAAAGTTAAAAAACCAGTCAATACGAAAGCGACCACAAGAATAACCCTTAGTGCATTTATTCCGACTTGGATACTGCTCCATGCCCAAAATCGCTGTGACGCCTGCAAGGTACGATTAATAAATGAAAATATGGACAACGCGCCAATACCAATAATGGCAATCTTTAGAGGATTTTCCAGTTCAGGAAGAACAAATACTTTTTGAGAAATAAATTTTGCTGAAAGTAAGCCAACAACAAGAACAACTATGTACATTACGAATTTAACTTCAAAGGCAAGCTTCAAAAATTTATCAGCTTTTTCCTTTTCGCTCTTTAAGTAGCGGGACACAAAGTTTACCAAACCTGTATCAGTTCCCAGATCTCCAATATCTGTGATAAGGGTCTGAGTAACAATTGCTACACTGAAGAGGCCGAAACCAGATGGTCCCAAAAATCGCGCGGTCATAATATAAAATACTGCACCGAGGGCCCCAGTTAGAACAGTACCGATTAGAGTAATTGTTGAATGTCTGAAGGTTGACGACGATGCTACATCATCAAAATACGAGTAGAAAGGAATTCTACTGATAATATTTTTCATTCTCTTAAAATTATATCCTACTTCTTTTTTGTACAGTAATCGTTCCGAAACTCTTCTCTTCTTCTACTTCGGTGAATATATTCTCTTCATTTATAAATTCGAGAATATAACGTTCGGGTATTCCGACCGTTGGTTCGATTATCGCGAATTGGGTATCAGGTAGTCGGGATCTTTCCGAAAAATATGGTAAATTTCCGGGAAAACCTTCAGCAGGTTTTTCTGACCAGATAGGAAGGTACCCATATTTTTGTTTACCATACCATTCAAAAAGATAGCTCCATGTTGTCGCAATATCTAAAGGAACACTTAAACTTCTAACTGCGAATGGTTTGCCGTCTGCGCTTAGATAAATGTAATCCAGCGCAGCTTTTTCCTGTGAAATCAACATACCGGGTTGTATCACAATATCTCTATTCGGTCCGGATATATTTTGTTTCATAATAAGAGTAAGGTTATTTACAATCACCCCAAAATAAAGAATGGTCCCAATAAGTGGGAGATTATGCTCCTTTCTGGAAACCAAAAAGGCTAAAAATAAAAAGAGACTAACTGTAGCAGCAGCACTATAATAATAATTTGCCGTACCGCTTAAAAGATAAGGCATTACCCCACCTAGAAACCAAAAAATTAAAAACAATATTTGTCTCTTATACTGTGTCTTAACTATAAAAAAAACGGTTATAATTACTAAAATTGCGATTAGAAATAGGGTGTAACTATAGTTCGCCAGTAGTGAGTCATGCATAAACCTCTCGAGGGCAAATAAAGCTTCTTTAAGTCTTACAGTCGTTACTTTAGAACTCGAAAAAAAGTAACTTATCATTCTGAAACCAAATTTAAATTCCGAGATGATATAAGTTGAAGTAGTCAATAGAAATACGCCTAAGGAAATGAAAATGTCTTTCACACGCAAATTATGTATTTCTTTCCTAATAATTAAAAGTATTAATAACATAACAGGAATTAGAAATATGTAAACGAAATGAAATTGTATGGCTAATCCCAAACCTAAACTTGTAAGAATTATGCCTTTAGCCTTTTTTTCAAAAAGAAATAGTGTTAATCCCAGATAAAAAAGCAAAACCGGTAACACAGCTAAAGGTTGATGGCTCATAAAAAGAGCATATTGGGATTGCTCATATGAGACTGCATATAATAACGACCCCAAGACACCAATCCTTTTGTCAAAAAGTTTTGACCCTATTAGAAATACAAGAAATACTCCAAAGGCATTGTAAACACGGAAAAATGCAGACAAAATCTCGGGGTTGGGTCCAAATACTAAATAAATGAATGAATAAAGATATAACGAAAGTGGACCAGGAAAGAGTATAGGACTTGCTGCTGATGGCGGACCTATAATCCGTATATCCCCTTTTAAAATATCCAGCGCGAAGAACGAATCTCTTGCTTGATCATAGGCAAAATATACATTTTGGGGAAAATAAGCGAAGCGAACAATTAGTGCAATTACAAATATCAGAAAAAGAATATATTTCATTTTTTAACAAAGATGTTTGATATATACAATCCAGACTTTGCAATAAAGTAAAAAAATAGATCCTTCAGAATTTCAAGGCCGTATTTCACACCCCTTCTAAAATTAATTGACGATGCATCGGGAAAGTATCTGACCGGGACTTGTATTTCGCCGATTCTGAAACCTGAGTAAATGCTTGAAATGAGAATGTCCTGGTCAAATACAAAATCATCGGAAAATTTATGAAAGGGAAGGGTTTTTAAAACACTTTTGTGAAATGCCCTGAAACCTGTATGATACTCGGAAAGATTTTGGCTCAAGACAATATTCTCCAGGATCGTGAGAAATCTGTTGGATATATATTTGTAAAGCGGCATACCACCGGCCAAAGCCTCATTTCTACCTCTTATCCTTGACCCCAAAACTATATCAAGTCTCTTTTGTATGATAGGCCTTAATATTTCTTCCGTCAGGGAGCTGTCGTACTGGTAATCAGGATGAATCATGACAACAATATCGGCTCCTTCATTTAAGGCAAGAGTGTAGCAAGTTTTTTGATTTCCACCGTATCCTCTATTTTGGGGGTGAACAAAAGTTTTCAGTCCAAGTCTTTTAGCTAGTTTTACAGTTCTGTCATGGCTCCCATCGTCAACTAAAATTATCTTGTCAACTACTCCTTTCGGGATATCATCAAGTGTTTTTTTTAAAGTTTTCTCTGCGTTATATGCAGGCATTACTACAACAATTTTTTGCTTAACGGATTTTTTTCTCACTCTCCAAATTATAAAGCTTTGGCTTTTTTATTTCTTGAGAAGATTAAATAACCCATGATTACAAATAGCGTTATGCTACTTATAGCCAAACCTGGATAAACATATTTTTGAGGCGAGAAATAAATATCATACTCACCGTCTTTTTCTACATAAAAACCATTTATCAAACTATATAAGGGGTATGAGCCTGATTTTTCACCAGTTGCAGAATTGGTGATTTCCCACAACGGATCATAAGTTTCCGAAAAGGCTAAAGTAACTGGTTTTGTTACACCCTCTACCTTAATTTTATAGTGCGTCGGATTTACTCCTTGATAAACTACTTTGACCTCGTGTTCTGTTTTAAATAATTTATCTTTCTGTATCTCATCCAACTCATCCCAATCATATATTTTGTATCTATGAATTAATTCATAGATACGCGTCAGTTCATCCTCTGTTAAAACGGCAAGAGAGTTGATAACATTAATGTCTCCTTGAGTTTTAATTATTAATGCTTTATTGTTTTCAACTAACTTTCCAATCTCATACCAAACAAAGTCAGCCTTATCGTATTCAAAAACCTGATCAGGAATTCCTTGATAACCTGTCAATTTTATTTCAACTTTTTCAGGTTCTTCAATTTTTGTATCAACCTCGCCAATTTTTTGTTTGCCTTGGAAAAATTCGACTTTTCCCCCCCTAATACTTTCCATAACTCTTGCCAACAATATATTTCCATTTTCTAACTTCTTATTTCTTACATCTAACTTCCTGTTACCTTCCGCAATCGCCCATCCGCCTCCGAAATCAAAATCCTGATTATCAATACCATATTTTTCTTGTAAAAAATTGCGCCACCAAATTAGATCGGCGGCTTCTCTCTTCCACCAGCCTCCGCTAAAGCTTCGGCTGGCAGGCCAGCCAACTCTTTCTGAGCTTATCGAAGGATCGAAATTCAAATTCTGTGATGGAAAGATAAAATTACTTTGATCAATAAAATTTGCCGCAAAATCAGCTTCCTTTTTGTCATACAAAATTACCGTGCAGGGACGGTCCTTGCACGTATTGCCTACTGCAGGTTGTTCCTCAGCGAAAATCAAGGCATTATTCGACAACTTAAACCCTTCAATCCTAGCTAAATCGTTATAAATCCTGTCAGAACCGACAACCAAAAATGTATTATTTGCAATGAAGAAATGGTCTTGGGAGTTTTTAACCTTCAATACGGGAACGGGCGGGTCAGAAATCTTACCTTCTATCCAAGGAAGATTTGTCAATTGATCCAATAATGCATAATAATAGTCAACGTTATCTTGTTTTAATTCTTCACGCCGAGTATCGGGATAGGGGTATGCTATGTAACCTACAGACGCAATATCAAATAGCTCTTCCATGTAAGGCGATTCTCGCAAAAAGTTAAAAATTTCGTAAGTCCCGACAACGCCGGCGGCGAAAGGTCTTTTTGCTACAATCCGAGAGGCTTCGACCGAAGTGTGGGTTGGCGAAGAATATCCTAATGGTGCTTTCGTCGGAATCCATAAGATTCGACTGAACTTATTATCATTTTGTAAAATCTTGTTGATCTCCTCGTATTCTTTTTGATAAATGGGTTCGGAAAATGTTCCGGTCATTCTACCCAACCATACTGGTCGAACAAGAAATAAAAGATAAATGGTAAGAAGTATGATAAAAGACTTAGGATTTAAGATATAAGCTAACCCTGGCCAACTTCGTTGGTAAGATTTAAAAAATTTATTCTTTAATTTCAATTTAGCTAACTTTCCAGAAATCTCGTCTATAGTAACCCCCAACAACGCCGAATAAGAAAGGGCGACTAAAAAGAAAAATTTTGTCGGGTCTCTGAAAAGAGAAAAACCAGGAATATTTGCAAAAAGCCAAGGGTAAACGGAAGTGAAGGGTGGATTTGAGCCCTTGGCCAAAAATATTCCCACCAACGCAACCAAAATCCAAAATATAATCTCCTTGAATCTGCGAAGTTTTAATGAGGAAGGATTCATTTTCACCAACACGGGTGCTAGAAAGGCCAGAATTGGAATTAAAACAAACTCGATCTTTAAATCAGTAACTTTTCCAAACACATTGTTGTGCCAGTGGGGTTGAAGCAAAAGTAAGGTGTGTTTCCAGGTTGCGAAACTTAAAAACGAAGTTTCTGTTAGTCTGCTGAAATTGGCGGACAGAGAATTACTGTTTGCGAGACCCAACGGTAAAATCCAGTAAAAATTCAAGCATCCAAAAACCAAAACGGTAACAATTAAAGTTGCTAGTAGACTTTTAAAAAAGATTATTCTATCGTTTGACAATAAAACAAATTCATAAGAAAACCAAAAAAAGCTCAACATCAAAAGTACATAAACAAAACGAATGTCAAAAAAGCCTAAAATACTAACCCCCAAGCCTGCCAAAAGCCTATCTTTTAAAGATCCTTTCGGGGCTTTCTTAATTGTTAAAAAGGAAAGGGGGAAAAATGCATACGCAAGCGCTATGCCAAATTGACCCCCGTCGATAAGAAGAACCAAATATGTAGTCGTCAAATAAAATAAAGAGGAAACACTGGCAGCCCAAGCAGTAATCCTATAACTTTTAAGAAGTTTATTTATAGAAAAAGCGCCGGTTAAGACAATCAAAACCAAGCCCAATAACCTTTCTAGAATATCAAAAGACAAACCCAACTTTGCACCAAATCCATAAAGCAAATCAATCGGCCATGACCACATGGTGAGAATTGAATACTCTCCCATTCCCTCTCCTACTCTTGTCAACCATGTTGAAGGTAAGGCAAATCCTTCTCTTAAGGATTCGGAGTAAGTATACGGATAATCATTGGCTACTCTTGGGCCAGGAATAAAAAATCTAAAAAATACAAAAAACAAAACTATAAAAAGAAAAATCGTGACTTTTGTCATTTCAATTCTGTTTCAATATCATTAATCATATTATTTAAGGCTGCGAATTTCATTCGCGGATTCTAAGCTTAAAGTAAAATACACTCAAAAATCATCTATCGAAAATGCCTTATTTTCCCCCTCCCGATAGCCAAAATGTACAAATACAAATAACTTGCAAAAAAACTCTAATGATAAGACTTGCCTGAAGAGAATAGAGAAAGCAACGACTTGCCAAAAACAACAACCCATAGTGTAAAACCTACCCTAAATATTGTTTCCGAGATATCAGCCAACCCCATGGTGAAAAGAGTCGCTCCTAAGATGAAAAATAAGAAAGTTAAATATCTCAAACCATTGTAACCCAACCTCATAAACACTGAGGCCAAAATCCAACCCAGAAAGATCCACCAAAATATTAAAGAAGAAAGACTAAAATCATAGCCACTATAACTTGACCATATATTTAAACTTATTAAAATGACCAAACAGGAAAAATAGAATATTATTATAAGTAGTTTAATTGGCCTCATGTTTTTTCTTTAGCTTATTGACAAACAAATACAAAAGGGCCAACAAAAAAGAAAACAACGAGATACGGCTACTGTATACTAATGTCTTTTGAGGAAGGTGTCTTAAAACTATCTCGTAGTCACCCTTTTTATCTATCAACCAAGCATTTGCATAAACATTAACCAGAACATGTTTCCATTCAGGAAGCTTTTCTCCCCCTTCATAAAACGCGCCCCATTGAGAATTATATAGCTCTGAAAAGACGAGTAATTCAGGCTGGTCAGAATTCTTACTCAACTTGACTTTGTACTCAGTTGGATTAACCATTTCCCATTCGACCATCGACTCAACTGGTTCGTCTTCAACATAGTCTAAGATTAAATTTACTTCCGGGAAGCGCACTTTTCTGACAGTAATATTTTTAAGTTCAACCTCAAACCCGGAATCAACCTCATTACAAGACTCCTTGCCCCACCATTCCATAGAACACTTCATATCTTTATCGGCCTTGAAAACGATCTTTCCATATTTGGCTCCCGGGCTACTAGAAAATTCCGCTTCGTACAATCTCCAATCGTGGAAAGCATCATCTTTTCTTACTTGGCTTTGGAAAATAGGCAACTTATCCTGGTCTATATCTTGCTGAAAAATAACTTTAAACTTAACACCCTTTCTGAACTTATAATCAAACGCAATCTTGTAAGGGGTCGGTGTGCTGGGTAGATCAATTTCCCATTCTACAAAATCTTTATCAGCAAAACCCATGTGGTCTATTTGTAGTACTTCTGTTTGAAAAGACCTTTTGTCATCTAGTGCAAAAGCAAGTTCGTGATCTCCCGAATTTAACTCTAATAAATTATTATCAGATTTATCGCAATCTGTCGCACATATTTTGTCGCCGTCCAAATACACCTCTTCCAAACCTTCTTTAAAGTCTTCGGAAATCGTGTATAGACCCTCCAAGGGAATGTCAAAGTGATATACCAAATAATAATCATAAGAGCCAGTTGGCAAATCGTACATAGGTTTCATTTTTACATCGAGAAAAAAATTATCTAAATATTCTAGATTTTCTGAGTTTACTTTTTTAAATAATATATACTGGTAAAAAAGAGACTCCCTGATAACTCTTGAAACGGGGTTGTCGCTCAAGGTGGAGCTCTTTAAATTTTTCTGAAGTTTTTTAAACAAAACCAGATAATCTTTTTCGGCACGATTGACTAATTTCGGATCTATTTTATCATCAGACATTAACTTATATACTTCTACCGCTCTTTTCCCCAATAACCCCACGTTATATATAATCCAGCCATCATAATCCGAATAAGGGGGAGTTTGTAAACGTTCTTTAACCCTGACGAAAAAATAGTACCATTTATTTGGTAAATGCTTGGTATAAAAAAGCCTGGACAAAATATCATCATCCGTCAACGCTTCAGTTTCTAAAAACTCCTTATAATTAAATATTTTGCTAGGAGAAAAAAGGCTTTTATATTTCAATTTTTCCCCAATTCCTGCGAAGTTTCGATCCACAATTGCCACCTTTCGCCTAGGAAATTCTTTTTCATTACTAATTAACTTATTTATATCTGAATCGTTAGTCACCCAGATATTGGAAGTCGAGTATATTTTCGGCCATCTATAATCAGCATTCAACTCATAAAACGACAGTTCTCCAAATTGATATTTTTCTTGAAACATACCTAAACTTAGCATTTCTTCAAAATTGAGCTTTATATTCTCAGGGTTTGCCATTCTTTCTTTCTTAAAATTAATATCAGATCTTGCAAGGAAATATTTACTATTAGTGAAGGGTGAAAAATTTATAACACTTTTATCCATTTGGTAATCGATTATTCCTCCAGCTACTTCGCTATAAAGAGGAACAGTAGTATCAAACGAGATATTGGGCCTCGAGAACAAAGTGCTTGAGATCTCAATCCCTTCATAGCCTTTTGGCCACAAATAGGACACGCCTTCCCCTCTAATTGGTAAAACAATAAAGCGAAAATTCCCACCCTGCCCTTCCAGCCACTCGTTGGCATCTTTATAATATCCAGGAACTTCTACATTATAACTTCTAAACTCATTAGTATCTTTGTGTCCACTACTAAAAACCAGTCCAGTCCAAAAAGGGAACCCCCAAAAAAGAGCAACACAGCCAAAAGAAATTGTGAAGATAACCCTCTTGACCAGTTTCTTTTCAAAATGATCTATCAACCTGCTAAGACCAAATATAAACAGGGGGGCAGAGAATAGAGGTAGGAAAAACCCAAACTTTTCAAAAGGATTTCTGAATATCTGAAAAAATTTAAATCTTAGAAAGGCTGCCTCGTACAACTCTCCGAAGGGGGGATTATTTCCCTTCATGAGAAATAAGGTTATAATTAAGCCTCCTTCTAAAAAAAGTATTTTTCTTTTTTTGACGATTGAAAATGTGGCTATAAAAATGACCAGGAATAATAAAAATTGAATTAATATCGACGTTTTAGAAGTATAGAAGTTAGCCCAAAAGGGTCCCACCTCAAAAAATGTTCCATGCAAAAAACGAATATTGTTACTAAACATTCCTAACAGATTACTTAGATCAGTTAGCCCCGAAAGGTTGTCTTCTGAAGAAAAGAAACTCTCGACTGCATAACTATACGAGCTTGACCTTATATAGAAAAAAAGCTGTGAAAGCCACCAAAAATTAAACGCCAAAAAACTAGAAAGGCATATGACAAAATATTTAGTAAGAAATGGCCTGATGCTTTTATTGATAATAAAGTAATAGACGCAAATATACGTAAGAAGTAACCAAAGAAGTATGGTTGAGGCAGGAGATGATAGAGCATATGAGAAAGCCGCAGACGACAAAGAAACTCCAACTGCATAGGCAAGTTTTCTCAATCTTATACCCCTGATAAACAAAAAAGAGGCTAAAGGAAGAAGTGCCCAAAAGACAAAATGATTATATAAGAAGCGATTCCATACATTCACTATCGAGATCGGATTAAACCAATAGAATAAAACGCCTAAAAAAATAATCTTTCTATCCAATCTGGGAAAAAGTTCTTTAATCAACAAATAGACAAAAGAACCGGCGACAAAAAAAAGAAAACCAAAAGTCAAAGCTTCGAGTAAAAAAGAGGGAATCCCTAAACTTTGTACTTTTGATAAAAACCAATACGTCGGAATCCCAGACGTATATATGCTTCGGGGACTTCCCAAAAGCACGTCTGACCAGGCGTATTGTGAAATTTCATATTGTCTTTCGGCGTTATAAAACAAAAGTCCTGATTCACCTGTTCCTAATAAGTCCCCTCCTCTAAACCAAACAACACACAAACTAACGCTTATTAGAAAGATTAAAACAAAAGCAAAAAGGTCGTTTTTCTTATTAGCAAACACTAAAAAGAATTATATATTGGAAGTATATTTTAATACAGGGTTGGTTATTACTCCAGCAAATGAATAAATCTAATCAACCAACTCTCCTGTCACATCGCTAAAGTCAAACGGCCTAAAGACATCAGTATAATAGTGTCTATCTTCTAAAATAGCGTAATTCTCATTAAATATTGTATTTAGAATCATCCTGAATGTGTTGACGGGCGTCATACCCTCGTACAATTTAACGTTTTTTTCATATTTTTCCGGAATGTAAATTGCGTTCAAAATCCCAAACCTCTCTTGTAGATGTATCCGCCCTTCTTCTCTGAGAGTGGACGACGGGCCATGATCTGCCTGGACTATCAATACAGACTCTTTATTGCCGGAAAGTATTGTCTTTATAACATCTTTGATCATAATTTCTGCAAATCTTACCTGACCAATATATTTTTCTTTCTCTGTCCAGTCATCACCAGTCAAGGTAATCTCTGTCCCTTCTACCCTCTCGCCCCTCGGTCCAAAAAGCCATGGAGGGTGAGGAATTAAAATATGCGCAAAAACAAATTTGGGCCTTGAGTCACGCTCTATTTTCTTTAAATTCTCAAAAGTAAAAAGGATCCGACTTCTCAAAAAAGGCCTCGTAAATTCAAAGTGTCCTATTGCACTCTTCCTAATCAATAATGTTGAAAATTCACTCAAAAAAACCTTCTGAAAATTTACATCGGCTAATCTAGAATAGTTAGTTGGACCCCAACCCGAACTGAAAGTAACATACTTATATCCTCTATCTTTTAACAGTTTCACCAAATCATTGTCTTCAATCATCTTATGTAATCTTATCTCCTCACGAGAATTTTTTCCCAACTCTTCAGACAAATAGTTCACATACTTCATGTTCAAAGAAGAAGCAAGAGACAAAGACGTCATCACATAGTTACTTTTAGCGCTCTCTGAAACAAAAAATTTATTTTTTCTCAGAAAACTTACAAAGCTTTTGTTGTCGTAACCATACAAATCTTTTAAAACTGACGCGCTGGCATTACCATCCAAAATAATATAGTATATGTCGGGCAAATCCTCGAGGTTAAAAAACTTCCCGTCGTCGGATGTCTCCCTGAAGTCTTCACTGGTAGGATTTAAAAACTGTGAAAGTTCATAAATTGCTATATTGGCCGACGAAAACAAAATCAGAAATAGAGAAAAAATGTTAAAAAAAAGGATGAGTGGATGTTTGGCTTTTTTAAAGACCAATACTTTGTAAATGATAAGGACATTAAGTAGCATCCAAAATATAAGCCCGTAGCTAGGTTTTACTAGAATCCTCCCCAGATTAGAGTTTAAGTTTGCAGCAACTAAATCATATAAGTGTCCATACGTAAAAAAAGAAAGGAATAACCAACCAACCAGCAATCCCGATTTAAATCTATCTTTAATAAATCGTCTAAGAAAAAGATAAAGAATAATCGAAGAAGATATAATAACAACACCAGGAAAAATTGCTTGAGCATAATCTGACTTTCCAATATTGAAAGAAAGCAAGAAAACCACGGGATAAACAGTGAAGAGGAACGGAAAAATTATTTTTTGTTCGAGTATTTTTTTAAAAATCATTTTTTACACATAAGATATAAAACTCTCTCGCTTGCAGGAATCTTTTCTTTTCTGATTATTCTAAAGTGCTTAGCGAAAACGTACTCGAAATTATCAATACTGTAGCTGCCAAAAATATCTTTTCTCGAGGTAAGAAGTCGTTGTACTTGAGAATCTTTTTTTGGAATAAATTCAATAATTAAAAATCTACCAACTTTTTTAAAAAAATCGGCGACGTTGTCAAAAGGAAGATTGTTAGAAATTGATAGATGGTGCAGTAACGCAAGAGACATAACTAAATCAAAAGGGCGCCTTTCGATAAATGAAGTTCTTTCTTCACTCATCCAACCGATTGCTGGACTGGGATTCTCTAAATCTATAATTAAAGGCAAAATGTACTCTTCTTTATTTTTTTTACTTTCTAAATAGTTCCTCTCGACCGCCGCTGGATCGTTATCTACTGAAATAGTCACTATTTTTTGAGAAGAGGCGATGCGGCTAAAGACACCTGTATTTGCTCCTAAATCCAAAACAATCTTGGGTTTAACCGTGTCAATAAAAGAGTTGACTATCCTCTTCTTGTAAACAAATGCTTCTTCGTTGTAGTTGGTAAAGCTATAATATTCTGCCCATTGTGTGCCTTCGGGGTTCCAACTTAACGATTTTAGAGTAGACTCGAGATTGTCGACTATACCTCTTAATCCGACCTTGGTTATTTTCTTTTTCACAATTTTTTTATTTGCGTAGTACGACTGTGATCTAGCGTGAAGATGTATGTGGGTTAAAAGTCCTAAGTTTAACCACGTTCTTTTGGGAATCAGCTTACTTACAAAACTTAGAGGAAAACCGTCAATAAATACTCTCAATAATTTAGTGAATCTAGGATCTTTAAAGGAAACAAGAACCAGCGGTGCTAAAAAATGTTGGCAAAATTGCCTATAGGCCACCCAAGGCTCTCCCTCGTGATACTTCTCAAAGGAAAGAGTATCAATAAATACAGGGCGTCCTTTGTAAAACTGAATATTGTATGCACTTGCATCCTTAAGTGTCAATCCATGTTTTAGCGCAAGTTTTTGAATTCTTAGTGTTAATAGGCCTGCGTCTTTTAGCTGGCTAAAACACCATTCATAAGGGTAGGAAATAAAATCAAGTTTTTTTGGTTCAATAACTTTGTATGAAATACTCTTCTCGAATGCCAAATTCCCTCCTAGCTCACTATGAGAAATTAACAATTGATTACTTACTAACTCGTTATACAAACCCGAAGAAATCAAAAGATCGTAATCTTTTTTGTAAACTTTATTGACTTGTCTGAGAACTCTCCCTTCTTTCTCAAATACGAAGCCGCTTAGGTCTCTGAAAGAACTACGAAGTTTCACTTTTTTCATTTGGGTTCTCATTAACTTTCTTTTTCTTATTCGAGAACAGACTCCTAATTTTTTTCCAATAAAGTTTAACAGTAAAAGATGCCCCCAGCAAACCTGCTATAACAATCTGCAGGATATAACTACCCGAACCAGGATCAATATAAGCACGGGCACTCTCGGGAAAAATTGCAACGAAAAGAATAGGAACTATCATCGCTTTGATTACCCTATGAAAAGTACGTGGCATAGTTAAATAATAACAAATTAGCTAAAGATATCAAGAATTCGGATTTTAGATGATTAAATATAATGTCCGTAAATTTCAATTAGTGTGCGTTTGTCAAAAATTCTTTTTAAGAGAAAATCGTCATCAAACCTTCTCATTCTCTGTACAAATTTTCGCTCTTCAAGCGTATCCTTAAAATTCAGCACGTTCCACCAGAAAGCTTTAATTGTGCCGTTTAACGCGGATGGACTCTTTCTCCGGATAAGAACCATAAAACCTCTCGCAAGATTAACTAGAATACTGTAAGGCAAAAACTTTAGTACATTTGAGACTCTATAATTTTTTATAATTGAACGAAAAGAATTTTTCGCCAAATGGAAGTATACTTTTTCAAGACTTTGTAAATACCTTCTATTTTCAAGAGTTTGGGTGTGGTGGAAAACAATGGATTTGGGCGACAAAACTACCCTATATCCCGCTATCCAAATTCTCCAGGATAAATCCAAATCTTCAGTTGTTACAGCCTCTTTATCGTCAAAATTTCCAACCAATTCGAGCACTTCCCGCCTTACTGCCAGTGCCGCAGATATGGCTATAATATTTTTTTCGAATAATTTATTTTTACACTTCAAAAAGTCTTCCTCGACGAAAAAGGCCGAGAGCCATCCTGTATGCGGAATCAAATATCCCCCAGCCATTTGTATTTTTCCCCTTTGATCAAAGTCTAAAAGTAATGCCTGTGCCGCACCTACTTTTTTATCCTCCAAAGAAAACAGAAGTTCATTTAGCCAATTTTTCGAAACTTCTGTGTCATTGTCTAAAAATACAATTATCTCTCCCAAGGCTTTATTTATTGCTATGTTTCTGCTTGCCGCGGCACCCTTATTCTTTTTATTTTCCAACAATTTTATTCTACTGTCCCTTAAAATAAACAACTTAATAATTTTGACGCTTTTATCTTCTGAGCCGTCGTCGACTATAATAACTTCATAATTTTTGTAAATAGAATCAATAACCGAAGTTAGACAAGTTTCTAAATAATCTTCTCCGTTGTAATTTGCGATAATGACAGATACAAGTTTTTTTTCCAACATCTAGATTCGAGTAGATCCCTCAAATAATTTCCTTCTTATAGTTTTTGTGATATCTAGTATCTCACCATCTTTCCATCTGAAAGCAAATACGTAATCTTCTGGTATATCTTCGTTGGTAACACGATCTTCCAAGGCTTCGTAGGTGAATAGACTAACGGGGTGTAATTCTTCGTTAAACGGAAAATTGTAAAAAAGTTGCATGTGATATCCAAATCCAAAACGAAGTAAGCTTTCACTAACTCCTGGAGAAAAATCCTCAAAATAAAAAACGCTTCTATAATCCTTGGGTAACTCAGGAACAGCCGCCATTATGCTATCAAAAATAATACCATTAAGCTCAGGCGTCCTTTCGATAAGTTTTTGTTTAAAAAACCTTTGAACATTCACAGCTTGAGATACTACAAAGAACAAAAATAAAACAAGGGTTAAAATTCTAACTCCAAAAGTGCTTTTATTTATCATCTTTGATAGTAGACTTCCCAAAAACATTGCCAAACCGACGCTGGGAAGTATCATGTAACGGTCTTTCTCTGAAAATATAAAGCCTGGCGAATATAGCCAGGGGTAAAGAAAAGAAAAAGTAAAAACAAACGAAACACCGTAAAACAGCATATATTTATTCTGTCTGATAAAACTTTTCAAAATAAGTAGTGCAAAAATCATCGTCGTCAAAAGACCAAAGAAAGTCCAGGCAAAATAAGAAAATTCCTTTAATAACCATTCTCCTTGATAACGGATAAATATTTTTAAAAAAGATAAAAATAAGGCAGAAATAAGAAAAGAAAGTGACAACGTCTTGAAAGACAACCCAGTGAATGCAAAAACCATATATACGCTACCCAGTAAAAACAAAAGAAGGCCCGTTTTTAAAAAGGTGCTAAGAGGGTAAACTTTTAAGCCTGCTTCTTGTAATTGCGTAGGTCCTATTGGAACCACCATCCTACCTAGATTTGTAAATGGAGTAGCAAGAAAGTCATATCTGCCGGCAGAAACCATCTCTTGAGCCCTCAGAATCCCCTGTCCAATTAGTTCCGAATTGACTTTCTGCCACCCTAACGAGGGGAGTGTTAGTCTAAGCAAAAGAAACGGTGATGCTGTCAGTATAAAAATAAATGAAGTTTTAATAAGATAATCTGGTTTAAAAAATCTTTTTTTACCTATAAGAATATACCTTTCCCCCGCTGCCAGCAAAGGCATCATCATTGGAACTATAAATAATCTGATAGGTACAACTATGTATCCTGTGATAACAAAAACCCAAGCTTTTAACTTTGACCTTCCAGTTTTTGCTTGCTGAATCAGAGTTAAACCAATTAATAGAAAGAAAATTCCTATATAGGAATTCATGTTATATACCCAGTCGGTTGTTTCAGCCCCGACACTCGAGACAGCAAAGAGCAATCCGCTCAGAATTCCTGCTTTCTTATTAAAGATATGAGAAGTATAAAAATATATGGAATATGCCAAAAGAGCCCTCAATGTAAGAGAAATGATGTAGTAAGGAAGGGAATTTAACCCAAAAACTAGATATAGTAACGCTGTTAGATATTGAAACCCGTAGTTACTTATCCAGATACGGGGGTCGTAGTAGTTTAACTCTTTTCCTGGTCCATATCCTCCAAAAAATTTTGATATAACCAAAAAATCATCTCCATACAGAGCCAGGCCTAGACTTTTCCTGTAAACGATGAAAACAGTCATCAAAAGAATGGTGAAAAATAAAAAGTCTTTATGTTTTTTAGTCATGATAATACTCTCAAAATTTTACATTTCTTCTCGTCTCACGAGTTATATCTACCAATCTATTTTCTTCCCAACGGAGAGCAAATATATTTTCTTCCGGTATAGAGTTGCTATCGACGTATTGGCGAATCTCTGAAATATTGCTAAAACTTATAGGAAAATTCTTTTCGTTGTAAGGAAGTTTATATAAGATATGCATGTGGTATCCAAAACCAAATCTTAACAAACTGTCATAAATATCGTTGTCAAAATCTTCAAAATAAAAAACCGACCTAGAATCGGTTGGAATGGTAGGTATTAGCTCTCTTAATGAATTCGAAAAATACTTGTTTAGCCAATCAGGCCGTGCCTTCAGTTCCCTCAACAAATAGTTATTCAAAAAAGTAGTCTGACTGATCACAAATAAAATTAAAAGGGTCACCTTCGAAAAATAAAGGAAGTTATTTATCCTAGTATCTAAATTGAAGACATACTTGCCAAAAAAAATGCTTAACCCGACTGCTGGAAGTATTAGATATCTAAAAACTGTGGCATAAAGATAACCTGGTTCAGTTAACCAAGGAACTAAAAATGAAAAGATAAATATAATTAGAATAAAATAAAGATTTAATTCGCTGGTCTTTTTCATCGCAACAACCTCTTTAAACTTAAGGATTAGTCCCACAAAAAACACTAACCCTAAATAAGTCCATCCAAAGTAATTATTATCGATCTCACTCTGGGCAAAATATCTAAATACAATTAACAAAATAAAAAAAATCGACAGGCTTGCTAAGATGCTCCCCTTTACGTTCTTTTTGCCGAAAACTCCCCCAATTGCCAATAAATACAAGCTTCCAATAAATAATATGGAAATCATTTTCAAAATATCCGATTTTACAGGTAAAAAAAGTAAATCCGGAAAAAACATTTGCCCTAAATTAGTGAAGATCGAAATAAAAACCAAATAGTCTCCTGCGGCTATCTTTGACGTCAATGACTTAATTCCAGCAATAATCATACCCTTATAGGTCGCATTAAATCCTATAGAAGGAAATAAAATGTTTAGTCCTAAAAATAGAAATGAAATTAGAAAAAACCGTCCTGTAAAATACATTATGCTTTGGCCCAATCCCTGTTTATCTCTGTAAGATTTAACTAATTCAACCAAAACAATTGCAGGAGGTAATACGTATAACCTGATAGGAATAATAATATATCCAACCAAGCAAATAATAAGACCCCAAATTGACTTATCGCGAAGCTTAATAATCAAAAGAACACCCATTAGAGCAAAAAAAATACCTATATAAGCGTTCATATTAAAGACCCATCCTGTGGTTTGAGCACCAACTGCTATCAATGAAAAGATTAAGGCGGCGATGAAGGATTGCGTTTTCGTAGAAAAACGCTTCGTAAACAAATAGATCCCATATGCCAAAATCGTCCGAAAAATTAATGAAAGCAAGTTGTAGTATAACGAATTATTCCCGAAAAGCTTGTAGAGAATTGAAGTAATATTACTAAAGCCATAGTTGGCAATATAAAGGCGAGGACTTAAAAAACCGTACTTTGGTCCCAACTTCCCCCAATATGTAGAAATTATTTGCCAGTCGTCTCCGTGAAGCGATAAGTGAAAAGCGTTTCTGAAAGCCAACAAGCAAATAATAAAGAGTATTATAAAAACAAGGTACCCTTTTCCTAAAATCTTTGTTTCGAAAAATTTATTCAACCGACGAACTGATAAAACATCGTAGTGGTGACCAAATAAATTTCTCTTTCTCATAAAATAGTGGGTTAATAATCTTTGAAGCAAATGATATAACCGCTCAGCTCTGGAATAATAAAACTTATAGGAGTGGCCAAAAATGAAAGAGCCTGTTTTAGCATGAAAGTCTTATCGTAGCTACCTATTGGCATACGGACACCGATACCATGAACCTTATATCCATACTGTCTAAATTCGTCAGCTGACCACACCGAGTGATGTGCGTCTTCAAATTTGGCATCAACTGTCTTAAAGAAAACATTCGGAGTAGTAATAATTGCCCGCCCTCTGCAGACCCTATTAATTT
>MGHC01000037.1:154289-157782 GCA_001793015.1 Candidatus Woesebacteria bacterium RIFCSPLOWO2_01_FULL_39_10
GAATTTTTTGCCTTCTTTTTTAGGCAGATGTTCAATAACCTCGGTACATAGGAGTATATCTATACTCTTATCTTTAAAAGGAAGGTGTCTAACATCAGACTTAATTAACTTATCGTAAACCTTAAATCTCGAACAAAAAGAAAGATAGTCAGGATTTGTGTCAAGTCCTATTAGGCGCCCTTTTGCCAACGGCCTTGTCGCTCTTATTAAATAACCGTATATCCCCCTGCCGCAACCAACATCCAATACCGTTTTATTTTTTAAATCGGGTATTAGATGAAATATAAAAGGGTGATAGAAAAAGGGGTGCAACCCTCCCCAAACAAACTTCTCATCTTTAGTACTTTTCATCTTAATTTTTTCACTTTTTACACAAGGCAATAAAATAGGGCGCTTTCTCGGAATTTTTATAAGATATGAAAAAGTCATCCGGCGATAGATTTAGTTCACTTTCTCCAGTAAAAAGTCGTTTAGGGCCTTCGGGCAAGTAATTCATAACTCTTCGAATCCAGCGTTTCTTAGTTAGTCTAGAGGCTAATTGCCATCGCCAAGATTTTTGAATGGAACTTTCTTTTTCTTTTTTATCAGCCTTAAGAAAAATTCCATAAACCGACGCATACTTAATATATCTTCTTAAAAGTTTATAGAATTCGTCACCAAAATACTCTCTAACATGATATGGATTAGTTGGCTTATCCCCATCGTAGCTGCTAAGTGCCCTGTTCGGAGTCGAAACTAAGAAAATGCCGCTTCTCTTAAGCAGTTTCTTTACTTTTACAAGCATTATTTCAGGTTTTTCAAGATGCTCAATAACCTCGAAACTTACAGCAACATCAAATTTCCGACTAATTTTTAAATCCTCTATTTTGGCTTTCTGAAAGTGTAAATTTTTAGCTCGAAAATTTCTTCTAGCAAAATCGACCGCGCGACCGTCAGGGTCAATCGCAAATACACTCTTAACGCCGTGTTGAGACAAATAATAAGCGCCAAAGCCCGACCCAAAACCTATTTCTAAAACAGCCTTATCCTTTGCATACGTAAGAGTATAAACATAGCGTGCCAGATTTATCCCACCTTTATCTCTCATTGAGGCTCTTTCTCCTGTAAATACTAATTTTGATAACATGTTCTCAAAAATCTTTCACTGCAATTTGCAGATAGGCACTCGTTTCGGGAAAATAATAGTTGATAGGCGAAAAAAGATACGACAGACCAAAAAATAAAGGGTGGGTGTACTCTGGCGCATTCCTTAATATACCACCCTCTTTATAAATAAATCTCGTCCCCTGGCCGTATACGCGATACCCCAATTTTTGAAACTCCTCAAGCTTCCAACCACTTTTATGCTCTTGAAAGATATTTCCCGATTCGTCACCTTGAATAGGATTATAAGGTAAAAAACCCACAGTTGTCGCGATAACTACTCGCTTCTCAGCCAATCTCTCCATCCTTTTTATCAATTTCTCCCCCTCCTTTCTTGTTAAGTGTTCAATTACCTGAGACGATAGAACAACATCAAACGACTGGTTAAGCTTTAATTTTCTAATATCCGCGTGAATAAGTTTTTTATAAACGTTTTTCTTTTTTGCCTTTAACAAATCTGGCTTAAATAAGTCGACTCCTGTAACTTCAAACTTCTGATCATAATTTACCTTCTCCATCAGGACACCGTCGCTACATCCGAGATCAAGAACGCTCTTAAAGGCGTCTAGACATTTTCGGATAATCCAAGCGTAAGTAAAGGGCAATACTGCTTGGTTCATCATTTTCAAGATAGTTTAACCTTGTTCAGCACGGCTATCATGTGTGTTGCGTATTGCGGAAAACAGTAAACAAACGGCGCTAATAGATACGAAAATACCATAGGCAATACGAATAAGAAATCAATCTTTTTAGGGTTATATCCGTTTTCTTTGTACACTGCTCTTAACCCCTGACCATATACTTTGAACCCCAACTTCATTAAGTCGCCAGGATACCATGCACCATGAGAAGTCTGGAAGGGATTTCCCTGCGCGTCGATGTGTCCACAATCACCGATATAAGCTGCCATTATTACCTGTCTTTTTGCAATTTTTTTGCATTTTTTAATTAAACGGATCCCTTCTTTTTTTGTAAGATACTCCAAAACTTGGGATGAGATAACTATATCAAATGAATTGTTTGGGTAATCAATTTTCCGAGCGTCTCTCCATATTACATTTATATAAGCACCGGATTTCTGCGCCATCTTCATAAACGGTTTATATGCTTCAATGCCGGTGATTTCATAATTACCATTTTGGTTAACATGCTTCATTAAAAAACCGTCACCTGTACCAATATCTAGAATTGTAACGCCTTCTTTGTCGACCAGATTTCTGATGATATTTGGATAGCTAAATGGAAGGTATTTTTTTATTTCTCTCAGAGAAGATAACCCCATCATATATTCCTTTGCAATACTTAATGAAATTTCCTAACTGATTATATCGTAGTGCGAGATATAAATAATACACAGATAGCAAAGGCAGGAAAAAAGTTACGAATGGGTAAAAATTTCCCCACCGCTTCATAAATATTACCCTGTTTCTGCCTATCCAATAAGCGCGAGATAAAAGCCTTTTTCCGGCGCCTTCTGACGACATCGGAATTCTATGATATGAGATTGCTTTTGGTGTGTAGACAACTCTATATCCTTGACTCCTAATCCTAAAACTTAAGTCCGTATCCTCGTAGTTGATAACATAAGTCGGATCATAAACTCCATCATTTGTCACCAATTCGCGTCTGAGAAGGAAGTTGGCAGGTGCAACTTGCACTTCTTCCACTTTGTCAAACTGCCCCACATCTTTTCCAGCCCTAAAATATATTTGCCCCGTAAATAAATTAATTCCTGTTCCAGCAGCCCAAATGATTGTGTGGTCCTCGTCAAAATAGATTTTGCCAACAGTAATTCCTATTTTTGAATCGGACTCAATCGTCCTCACCAATTCGGAAAGCATATTACTTTCTAGAATGTTATCGTGATCGACTAAAAGTAAATACCTTCCTTTAGCATACTTTAGACCGCGATTAACTGCTCCCGTTACTCCCAAGTTTTTTTTATTTCTCACAAGCTTTACTTTCGGGAATCTTTTTTCGACTGCCTCGGACGTCCCGTCTGTCGAGACGTTGTCAACAACTATCACCTCAATACTTTTATAATCTTGTTTGTAAATTGAACCGATGCAATCCAAAAGGTCCTCCTTTAAATTATATGTGGGGATAATTACAGATACCTTTTTTTGTCTAACCATAGAAAGATTAGAAGTTGGCTAACACTTGCGCTATTTGATCTGCTTTTTCTTCAGTTACCCATTGACCGACAGGCACGATAATTTCACTTTCGTCAAATCTTGCAACTCCGGGAAGTTCTTCTTTTTTGTATTTTTTAAATACCGGATACAGATCGTTTCTTCTGTGTGCCTCTTCCGCCCTTACCCCAATACTTTTTAATTTTTCGTATAGTTCC
>MGHC01000038.1:0-1613 GCA_001793015.1 Candidatus Woesebacteria bacterium RIFCSPLOWO2_01_FULL_39_10
TGCATGGATGATATAAGTGAAATTTCCCTTTATCAGTAAGATTGCAGTCTTGTTTTGTGAATATGTGTAGTCCGGAAAATTACTTTTACCAGTTTGATAGTCCAGGCGGTAGCCTTTGTAACCGTCTTTTTCAATATCTGCTTGATTGACTATCTCACCATCTCTTTGGTGGGCAATGATAGTTTGTTCTATTTCCAGCGCTTCACCTTCCTGAACGTATACCCATATATCATCTGGGTTCAATGTGTCGGATGCCCCTGGTTTTGCGAAGTTTACGCCGAAAAGGTAGATGTATCTTGTTTGGTTTTCGGTGGGTGTTAGGGTTCCAGGATATTTTATCGAAAATCCATATTTTGAGTTGGTATATGTTTTCCAGTTTGCAGTTTCATCTTGAATTTTAGTCGAAGTAGGAGAAATGCTTTGCTGCGGAGTTATTTTAATCAGCCCATTTTGAAAGGAGTAATAGACTAATGCCACCAATGTTACTAGACAAAAGACTACCACCAATAAAAGGTGAGCGATTCCTCTTTCTTTCTCCATTAAATTAATATTAGTTTTTTTACTTAATACTTGCAAAAGGGAAGAAGAGTGGTTGTCCTTTGATTCACTAAATGTTAAATTGAATGTGAGATAAGTTCACTGTATGGATAAACAAGTTTTAGAAAAAACTGCAGAAGATTTGGTTGCTCCCGGTAAAGGGATTTGGGCAAATGATGCTTCTCCAACAACCCTTGACAAAAGACTTGCCGCAGCCGGGATTACACCCTCGAAGGAAGTTAGAGATTCCTTCAGAGAGATGCTTCTTGAAACAGAAGGACTGGGAGAGTTTATAAGCGGGATTATTATGCACGATGAAACTATAAGAGGAAAGACATCGACAGGGATGCAATTTGTTGAGTTAGTGAAAAAGCAGGGCATAATTCCCGGAATAAAAGTTGATGGCGGTACTATAGATATGCCTAACTTTCCCGGCGAGAAGATTACTGAGGGGTTAGATAAACTTCGGGATAGACTTACCGAATACAAAGAGCTTGGGGCAAAGTTCACGAAGTGGCGAGCCGTAATTACGATTGGTGAAGGGATACCAACAGAAACTTGTATCGAATCAAACGCAGAAGCGCTGGCTCGTTATGCTGCACTTGCTCAGGAACAGGATTTTGTTCCGATTGTTGAACCAGAGGTTTTAATGGAAGGAGCCCATGGGATTGAAAAATGCGAGGAGGTAACGACAAAAGTATTAAGAGCGGTTTTTAAAAAACTTGTTGATCACAAGGTAGTACTTACTGGCATAATCCTAAAGCCAAACGTAGTTCATTCTGGAAAAGATTCTGAAAAGGTTTCTTCAAACGAGGAAGTTGCTGACAAAACCTTAAAAGTACTTAATGAATGCGTTCCGGTTGAAGTTCCTGGTATTGTTTTTCTTTCAGGTGGAGACGCGGCTTCCGAGATGACCCAACATCTTGATCTAATGAATGAAAAAGGGCCGCATCCTTGGGAGCTTTCTTTTTCATTTGAAAGAGCACTAGAAGGTCCATCAATTGAGCTTTGGAAAGGGAAAAAAGAAAACACAAATGCAGCCCAAGAAGAGATTTATAAAAGGGCGAAATTAAATT
>MGHC01000038.1:1638-2379 GCA_001793015.1 Candidatus Woesebacteria bacterium RIFCSPLOWO2_01_FULL_39_10
ACGTATTTTTAATACCTACAGAAAGTGAATCGTTTTGCATGCTTCACGATAAAGAACAATACATCTGTTTTAGCTATGGAGAAAAAATTCCTGTTAAAACAATTGATTATTCAGTCGGCGGAAATGCGGCTAATAATGCGGTTGGCACAAGGCGTCTAGGGATAAAAGTTGCACTCGTGACAACCTTAGGAGGAGATAGTACAGGAAATCAAATCGTTGAGAAAATCGAAAAAGAAGGTGTTGATATGTCGCAGGTTGTACAGCAACCAATGGCAGGATCCAATTATTCGACTGTCGTAAATTATGGAGGGGAAAGAACTATTTTTACTTACCATGCCCCACGTTCGTATGAGTTTCCCGTGCATTTACCGGTTACCCCTTGGGCATATTTAACGTCTATGGGAGAAGCTTTTTCTCCCTTTTACAATCACTTTATTGATTTTATGCACAAAAATCCAAGTATAAAGTTGGCATTCAATCCAGGGAGCTATCAGATGCGAGCAGGACAAGACACCCTCAAACCGGTTTTAGAAATAACACACGTTTTATATGTGAATCGAAAAGAGGCTGAGAAATTGACAAAAATGGAAGAATCTTTAAATCGGGAAAAAGAGCTTTTGGAAAATGTAGCCTCACTGGGACCAAAAATTGCAATTGTTACTGATGCCGGAAATGGTTCATATGTTTTTGACAGTATAAATAAAAAATTTTACAAAGCAGGGGTTTTGCCTGTCGATGCAT
>MGHC01000038.1:2395-15382 GCA_001793015.1 Candidatus Woesebacteria bacterium RIFCSPLOWO2_01_FULL_39_10
CGGGGACGCATTCGGCGCAGGTTGCATCGCGGCCTTGATAAAAGGAAAGAGTTTCGAAGAGGCACTTTTATGGGGAACAGTAAATTCTGCATCAGTTATCGGTTACGTTGGGTCACAGCGTGGCCTTCTTAAAGAGCAAGACATGCCGAATTGGCTAGAAAGAGCCAAATCAAGTGAGGTTAAGGTGGTGGAACTGTAAGAAATGTGGAAGAGTTTTAGTTTTTATGTAAAGATAGTCTTATGGCAAAGATTTTTGTAACAAGAAAATTTCCAGGAAGTGCACTCGACAGGCTTCTGAATTCCGGGAATGAAGTTGAGGTATCTGCCTTTGATAGACCGTTAACTGCAGAAGAATTATTGGAAAAAGGAAAAGGGGTGGATGCACTCTTGACTCTTCTGACAGATAAAATTAACGGGGATGTCGTTGACGCAATAGGTCCGCAACTTAAAGTTGTCTCAAATTACGCAGTTGGTTTTGACAACATAAATGTTGAGGAGGTAACCCAAAGGGGAGTGTTGGTTGCTAATACTCCTTGCGATGAAGTGAACGAAGCCGTTGCTGAACATTCTTGGGCACTAATGCTAGCTTTAGCAAGGCGAGTAGTGGAAGCTGACGAATCAGTAAAACGAGGGGCATATAAAGGCTGGGAACCGAATATATTTTTAGGAGTGAATATGGCTGGGAAAACTTTAGGAATTGTTGGTCTTGGACGAATTGGAATTATGGTTGCCGAGCGGGCAAAGGGGTGGAATATGAGAGTTTTGTATAACAAAAGATCTCGCGATGAAGAGGCGGAGAAAAAATTCGGAGTTGAGTATGCAGATCTAGACACTTTGCTTGCCACGTCCAACGTTGTAACACTTCATGTTCCTTTAAGCGATGAGACATTTCATCTTATTAATAAAGATAAATTAGGAAAAATGATGAACGGAAGTTTTCTTATAAATACAGCCAGAGGACCTATTGTTGACGAGCATGACTTGGCAGATGCACTTCGAACAGGTCATTTGGGAGGAGCAGGAATTGATGTTTTTGAAACGGAGCCAAATGTTAACCCGGAATTAATAGGAATGGAGAATGTTATCCTTACACCTCATATTGCAAGTGCAACATGGGAGGCAAGGGAAAAGATGGGAAACTTAGCTGTTGATGCAATTCTTAAGACCCTAAATGGCGAAAAACCTGAAAATTTAGTGAGTGAAGAAGTTTGGGAAAAACGGAGAAAATAGTAATTTTTGAGTAAATAACTTTTCCTGTGTAATTTTTAAAAAATTACAGCGGCTTCTTTGGGAAATCTTACAAAATAGCTAAATTGTCAAATTGTTAAATTGTTAGTGTAAAATGTTTGTATGGCATTATTTAAAAGACGTGACGAAAAAGATGAAGAGTATGAAGAGGACCCCTCCAACGCTTACGCTTCCACCTACGCTAGGGCTTCGGTGGACAGGTCGGAGGACAAGGGAAGAAGATCTAGACGGCGTTTTGGAGATAGAGATTTTAAGGACTTAAAACCTGAAAACAAGAAAAAAAGAAAAGAGCCCAAAAAACCGTGGGGAAGGAAAGAGCGGTTATTTGTTTTAATAGTCCTTCTTTTGACTGTTGGAACTTCAGCAATTTTAGCGATGTCTTCAAGATCGTGGAAGTTGCCGGGATTACCGCGATTTAAAATACCGACAGTAAGAATTCCATTTTTGCAAGAAGAAACGATTGTTATTGAAGGAAGGAAAAAGGATTATGAGCAAAGCCTGAAAGTTATCGAATCCTTCAAGGAAAAAACTGAAAGTTTATCTGGGGTTTACGGTTTGTATGTCATTGACCTAGAAAGTGGGTTTTCGTATGGAGTGAATGAGAGTGAAACTTTCCAGGCAGCCTCACTTATCAAACTTCCGGTAATTGCGGCGATGTATTTGGAAGCGGAGGAAGGAACGCTTGATCTGGATTCTAAATACCGGCTTAAAAATTCAGATAAGGTAAGTGGCGCAGGAACACTTTCTGGAAAACCAGCAGGATATGAGATTACATTTGCCAATCTTATTAACCTAATGGGTAAGCAATCTGATAATACTGCGTTTGCCATTTCCATGAATTTACTGGGAGATGCAAAAATAAATGATGTTATAAAGGCTATTGGGATGGCAAATACATCTTTGGACGAGAATGAAACAACCCCCAAAGACATAGGAATATTTTTTGAAGAGTTATGGTATGGGAATATCGTCAGTCAGGAGAATCGCGATAAGATTTTGGATTCCTTAACTGAAACTTCCTTCGAAGAATGGTTAGTAGCCGGGATACCAGGCGGTACCCGGTTAGCTCATAAATACGGGAGAGAAGTACACGTAGTTAACGACGCGGGTGTAGTTTTTGCTGAAGAACTCTCCGAGCCTGGAGGGTCTCCGAGCCGGAGGCCTTTTGTAGTTGTTATTATGAGCAAAGGAGTTATCGAAAACGAGGCTGATGAAATTTTTCCTGAACTTGCTCGAATAGTATATGATGGGCAAACAAAAAGCGACTAATTATTTGGCCGTGGCTTTTTCTTTTTTCTAAATTGTTCCTCCAAAAAATTATCAAATGATTGGCTATTTTCGAAAATCGTTTCGTCTTGGGAAGGTTCTGGATTTTCTTTTTGGTCCTGGCTATTTTCATCAGCCCTAAACCATTCGGGATTACATGCTTTTTCAGGTTTGTTTTCTTCTAAAAACCACTCCATTTTTATAGGACACTCCTCACAAGCAAGTGTGCCAGTTAAAGGACAAATTGGAAGTTGGGTTAATTTTTCCGGAATTGACCAGGCGGCACTCGGTTTTTCGGCTAGAAGTGCACTCATTATTTTATTCCAAATGGGAGTTGCACCCGTAACACCCGATGCAACTCTGCTCATTTCTGAGTTATCGTTATTTCCAATCCAAACGGCAACCACATAATCTTGAGTGTAACCTACAGTTAAGTTGTCGCGAAGATTGTTGCTAGTACCGGTCTTAACTGCAACCTCATTATGTTTGGGAACAACAAGTAAGGAATTCGCACCAAAGGAAGGCGATCTTGCGGAATTGTCCCTTAAAATATCGGTTATGATAAAAGCTACCCTTGGATCTAAAACTTTTTCTCCAGGACAATCTTTGTAGATTTGGTTTTTTGTGGCAGAATCCGTAGCACTTGCCTGTGCTATTAAAGGATCGTGAGACTCTTTACAGGTAAATTCTTCTAATACTTTTCCTTTGCTATCCGTTACTTTAAGTATAGATTCAATTTCTGGACGCTTACCGTAGTTCGCAACTGTTGCATACACCCTTGCTAATTCCAGGAGGGTGACATCTCCGCCGCCGAGAGTGAGAGATAGACCGTAATTTTGAGGGTCCCTCCAAGTAGTTATTCCCATTTTTTGTCCCATTTCCATCATGTTTTTAACCCCATATGAAGCTAGTACTTTTACAGCCGGAATGTTTCTTGATTCTGCAAGTGCGCTTCTTAATGTTAAGTTTCCTCTAAAACCTCCTTCATAATTTTTTGGAGTGTAGGGAGATTGTCCTTCAACGTTGAAAGTTACAGGTGAGTCATTTATTATTGTAGCTGCAGTTAGTCCGTTAGAAAGAGCATAGGCGTAATTCACCACTTTAATTGAAGAACCCGGCTGGCGTGGACGGATCGCGACATTGACATTTCCGTCAGCATTAATGTCAAAATAGTCTTTCGATCCTACCATGGCCAGAATTTCTCCGGTTTTTGGATCAAGCACGACAACTGCACCGTTTGATACATTAAGGGTTTTGAGTTGCTCTACCTCATCTTTTACAATTTGTTCAGCCAGATTTTGGATATTTAAATCAAGAGTGGTAACAACTTCAAGCCCACCCGACTCAACCATGCCTCGACCATACCTTTCCTCTAAAAGTTCCTTAACGTAAAAAACGAAGTGCGGGGCTTTTATTTCTGTTCTAATTTCCGCAAATGACAACTTTTCATTCTCAGCCTCCTTCTTTTGTTCTTCGGTTATATATCCGTTTATTCTCATTAAGTTTAAAACATCTTTTTGGCGGGCAAGACTGACCACAGAATCAGAGGTTGCTGGGGAGTAGCGCGAGGGACTTTTGGGCAAGCCTGCTAAAAGTGCAGCTTCTGCAAGTGTTAAATCCTTTACGTCTTTGTTAAAGTATGTTTTGGCAGCTTCTTTTATTCCGTATGTTGTACCGCCATAAGGAACCTCATTAAGATACATTTCCAATATTTCATTTTTGTCGTACTTTAATTCAACCTGAATGGCTAAAACAATTTCTTTAAGTTTTCTAACCAACGTTTTTTCCGGTGTAAGGAGTGTATTTTTAACAAGCTGTTGGGTAATGGTTGATCCTCCGGATAGTTTACCTTCTCTAACATCTTTAATTAATGCGCGAGTAATTCCCCGAATTGAAAACCCAGGATGAGAATAGAATTCTGCATCCTCGATAGCAATTGTTGCGAGGCGAACATTAAGAGGTATTTCGGAAATTGCGACAGGAGTTCTATTTTGGTCTTTAAAAATTGTGTAGAGAAGAATACCGTTTCTGTCATAAATTTTAGTTGAGACGGGAACGGTTCTTTGAGCCAGGGCGCTTGGCTTGGGGAGATCCTTCATAATGACGAACCAAAAAATTACGACTGAGCTACCGATTAGGATAAAAGAGGAAGCAAAAAGTGAAGCAAGAATTATTACAGGATTACGGTTGGAAGCCAGGACTGAAAGTTTTAACCTTAAGACAAATAAAGAAAACTTATCCGAAATGAATTTTATTATTCGCAGGAGACCGTTAGATAGAGTAGAGACTAGGGTAAATAAGGAAAGGAAAACAGTCTTTGTTAAGTTAAAGGAATTTGAGAAAAATAGACCTGAAACGTTTTTGGTTTTAGATGCAAAAATAACCCCCTTATTGCGCAATTTTTTCCAGGGGAATAAAATCTTTGTACTTCTGGCGGTTTTAAATAACTTCTTGGATAGATTAGTTAGTGGAGAAGAAAGGGACGTTATCGTCTTGAGAATTTTACCCAAGATCCATCCTGTAATATAGATAATAGAGATGATTGATAGGAAAAAGTAGGAGAATATAAGAAAAAATGGTTTACCAATGAATATAAGTAGTCCTGAGCATTGCCGAAGGACTTTTAAAACTATGTTTTGGGCAAGTTTCTCATTTATCTTTGTGGAGTAACCCACGTTAGCCTATATTTTAGCAAGTCAAGCAAAAGGTTGTAAGTAACAAGTAATAATAATTAGTCGAAAAATTTATCCCACTTCGCCAAGGCTTCGAGGGATCAATCTGTAAATTGAAAAGTGGAGAGGATTTGGTCAATTGTAGGGTCTCCTGGTGCGGGTGAGATATCGTAGACAATATTTTTATGAACAAGAAAGATGTAAGATTCGCCCCCTGCTTGTCCGCATGAAGTATCCCAGAAGATTCTTGCTTCATTTCCGTAGATGAGATATTCATCTCCACCCTGGGAGGTAACCTCCAAACAACCCCTGTATTTATCAATTGCGTCGTTAAGAGAAATTTGATTGTATGGAGTCTCTATAATTACAATAGAAAACAGTGAGACAAGATCCGAACTATCAACATTTTTATACACTTTATTAGCTTCTTTGCCAAAAATTATACCCGAAGCTGATTTACTATCTTTGTAGACTTTATAGCTTGCCTCTAACCCATAATGTTCTTTTACCAGCCAGTCCGGAGGATATCTCAGCTCGAATCCATATTTTTCATTTCTGTAAGTTTTCCAATTTGCCAGGTCACCGTCTGGTGCTTGGTTTACAGTTGAATTGAGTGTAGGAGTCGGTGAAAAAGAAGGGGTCGATCTTATCTGTCCATTTTTATAAGCATAATATCCAATCCCTCCAACAGTAACCAAAGCCAGAATTATCAGAACTAAAAGTTCGATTGCGCCTTTTGAGTACTTGCTCATTAACTAATATTAGCACCTACTGGGACGTCTTAGAGGAGATAGGATAGCGGATTGTTGCGGAATGCGACGCTATCGGGCAGTTAAGACAGATCATTGTTCCCAATGGGTCGAGTAAATATGGTCTATTTTGTGTTTCAATAAGTTCAGGTGGAAGTTCAGGATGAGCAAGTGCTTGGGTTGTCTTATCAATTTGAACATCAGTTGCACCTGTTTGAATGTTTGCGCCAACGTTATCTTTCAGAAAATATTCAAAACGAGTCGGGCAATCCGGTGCATCCTTATTTGCGGGAACGTTTCCGGTCGTTGCACAAACTGACGTACCGACCACTCCTTGCGGCGGCCGCGGCCAGGAGTGGCCATCTTCCACATCATCATAATTTCCCTCTTCAGCTTTATCCAAGACCTCGCGCATTATAACGTTCCAAATAGGGGAGGCGCCTGATACGCCGGAAACTGCACCCGACATTTCAGAATTATCGTTATTTCCAACCCAAGAAACGACCAGTGCTAAACTTGTATAGCCAATAGTCCAGTTATCACGTCTTTCATTAGTAGTACCGGTTTTAACTGAGACTTCGGGGTGGTTTCGTACATTGAGAAATGAGGATGCTCCGAAGGCATCACTTCTTGCATTATTGTCATGCAAGATATGAGATATCAAAAAAGTAACCTCGGGAGTAAGTATCCGATCTCCGGAAAGAGTGACATCTTTTATGTTTACTTCTTCTAAAACTTTTCCTTTCCAGTCAGTTACTTTGAGAATAGAAATAAGAAGTTGTTTTATTCCTTGATTCGCAAATACGCCGAAGGCTTGTGCCATGTCAGAAGGCATTACTTCGCCACCACCAAGAGTTAATGAAAGACCATAATTAGAAGGGTCCGTAAATGTAGTTATTCCCATGTCTTTTGCAAATTCGACGAAATTTTCTAAACCGTTTAATGCAAGAACTCGAACTGCAGGAACGTTATATGAGTTTCCCAAAGCAAAGCGGGCGTGAATTGCTCCGTGGAAGTTTCCATCATAATTTCGAGGACAATAGATTTCCTGTCCAATTACAGAAAAACATGAAGGAACATCAGCAAGAGGTGTTGCGGGAGTAATTTTTTTGTCGCGGAACGCGAGTGCGTAATTTAAAGGTTTTATCGAAGAACCCGGCTGACGTTTAGCAAAAATAATATTCACTTTTCCGTCCTCATCCTCAGCAAAATAGTCTTTTGAACCAACCATTGCCAGGATTTCACCTGTCGCTGGCCTTGTAACAAGGGCAGCACCATTGCCTACGTTAAACTTTTTTAATTTTGCAACTTCAGTTGCAACAGCAACTTCTGCAAATTCCTGAAGTTCAAGATCTAAAGTTGTAGTAACTCGTAAACCGCCTTTTTCAACAACGCTTTCGCCATACTTTTCGGCTAGCGTTTCTTTTACCCACAAAGCAAAATGAGGAGCACGTAGCTTTTCTTGCTGAGTGTATGTGATTTCTTCCGAAGCCGCTTTGTCAGCCTCTTCCTGGGAAATATATCCGTCTTCGACCATCCGCCTAAGAACCGTTTGCTGTCTACCTTTTGCAAGTTCAGGGCGAGCTCCGAATGGAGAATAACGGGATGGAGCGGCAGGTAATCCTGCCAAAAGAGCCGCCTCTGCAAGTGTTAGATCTTTGGCATTTTTTCCGAAATAAACTTCAGCCGTTGCGCCAATCCCATACGCAGTTCCTCCATAAGGAATCTGATTTAAATACATCTCAAGAATTTGATCTTTTGAATAAATTGTTTCAGCGACTAAGGTTAGGGCAAACTCCCGGATTTTTCTTTTTACTGTGCGCTCAGGAGTCAGAAGCACATTTTTTACAAGTTGTTGGGTGAGCGTTGAACCTCCTTGAAGTTTATGTTTTACGACTGTATTATATAAAGCCCTCATAATTCCTGTGAAGGAAACTCCGTAATGTTTGTAGAAATCTTTATCCTCGATTGAAATTGTTGCCTGCCAAACGTAATCCGGTAGTTCTTCAAGCGTGTATGGAGTAGAACGCTTATCTGCATAAATTTCATATATTAAGTTGCCGTTTCTGTCAAAGAGTTTGGTGGAAACAGGAACTTGTTGGCTTGCTAGTTGTGTCGGAAGTGGAATTCCCCAAAAAATCCAAAGAGAGACAGTTACAAGTGTTCCGAAAAAGATTATTCTTTTGACCTGTCTTGCGTCTGTAAAGAATTTTTTTAGTCGACTTCCAAATTTTCTTGTTTTGCTCGGATGGGGTTCTAATTTTTTAGTATTTTTAACGCGCCTTAGCCGCTTTTTTATTTTTGTCATGTTTTCAATTATACCTCTGAGCTTAACTTTCTTGAAACTTCAGTTGGTTTGGGTGTTAAAATAACTAAAGTATGTATGATTCTCTGAAAACTCGTCCTTGGTGGAACTATATTCACACCGATTTGCAGGAACTTCTCAAAGAAGCAACACTTCTTGTGGAGAGGGTAGGGGGATGGGAAGAGAAGTTCCATGATTACGCTTTTGTAGTCTTTCCGGCGGCAAAAGCATATGAGGGTTTTTTAAAAACCCTTTTCCACGATCTTGGGTTTATTAGTGACGAAGATTATTTTGGGAGGCGCTTCAGAATTGGAAAGGCATTGAATCCGTCCCTTGAAGAAAATATACGTGAGAAGGAAGGAGTTTACGATAAGCTTGTAACTTTTTGTCAGGGCAAGGAACTCGCAGACACATTTTGGAATACATGGAAAGAGGGTCGAAACTTACTTTTTCATTGGTTTCCGAATGAGAAAAACGCAATAAGTTATGAGGAAGCAAAAGAACAAGTTGCAAATATTCTTGCAACTATGGATTTGGGATTCAAGGAGTGTAAAATAGATAGATAGCGATTCGAATATCCGAATGCATCCGAATGATCCGAATTGTTAGAACAGTTTTTATTCGGATAATTCGGGTTCTAATTCGTATAATTCGGATCAGTTAAAATAACTTACAAATATAATATGAAACTCGGGAAGGAAGTAGCCATTAAACATTCTACTATACTCGTTGCCTACCTTCTTATAGTATGGGGTTTTTATCGAATGCTTATTAAACTTCCGGAAGAAGTAGAAGAGCTTTTAATAAAACCAATTTTATGGCTTACTCCAGTTATCTATCTTTTGAAAAAAGAAAAAGCCGGAATCGCATCTTTGGGAATTACATTAAAGAACTTGTTTCCCGCAGTTTATGTCTCACTTGCCTTGGGTGCTCTTTTTGCTATAGAAGGAGTAATTATTAACTTTGTCCGATATAAAGGCGTGGATTTTTCGGCGAACCTTGGACAAACCTCATTTTTGCTTGCGCTTGGCATTTCTTTTGCAACGGCAGTTTCAGAAGAAATCACATTTAGAGGCTACCTTTTTAACCGTGTGTGGCAGGTAATGGGAAAAGAGTGGCCGGCAAACCTACTTACAAGCTTTGTCTGGGCGCTAATTCATATTCCAGTTGCAATATTTTGGTGGGAACTTGATTTGGCAGGAACTTCTACACTACTTTTATTAACAACGATTTTTGGTATTGGGTCCGCATTTGTTTTTGCCAGGACGAAAAACATCCTATCTTCAATTCTGCTTCACGTACTTTGGAGCTGGCCGATAATTTTGTTTAGGTAGTCAGATAATCAGTTCTTTCGCCTTACAACATTTTTGTTGATTTTTACATTCAATTAAACTACCATACAGATACTTTCTATGAAGTGGTTTCAAACACTTCATATAACTTGCCGAAAGGCTAAAACGAGCCTTAAAGGCGAGTTCTGAAATAAGTTCTATGTGGCGCAAAATATTTATTGCTGCCTCTGTTTTTTCTTTTGGACTTCTTATTCTTTTTATTTCTGTGTTTCGAACCGCTTCTGTTAAGTATGATTTTCAAGGTGCAAGGCTTCCTCAAGGTTCAAGTACCGTCCTTGGTGATGCACAACCGAAAATAGATTACGAACTTCCTTATCCAGGAGGTGTTCTTCCTGACAACGTCCTTTGGCCCTTAAAAGTTATAAGAGATAGGGTTTGGTTATCGGTTACCACAAATCCGACAAGAAAAGCAGAGCTTAAACTTCTTTTTGCTGATAAGCGTATCGGCATGGCAAAAATTCTTTTTGAGAATGGGAAAGCCGATGATGGGTTTTCTACTTTAACAAAAGCTGAGAAGTATTTGGAGGAAGCGAGTCTGCAGGGGGAGGAGAACAAGAAAGAAGGAGTTGAAAGTACTGAATTTTTAACTCATTTAGCCAATGCTTCTTTAAAACACTACGAAGTTACCGAAACAATTCTTACTATGGCGCCGGAAGAGGCTCGACCGGGAATTGTGCAAGTGCAGGAATATCCAAAACATGCCTTTGAGTTGGCGAGAAATTCTCTTCAGGAGAAGGGGAAAATACCTCCGGAAAACCCGTTTAATTGGTGAAAACATAACTTTTTGAATATCTTTTAAAAACATGAGCTTCGTCATTTATAAATAAGGTATACAAAAAGTTCTCAGAGTTTTATTTATTTTCTTCAACCCCTTAAGTCAGCAACTGTATCCCAAAAAAAAGTAGATTCGACTTAAGATCAACATGATATATTTTGAGTCAAAGGTTACTAGTTGACATTACACAGGTAGTGGTTAAATATGTGTACTGTCACTACTGATAGTGAGTTCTTTTTACATTCGTGAAACATAAATGAGGTGTCCATTCTGTGCAAGTACTGCCACATCGGTTCTTGAATCAAGAACAGTTGATGAAGGTGAGGTTATTCGAAGGAGGCGTAAGTGTGACAAGTGTGGTAAACGTTTTACTACATTCGAAAAAGTACGAGGAACAGCACTTTGGGTAGTTAAAAAAGATGGACGAAGGGAACCTTTTGACAAAGAGAAAGTAAAACGAGGGATTTTACGAGCTGTTGAAAAAAGACCGATTTCAATGGATTTAATCGATGATATTGTTGAATCTGTTGAACGAGAGATGTTACGGATGGAAAAAGAAGAGATCAGCTCTAAAGCAATTGGCAGGGCAGTTTTAAAGAGGTTAAAAAGGGTAGATAAAGTAGCATGGTTGCGTTTTGCTAGTGTTTATCTTGAGTTTGAAGATTTAGAAGATTTTGCTAAAGCTATAAAGACTTAAATTTGTACATTAAAAAACAGCCTTGTTCGGTAATGCTTTTTTCGGAACCGGCATTCGCCCAATCTTTTAAAATAAAGTATATATAACTGGCGATGCCTGCAATCTCGACAATCACCGAAAGCCCTGTTTCTTAAAAGAAAAGGGTTAAGATTGTGCGATAGCTTCCTCAAAAAGATTGCCTCACTGCTGTTTTTAGGGTTAGAGCCAAGTTCATAAGGCTAAAAAATATGCCAAGACGAAAAATTAAAAAGAGTAAAAACGGCAATTTTCCCACAAACGGACAGAAACTTTCCTTGGAAGATGTTGTGGTACCCTCATACGAGGAAATTATAGGAGACATAGAAAAAAAGATTGGCACAAGACCTTCTCGACCAAAGGATCTTCCAAAAGGGATTTGGACAGAGCAGTCACTTAGAGTACTTCAAGAGCGCTATTTACGTAAAAACGACGATGGGGTAGTTTTGGAAACTCCTGAGGATATGTGTTGGCGTATCGCTTGGGACATTGCATCAGCTGAGGCTCGTTGGGGAGCAAAACGAACCGATGTACTTAAAACAGCGAAAGAATTTTATAGACTTCTGGTTACCCATGAATTCTTACCCAATTCTCCAACTCTTATGAATGCCGGTACGGGGAACGGTCTTCAATATTCGGCATGTTTTGTCCTTCCGGTTGAGGATTCTTTGATTGGAATTTTTGATGCGATCAAATATCAAGCACTAATTCACCAAACAGGCGGCGGAACAGGATTTGCGTTTAGCCGATTAAGGCCGCATGGATCGGTTGTTAAATCCAGCAAAGGAACGGCGTCAGGACCAGTTTCCTTTATGCGAGTTTTTGATGCAGCAACTAATGAGATTAAGCAGGGTGGAAAAAGGCGCGGTGCCAATATGGGAATATTAAGAGTTGATCACCCTGACATCTTAGAGTTTATTCATTGTAAAGAGGAAGGTGGAATAACCAACTTCAACATTTCGGTCACTATTACCGATGCCTTTATGGAGGCCTACGAAAAAGATACTGATTATGATTTAGTTGACCCTCGTAGTGGAAAAATTACCGGCCAGCTTAATGCTCGCAAAGTTTTTGACGAAATCGCAGATGGTGCTTGGAGAACAGGCGATCCCGGATTAGTCTTTATCGATAGGATTAATGCTTCAACTGCAAATCCTGTCCCACCCCTTGGTCCGGTTGAATCTACAAATCCTTGCGGTGAACAACCACTTTACCCATATGATTCATGTAACTTAGGTAGCATCTTTTTGACTTATTTTGTAAAAGACGGGAAGAATGACAGAAGCCTGCCTGCCGGCAGGCAGGTTGACTGGGAGAGGTTAAGATATGTAGCAAGACTTAGCGTCAGATTTTTGGATGATGTAATTGAAATGAATCCCTACCCACTGGACGCGATCCGAAAAATTTCCTTGGCGATAAGAAGAATTGGGCTTGGAGTCGGAGGTTGGGCAGACATGCTGATTGATCTTGAAATTCCATATGACTCTGAAGAGGCACTTGCCCTTGGTGAAAAGATTATGAAGGTGATTCAAGAGGAAGCTATTGCCGAAACTAAAAAACTTGCAAAGTTGCGTGGAGCTTTCCCCATGTTTCCCGTTTCAATTTACAAAGATGAGGAACCTAGGCGGAATTCAACGGTTACAACTATTGCCCCAACCGGTACGATTTCTATTATTGCAGGCGCATCCAGCGGAATCGAACCTATTTTTGCAATAGCTTTTCAGCATATTGTTAAAGATAGACATTTGGATAGAACTCTAACTTTCTTAAATCCAAAGTTTGAAGAAATTGCCAAAGCGAGAGGTCTCTTTACCGAAGAGATCAAAGAAAAAGTTGCCGAGCATGGAGTAATCAGGGATATTGAAGAAATTCCCGAAGATGTTCGACAAACTTTTGGTACCGCTCACG
>MGHC01000038.1:15397-22119 GCA_001793015.1 Candidatus Woesebacteria bacterium RIFCSPLOWO2_01_FULL_39_10
ACATTAAGCATCAGGCTGTTTTTCAGAAATACACCGAAAATGCAGTTAGTAAAACCATTAATATGGCCAATAGTGTAAGTGTCGACGAGATTAAAAAAGCATATCTTTTGGCATGGAAGACAGACTGTAAGGGGATAACGGTTTTCAGAGACGGCTGCAAAGATGCGCAGGTCTTAAACCTTGGAGTGAATGGGAAGAAGAAAGAAGAAGTTTATGAGGCAAAAGAACCTACACAGATTCGGCCTTTCGTAATTCAAGGTGCCACTTACAAACTAAATACTCCTGTTGGTCAAGCGTTTGTGACGATTAATAAAGATGTCGGTGGGGAGCCCCTCGAGGTATTTATAAATGTTGGTAAAGCAGGAAGTGACGTAACTGCGATGGCTGAGGCTCTTGGAAGGCTTATATCGACATCGCTTCGTTTCAGGGGAAGCGTAAGTAGAACTGAGAGGGCTGAGGAAATTGCCCGTCAGCTTGCGGGAATTGGCGGGAGAAGATCCGTTGGGTTTGGGCCGAATAAAGTACTTTCTTTACCAGATGCTGTTGCTATGGCAATTTCTACTCACTTTGGATTTCGGGTCAACGGATTTATGCAAATTGCTAACTCTGACGGCGTGCATGAAAATGGGAAAATTGAAAACGGTGTTTCTAAGTTAATGCCTATTGAGGCCCAGTCGGACTTGGCTGGAGCTGTTATGTCGGCGCAATTTCCTGCACAACAGGACCTCGCTTTGCGGGGGGACGACCACACAACGGCTTCGGCTGAGTCCCACTTGACCTCAGTCCCATCTGACAGATCCTCAGATGGGTTTAACGCGCACGGCACAAACGATATAACTAACGGTCAGCTTTCTCTCGAATCGTCAGATGCAGCTCACAAAACGGCCGGAGATATTTGTCCTTCTTGCGGTGCAAGCTCATTTGTATATCAGGAAGGATGTGCGAAGTGTTATTCCTGCGGACATTCGGAGTGTTAGCATCCGAATTGCGCAACACTCGCCTTTGGCGACTGATATCCGAATGCGCCCACCCAAATTAATTTTCGGATCATTTGGATGCCATTTGTAAATTAGGATCGCCTTAATAATATGCAGCAACAAGTAAAACAAGTTCTGAAGTTAAGTGGTGCTACTGAGGAATTTAGCTCCGAAAAAATCTCCGAAAGCATTTGGCAGGCTGCTCAAAAGGTTGGTGGAAAGAATAAAGATTTGGCGTTCACGCTGGGCGAGCGTGTTATACAGGTTGTTGCGGAAAGATATCCAAATGGAAAAACAATCGAAACGTCAGAAATTGGAGAGGTTGTAGAAAAAATTCTAATCGAACATGGTCACGCGGCAACAGCTAAAGAATTTATTCGCTTTCGGGAAAATAAAAAGCACCTAAGACAAGACAAAAAAAGTTTAGGGATAAAAGACGATATTGGTTTGTCTTATAACACCCTTTATATTCTCAAGCAAAGATACTTAAAAAGAAATGATAAAGGAGAAATAGTTGAAACACCCCGCGGAATGATCGAGAGAGTGGCTGGGTTTTTGTCAAAGGCCGAAAAGACCAAATTGCTCCAAGAAAAATGGTATAAGGAATTTTCAAAAATTATGGCTAATTTTGAATTTTTGCCCGGAACAAGAACTTTAACAAATGCAGGTAAAGATGCTCCACAACTTGCGAATTGTTTTGTCTGGCCGATGGAAGATGACATAAATTATGTTTTTGATATTCTTCACAAATCAACCCTTATCAAAAAAAACGGGGGAGGTTGCGGCTACAATTTTTCTAAGATTCGTCCCGAAGGGGATGTTGTTGGCGGAATTCCGGAACTTGCAGCAGGTCCTGTTAAGATGATTGAAATGTTTGATTTAATGACTTCTCTTTTTAGGCAAGAAGGTAAATACGAAAGCGGTAATATGGCGATTCTTAACGCAGATCATCCTGATATTTTCAATTTCATCTCGGCAAAGAAAACTGATGGCTATCTTCCTAAAACTAATATTTCAGTTGGAATTACAGATAAGTTTATGAAAGCTGCGGTCAAGGGTAAAGATTGGGATCTGGTAAATCCAAGAACAGGAAAAGTTGTAAATACAGTTAAAGCAAGTTCAATTCTTGATCTTATGGCAAGTTTAGCTTGGCAAACAGGCGATCCCGGAATAATTAATTTATCTGGAATAAATAAAGGCACAGCGCGTGCTAACCCACTATTGAAAAAGAGGGGTCCAATCTGGGCAACGAATCCTTGTGGAGAAGTTCCTCTATATCCTTTCGAATCTTGCAACTTGGGCTACGTCAACTTCGTCAAATTCGTTAGGGATAAAAAGTTTGACTTTAAACATCTTGGGGTTGTGATGAAAGTTGCAACGAGGCTTATGGATAATGTTATAGAAGCTTCATGGTTTCCAGTTCCTCAGGTTGATAAATCAGTTAGAGATCACAGAAGGCTCGGTATGGGCTGTGTCGGATGGGCAGAAGCATTAATGATGATGGAGATCCCATATGATAGTAAAGAAGCTTTTGATTTGGCCGAAAAAGTAACCAAGACAATGTACAAAAGTGCCTTTAGTGCTTCTTGTGAATTGGCTGAAGAGAAGGGGCAATTTCCACTTTATAAAGATTCAATTTGGGCAAAGGCAAAGCGGAAACCTCGAAACGTTGCACTTTTAACTTTTCCTCCGTCTTCCGGCAACGCTGTAATTTGTGAGACTTCTTTTGGAATTGAACCATATTTTGCCCTTGCTTACGAACAAAACGTGCTTGATGGCATGAGATTAAGAACGGTTGTTCCTTCTTTTGTCAAAAAACTGAAAAGTAGAGGGCTTTATTCCAACGAGCTTATTCAAAGAGTAATTGACAACCACGGAAGCATTCAGTCAATTAAAGAAATTCCCGATGACATAAAGAGAATCTTTAAAGTTGCGCATGATATTGATTTCCGAGATCACATAAAGATGCAGGCGGCTTTCCAAAAATGGACAGATAACGCAATTACAAAAACAATTAATATGCCCTCAACCTCAACCCCAAATGATATCGAAGAAGCATATGTCTTGGCTTGGAAACTTGGATGCAAAGGCTTAACTGTTTATCGGGACCAAACTAAAAAAGATCAGGTGTTTGAATTCGGGGGAAGTAAAAAGTTAAATGAGACACAAAAAATGTGTCCGAATTGCGATATTCCACTCCTCAAGGATAAAACAAACTGTTTTACCTGCGAACGCTGCGGATTTTCAGTTTGTGAACTGTAATTGGAAGAATCTCCCGTAGAACTCCTATTGATTGTTATTTGATTTTATCTATGATATGGCTATGAGTGTTGAAATGATGGATATAGTAGATGATCAAGATGTAGTAATAGGTCAAGCTTCTCAGGAAGAGGTTTATAAGAAATTTCCATTGCATAGAATTGTTCATGTTATGGTTTTTGATAGAGAAGGCAGAATCGGCAGTCAAAGGAGAAGTGCGAACAAGTCTTATAAACCTCTTCATTGGACTACTGCTGCCTGTGGACATCCTCTATCTGGAGAAACCTACGAAGAAGCAGGACAACGGGAAGGAGGCGAGGAGTTAGGAGTTAATTTAGTTTTGACAAACTTCAGAAAGATTAAGTATGAAGATTCTGAGAGACCTGGATTACGACGCTTTTTGGGCGTATTTGAAGCAGTACATAAAGGTCCTTTTAACTTTAATAAAGAAGAAGTTGGTGGCTTCCTGTTTAAAACTAAGACAGAGCTTCAAAAAATGATTGATGAAGATGAACTTTTTCACCCAGAATTTCGCTTTATTTTAGTTAAGCTATACGGTCTAACAAGTTCGCAGTAGTTCCGATTTAACACAAATATTTAACAAATGGTTACTTATACAAAACGTGGGGATAAGGGCAAGAGGAGCATGAATTTATTTTTTCTTTCTTAATTCTTCTGGAGAAAGTTTTATATCATTCAAGATTTTTCTGAGCAGTCCTTTTCCTATTGTTTTTCTGTGAATCGGGACTGAAGTCCAACGACCGTCGGTATGAACAAATATTGCGTGACTGCCGCTTTGCCTATCTTTTATAAAGCCCTGTTTTTGGATTATACAGATAAGTTCTGTAGGTTTAAGAATTGGCAGGCGGGCCATAATTTAGACTAATATCTTTGACTCCGACAAATTCGGTTTTACTGTCATCAAGAGGCAGACCTCTTTCTTTCCTCGCCTTTATGTGAAGTTTTAAAACATCCTCAATATTTTTCAAAGCTTCCTCGAAAGTATTCCCTTCAGTATAGCAGCCCTGTAGTGACGGAACGGAGGCCACATAAATCCCGTCCTCGTCCTGTTCAATTATTACTCTGTAATTTAAAACCCTTGGCATACTTGGCTTATTTTAACACATTTTACATTATGACGTTCTCGAGGATCGTAACTTTAATATAACCACAGAATTAGCTCAGGTTTCCAAGGCTTTTCAGATTTTAGGCTGGTATCTCAAATCAGGGAAGAAGTAGAAAAAGTACAAAGATTAAACTTGTGAGTAAGAATACGTATTTTCAGTAAAGTTAACAGGCGACATTTTCTTCAAAAAAGGAAAGAGGCTCGATGCCCATAATCCGCTTTGAAACTTGAGATAAAATGGTAATTTATCCTGCTTATCTTTTGATAATAAATGTAATATTGAGAACCCTATTTCAGTCTTTGGTAAAGACCATTTTAAAATGTGTTCCTTATTCTCTTCACTTTCTGTTGTTACCCACTCTTTTTTTATAGCCAAAATATTCACATTAGTGCGATTATAGTTAAGTATGATGTATATACCTGTTGCAAAGAATACCATTAAAAATAGTTTAAATCCGAATCCTGATCCTATGAAAATACCACTAAGAATATAACCTCCAAATAAAAGGACAAAAAGCGATATTAAAATATTTATTGGATTTTTTAGATACGGAAGCCAAGGTTTTGAACTATAGTAAATATGGCGTATATCAAAAAAATATTTCTTATCAGTTTCGACCATTGGGATAGGCAAACTTCCTGAATTAAAAAACCCATTTACTTCTTGGCCAGTTATCAATTTAGAAGTTGTCTTTAATAGAACTCGTGTATTTTTCTGAATTATTTCTTCTGGGAAATACGCAGAAACAATAAATGGTAAATTCTTCATTATTAATATCTTAACAAATAATTTACCCCAAATAAGAGTTAATTTGGGTATATTAAGCACCAACTGGCTCGAGGATCGTAATGTTAATATAACCAGTCAATTTGTGCGTATTTTCAAGGTTTTCGAGGATTTCACCTTTGTTGCTAACTTAAGAAAAGAAATAGAAAAGGTAAAACCCGCAATTGCTATTAATATATCTTAATTTGTTTCCTTTTCAACTAGCCAACCTTCATCTTTTAGGAACGCTTCTAATAATTCTTTTTTAGGTGGAGCCATATTAAAACCTATATAAAGTTTATTTATTAATTCTACGAACATTTCCAGCAAAGTCATTGGTTCATTTAATATTGATGTGTTTGTGCTTATGTCTAAGCGGTACTTGTTGAGTAAGCATTTTCCTACTTCAGGAAAACCATGCCACCCCTGGGGCATTATCCGATTGATTGTTACTCCCTCAACATTAGTTAGCAATAAATATCCCTCAACTCCACCTTGATAACCGTAGTTTTGATATAAATTTCTGGCAACCGAAAGAGTTGCAAATAGAATTCTTCCCAAGCTAGACATCCAGAATATTTGGTTCTCATTTTCGTCTACTTGAAGCACATCTACTGTGTCGTAAACTAAGCAATGTCCATATATTTGTTCGCATTCAATCTGACCATTATCCTCCCGCCAAGAAAAATTCATTATTCCTTCAGGAATAGTTTCTGCGTTAAGTGAAGGAAAACTTCCAAACCAATTTCCTGTTACTCTGAACGATTGAATTGAGTCCCTAAGTTCCAATGGACTTGCGAAAGCGTTGTGGGGGAAATAAGGTTGAAGCAAAACAGTACACATTGCTACGTTAGAACCTAAGTTTGCAGTAATAACTGTACTTTTAAAACCATCTAAACTTGGATTTTCAACCCCTTCACTTTTTTGCTCAACTAAATATTTTTCTTTTTCTATTGCGATTCTTTTTTTTCGTTCAATATCGGCACGTTTTAAGGCTGCCAAATATATTTCGTTAGTTCTTGTAATAAATAGCGATCTTGTAAGTTTTGCCTGTTTACGCTTGTTAAATAACATTTCCAATGCGTCTGGTGAAGCAATGTCTATCGACTTACTAATGTTTCCCGTTCTGATCCAAATATTAGAGTCGTTTTGTACATAATAAGGTGTCTTGTTTCCCTCAAAAACCCTAATAAGAAGAAAAACTCTACCTTTTTTCTGATCAGTAACGCATACTTCGTAGTTTGGCAGAGGATCTACGTTTGCAGCGTATTGATGAACTCTATCAATTAGTTTTCCCTCATTTTTCATACCTAACCATTTAGTCGGAAGTCCTTTATCGTCTTCTTCTACCCCGACTATAACTAACCCTCCTCTGGTATTTGAAAATGAAGCTATTATCTTAGCCAACCCTTTCTGGGGAAAATCTTTTTTATAGTCTATTTGGATTCCTTCAACGTACTTTTCCTGACAAAAAGATACAATATCTTCAAATTTAAGATTGTAAATTGATTGATTTAGTACCTTCATTTTTGCCAGTTTCAGGCAGGTGCAAATTCATTGCGATATTTCCTTAATCCAAAGTCGCTTCTTTTCG
>MGHC01000038.1:22152-22441 GCA_001793015.1 Candidatus Woesebacteria bacterium RIFCSPLOWO2_01_FULL_39_10
TCTTCATCTTTTTTAATGTTGATGAGTGAAACAAATTTAATAGTTTTCGCTTTTATGTTTTTCTTATAAGTTGCGTTGGGTTTGTAGGAATGGTTGTAGTATGAGCCATAACCGAAGCAAATCCCAGAAGTGGATTTACCCCACATAAAGTAATAATTTCTTAAAATAGTTTTTTTAACTGTTGGATAGTCTTTTCGGGGAAGTACAAATACTGGACACTCTTCAATAACTTCACCTTTTTTGATTAACCTGTTTGCAAACACACCCAGCCCTGCTTTGGGAATTCTAG
>MGHC01000038.1:22451-23117 GCA_001793015.1 Candidatus Woesebacteria bacterium RIFCSPLOWO2_01_FULL_39_10
ATTAGTAGACATTGGTCGAAATACCAATTAATATCTTCTTTTTTAGCTAGGCCAGTGTCTTTAACTTGTTCCCATTCCCGCTTTTGTTCCACAGTCATAACACCTGAATCGTATAATTTTTGTAACTTTTCTACTGCTTTTGTTTTGGCTTCTTCTAAACATCCCTCACGAGTCTTAGTTTTTTGTGCTTCTTGTTTTATTTCCGTTTGTTGTGTAGTTACTTTAGCCTCTTCTTTATTAGGTAGAAACCAGAGGAAATAATAGGCAATAGAGCCTGCAATAATAAGCAGGCTAAGCGAGAGTGTTGCCCAAAATATTAATGGTGGTTTCAAGTTTTTCATATAGTTTGCAGACACGCACTAAACCTTATTTTAGTTATTATTCCTTCAACAACTTTTTGGCTTCGCTAATATCAATTTTTCCCTTATAACCATGTTTGTGAAGCATTGAAAGTAGATTGCCACCACTAAGAAGCGATATTGGTTTATTCTTTGCGAAAGCATAAGCATCTGATCCAAAATCTGAAGTTGTAACTAAGATTCCTTTCATAGCACCTTCATCTTGCATAATTCCGTAAAGTGCTCTTACAGATTCGATGTGAACAGTGTTTGTGTAACGTTTTGCCTGAATAATAACCTTTCCTCCCCGTACAGGATCTGGGTCAAA
>MGHC01000038.1:23145-23963 GCA_001793015.1 Candidatus Woesebacteria bacterium RIFCSPLOWO2_01_FULL_39_10
TCGTCTAGTTTTCGACCTACCACCTGTTCTTCTACAAACCTTCTATCTTTTCTGCTAATTTCAAGTATTGGTGGAATGGCGGTAAGAATGCTTAGTTCCGATGCCGACACTCCTTTAAATCGTTTAAAACACGTTTTTGGATCCACTTCTACGAGGTTAACATCCATGAATTCAGATCTATTTACCATCAGCGATAAAATACAAACATTTTGTCTTTTTCCGATCGCTTTATTCAGATCGTTAACCCAACCATTAAAAACAATATTATCGATTGCACCTATAACATCACCCTTGAATAGTTCATAAATTGTTCTTAATGTAATTTGATACAAGACGTCATCATATAATTCTTTAAATTCACGATCTGAGAATGGTATTTCTTTTGTAGCACCTGTTGATCTGAAGTATTTCGTTTCTTTGATTTTAGGAAAGTCCTCAATACTCGGAAGGAAGTACTCAACGACGAGTAGTTTTTCATCGGGCTTGAGTTCAATTGCAACATTTTTCTTAAAGTCTATTGGATAGTCTGATTGTTCAAGAAGTATTTGTGAGTACCATTCAACAGCCTGGGGTTTTGATTTTTCATAATTGACCTTGGAAGTTTCAACATTCTTATTGTATTCCTCTTGTCGTTTCTCGAATTCCTTTTTCTCTTTTACCCAAGCTTTTACTTCATCTTCGTGCACTTTTTTCTTTTCTTTCCACTGCTTTAATGCTTTTTCATAATTTTGCTTTTGCTCTGCGAGAATTCTTTCGTGCCTTGATTTTATGAGTCTGTCTAAAAAGTTTGGCTTAGGAAGTGTTTCTTCCAACTTCGG